>CADCLG010000022.1 GCA_902802305.1 uncultured Spirochaetaceae bacterium
AATGTAATTTCTAAAGAAGATTTTGAAGACAGAGTTCATAAAGTATTTGAATTATTAGGAAATACTTTATCTAAATCATTTGGACCATATGGTGCTCCTACTATTATTTATAATCATCCATATTCACATGTTACAAAGGATGGATATGAATTATGCAGAAAATAAAAGGTGCCATATTTGATTTGGATGGGGTTCTTGTAGATACGGCAAAATACCATTATCTTGCCTGGAAAGAACTTGCAGAAAAACTTGGTTTTGATTTTACAGAAAAAGATAATGAAAAATTAAAGGGTGTCAGCAGGGAAAAATCTCTGGAAATCCTTCTTGAAATCGGACAGGTTAAGGCGGACGAAAATCAAAAAAAAATCTGGGCAGAAGAAAAAAACAAGACTTATGTCGAATACTTAAAAAAGCTTGATCAATCTGCCCTGCTTGAAGGAACGCTAGATTATCTTAAAGCCCTTCATTCAAAAGGAATAAAAATCTCTCTTGGTTCAGCCAGTAAAAATGCTCCCCTTATTTTATCCCAATTGAAAATAGAAAAATATTTTGATGCAATTGTGGACGGAAACTGTATTACAAAGGCCAAACCGAATCCAGAAGTTTTCCTTCAGGGAGCAAAGGCCTTAAATCTTTCTGCAGCTGATTGCGCAGTTTTTGAAGATTCTCTTGCAGGAATTCAGGCTGCCCATGCTGGAGAAATGCTGTCTGTAGCTGTCGGGACAAAAGCAAATCTTCCCGGGGCCAATTATTACATAAAAAATCTTGGTGAAGCAAAAAATCTCGGCCTCTTTATTGAATGAATCTGTAAAATCTGATATGATAATAAAATATTTTTAGAGATATAAGGAGCTTTAAGAAATGAGTAAGCAGACAATCAATGCAAAAACTAGAACTACAACTGGTAAAACAGCTGCTAAAAGACTTCGCAAAGCAGGTAGTATCCCAGCTGTTGTTTACAATGACAAGGGAGAAGCTACTTCAATCGAAGTAAATGAAGTTGAGTTTAACAAGGTTTGGAGAACAATCACTCCTACAACTTCTATCAATCTTGTTATTGACGGAAAAGAAAACTTAGCTTTAATCAAAGACACAGAATACAACATCAGAACTGACAAAGTTCTTCATGCTGACTTCTTTGTTCCAGCTGCAGATGAGAAGCTTGTTACAAAAATCAAGATTCACTATACAGGAACTCCAGCTGGTGTTTTGAAGGGTGGTTTTAAGAAAGAAAGAAACAATCAGATTAAAATCAAGGCTTGTATTGCTGACCTTCCAGAAACAATTGTTGCAGATATTTCAAAAATCAATGTCAGTGAGGCTCTTCGTGTAAAGGATTTACAGCTTAGCGATAAGGTTGAGATTCTTTCTGATGAGAATTTACCTTTGGTAACTGTTTCACCTGCACGCTAATTCTGCTAATGCTTTTTAATTTGTTCAGCGTAAACAGATTTAATCTTTAGCAATTTTGAGACGTCACTGAATTGTGGCGTCTTAATTTTTTAACGGGAAGAAAGTTGGTAAAGGGCGGAAAATATGAATGACCTTTTGAATAAAAATATGAACGCGGAATCTAAGGCAGATTCAGACGCAGAAAAAAGAGTTGTGGCACAGTTTGAAAAAAAAGTTATGGAAGGGCTCAAAAAATGCGGAATTAATCTGAATGCCCCTTCTGAAAAAACTCCCGCGCTCGCCGCCGCCGTCTCAGGAGGAGCCGATTCCACCGCGCTCTTAGTCGCACTTTCTTCAATTCTTTCCTCGCGACATATCCCTCTGTATGTAATTTCTGTAAATCATTTTATCCGAGCGGATGAAGAAACTTGCGGCGATGTGGAATTTGTAAAAAATACCTGCGAATCCTTGCGGGCCCTTGGAGGCGACATTCGTTTTTTTGAGTATGCGCTGGCTAAGGGCGAGGTAGAGACTTATTGCAGGGTGAATAAAACTGGGGTGGAAGATGCTGCCCGTGCCTTGCGTTATCAGGCTTTCGAAGACTTCCTTCAAAAAAATAATCTCGATGCTCTCTGTCTGGCCCACAATCAAAACGACCAGCTGGAAACAAGCCTTATGCGAATCTTTAAAGGCGATTCTCTGGAGGATCTTAGTTTTATCCCCCGCGTCCGCCACAAATTTCTCCGCCCCCTGCTGGACCTTTCGCGCGAAGAAATTGAAAACTATCTGAAGGCAAAAAATCAAAGCTGGCGAACTGATTCTACAAATTCGGACATAAATTATCTTCGTAACAAAATCCGCCATAAACTTATTCCCCTTTTGAATCAAGATTTTACGGGCTGGCAAAAAGGAATTTTGAATGGAATAGAAAAAACTCAAAAACAACGGGAATATATAAAGGAGCTTACCGATAGAATTCCTCTTTGCTATAATGAAGAGGAAAAATCAGTTTCTATAGATCGAGCCGCCTTTGTAAACGCAGCTGCTGGTCCCAACGATTTTCTGCAAATCGAATTACTTTACAAGGCTTTTTCTCTGCTCAATAAAAACCGTATTCCCTATTCCTTTATGCTTGACCTTGTAAAAGCGGTGGAATCTAGCGAAGAAGCTCAAAATAATAAAATAATTACAAAAAATTATGAAGATTTGGAAATAATCTTAAAAAAAGAGCAGCTTTTAATAAAAAAAAGCAAAAATAACAATACGGACTTGATTTTTTTTGATATAATAGAAGAAATAGGAACTTATGAATTTCCCTTTGGAATTTTAGAAGTTCAGAAAGGGAATGGAAATCTATATTCCTTTATTATAAACGGCTGCAAAGTTGAAAAAGCTTTTTCACTGCCTCTTTGTGTGCGAAACCTTCAGACTGGTGATAAAATTTTAACGGCGCAGAAGGATTATAAAAAGGTTATAGATATTTTTAAGGACTGGCAGATTCCTGAAGAAATGCGCAGAAAAATTCCGCTTGTTCAAAGTATTATTGAAAATCAGGAGCTTTTGTGTATCCTTGGGAAAAGTTTAGGTTTTAAAGACTGGATAGTAAATTAAATGAAAAAAATGGAAGAAGTAAAAAAAAGATTATCGCTTTCAGTTTATTTTATGCTTTTTGTGGTTTTGACTTTTTTTTCAAGTGCAAAACTTTCTGCTCAATCAAAAGAAGTTGCAGCAGCCAACCAGAGGACTGCCGAACGCTGTCTTAAGCTTGCCGAAAATTGTCTTGCCGGAAATGACTGGAAAAATGCCCTGAGCAATGCAGAACTTGGTCTCTCTTATGACGAAAGCATTTCCGATTTGATTTATATAAAAGCCTTGTCCCAGAGCAATTTAAATTATCCCCGTGCCCAGATTCTTGAAACTATCCGTGGAGCTTTTGAAAAAGATAAATGGCTTAATTACAATAAAAACGGTGCCCGCATTTTGTATGCAGATCTTTTATCAGAAGTTGGTGAATATGAACAATCCATGTCGATTCTGAATGAAAAACCTTTGATTTATAATGCAGATTCTGAGTTTATCCGCATAAAAAATTATTACCGCATGGGAACTTATGAATCAATCAGCCTTGCCCGCACCCGTTTGAGTAATGCCCGAAAGATTTTTCCTCAGGATGGTCGTTTTGCTCAGATTTTCTTTATGTTTGAAATGCTTTATATGAATCATTCTCTGCTTACAGAAGGCACTTATGAGATTCCTGAATTGGTAAAAACTCTTGCCTCTGCTTATATCGTAAAGCTTCCTGATTATGATGCCAGTGATATAGGAAAGTCAGACACCCAGATTATTGCCCTTATGTTTGCTCAGGGGGAAGAGCAGCAGCGACTTTTAAAGGCAGTTGGTCAGATAAATAATAATAGTCCTCTCTATGCTCTTGCTGCCTTGCGTGCCGGAATAATTTCTGAGGAAAACGCCTATAATCTCTTTTTTGAATCAAGCAATAATATTTATTCCCTTAATATTCTTGAAAGCTTTGCCCTGCTTATAAATAATCCAGGACTCCGCGATAATTTCCGCCAAAGACTTAATTCTTTTTCTGGCATTTTATATATTGATGAGGATTTAGATTTACGCAATGAATTAGTAATTGAATATGACCGGGGAAGGGCCAGAAACGTAAAATATGATGAAAATAACGACCAGATTCTGGAAATGAATGTAATTTGTGATTTTGGCACCCCTGTTTCCATAGATTATGAAAAAGAAGATATTTTCCTTGAATATGATATTTTTCCTTCTGTTCATCAGATTAATCTAAATAAAAAGCAGTCCTATTTTTATTTTTTGAATGATGATTTTAATTACAATCCTTTTGAAATGAAAAAAAATGAGCTCTTTTCATATTTTGGTGCTGATTTTTATATTCCTTATCCAATTGCAGAAAGTAAACTTCCTGATGAAGCTGCTCTCGCACAGAAGGCTTCATCAATTGAATTGCCTACCCAAGAACGCTATGATTCAAAGGTAATCTATACCATGTTTGAAGGTCGTCCGGTTTTTGCAAACTTCAGAGTAACCGAAAGAAAATACGCTTATTCAACAATAGAGACAGGACTTCCTTTTGTCCGCTATGTCGATTATGATGGCGATAATGTTTTTGAAACCGCAGAAACCTTTAATTTTACTCAGAATGATGATTATCCGGACCAGTATTATGATTCACTGATTAAAAAGATTTTCGGTGACAATGCCTTCAGCAAATCAATTTATCTGCAGAAAATTGAAATTGACAGAAATAGCGACACAATCGTTGAATATAAAGAAGAGTTCCTTCCTAAAAATGGAAAAATCTCTTATTGGGATGATGACGGAAACGGAATCTGCGATTATCAGTATATCCGTTACCCTGATGATGATTCGAATGTTTTAAAGGAAGAAACAATTTTTTATACTTCAAATGGACTTGAATCTGTTTTAATCGCTTTTGAAAATGAAGTGCCGGTTTTAATCAGATACAACGAAAATGAATATAAGGTAATAAAAGGATACAGAAACAATTATTATTGGATTTCAGAAATCGGTACAAAGGAGCAGGAAGAAAAAATTATTGCTCAGGCCGATACAAATCTTGTAAACGGCGAAGTAAATATTGTGCAGATTTCTGAGGATGAAAGATTTACAATCATCCGGGTTGACAGTAATTTTTATTTGAAAAAAATAGAATACAATGAATAATTTTCTGCATCTGATATAAAAAAAATTGAACGGAAATACGATGACGCAAAAATATAATTTTTTATTTATAGTAAGCTTGATTCTTGCTCTTGCAGTTTTTTCTTCATGCAAATCAATAAAAGAGCCCGAACACGTAGAAACATATCTTGATTATACTAATGATAATGTGGTTCAAAACGAAATACATACCATAAGAACTCTTTTAGAAACTGATTGCGTAAAGGCTTTATGGCGGGCTTGTATTTTAAAAAATCAGGAAATTATTGATGAATGTAAGGCTCAGACAATTCTTCAACTGGATTATGCAATAGAAAATAAAGATTATTATGAAGCCGCTCGTCTTACAGATTCACTTAAAGCTGCTGGAATAGAACTTGATTCTAAATATACACAAGTAGATTATAATTCTCTGATAAAAGAAGAAATCCCGGGGAGCGTCGTTTGTAAGGAAAAGCTTCCTCAGACAATTATGGATTGTATAAACGCAACAGTAACAGTTTGGGTTGATAAAGGCCTGAAGGTAGAAAATGGTGCCGGTTATGCAGATATTGTAATTGGTTCAGGCTTTTTTATTGATAAACGGGGCTATATCATTACAAATCATCATGTTATTGATTCCATGGTAGACCCAAAATACGAAGGTTATTCCCGGGTTTTTGTAAAGCTTCCTTCTGATATGGAAACAAAAATACCTGCAAAGGTTATAGGCTATGATTCTGTTATTGATCTTGCCCTGCTTAAAGTAGAAATTGAACCGGATTTTGTATTTGAGCTTGGTTCAAGTTCGGATTTGGGGGTAGGAGATAAGGTTTCTGCAATTGGTACTCCAATAGGACTTGAAGGAACTTTAACTTCTGGAATTATTTCTGCAATTGACAGAAAGCTTACAACAATGGGCAGCGTTCTTCAACTGGATGCTGCCGTTAATTCAGGAAACTCTGGCGGCCCATTGATTGATGAAAATAAAAAGGTTCAGGCAATTGTTTTTGCCGGTATGCTGCAGTTTCAGGGCTTGAACTTTGCAATTCCTGTTGAATATTTAAAACAGGAGCTTCCGCTTTTGTATAAGGGCGGTCAGCTTTCTCATGTCTGGATTTCTTCGTATGGTCACACAAAAAAAATTAAGGCTGTTAAGTCTGGGGTAGAAGTTCAGTATGTAATGCCTGGTGGTTCTGCTTTCTTTTCAGGCTTAAAGGAAAACTGCTTGATTACCAGCGTTGATAATCAAAAAATTGAATCTTTAGATCAGCTGCAGTTTTATCTCATGTCAAAAAGTGACCGCACTTTAATTTCGGTTAATTACACAGATGAAGAAGGAAGAGAATGTACAAGTCCTGTTTATCTTGAAGCCCGCCCTGAAAATCCCCTTATAAAAATCTACGAAAGTGATTTACTGGGAAATGCCTTTCTTCCAATTTTCGGAATGTCCATGATTCGTTCATCTACAACAAACAGAAGGGCTTATAGTGTAAAAACTGTCTTAAACGGAACTTCTGCCGATGAAATGGGTTTTTCGGAAAATGACCCTGTTACAGTTCAGGATATTAAGTTTGATACAGAAAATGATTATTTTCTTGCCCAGCTTTACGTGCAGAGGCGTAAAAAGGGCTTTATAGATGTTTCGCTAACTATGGGTTCATATTTGGACAGCCCCTATTACTTTTAATATTTGATATAATTTGGAGTTTTTTATGACAGAAATGAAGTACAAGCGCAATTTTTGTATTGTTGCTCATATTGACCACGGTAAATCAACTCTTTCAGATAGGCTTATTCAAAAGGCACAGATTATTGATGACCGTAAGATGGTAAATCAGATTCTGGACAATATGGATATAGAACGTGAGCGCGGAATTACAATTAAAAGTCAGGCTGTTACAATTCCTTATCATGCTAAGGATGGACATGATTATGAGCTTAATTTCGTAGATACTCCGGGACATGTAGACTTTTCTTATGAAGTTTCCAGAGCAATCGCCTCTTGCGAAGGCGCGCTTTTGCTGGTAGATGCAACTCAAGGTGTTGAAAGTCAAACGGTAAGTAATATGTATATGGCTTTGGAACACGATTTAACAATGGTTCCTGTCATCAATAAAATAGATTTGGCTTCAGCTGATATAGAATCGTGTAAGCATCAGATTGATAATGAGCTGGGACTTGATTCTTCAGATGCAATGTGTGTTTCTGCAAAAACTGGTGAAGGAATTGACGAGCTTATGGAAGCAATTGTTACTAAGTTTCCGCCACCAAAGGGAGATCCTAACGGCAAGCTTGCAGCCCTTATTTTTGACTGTCATTACGATGTATACCGAGGAGTTGTTGTTCATGTTCGTGTTATGGACGGTCAGCTTAGAACTGGTGATTTAATTAAAATGATGAGCACCAACACTCAGTACAAGGTTGAGCAGTGCGGTATTTTTAAGATTAATTATGAAGAAACCGGCGTGCTTGAAGCAGGTGATGTAGGCTATATTATTTCAGGCTTAAAAACTGTTAGCGATGTAAAAGTTGGTGATACGATTACTTCTGTTGAAAACGGTCTTGAAGAGCCTTTGCCTGGATTTAAAGAGGTAAAGCCTGTTGTTTATTCTTCAATCTATCCAATGGATTCTAATGATTACGAAGAATTAAAAGACAGTATGGAAAAGCTAAAGCTGAATGATGCAAGTTTAATTTACGAAAAAGATAATTCTCTTGCTTTAGGAAACGGTTTCCGCTGCGGCTTCCTTGGGCTTCTTCATCTGGAAATTATCCAGGAACGTCTTGAACGCGACTTTGATCAGGCAGTAATTTTTACAGCTCCATCTGTACGCTATCTTCTACACCTTTCTAATGGCGAAGATATGTATATTGATAATCCATCTGAATATCCTCAGGGAAGAATCCGTGATGCCGAAGAACCATATATAAAAGCGTCAATCATAACTCCTTCTGAATATCTTGGTTCAATTATGGCTTTGTGTACAGAAAAACGTGGTATGCAGACAAATATGGCTTATCTGGATACAAAACGTGTTGAATTGAATTATGAAATGCCTTTGTCCGAAGTTCTCTTTGACTTTTATGACCGTTTGAAGAGCTATAGCCGGGGTTATGCTTCTTTTGATTATGAAGTAATTGGCTATCGTCCAACAGAACTTGTTAAAGTTGATATTCTTTTGAATGGAAAAATGGTGGATGCCCTGTCTTTACTTACCTTCAAAAATAATGCTGTTGCCCGAGCCCGCAAGGTTTGCGAACGCTTAAAGGATGAGATTTCCCGCCAGCAATTTAAGATTGCTATTCAGGGAGCAATTGGAAGTCAGATTATCGCGCGTGAGACAGTAAATCCTGTAAGAAAAGATGTTCTTGCAAAATGTTATGGCGGTGATATTACCCGTAAGCGTAAGCTTCTTGAAAAACAGAAGGAAGGTAAAAAGCGCATGAAGATGATTGGTGATGTTGAACTTCCTCAGAGCGCCTTCCTTGCTGTGCTTAAAGAGAAAGAAGAGTAGCTTATCTGAATAATTTTAGAAAGTAATCAAGCTCAATTCTTATTCTTTTCAAGAAAGATAATTCAGTAGAAAAAATCTGTCCGTCAGGAAAGTGAAGATAAAGATATTCTCTAGCTTCTGCAAGTTGTCGGATTTTTTTCTCTGCTTCCTGCTTTGAAAGTTTGATTTTTCCTGTAAGAATATCTTTTAATGTTTCAAGTTGCTTTTTTTCATCCTGAATGTATTCTGTGATTTTTTGAGATAAATCCTTCTGGTATGTTTGCTGATGCAGGAATTGAATTGTATGTTCGTTATTTGTGTATTCGCTGTTTTCAGTGCAGTTGCTTTTGTTTACGCTGCTGTCGGTTCCTGCACACACGCTTTCTGTTTCATTTAAATCTGGTTTTCTGGCAGGAATCGCCAATTTAATTCCACAGTCCATGGAATCAAATATATTTTTTTTGTCATAAAAATATGCGTTAAAAGTGTTTGCGTAACTTTGCAGAATATGGCTTGTGTAAAAAAGATGGCCTGCTTTATCCTGAAAGGCTCTGGTATTTTCATTATAGCAGGCTTTATAATTTTGAAGTGGATTCAAGCGGTTTGTATTTTTTAGTCTTGTAGCATGTGTCATTGTTCCTTTTGCGTGGGTAAAGCCTGCCGAAAAAGAAAAATCAAGTCCATAAATATAAATTGGGATACTGTCATCTATTCTGAACTTGTCAGCATAAAATACTGTTGTTAATCCTACTGAACCAAAAGGTGGATTTGAGGGTGGCAGAAGTTTTTCTTTCTGCATAGAAGATATAAAATTGCAGTCATCAAAAATCGTTGTAAAATATGAAATACTGGATAGGTCAACATTGTGGCTTATAAGAGGTGTAGAAGAAAGGCTTGCAAAAATATGAGTTTTGCCCTGACAAATCTGGGGCTTTGTTCCTATAAAGGCTTGGATTATAAGCTCTTGTGCTTCTTCAATAAAAACTCCGTCTGGAGTAATGTTATTTTGCAAAAGTGAAGTAAGGGAGGTGTCTGTGCAGAGAATAAAAAACTCTTCTGCATATTCCTTTATTTCTTCTATACCTTTATTTATGCTTTCTCCTGCTCCAAAAATTAAAATTGGTTTTGAAACAGATTTAAAATATTTTTCAAGTGGAATTGTTTTTGGTAAGAGCTGAAGGTTAGTAAAATAATTATGTGAATATTTCCGACCAAACTTAACTAAAGTCACACGGTTCGACCAGAAGGTCATTAAAGCTTTTGTGCTGGCTTGTAAAAGGTCTTCATAAAAGGAAGAATTAAAACCTGCACCTGCTGAAAAATCAAGCCTTATAATCCTTCGGAAGCTTCCTGCTGGTGAAAATTGTTTTCCGTCAGCAAAGGTGTATGAATGTTTGTTTAATATTTGCGGAAGTTGATAAAGCTCATTTTGTGATAAAAATGCCATCTTTTGTGAATTGTTGATTTCTTTCCAGGCTTTTGCAATTTCATCATTTCCTGTAAAAAGAGATTTTGTAAAATCGTAAAGTGCGGAGTCTCGTTCACATAAAAGAAGAAAGCATTGGTCTGGGAGTTTATCCAATAATTCCTTTATTCCATAAGGAAGAATAGGAGAGCAGCATAAAAAAATTGTTCCGCTCTGAATTGTTAGATTATTTATTGTATTTGTGATTGCCTTTGCAGGCGCGTATTTTGAATAGAGAAGCTTTTCTTTGTATGATACAGAAAAGCCCTGCGCAGTTTGAATTAGGCAGGGCTTTTGAAAATTATTATTATCCAAATTACATTAAATTAGAATAGTAAGTTGTCATGAAATTATTTTCGAGTTTTTTACCGTCCATAATTGCATCTTGCGCAGCAGCACTGTCATAATTTTCCAAGTCGGCAAGTATTGATGTTGATTCTGTATCGCTTTCAGCATTTTCTGTATTTGTATACTGAATTACGATTACGTAATCATTATTTACAAGTGGCTCTGAAAAATCGTTGAGTTTAAGAGAGAAAGCTGATTTAAGGAAGTTTTCGTTTGTTGCAGCTCCACCTAATCCTTCAATTGAAGTATCAAGTTTTGCAGAAACAGAAGCGTTTCCGTAGTTTAATGGGAATGGTGCAACTTCTTTCTTTTCAATTCCAAGACTTTCACAAGCGGCGTCAAAACCATTTGCTTTTGCTTCTGTTGTGAACAAATTAGCCTGAGCAATGTAATAATCTTCTACCATTGTTGATTCATAAGAATTGATGTAACTTGTTACACGTGTTTTCATGTCTTCACTTGTAAAGTCAGGCTGAACTGCATCACCATCAACTTTGAAAATTGAGTAACCGATTAAAGTCTGAATTACAGGGCTTACTGAATCTTTAGAGAGACTTACGATTGTATCAAGGTCAGCCTTGTCGTTAAGAATGTTTTCAAGCTGATACTGATATGTGTTTGTAAGCTTTCCTTCTGTATTACTGTAAGATTTCTGTGAGTATTCAGAAACAGCATCTTCAAAGGTAAGTTCTCCTTTTTCAAGGCGTTTTGCAACTTTGTCTGCTGTTGCTTTATCTTCTACAGTGATGATTGAAATATCATATTTGATGAACTTTGCTGTGTTCTTATTTGCAAAAGCAAGTTTTTCTTCTTCCGGATAATCTGATTTTTTGAATGCAGCAAGATTGAATCCGCGTTTTTCTGCTTCATAATTCTTGATAAAATCTAATTCTGCATCTGCTTCTTTTAATCCGAAGAGGGCAGTTGTTCCAAAGATTTCTGTTTCTGAACCAAAGTTATCATCCTGGAAACGGCCTGTGTAGAGGTTTTCTTCAATGCTTGAGCGCATTTCTTCTACTCTTGCTGGATCTGCCTGATTATAAAGCTTACTGGAGAATTTTCCATTTTCATCATAGAAGTATGGGCGAAGCTTTCTGTTTACTGCTTCTTTTGGAACTTTCCAACCACTCTGCTTTACTGCATCTTCGTAAGCGTATTTCATTACTGTTGAATTGAATGCATAGTTGAAGAGATAATATTGATTAGATGAGTCAATCTGCATTCCCTGATTACGGAACATTTCTGCATAATAGGAAACAAAATTAGCGAAATCTGAACCGCTTTCATAAGCTATCTTTCTTCCATTGTATTTACCGAATTCGAGGGCTTTCTGATTTCCTCCTCTTCCTAATGAAGCTGGTAAAACAAAGGCTATAAGACAGATAATTAAAATTACTATAGAGCCTGCTGTGTATAGTGCACCTTTTTTCATATACAATTCCTTTTTTTTGTGTAAAATTTAATATAGTAGATTATTTTAACATAGTGAAATAGACCTGTCAATGTCGAAAATTTGATTATAAGATGCTTGACTTTAGGATAAAAGCCCCTTATATTTAAGGTGTGGGAAAGCTCCGTCCCTTAACTGGAGAATGTAATTTGGGGAAGCTCCGCCCCTTAACTGGAGAATGTAAATGGCGGCTGTAAAAGGTCGCCTTTTTTGTTGGAGTTCCAATGTCATATAAATTTGTGATTATTTCAGATAAATATATTAATTACTTGAGAAAAAAAGAAACTCGAGTTATGTCTAATAAAAATGAATCGCGAATTTATCATCGTAAATACCTTGGAATTATTGAAAAACTAAATGGATTTAATTATTTTATACCACTCTCGTCTCCAAAATCAAAAGATTATACTGCAAATGGAAAAATCAAAAATGATTCTCTTATAACAATTTATATGAAAGATTCAAAAAGACTTTATGGTACACTTCGTTTTAATAATATGATTCCGGTTCCAGAAACAGAAATTGTAAATTATGATTTGAATGATGAAGGTGATTTGAAATATAAACTTATTGTCTTCAATGAACTATATTTTGTTCGTCAAAATAAAGAAAAAATTGAACGAACTGCCAAAAATCTTTATGAAGCAAAAAAGAACAAGAACTCTCAGTCGACAGGGCAACAACCTCTTTTGGCAATTACTTTAGATTTTGAGAAACTTGAAGATTATTGTACAAGTTTTTGTAAATGATTATTTGTAACACACACAACTTTTATTTTCCGAATTCAAGAATTTGTTTTATAAGTTTAATAGCTTCTTTTTGCTTGTCTTGTGATAAATCATCCAGTACTTTAATAATGGAATGGTATTTTTTAAACAGTTCAATTTGATGGGATTCTTCTGAAGTCGTAATATTTCCGTCCGATTTTGTTTCTGGTAAATCAAGCAGGTATTCAAGCGAAACATTCAGAACCTTAGAAACACGAAGAGCATCTATAGCATAAGGCTGCGAGTCGCGTTCAATTGCACGGTTGATGGTTGCAACAGGAACTCCTATTTTATATGCAAGTTCCTTACGTGAAATACTTTGATAATCCAATTCAAAACAAACTTTCTTCCAAAACGACATATTTTTAGCATACGAACAATAGTCGCATACTTCACTTAAAAAGTAACTTATGTTACTATTATTTTGCAGGCGACACATGTCGTAAATTTAAAGAAAGTGGCATATTGTCGTCTTAAAAAAAACTTAGATGGTCGTTATGCGATTGTTTAAGAATTTATTAAGAATACGTAGAAAATATGTTAGGTTGATGGCGCATTGTGCAACTTGCTGTTAGTAAGGTAAATCTTCCAGCATGTTTTTCCGTAAGAACAAAATCTTAGGAGGATTTTTTTATGGATGAAGACTATTTCGATGAAGAAGATGATGAAAATGAAGAATTTGATGACCCATGTACTTATGCACATTGTGGAGATTGGAAGGATGAACCGGAAAACTGCGGATTTTGTGCTGATGATGAGTGTCCTCTAAATAGAAGCTAATAAATATGATTTTTGGAGAAAAATATGACAGAAACGAAAAAATGTATTGAATGTGGTGAAGATATTTCAATAAATGCAGAAATTTGTCCTAAATGTGGGGTAAGACAATTTAGCAATAAACATACAGCTGAAAAAGTTGGGGCTGGTCTTGGAGCAGCCGCTGGAGCTGGTGCAGCAATTGCAGGAGCAGGTGCTGCAGTAACCGCTGCAGGTACAGGAGCCGGAGCAGTTGCGGTAACAACTGGACTTGCAACTATCGGAGGAACTATGCTTGGCGGAATAGGTTTAGTTGCTGCAGCACCAGTCGTTGCAGCAGCCGGATTAGGAGCAGCTGGATATGGTATTGCAAAATTAATAAAAAATAAAAGAAATAAAACAAAACAATTAGAAGCAGAAAACAAAAGACTCAAAGAAGAGTTGAAAAAAAAGAACAATAAATATGGATATACACCAGCCAAGCTAAGCTTGTCTGGTGCTATAAAACAAAAAAAATAAAATAAATTTTTTCTTTTCTTTAAACAAAAATGAGTTACAATATAAGTATATATCAACTTTAAAGGAGTGCTTGTTATGGCAGGAAAAAAAGACTATTTTGGATTAGGACGCGTAGTTAGTATCATCCTATGTTTGTTTTTGGGACCAATTATGGGTATCGTTGCCCGCTTTGCTGAAAAAAAATACCTTGCTGGTATTTTAAGAATTTTCTTCGGTTGGAACCTTGTTTGGTTAATTGACTTTATCCTTATTATTGTAAAAGGAAGCATTTTGAGAATATTCTAATTTATTGATTAGATTTTACAGCCGTTTATTGAATGCCTTTTGCCTTCAGTAAACGGCTTTTTTATTTTAACGACTTGTACAAAGGCTCTTTTTTGAATTATAGCGTTCAATTGCTTCGTTCAATAAAAGATTTATCAGTTCTTTAAATTCTAATCCAGCGGCATCACACATTTTTGGGAACATACTGATTGAAGTAAAGCCTGGCATTGTATTGATTTCGTTCAAATAAACGGCTTTAGTGTCTTTGTCTATAAAAAAGTCTACGCGGGACAAACCTGTTGCATCCAGAACCTTGTATGCGGCACAGGCAGTTTTTCGGATTTTTTCCAAATCATTTTCTGTAAGGTTTGCTGGAATCTGTAAGGCTGCACCATCGGGATCATTGTATTTTGCATCAAAATCATAGAAGGTGTGGGATGGAATAATTTCACCAGGAATGTAAGCAACTACATCTTCAATTTCGCTGTCTGCCGGGAAGGTAACGGAATTGCCGGTAACAGAACATTCAATTTCGCGGGCATTGATGGCTTTTTCAATTAAAACTTTATCATCCCACTGGAAGGCTTCCATAATTGCAAAAGAAAGTTCCTTACGGTTTTTAGCTTTTGAAGCACCGTTTGAACTTCCGGCACAACAAGGCTTTACAAAAAGCGGATAATCTCCAAGTTCTTTTTCTGCGGCTTCGATAAATGCGTCGTATAAAACTGAATCATTCATTACATATCTTTTAAGGCATACATAAGGAACAACAGGAAGACCAACACTCTGCCAGAGCATTTTTGTTTTTTCCTTATCCATTGTAATTGCAGAAGAAAGGGTAGTGCAGCCAACATAAGGAAGGTCTGCCATATCTAAAAGTCCCTGAATAGTTCCATCTTCACCATAAGTTCCATGAAGGACCGGGAAAACGACATCTATTTCGAGAGCTTTGCCATCTACAGAAAAGGATTTCACTTCTGCACCTGGAATTATTGAAACTGCTTTTTTTTCATCTTGGGTGATTGTGAGGATGGCCTTTTTATCCTTGCAAATGCGCTGGTATTCTTCTTCTGACTGCAAATACCATTTTCCTTCTTTTGTGATTCCAATTAAAATTACCTTGTTTTTATTGTCAATTCCTCTGATTATTGAAGAAGCAGAAAGAAGGGAGATTTCATGTTCACCGCTTTTTCCGCCATAAATTACACAAATATTCATTTATTTTCTCCTGATATTTTTATTTATTCATAAGTTCTGACAGCGCTTTTTTTGCTTCTGTTATTTCATCATAAGGCATAATATGATCTTTGTAGATAATGCTGTTTTCATGAGATTTTCCCAAAAGCAGGACAATATCACCTTCTCCAGCCATTTTGAAGGCCTGTCTGATTGCTGTAGGTCTGTCTGGGGTTATGAATAGGTTTTCGTTCATTTTCATGCCCTGTTTTTCGGCACCTGCTGCAATCTGTTTTAATAATTCAACAGAATCTTCACCGCGTGGATCTTCATCGGTAAGAATTACGGTGTTGCAATAATCAGCAGCGATTCTTCCCTGTAGAGGTCTTTTTGTGGTATCACGTTCACCACCACTGCCAAAAAGGGCAATCATTTTTCCCTTGCAGCGTTTTCTGATTGGCGGGAAAATCGTTTCAAAGCTTGAAGGCGTATGGGCATAATCGACGATAACTTCAAAAGGCTGTCCCATATCAACAACTGTCATTCTTCCTTTTATAGGATTTAACTGGCTTACTTTGGCGGCGACAGTTTCAAAATCAAGGCCGGTGACATTGCTTACTGCAATTATTGAAGCCATTATGTTATAGGCATTGAATGCACCTGGAATTGGAGCCTGGACACTGATTTTTTTCTGTCCACCTGCTGAAGTATCAGCCGTAATATCAAAACTTAACCCTGTTTTTGTAGAAAGAATATTCTGAGCTGTAAGATAAGGAATGTTTTCTGGAATTGCAGGAAGAGGTTTATCATTTTCTGCCTGACCATTTGAAAATGCATTTTTGCCGGCCAGACCATTTGTTGTAAAACCAAAAACATCTGCACGGGTGGCATCTATGAAGTATTTTGCAGATTCATCCTCAAGGTTTACTATTCCAAGTGGGTTTATCTTACGCTTTGTGCCACCGATGGTTTTTATGTGATTGTGCTTGTCCAGCGCACGGAAAAGATTTGCCTTATCAGAGCGGTAGGTTTCAAAATTCTTGTGGAATTCAAGATGCTCTAAAGTTACGTTCATAAAAACGCCGCAGTCAAAAGCAATGTTTCCGCAGCGATTTAGTTTTGTAGAAAGTCCGTGGGAAGAAGTTTCGACTACAGCATATTCACAGCCGTTTTCAAGCATTTCGTTCAGGTGATGCTGAATAATTGGCGCTTCTGGAGTTGTCTGGTGCTGAGGATTTGGCAATGCATCTCCACCAAAAGAATATTCTACGGTAGAAATAAAACCTGCTTTAAAACCGCATAATTTCAATAATTGCCAGATAAATGAAACTGTTGAACTTTTTCCTTCTGTTCCTGTAACGCCAATAACTACAAGGCGTTCAGAAGGAGAATCATAAAATCTGTCAGAAAGCGGCGCCATTGCAAAACGTGCATCTGGAACCTGAATTAAAACAGGACTGAATTTTAAAAGCTCGTCAGAAAGTTCATTGTCTATTGTTCTTTTGATAATTGCTTTTGCAGTTTCTTCCTGCTGGCGGGGAGAAAGGTTTCCCTGAAAAACTACAACATTTGCTCCGTTTTGGATTGCCTGAGGAATGAATGTGTTTCCGTCAGCATGTGTTCCTGGCAAGGCAAAGAAAAGAGAATTTTTTGTTACTTCGCGGGAATCAAATACAAGATTATCTACAGGAATATTTTTTATTTCTGAAATGTCGTCAATTTTAGTCATATCTGCTGCTACAATCTGATTTGTAAAAGACGGCAGCAATTGTGATAATACTTTGGTCATTCTTTTATTATAGTAAGAAATAAAATAATAAACAATTGCGCTGCTTGTGACAGTTTTAGGCTGTTTGAGACTGTTTGTGGCTGTGCTTTTTTGGTATAATAAAACGATTAACTAAACTGGAGAAAAAAATGGGATTAAATTCACCTGATAAAATTACAAATAATGAATATCGCTTTGATGCTTTTTCAAACGGAAAGGTTTTATTGAATAAAAAGAAAAATCGTCTTCCTGCAATGGGCTGGAACAGCTGGAATGCATTTGGAACTGGAAACAACGAAGCTCTTACTAAGGCAATGGCAGATTGTTTTATAAAGCTTGGTCTTGATAAGCTGGGGTATAAATATATTATTCTGGATGACGGCTGCTATAAGTCAAAAAGAAGTGATGACGGAAAGCTTATGAATGATGAAGTTAAATTTCCAAGCGGCTTTCTTGCACTTGCGGATTACATTCATTCAAAAGGCTTAAAATTCGGAATGTACAATGATATTGGAACAAAGCTTTGCAGCGGGCTTGAAGTAGGAACCTGTGGTCATGAAAAAACAGATGCGGCTTCGTACGTAAGCTGGAAAATTGATTTTCTGAAGGTTGATAACTGCTACTACCTTTGGGAAAATGCAACTTTTTCAAATCCCGAAAATGCAAAATACGTTTATGCTCCTTATATAAAGGAAGTGTCTGTAAAGGGCTGCGAAATTACCGGGCAGAAAACTGTAGGTCAAGGAATTGTTTTTGAAAATGGCACTTATAAAAATATAGGCACTTTTGACGGAACAAATACGGGAACAAGTCCAAATGGGCCTCGTAGTGGCGAAATTGAATATTCAATCAATGCGCCTGAAAAGGGTTCCTATACTCTTCTTGTAAAATATGAAGCTGGTTGTGAAATTGGAAAGGGAAGCTGGCTTCAAATTGCTATTGGGCGTGGAAAAGATGCTCTTTATTATTTTGATGATTTGCTTGATTCCTCTACTGATTTGAAAGAAGGTACTCTAAAAATTGAAATTGAATTAAAAGAGGGCCAGAATATTCTCCGTTTGATGAATCATCGTCGTCAGGAAAATACCCTCTGCTCTTATGCTGCAATGCTTGAAGGCTTAAATGAAGCAAATCCTGATAACGAAATAATCCTTTCTTTGTGTGAATGGGGAAAAACTCAACCTCAGAACTGGGGCTATAAGGTTGCTGATTCCTGGCGTATTTTGAATGACATAACCTTCCGCGTTGGTTCTGATGGCGATGCTGGTTATGGTCAATGGTCAGACCCTGGAACTCCAAGCGTAACATCGCAATATAATAAAGCTGTGGTTATGGATGAATATGCCGGTCTTGATAAGGGCTGGAATGATCCGGATATGCTCATGATTGGAATGAAGGGGCTTACACCGGTGATGAATCAAAGTCATTTTACAATGTGGTGTATGATGAATGCTCCTCTTTTACTTGGACTGGATTTGAGGCGGGTAGAAGTTGGAAATGAAATTTATAAAATAATTGCCAACAAAGATTTGATTGATTTGAATCAGGATAAGCTTGGTATTCAGGCAAAAAGAATTTATACTTCTGCAAAAATTGATGAAAGTCTTGGAGAAAGTGCTGATAAAAAATATATTACAGATAATGAACGCTTTGATATTCTTGCAAAGCCACTTGCAGATGGAAGCCTTGCCCTTTCTGTATTTAATTTGAGCCAGGAAAATCCAAGCAGTGAATTTGTTCTGAAAAGTGCCTTGATTAAACAGAAGCTCGGTGCAAAATGTCCGCTTGCTTTTAATGGAGCTTCAAAATTTATTGTAAAAAATCTTTGGACAGGAAAATTGGAAGAAGTTAAAGGTGAAGAATTTATTCTTCCTTCTCTTGAACCTTGTGGCAATTTTACAGTAAAGATTAGTCCTGCTGAGTAATAAAGGGATGATTCGAACAGCTGATTTTATTGAATTATTATGGAACTCTTTTGACGGATTTTTCGAGCGGCCTGTATTTGAAAATCAAAAGTCTCTGCTTCATTACGGAAGAAAGCGTTACTGGCTTGAAGACTGTGATGAAGCAAATCCGGACTCTTTTTTAGACAGGCGGAATGCGGCAAGAATCTGCCATCAGTTTATGAAGATTGAGCTGGGAATTAAAGATTTGGATGATGTTTCCAGGGCAGGTGAGCTTAAAGATTTATATACCTGCAGAATCTGTGCTCCCCATGTCGCCCAGATATATTGCAGGGGCATTATGAAGGCTCAGCTTGTAGAGGATGATAGGGGATACAGCTTCGGCCCGGAAAAAACAACCAGTCAGCCAAGCTTTGTAAAAATCTTTAACCATCTTAAGCCTGTAGAAAAACTAGAAGCAGAAGAAATTATAGAACAGATAAAATGTCTTGCAAATAACTTGCCGTGACAAAGCAATCCGTGTATTATTCATTTATTAAAGAAAAGAAATCGAGGTTTTTATGTTTGAAGTCAGAGTTGAAGCAGATTTTGCCGCAGCGCATTTTTTACGCGATTATAATGGTAAGTGCGAAAATCTTCACGGGCATAATTACAAGGTTTTTGCTCATGTAAGAGGCCAGGAACTGAATGAAGGCGGAATGCTCATGGATTTTTCCAAATTGAAAGGTGCATTACATTCTGTCTGCAAGCAGCTTGATCATACAAACCTGAATGACCTTCCTGTTTTTGACCAGAATCCCAGTGCAGAACGCATTGCAATGTATATCTATGATGGAATAATTTCTGAATTAAAAAAAGAAGGACAGGATTTGTCTTTCGCCGATGGAAAAACTTCTCCTGTCCTTTTTGCAGTTGATGTTTTTGAAACAGAAACATCTCGTGCAAGATATTGCGTGAACTAGCGGCTATTCTGCTGCTGCTATTACGGCGTCAAAAGCAGAGTTTGTGTAATAATTAGAGCCGGAACGGTTAAAAAGAAGCGGATACTGTGTTTCTCCTTTATTGTTTGTTTTTATCCATGAATCTTCACTGCTGATTCCCCAAACTGTTACATTTGTGATTTTATTTGTTCCGGAATATTTCTTGCCGTATTTTTTTAACATATTAAAATATTCTTTATAAACACTTGCTGCTGTACTTTGGCTTGTGGCAGCAATATCAAACTCTGTAACATGAACATCTACACCAGCATTGAGAAAATCTTTTAAAGCACTTTCGTAACTACTTGCTCCTGGCCAAGTTGCACCTACATGGGACTGCATACCCATAACATTAATTCTAGGTTTCACATCTTTACCATTAACTTTTGTCGTATCAGCGTTTTGTAGTAGGTTGATAATATGTAAAATAGCCTTGTGTTTGTTTCCCATATATTCATTGTAATCGTTGTAACAGAGTTTTACGTCAGCAGGTGCATAGGCATTTGCAAAACGGAATGCATTTATAATAAATTCTTCACTTCCGTAAATCTGGTACCAGCGTGAACCACCTTTACTTGGTTCTTTATCTTTGGTGTCGTTTGTTGAACCTCTAAGCCAATTTTGGGAACTTCCTGAATAATTTGTACCAGCATCATCAGCCATAGCTTCGTTTACAACATCCCAAGCCCAGATAATGTGGTTTCCATTGTTGTTATTTTTTTCCCATTCTGCAACGTGTTCCAAAACAGTTTTAATGTACCATTCTTGACGTGCTGTCATTGTTTCCTTGTCTACAAGTGCTCCATTTGTTTGATAATTTTCTCTAAAAAAGGCTTCTTCGGTCTGAGAGTGCCATACAAGAACATGACCTCGCATAAGAAGACCAGAATCTTTACAAGCTTTTAGACAATTATCTACAGTTCCAAATCCATTTAATACAGGTGTATCAATTGTTTTTCCATTACTTGCAGTAAATGTTCCCGAAACTGTTGGATTGCGCCCCCACCATGCAGCAATAAACTGTGGCTTGAACTCATTTCCCATTGTGATTGAATCGGCATGTTTTACAAGTCCTTGGCGTACACTTGCTGAACTTAATTCCCCACGTCCTGAAGGTGTATATTCACAAGCAATTCCAAAAGAATCAAAAATATCTGCATAAGTATCCTTGAGTGAAGGAACGTCATCAGAAAGCCAGCCTTCTCCAGCAGGTGCTTCATGAACGGTTACCGTATATTTTACATTTTTTATTGAGATTTTAAGATTTGCAGGATCATTGCTTCCTGTGTTAGTGTTATAAGTTGATAGATAGAGTTTATTATTATCTCCAAGCAGAATAGAGTCTTTATTTGTTCCAGAAACTGTTATCCAGTCGCTTGTTCCAATATCAAAGGTATGGGATGCTATAATTGGATAATCTGATACATCTACCTGCCACATAAGGTAACGAGAAGAGGCACTAGTGTTTTCGACTTTCATTTCTGCAGAAAAAGAAATTGTTATAGCTTTTTTTGCATAGTCAGAAAGCGAATAAGAAATAAATGCCTGTGTACTTGTATCTAATGCTGAACCGTCTATTTCTTTATCATCTTGTGTGTAGTCATTGCTTATAGTTTGTGGAGTTTCTTTTGTACAACTGGCTAGCAGAAGAACAAAAGAAGCTAAAATCCAAAATAAATTAAAATGTTTTTTCATTTATTATTCCTTTAGTTGTTTTTTATTCTTCTTCAGCGGCTTCTATGCAGCCAAAAAAGGCTTGTTTTGTTTTGTAGCCGTCTGAATCACGGGTGAAGAGGAGTGGGAATTGAGTTCCATTTTTGTAAACCCAGGAACGTTCATCATTTATGCCCCAGAGTGTTACGCCTGAAATGCCGTGATTACCGTCTTTCTTTTGATATTTTTTGAAGGTTCTGAAAAGCTCCTTGTAGCGGAATCTCAAAAGCTTGTCAGTTCCCATTCCAGAGTCGCCTACATCAAGCTCGGTAATCTGAACATCTATATTTTTTTCCAGAAACTTGCGGATTGCAATGTCATAAGCTGTGGTTGTTGGGTTTGACATTCCTACGTGAGACTGCATTCCAACTACATCAATTCTGGCAGGAAGAAAATCATCTTTTTCTGCAGCCTGAATTGCATCTATAACCTTTAAAATACCGCCTGTTTTGGCAGGACTTGTACAACCGTAATCGTTATAAGCAAGTTCAAGGTCAGCAGGCGCATATTTGTTAGCATAGCGGAAAGCATTTACAATGAACTCGTCGCTCTTGAAAATTGCATACCAGTCTGAATTTGTGCGCAGGTAGGCATTTACAGTAGCATTGTCAGAAACTGCTTCATTTACAACATCCCAGCAGTAAATAAGACGTTCTCCATTATAGTTTTTGTCTTCCCATTCTTTTACATGCTCCAGTACAGTCTTGATATACCATTCTTCACGGGCATCCATAGTTTCTTTGTCTACAAGTGCACCCTTTGGATCAAAATTCTCACGGAAGAATGAACTTTCAGTTTGTGAATGCCATACAAGAACATGTCCTCTTACTCTAAGACCAAAAGCTTTTGCTGTTTTTAAAAGCTTGTCCATTCTTTCAAAAGAAGGAACATTTGTCGGAACTTTAATAGTAACTCCCTTTGAACTTGTAAAGGTTCCGCTTGTGTTAGGTTTCTGCCAGTTGAACATAAACTGTGGTTTGAACTCATTTTCCATAGTTATGCTGGTAAAATGATAGGGAAGTCCTTCCAAAGTGTCTGCTCCCTGTAAATCACGCTCGTTTACTGCAACGCCAATGTTTTCAAAAATGCCTGAATAAGCATCCTTTAAAGAAGGTGCTTCCGTCCAGTTCATTATTTCAGATGTGCCTTTAACTTCCTTTTTATCCTCTGCATTTTTTTTAGCTGCTGATGTAGATGTGCAGCCAGCTAAAAGAATTAGAGTTCCCAGGATAAAAGCTGTTGATAAAATTAGTTTTTTCATAATGCCTCCATATTATGATTGAATAATATTATACAGTATTTTATTTCACATATAATATAATGCATTTTCTGTAATTTAGTTAAACGTTTTACATAAAATAATTGTAAAAATCTATTTTATATTCCAATTGATGAGATAAACGATTATAAATTATGGAAGCTTTTTTTATTAAACAATTTGCTCAATTAATCATTATTTCTTACAGCTATTCCTGCTTTATACAATTCCTGCTTTATTCCAGGGATTGTATACTGTCCTGAATGAACCATGGAAGCAATTAATGCGGCATCGGCTTTTCCTTCTGTGAGGACATCGGCAAGATGCTGAGGAGTTCCACCGCCACCAGAGGCAATTACAGGAACCGAAACATTTTCTGCTATCATTTTTGTAAGTTCAATATCATAGCCATTTTTTGTTCCATCTGCATCCATGGAGTTAAGAACGATTTCGCCGGCACCAAGGCTTACACCTTTTTTTGCCCATTCAAGTGCATCTAAGCCTGTATCTATTCTTCCACCATGGATTGTGGTTCCGTAGCCGCTTGGTTTTGTTGGGTCTTTGCGAACATCCATTCCAAGTACGATACACTGGTTTCCAAAGATTCGGGCACCTTCTGTAATAAGTTCAGGATTTTTTACCGCCTGACTGTTGAGACTTACTTTTTCTGCGCCTGCAAGAATAGTTGAGCGGATGTCTTCAATTGTACCGATTCCACCACCTACACAGAAAGGAATGAAAACTTGACTTGCAACTTTAGCAATCAAATCGAGGATTGGACCGCGGCCTCGGGCAGAAGCGATGATATCATAAAAAACTAATTCATCTACTCCCTGGCGATAATATTCTGCTGCCATTTCAACCGGGTCGCCGATATCTATATTATTCTGAAACTTTACACCTTTTGTTGTGCGTCCGTCTTTTACATCAAGGCATACGATTATTCTTTTTTTGTACATTTGAAATCCTCCGTCCTATTTCCTGCAGAAATTGCTTAAAATCTTTAATCCTTCCTGACCACTTTTTTCAGGATGGAACTGGCAGGCATAAAGATTTCCTTTTTGAATTACGGCAGGAACTTTGATTCCATAATCTGCATAGGCTTTGATTACACTTTCGTCCTGAGGGCAAATAACATAAGAATGAACGAAATAGAAATCTGCATTCGGATTCAAACCCCGGAGAATAGGGCAGTCTCCATTCTGATATGTAAGATTATTCCAGCCGATTTGAGGAACTTTTATTTCTTGTGCTTTTAATTCTGGATTTATAGTGTAGAAATGTTTGATTTTTCCTTGGATTAGTCCGAGACAATCTGTATTGCCTTCTTCCGACCAGTCAAAAATAATTTGTGAACCAAGGCAGATTCCCATTAGTGGCTTATTTTCTGCAATCCATTTTTTCATAAAGGTATCAAAGCCTGTTTTTTTGAGCTGATCCATTGCGTAATCCGCATCTCCAACACCTGGGAAAATTAGTTTATTACAATTTTCTAAATCGGTGGGATTTTTTGAACGGATAAAATCTATTTTTAAGCTTCTTAATGCATGTTCTACGCTTGTGATATTACCTGCATTGTAATCGATAATTCCAATCATATAGTTAAAGTTATCGGAATATGACTTCTATTTCAAGGGATTTTGAAATATTTTGAAATCTTTTGAACAATTTTGAAATCTTTTATGGGTAAATGATTTTTTTTTCCGATAGTAAAAGTATGAGTGCAAAGGAATATTTTAAGATTGTTTTGGAGATATTAAGCAACTGGAAGATAATTGCAACAGTTATTGCGATGCTGTTGATAATTGGCTTTTCAAACTTTGTTGTAAAATACAAGCATAGGATAAAGAAGGGGAAAAAGAAGAAAAATGTTGCTGCTGCGTCTTCAACTCCTGCCAAAACAGCACCTGCTCCTGCACAGGCTTCCTCTGATTCATCTGCTTCTATGGAATCGCCTGATTCAATTGAATGATAAATGATTTGGGGCGTTGCGGGGTGTCCCCGCAGAGGGGGTAGTGGAAGACGTAAACGCTGTAATTTTGTTGGCAAATCTTTGTTATGTCTTCCACGAGTTTTTCAAAGAAAAACTCAGAGCAGCTTTTACGGCTGGAGCGAGGGGGAGACTTCCCACTTTTTAAACTTTTTTCATTTTTTTTTAACTTTTTTTCAAAAATACTGCACTTTTTTTTACGTTTTCGACTAATTATATAGTGTGGAAGATTATCTTAAAATTGATACGGAAGAAGCGATTTACGATGACGATTTTGTTGCTAAGGCGGCACTGGATAGTTTTGGTATAAAATATCTTTTTCCCTGGCAGCGACTTGTTATTGCGAATATTCTGGAAGCGTACGAGTATCATTCTAAAATCAATTTATTATCTGACTCAGAAAGACTTGCTTTTGAAAGGGATAATGCGGATTCGTTTTGCAAAGGAAGGCAGATTGTACTTTTGCCGACTGGTGCCGGAAAATCCTTGTGTTTTCAGGTGCCTGCGCTTTTGTTTGACGGGCCGTCTTTGATTATTTATCCTTTGTTAGCTTTGATGACTGACCAGCAGCGAAGAATGGAAGAGGGGAGTTTGAGAAGTGTGACCTTCAGGGGCGGACAGTCTGAAGGTGAGAGGAAATGCAACTTTGAAAAAATCAGGAATGGTGCAAAGATTATTCTTGCGAATCCGGAGGTGCTTTGTAATGACGATTTGGTTCGGAGTTTGAAGGAGCTTGGAATTGTTCATGTGGCGATCGATGAAGCGCATTGTGTCTCGGAATGGGGAGATTCTTTTAGGCCTGCTTACTTAGAGTTGGGAAAGGTTATTAAAGAGTTGAACCCGCCTGTGGTTACGGCTTTTACGGCTACCGCGTCGCCTTTGGTGCTTGAACGTGTTTCTGAAATATTGTTCGGTGGTCAGGCTCATGTGGTTCGGAGTGAAAGCGACAGACAGAATATTCATTATTTTGTTCGACAGGCTGTTTCTAAGAAAAAAGAAGCTTTGTTTTTGGCTAAAACTGAATTACGTCCGATGATTATTTTTTGTGGTACGAGGAATAATTGTGAGGATATGGCAAGGGAGTTGAATGTTTGTTTTGGACATGGGACTTCGAAGTTTTACCATGCCGGTTTGGAGAAGAGCGAAAAGGAAGCTGTGGAGAAATGGTTTTACGAGAGTAAGGATGGAATCTTGTGTGCGACTTGTGCTTATGGAATGGGTGTAGATAAGAAGGATATAAAAACGGTTCTTCATATTTCGGCGCCTGCGACGGCGGAAGCGTATATTCAAGAGGCTGGCAGAGGCGGTCGTGATGGCAGTATTGCTAAGGCAATTTTAATCTGGAGTCTTGAGGATTCTTTTGAGTATGCGACTTTTAAAAGTGGGTCTAGGGAAGCGGCGATGAGGGATTTTGCTGAGACGAAGGATTGCAGAAGACAGGTTTTGCTGGATGCTCTTGGAGCGGAAAAGGCTGTTTGCAGTGGCTGCGATTTGTGTAACGAAAGGGAAAAAACTGTGAAAAACGGTACTTTTAAAAGTATTGGTTTGCGAAAAGAACGAATTGACTGGAAGCTTGCTTTTAATCTGGTCAGGAAAAACAGGAACTTTTTTTGTAAAGAAGAGCTTGAACTGGAACTGACGGAACGGATGAACAGGCTTTTTGTTAAATCCATTGGTAAGCAGGTGTGGAATCATTCGGATAGTGCTGAAGTCGTGAGGCAGCTGGAGCTTAGCGGAAAGATTTTCTTGCAAAAGAAATTATGGAAAGGTGCCTACAGAGCAAAGTCTGTTCACTAATCCATGATTGTGATTTCTACGCGGCGGTTCTTTGCCCGACCTTCTTCGGTGGCATTGCTGGCGACTGGTTCTCTTGAGCCTTGTCCTTTTGTGAAAATGTGATATTCATCGCGGACTCCCATCATTTTTAAGAAATCTGCCACGCTTTCTGCCCTCTGCTCGGAAAGCTTTTGTCTTGCTTTGGCTGTACCGCGTTCTGCACAATGTCCTGTGATGAGTAAATCATTGGAATATTGTTTGAGAATATCGGCAATTTTTTTGAGCTTGAGTTTTTCTGATTCCATAAGAACGTTAGAGTCGGCTTCAAATTGTATGTTGTCTAAGCTGATTGTAAGTCCCTTATCACCTTTTTTTACAGAAATGTTATCGAGCTTCATTTTGTCGATTGTTTTCTGGATTTCCTGCACGGTAGCTTCATTGTTCAGAGATTTGTATTCTGTGATTTCGGCATGGGCTGTACCTGTAAAAACATAGGAATTATTGTAGATATCGATGATTTTTATTAAAAACTCTTCGTTATAATTGTCGAGAATACCTTTTTTATTATCCCAGTAGAGGGTTTGCTTTGAATATCCGGTGGAGCTTGCAAGAATTGTGCCTTCTGTCAGGTCTTCTTCCGGCGTTTTGTAGTCAAAGGAATATTCAACTTCAATTATGTTAAGAATTGTATTATCTTTGCCGTCTTTACTGTCTTTTTTTGTGGTGCCCTTGTAGGTGTAGGTTGCCGTGAAGGGAAAAATCAGGGCTTTATCCATATTGAAGGCTTTGCGGACATCCTGAACTTCTTTTCCTTCTGCGGTCCAGGATTCGCCTGGAGCAATTGCTTTATCAGAAAAAAGAGGAACATTTCTAACGGTAGGCATAAAAATATCATCAGAGATTGTCATTTCTCCATTAGCCTTGCGGGCAAAAACGCTTGTTGTGTCTTCTCCCCAAACCAGATGCCGGCCTGTGCGGTTGCTGATTGTGTTGTCGGTTGTCATGTAATTTGCATAAATAAAGGCTTCTCCATCGCTGGCTGTGTTTATAACGCGGGAAGAGATTCTGTTTATAATCTGGGAGTGATGATTCAGATAGTTATTGTAATATACGTCTTCTTCTACGGTAGAAATATAACTGTAGGCATCATCCTTTTTCTGCTTGAACTGGAATTTAACGCTTTTTTCGGCGGCAGTGCAATAAATGCTTGAAGCAAGAAGTGTAATCAATATGAGTGTTTTTTTCATTCGTTCCGTTCTCCTTAAAATATAAATAAACTAAAAGCAGCTGGTAGCAATGTATATTAAAATACAATAAATAGCTGCTTTATTATCGAAAAATTATTGATTATTTTTTATAATTATTTCATGTTCAAAGAAATTATAGTTCAGATTATAAACAAAGTATTTGCTTCTCCGTTACTAGCGTCTTATTTTATTGGAGTGGTTTGCCTTTTTTTTATTGTTCTGCTGGTTATTCAGAAAATCAGATTTATGAAGCAGATTAAAAAAGAGCGCTCAGATGCGATTACACGGTCCCGCTCTGTGTTGAACGGGCAGATGGTGGAACAAATTGCACCTTTTCTGCCAAACTTTCCCTGTAATGCCGGGGACCTTCGTTTTATTGGTAAGCCAGTCGATTTTATTGGATTTACAGGAATGGCAGAGGGAAAGCCTGTTGAAGAGGTTCTTTTGATTGAAGTAAAAACTGGCTCTTCTGTTTTGAGCGGGCGTGAAAAAGAGATAAAAAGGGCTGTTGAGGAAGGAAGAGTCCGTTATCTTGAATATAAGCTCTAACTACGAATTGTAATCAAGGCTTTTTCATTTCCAGAAAGATATTCTTCACAAAGATGAACTGGCATTGGTTTTCCTCTTAAATATCCCTGAACATTGTCGCATTCAAACTTGTTGAGTAATTCCAGCTGTTCCGGCTGTTCTACGCCTTCTGCAATTGTTTCCAGTCCCATCTTTTTTACCATGCTGATGATTGAAGTTGTTATGTTTGCCTGAACGCCATCTTCAGAGGTGATATTGCTTATAAAGGATTTGTCAATTTTTAGTGTATTCAACGGAAGCATTTGCAGGTAGTTTAAGGACGAATAGCCGGTTCCAAAATCATCCAGAGATACTTTTACACCCATGTCTTTAAGTGCCTGGAGTTTATCAATAGTTTCGTTCATGTTATTAATCATAACGCCTTCAGTGATTTCTATTTCCAGCAGGTTTGGATCTATTTCGTATTTTTGAATCAGATTATTCAACTCAAAGATGAAGGTGTCCTGACTTAGCTGAACAGGAGAAACATTTACCGACATGATTCCATTAAAATTAAATTTAGTCTGCCATCTTTTTATTGTTTTCATTGCAGTGTTTAAAACCCAGTTGCCTATAGAAAGAATAAGACCAGATTCTTCGGCAAGGGGAATAAATACTGATGGAGAAATTTCGCCTAAATCTTTATCCTGCCAGCGTATAAGGGCTTCAAACCCACGTAATTTTCCTGTGTGAATGTCAAACTGGGGCTGATAAACCTGTTTGAATGAGGATTCAATCAGAGCAGAAGCCATTTTAGATTCCAAAGTAAGATGCCTTATAAAATTCTGCTGCATGAAAGGTTCAAAATAGGCAAAATTATTTTTTCCATTTTTCTTTGCTACACTCAGTGCCATATCTGCAAAACGCATTAATTCTTCTTTTTTTGAGGTATGCACAGGAAAAACTGAAATTCCCCCTGAAACTTTGACTTTTTTGTAAAGAAAAAGCTCGTATATTTCGTCTGTTATGCAGGCAACATCGAATTCATCTTTTAAATTTGAAATTACGACTATAAATTCATCACCGCCATGCCTGAAAACCTGAATGTTATCAGATTTAAATTGAAGAAGAATGTTTGCTACCCGAATAATAAGTGCGTCTCCTTCTTTTTCTCCTAGAGAATCGTTTATGTTTTTTAAGTTGTCGATATCAAGGCAGAGAATGGCTGTGCATTTTTTGTTTTCCATGTCTTTTTCAATTGTTTTTTCAAGATAAGGAAGAACAGCCGCACGATTTGGAAGTCCAGTCAGAGTATCTGTCATTAAAGTAGTTTTTAATTTTGCAGTAAAATTTTTGTCACTTGCAATGTCAGTTAGACTTAAAATAACGGTGTCGAGGTCACTATGAAAGGTAAGATTGATTTTAAACCAGGAATCAAGCTTTGGAGAATAATAAATTTTATCTTTTATAGAAAAAGCAGACTGACTGGAATTTGCATCATAAAAAAGGTTTGAGGCCGGAAAAAATACTTTTTCTATGTTTGACAGATGAGTTCCTGTAAAATCTTTTCCCTGTGCTATGCTTTTGAAAGCTTCGTTGGCAAAATCAATTTTTACATCATAAATTTTATTATCTGCAGTGCGTAAGGGAGTACCAAGTAGAACCGCAGTAGGTATACTATTAATTACAATTTCTAATTCTTTATTCATTTTTAACTACTTTTTATAAATACAAAAAAATATTTATATTTAAATTTAATTTTATTTACTTAAAATGATTACATAGAATTGTTAAAAAATCAAGAAAAAATTAAAGAATTGTTTTTTTTTGAATTGATGTGATTATTTTTTTACAAAAAAAAAGGGGAGCCGAAATCAGCCCCCCTTGTGGATTAGTTAGAAACTCTGATTTTTTCCCAGAGTGAATAATAGTTTTCAAGATAGTCGCCCAAATCATTTTTGAGCTCGCATTTATCCATAATTTCTGCAGGATACATTGGCGTAGTTTTCATGTATTTTTCTGCTTCCATGTTGATGTAACAAGGGAATCTGAAGAAATCAAGGAATTTAGCGTAGTTTTCAGGACGATGAATAAAGTTGATGAATTCAGTTGCCAATTCAACATTTTTTGAATCACGCAAAATACACATACTGTCAAGGTAAGAAGGACCGCCTTCTTCTGGAATAAAGAAATCAATTGTTGAATCCCATTCTTCTTCTGGAACTTCACCATAAATAACTTCTGCATACCCCTGACAAAGCCACAAATCACCGCGGGCAAAGTCTTTTCCAAATCCTTCGGCATCAAACTTTACAATATTTGGACACCATTTATTTTTAATCAAATCGATTGCAGATTTCAATTCATCATAATTTTTTGTGCTTACGCTGTGACCCTGATACATAAGTGCATCACCAATAACCTCACGGTAATCATCCATCATAGAAGCATGATTTTTGAACTGAGGATCTGCAAAAATATTCCAGGTTCTTTCGTAATTCTGAGAAGAAACCTTTTTCTTGTTCACGCTGATTCCTGCTGCACCAAAATAATAAGGAACTGCATATTCCATATTTGGATCATAAGTAATTTTTTCAAGAATCTTTGGATTAATTTTATCACGGTTTGTGAACTTTGACTGATCTATCTTACGTAACATATTCTTTTCTATCATGATAGAAACATAATCCTGTGAAGGAACGACAATATCAAAACTCTTTGCACCGCCGTTTATCAATTTGTTGAACATTGTTTCATTTGAATCATATTCTGTTACAACAACCTTGCAGTCAAACTCTTTTTCGAATGCTTCAACAACATCAGTTGGTGTGTAATAAGTCCAACTGTAAAGCTTTAATACCTGTTTCTTATTGCAGGAAACAAGTCCCATTGCTGCAATCAATAAACATGCAGCAGTAACAATTTTAGAAGTGATTTTCATTCGTCCATCCTCGAAAAATGAATAATTTATAAAATATTTATAAGAATTAGTGGGCTGCGGCAAAAGATTTTATACCTTTACGCAATAATACTGCAACCAGACCAATTCCAATAATCAAAACAAATGAAAGAGCATTGATGACTGGACTTACACCATGTCTAATCATATTGTATACATAAATCGGCAGCGTTTCTACATTTCCATTTACAAGAGAAGTAATAACAAAGTCTTCTATGGAAAGGGTAACGCTCATCATAAAGCCACTTACAATACCAGGCATAATTGAAGGAATAATAACCTTAAACAAGGTCTGGCTTTCTGTTGCTCCCAAATCGTGGCTTGCTTCAATAATGGAATAATCAAACTCATCAACCCGCGAACTTACCATAAGATAAACAAAAGGCAGACAGAAGGTTGTGTGAGCAATAATGATAGTTCCAATTCCAAGATTCATGTGGATTCCACTCAAAAAGATTAAAAGAGAAACACCCATGATAACTTCCGGCAAAATCATAGGCAGAAAACTGATTGACTGGATATAATTACTGCCCAAAAACTTGTACCAGCTTATACCTATTGCAGCCAAAGTTCCAAGAATTGTTGCAATAAAGGCCGAAGCCAAAGCGACAATTGCACTGTAAAGCAAAGACATCCACAAATCGCCAGAACGGAGAAACAAATCTTCATACCATCTGAAGGAAACTCCCGCAAAGTGAGCTCCTTCTGATTTGTTGAAAGAATAAAATATAATTACAAAAAGAGGAATGTACAAAAAGCAGAAAGTAGAATAAAGCACAGTCTTTGAAAGGGAAAACTTTTTACCAATCTTTTTCCACTGTCTTTTTGCATGCCGGCTGTTTTCTGATTTAGGTCCTCTTCTATGTAAGCGATCAACAATAAGTGTAGTTAAAAACTCCATAAAAACTATTCCTCCACCTTCTTTGTATCAGGTACGCCAGAATCTTCTTTTGCTGACGATTTTTTAAGACTCTTTTCCTTTTTATCAGAAGTAATCATAAAGAGAATTGCAATCATTGTAATTGCAGTAAGCACAACAGAGAATGCAGAAGCCAGAGGAATATTACGTGCTTTTTGAATCTGATCCATAATGATATTTCCCAGCATGTAGCTCTTTGTACTTCCGACCAGCTGAGGAACAGTATAGTTACCAAAAATTGGAATGAAAGTAAAAATCAGAGAACTGATAATACCACTCTTGATTCCAGGAATAAGAATCTTGAACATAGCCTGAGGCTTTGTTGCTCCCAGGTCGCGGGCTGCTTCAATCAAAGAAAAATCAAAGCGGTCAACGGCAGTAAAAATAGGGAGAATAGCATAAGGCAGGTACATGTAAATACTTACAATAATAACTGCACCTTTTGTATACATAAACTTATGTGGAGTAAAAGTCCAGTCTTTAGCACCAATAATAAAATGCCAGATAACTTCAAAAAACTTAAAGATTCCATTCAAAAGACCTTCTTCACCCATAATTGTCTGCCAGGCAAAAATACGAATTAAAGAGTTTGTGAGGAATGGAATGATTACAAGAATCAATAAAACTGTCTGCTTTTTACTGCGAGCAATGGCATATCCGCAGGGAAGGGCAATCAGAATAGAAACAAAAGATGAAATTACAGTCATCCACAAGGTTCGCAGCAGAATCGGCAGATAAATGAACTTCCCCGTGTCCTCATCCCGAGAAAAAATCGCTTTGTAGGCGTCCAAAGTAAAAACCCGCTGAACCCCACCATGCATATCCTTTTTCATAAAAGAGTAACACACGATAATGATAATTGGCACTACGAAAAAGAGGGTAAACCATAAACCCATTGGCCAGGCATAAACCGGACCAGGATTAGCTTTCTTGAATTTTTCCCCATTTGCTTTTGAAGCAACTTTAAGCTGTAGAGACTGACGGAAAGCCTTCTTAGGCTGCTTAGGATTTGAAGAATTATTTTCCATACGCATTATTCAACACTTACAATTATTTGTTAATGTCTTCAACAATATAAGCATCTTCGGCTGCCCAAGATACATATACGCTGTCTTTCCAATGAATTACAGGACCATCATCCATGTAATCTGTATGCTGTTTGAAAACCTTGATGATTTTACCGGTTTCAAGCTTTACGTAGAACTTAGACTGGAAACCAGAATAAATTGGTTCTTCAACAATACCCTTGAAAACGTTAATATCAGTTCTTCCGCCTGTATGAGGTGGTTCAAGTGTAATTCGGATTTTTTCAGGACGGATTGTAAAGGCAACCTTCTGACCCTTGTCTGTATGATCATAGTCAGTAACCTGCATGTAGCGGTCAAGGGCTGCTTCTGCGGCTGTGTCTGTTGCAAGTGGAGCCTGTTTTCCAAGCTCAGGAACAGAAAGGGTAGCCATATAATCATCATCACCCTTAGCATCCTTGTGAGGAACACAGTCAACAACTTCGGCATCAAAAAGATTTGTCTCGCCAATAAACTGAGCTACAAACTGAGTTGCAGGACTTTCATAGATTTCGTAAGGAGTTCCAATCTGAAGAACATGACCATGATCCATAACTGCAATTCGGTCAGAAACAGAAAGAGCTTCCGACTGGTCGTGAGTTACATAAATAAAAGTAATACCTATCTGGTCGTGCAGACGGTCCAAATCAATAAGAAGATTTGCGCGTAATTTTGCATCCAAAGCAGAAAGTGGCTCGTCCAAAAGAAGAACCTTTGGTTCGTTAATAAGAGCACGGGCAATTGCAACACGCTGTTTCTGGCCGCCCGAAAGCTGATTAGGTTTTTTGTCGATATGCTGGTCAAGCTGAACCAAATGAACATATTCGCGAACCTTTTTGTCAATTTCCTCTTTAGGAACTTTCTTAAGCTTTAATGGGAAAGCAACATTATCATAAACCGTTAAATGAGGAAATAAAGCATAAGTTTGAAAAACCGTATTTGAAGGTCTTTTGTTTGGTGGCAGAGAAATAATGTTCTTGTCATCAAAAAGAACTGCTCCATCATCAGGAAACTCAAAACCGGCAATAATGCGGAGCAAAGTTGTTTTGCCGCATCCAGAAGGACCAAGGAGCGAAAAGAATTCTCCCGGTTTAATAGTAAAGTTGATGTCATCCAAGGCAACAAAGTCGCCGAATTTTTTGGATACATGATCAATGGTAACCTGACTTGCTTTCATTCAGATAACCTCGTCATAAATGTAATGACACGCACATACATGCGGAGCACTGTTTTTAAAATACTAGATGATAAAATGCATTATTACAAGGTTTATGTCAATATTTTTTTATAATTTTTTTATTATATGGGCGAAATTCCTTCATTCCCAACGGCCTTCCGCAGTTCACTAACGCTCAGCCGCTTCACTCGCTCGGCAATCCTCGCTCGCTCCAGTGGCCGCCTCTGGCGCTGCTTCACGCCTTGCGCCGTGCCAACAAAAAATGCCCGACAGAATGACTAAAATTCAGTCGCTTCTATCGGGCATGCCTTTATAGTAAAAATCTTATAAACTTTTCTTATTTTTACTCAGCTTACCAGCTTATTCAGCTTTTTCTTCAGCCTCATCTTTTTCTTTAGAAAGCATTACATTTGTAAGAATACCAAGAATCAAAGCGCAGGCAACAGTTCTGATTTCAACAGCGCCAAATTTAACAACCATTCCGCCAACACCTGTAATAAAGATTACAGAAGCAACAAAAAGATTGCGGTTTTTGTTCAAATCAACCTTCTGGAACATCTTGAAGCCTGAAACTGCAATAAAGCCGTAAAGGGCAATACAAACACCACCCATTACACAAGAAGGAATTGTTTCAAGGAAGGCAACAAGTGGAGAAATCAAAGAGAAGATAACACAGAGAATTGAACATCCCCAGATTGAGATTGTTGAAGCATTTCTTGTAATGGCTACACAACCAATTGATTCACCATAAGTTGTATTAGGACAGCCACCAAAGAGTGTAGAAACCATAGTACCAATACCGTCACCAAGCAAAGTTCTTGTAAGACCAGGTTCTTTTGTCAAATCTACGCCAACAATTGCAGAAAGGTTTTTGTGGTCTGCAAGGTGTTCAGCAAATACTACAAATGCAACTGGAACATAAGCGGCAAAAATTGTAAGAAGATAAGTGCCTGTAATTCCTTTAAATCCTTCAGCACCACCCAAAAGAAAAGTAAACTTAGGCAAAGCTAAATAACCGCTGAACCTTGAAAAATCAAGGGCTTTAAGTGCACCGTAATTGATTACAATTAAAGAAGGATTATCTGCTGCATAACCGATGATTGCAAAAATAGAAGCCAGAACATAACCTGCAAGAATACCTAAAATAAAAGGAATAAGGCGGCCAATTTTTTTACCGTAAGTAGAGCAGAGCATTGTAACGGCAAGAGTAACCAGACCGCAGATTAAAGCAATATAAGTGCTTCCGCCTTCAACGCTTGATTTCATCAAATCGCCGATAGCGTTTGCAGAAAGGCTTAAACCGATAATGGAAACTGTAGGACCAATGATTACAGGTGGCATAAGAACATCAATCCATTTAACGCCGCAGAACTTAACAACAATTGCAATAATTACATAAACAAGTCCTGCCATAAGGGCACCGATGATAAGACCCCAGTAACCAACAGAAACCGAAGCTGCACCACCAAAGGCACTGAACATTGAACCGATGAAAGCAAAAGAGCTTCCTAAAAAAACAGGGCTGGAACTTTTTGTAAACAATAAGTAAACAAAAGTACCAACCCCTGCGCCGAAGAGAGCTGCTGAAGCAGAAAGACCGTTTCCAACTATAGCAGGAACGGCAATTGTAGCTGCCATAATTGCAAGAAGCTGCTGAACGGCAAATAAGAATACTTTGCCGAAACTTGGTTTGTCCTTAATTCCATAAATAAGGTTCATTTTTTTTTACTCCTTTTACTATGAGTTTAAACTAGATTAAATTATCTAATTATATTAAAGGCTTTCAAACTAATCAATTATTTCACCTGGTCTTCCTTCCTTATTTTTTTGTAGACAAATGATTTTCTATAACTTAAAATTATAGTTATAAAAAAAAAGGAGTTATCTATGGGAAGACAAAACAAAGTAATTGGCTTGAACAAACAGAAAAAGCTTTCCAGACAGATGGGAGTTATCGTTTTTGTTGTTTCATTGATTCTGATGACAATTCTTTTATTGATTGTAACAGAAACTGTAAAAGTTGAGTCGCGAAAAGCCTATTACGGTGTAGCAGAAGAAGTTTCAGCCGCCCGTTCTGATGAAATTGAAAAATGGCTTGAAGTTTATAAAAACGACTTGAAAGTATATACAAATGCAGATGTAGTAAAAACAGGTGATTCAGAGCAGGTTATTGCCTGGCTGCAGCAGCATACTAATTTACGAAACCCTGATTATGATTACATGTTCTTCTGTACCGCAGATGGAACTTCTTACCGTGATACCGGGCTTGTTGGTGGAAAAGGTGCCCTTGTTGAGCGCGATTATCATAAAGCAATGATGAATGAAGGCAAAGAAACCTTTATTGGTAATATGGTTCTTTCAAAAACCTCAGGAAAATATGTACTCCCAATTGCTAGAATTGCAGTTGATGGAAATGGAAAGCGTTTTGGTTATTTTGTCGGAATGTTAGGTGTAGAACAGATTAAGCAGGAAATTGCCAGTTACAAGGTTGGTACGACCGGCTACTTCCTCCTTGCAGACCGTTCAAACACAATTATTGCCCATAAAAATGAAGATAAAGTCCTTCAGAAGCTTGATATTTATCCGGAAATAGAAGCTGCGGCAAATAAACATACGAAGGAAACAATTTCTCTAAAAGTTGACGGAGTAGACAGTGTTGCCTTCCTTACTCCTGTAAGAGGACTTAATTTCAGTACCTGTTATATTGTAACAAGTGCCGAAGTAGATGCCGCAAAAAATAATGCTCGCAAAATCATTATCATTATAGGAATTATAGTTGGTATAATTGTCTTCCTTACCTTCTACATTATTCTTACAATTCTTATTAGGCGTCTGAACAATGTAACAAAACTAGTTCAGGTTCTCTCTACTGGAGATGCTGATTTGACTACACGCCTTAAAGTTGACCGAAATGATGAAATAGGACGGCTTGTAATTTCAGTAAATAAATTCCTTGAAAAATTCCATGCTATTATGACTACAATTAAAAACTCCGAAGAGACTCTTGGTACAAACGGAAAGATTCTTACTGGAGAAATCAATACCACGACTTCTACAATCAGCCAGATTGCCGGAAACATTAATCTGGTAAGCAATCAGGTTAAAAATCAGGCTGTCAGCGTTGATAATTCTGCTGCCACAATCGGCGAAATTTCAGAAGGAATTCAGTCTCTGGATTCTATGATTCAGGAGCAGGCCTCTTCTGTTGTAGAAGCCTCCTCTGCTGTAGAAGAAATGATTGGAAATATCAATGCAGTTGATAAATCTGTTGCAAGTATGTTCAGAGAATTCCAGATTCTTGAGCAGGATACAAAGAATGGAATTGAACAGAATTCATCAGTAAACAGCCTTATCCAGAAAATTGCGGAACAGTCTTCTTCCATGCTTGATGCAAATACGACAATTCAGAGTATTGCTGAACAGACCAACCTTCTTGCCATGAACGCCGCAATTGAAGCAGCTCACGCTGGTGAAGCAGGTAAGGGCTTCTCTGTAGTTGCCGACGAAATCCGTAAGCTGGCAGAAACTTCTGCAGAAGAATCCAACAAAATCAGTATGGAGCTTACAAACATTCAGAACGGTATTGCCAAGGTTGTAAATGCTTCCCTTGAATCCGAAAAATCCTTCCAGTCCGTATCTTCAAGAATTGGTGTTACAAGTCAGCTCATTGTTCAGGTTCGTTCTGCAATGGAAGAACAGCAGACTGGTTCTCAGCAGATTCTTGAAGCCTTGCAGTTAATGAATGGCAGTACTTCCGATGTACGTTCAGCAGCCAACGAAATGAACAGAAGCGGTGCTTCCATTATGCAAGATGTAAATTCTCTTAAAGAAAGCATGGCCAATATTGAAAGTGCTGTTTCAGAAATAAGTGAAGGAACAAACTATATGAATGAAACAACAAAGAAACTTCAAAATGTTTCCCAGTCTCTTACAGAGTCAATCCGTCAGATTGGCGATGATGTAGACTTGTTCAAGGTATAGTTTAAGGAAAAATATGAATGAATCTGTTGGAGACTTACTTGATTACATCAGCTGGCGGGGGGATTTGTCTTTTAGTCAAAGCCCTTTCTGCGCAGTAGATGCCCTTGTTTTGTCTCAATTATCTTACATACACTTTGACGGCCTCTTAAAGGGGGATTTTGCAGATAGAAAATCCCTCTTTGAGCTTTATTCCTTTTTCACCCAGGACAAGGAGTATAAAAGCCGCTGTCAAGTTGGAGCAGTAATAAATCCTCATACACCCGACCTTCTGCAGGCTGCTTCAGCCAGCAATCGATTTGGTCTTATTGAAATATGCGGATATGAGTCAATTCTTGATGAAGAAAAAGAAGAGCAGTTTGCAGCAATGACTTTTATAATTGACAAAAAAACTGTTATTTCTGTTTTTCGTGGAACTGATGATTCTTTGCTTGGCTGGAAGGAAGATTTCAATATTGTTTTTCAGAAGGTAATTCCATCTCAAATCAGTGGTGTCGAATATTTGAATCGGGTTTCAAAAGCCTTTAAGCAGGATATTATTGTTTCAGGACATTCAAAGGGTGGCTGTGTTGCGCTTTTTTCTTCAATCAATTGTGAACCAAAGGCTCAGAAAAAAATAAAGTCGGTTTATAATTTTGATGGCCCCGGCTTTAACGAAGATTTCTTTAAAAGTCCCCAGTTCCAGCAGGCAAAAAGTAAAATCCACTCTTTTTATCCATATTTCTCTGTTGTAGGAATGGTTTTTCAACATCCTCACGACTATAAAATAATTGCAAGCAGCGGATTTACAGTTTTTCAGCATGACGCCTTTTCCTGGAATATTTGTGGAAAGGATTTTGTCTACTGTGATGATTTTGCCGACGAAAGCAAGATTTTTCATCAGTCCTTTAATGACTGGATGAATGAGCTTTCTCTGGAAGACAGAAAACGCTTTGTAGATGTTTTTTTTGATGTACTTTATGCTTCCGGGGCTAAAACAAATATTGAAATTGAAAATAATAAGCTTCAGGCTTCTGCAAAAATGCTGGCGGCAATCGGAGCCTTACCATCAGAAGATAGAAAACATGTAACCCATCTGATTCATTTGTTTTTAAAGACAGGAAAGAATAATATTCCAATGTTTACTGCCTTCAAGCCCGAAATAAATCTCAAGGCGAATATTGAAGAAGTAATTGAAAAATTAAAAGAAAAATAGACTGAAAACAGCCCAAGGGAGATAATAATGAATGAGACAATAGAAACAAAAACACCCATCGGAAAGCAGTTAAAATCTATGGCAGAATGGAAGCCTGCTTCTTACCTTGTTTTTAATAAAAAAAAGATTGAACTGGTCGCAAAAATCAGAATCGGCCGTGAATATGATAATGATGTGGTTGTCGACAATAAGCTTGCCAGCCGTCACCATGCAATAATCCAGAAAATCAAGGATTTATATTTTATTAAAGACGAAAACAGCACAAACGGAACCTATATAAACGGGATAAAAATCCCGGCAGATAAGTATGTAAAATTAAATCCGGGTGATAAAATCACTATAGGAAATACAACACTCGTAATCTGTTAGCCAATGCAAAAAAAATCATATTCAGTAGATGAATGTCTTACAATAAAGCAGTTATTTTCTCATGAATATATTTCGACCCTTGCAGAAAATGTCTCGGAATTACTGGAAAATGAAATTACTCCTTACAGACCAGCTGCTTCTGACGGAAATCCCGGCAGTCTTCTGGAGTTTAAAAACAATATTCCTGCAATCATAGTTCCCGATATTCATGCAAGGCCTTATTTTTTGCAGAATATTTTAAAATATCCTTTGCCAGCAGACTTTCTTTCTCCTTCCTCTACAGTGGAAGAGGCTTTAAAAAATAAGCTTATTAATGTAATTTGCGTTGGTGATTCAATTCATACAGAATTAACTGTTGACCGCTGGTACTGCATTGAAGAAGAGTTTAAAAAAAATATAATCACCGGTCCTTTTATGAAAGCAGAAATGAAGGACTGTTTATCGGCTCTTGCCGGACTTATGAATCTAAAGCTTTTGTATCCCGAAAACTTTCATTTTTTAAAGGGAAATCATGAAAATATTTTAAATCAGAATGAAGGCGGTGATTTTGCTTTTAGAAAATATGCTGATGAAGGCTATATGGTCCGACGCTTTATTTCGGAATATTATGGCGATGATGTTTTGTATTTGATTTCCTGCTGGGAAAAAGCCCTGCCTCTTGTAGCAGTTGGTTCAAATTATGTAGTATCTCATGCTGAACCGCTAAAAGCCTATTCCAGAGAAAAACTTATAGATGCCCGTTCTTATCCGGAAGTTGTAAATGGTCTAATCTGGACACGAAATGGAGATGTAAAAACAAATACCGCTAGAGAAATTATGAAAAAACTGCTTGCTCCTGAAAAGGTTGCTGAAAGTTATTATTTTGCGGGCCACAGACCTGTTTACGAAAATTATGCCCTGCGTCAGGACGGAGGTTTTATCCAAATCCATAATCCCTACAGACAGAATATCGCCCTTGTATCAAATGACAAGACTTTTAATCCAGAAAGTGATATAGTAGGAGTTGATTATGAGTAACGAGTTTCCACCCTTTATAGGTAAATACAAAGTCTCAGGAATAATTGCAAAAGGCGGAATGGGTGTTGTTTATAAAGCCCTTCATCCTTCCTTAAAGCGCTATGTTGTAATTAAAAAAATGCTTTCACGCGGAAACTCAACTAATGCCGAACGTTTTAAAAAGGAAGCTCAGATTCTTCTGGATTTGCAAAGTCCCTACATTGTTCATCTTTATGATTATTTTACCGAGGGTGGCTACCGTTATATGGTCGAAGAACTGGTGGACGGAACTGCTCTGGATAAGCTTATTCAAAAACAGACAATGCTTCCACCTCCTGTGGCAATGCTTATTTTGCAGGATGCCTGTTATGCGCTAAAATATGCCCATTCAAAGGATATAGTTCATAGAGATATAAAACCCGGCAACATTCTTATTTCAAGACGTGGAGAAATTAAGCTTGCTGATTTTGGAATTGCCAGCGAGCTTTCAGACCAGAAGCAAAACATTACAGAATCGGGGGTCGCTCTTGGAACTCCTGCCTACATGCCTCCAGAACAGTTTGAAGACAGCGCAAAGGTTGACTGCCGCGCTGATATTTACGCGCTTGGAATTACTCTTTACGAAATGCTTACCGGTACAAAACCTTATCCCGGCAATTTTTCAATGGACACGCTCAAGGTTATAAAAAAGGGAAAATACGTTTCGCCAAGAAAAATAGACAAAAAAATCCCGGCAGATATTTCTGACCTCATTCACAGGATGATTCGACCGCTTGCAAAAAAGCGTTTTCAGTCGATTGACGGGGTTATCCGTGCTTTAAAAAAATATCTTCGCCATTATGATACGCACGAAATCCGCTTGCAGCTGGCCCGCTCTGTTGTTACACCAGGACAATACACTTTTCCTTTTTTCAAACAGAAGGATAGAAAATCCCGCATTGCAAAAAGAATCATTTTCTGGACTGCCGCAGCCTCTGCCTTGTTTTACTGCTTCTGGAAGGGTGGGCTGATTCACCGCACAATTTTACGAAAGATTTATACACCTGTATCCATAGAAATGGAAATGCCTCGTGCTCTTTCTGCAAATCTTGATTTGCCTGTCCGTGCTTTCTTCTTTGAAGATGATGGTGATAGTATTCCCGAAGTAAAAGGAACAACTCAATCTCTGGCAGTAAAGGGAAAATGGCGCTTCCAGAATCTCTTTAAGTTTAATTTTACCCAAGTTGAATACGAGCGCTTGACTGCAAAAAATAAAACCTATGATTCAGCTGATGTTTTTTTGAAAAAAGGAAATTACCGCGTAAAGGTTGTTGTTGGTCCTTATGTATGGTGGAAGTCTTTTAGTGTTGATGATAAGCCTCTTGTCCTTGATTGCAGCTTCCTCAAAAATAGTTCCAGAAATCTTTTGGTTACTACTTTTGTTTATGATGACGAAACTGGAGAAAATATTACTACTTCTTCTAAGGTTTCAATTCTCTACAATGGTAACTGGATTCCGGTAAATACTGTCCCAGAAGAAGAATTAAAATCGGGCTCGGTATGGAAGTTTAAGTTTCAGGCAGAAGGTTATAAAACAGAAATCTTTTCTCTCTTGATAGACTGGTATCAGGACAGATTGTTTATTTCTGCCTCGCTTAAAAAGGAATAATAAAAAGTTTTGGAAAGCAAAATGATAAAAGCAATAATTTTTGATATGGACGGAGTAATTCTTGACTCCGAAACAATTTGTAATCAGGTTTGGCGCCTTGTTGCAAAAGATTTTGGTATTGATGATATAGAAGAGGGCATAAAAAAGTGTCTTGGAACCAACATAAATGATACCTGCCGTATTTTACATGAACTTTATGGACAGGATTTCCCTACAGATGATTTTGTAAAGCGTGTGACAGATGGTTTTAGGGATGTTGAGTTTTCAAGTGGAATCCCTCTTATGCCTTATGCAAAAGAATGTCTTGAAAAATTAAAGCAGAGTAACAAGTATAAAATAGCTCTTGCTTCTTCCACAAAAGGAAGCACTGTAGAACGTCAGCTTACAAGGGCAGGGGTAATTCAGTATTTTGAAACCCGTACAACCGGCGAAATGGTAAAACACAGTAAGCCAGACCCTCAGATTTATCTGCTTGCTTGCCAATCTCTGGGACTTGCTCCAGAAGAGTGTATTGCTGTTGAAGACAGTCCCAACGGTATTAAATCTGCCTATGCTGCCGGAATGAAGGCTGTAATGGTTCCAGATAAAATACAGCCTAACGAAGAAATAAAAGCCTTATGCTGGAAGATTTTTCCATCGCTCAAAGATTTTTCTGAATGTGATTTTAGTAGAGAGTAACTTCAGAGAGTAATTTTTCCGTTGCTTACGGTTGTAAGATAAGCTTTTAAGTTTTCAAACTCATCTTCTTTTATGCGGCCTTTCAAAGTTACGTCGGTTTCAAAAACTTCCTGTAAATCCCAGATTTGGTAGTTTTGCATTGTAAGCTTTACAGGTTTTAAAATCGAATAGGGGATTGTAAAAGAAAAGTCTTTTTTAGGAATAATCAGCTCAAGGGCATTTTCGGCTGCTGCTTTATCCAGAACAGCTTTTGCACCACCTGAATAGGCTTTTACAAGTCCGCCGGTTCCAAGTAAAGTTCCGCCAAACCACCTTGTTACTGTGAGCATAAGGTTTGTGCAGTTTCTGCCTTTTAATACATCAAGTACGGGGCGGCCAGCGGTTCCAGGAGGTTCGCCGTCATCGCTCATTCCCATAATTTCGGCATTTGGACCGGTTATAAAGGCATGAACTACATGTGTTGCATCTGAATATTTGTTTTTCTGCTCTTTAAGAAGCTCCCTTGCCTGGTTCTGACTCTTGCAAATCAAAAGTTCAGACAGAAAGCGGGATCCTTTTATTGTTTCTTCGTATACAACAGTTTTGACTAATTCATGCATAAGTTTTTATTTATCTTCTGCAATTGTTACTGTCTGGACTTCTTTAGCCGCAACTCTAACGCCCTTGGCTTTAAGAGATTTTTCTTCATAATCAGCAGACTTGAACTTTTCGGCAGTAACCTTCATCTTTGGCTTTTTAACGTAATTCAACTGGAAGGTAAAGTTTTTGCGGGTGTCTATATGCAGAACTTCCATTCCGTCTGGTGCAAAGAAATAATCGCGATTCATAATATAAGCTTCAATCTTACAGCGTTTGATATAAACATACTGAGTTTCTGGGTCGCGATACAAAACAGTAAATAAAACTTTAGCCAGAGAATCTTTATCTGCAAAGCCGCAGTATCTCATAGCAGGACCGACAAATAATTTATCAGGTGTCTGCGAAACTGAGAAAATACCACTCTTTCTTACATAAAGAATCTTGTCGTAAGGGGTAACTCTGAAAAGTTCATTTCCGCCGGAAACACCAATTCCCAGGTAACCGGATTTTTCATCGTATTTAAGCGGTGTATCTCTCTTTACAACAGCCTTAACGTCAACTGCATGGATTTTTGTAAGCTTTGTTCGTCGTTTTGAGACAGCTGGATCAAGCTTCTTTTCAATATCATCAAGATAAGAAATTGCGTAATCGATAAGGTGTTTTAAAAGCTTGTTGATTTCTTTAATTCTGTCATTGATTGCCTTTACTTCCTGCTTGTTCTTGCTCATATCATAAAGGGAAATACGGCGGATAGGAATCTTAAGCAGGTGGTCAATATCTTCATCTGTAATAG
>CADCLG010000023.1:0-77457 GCA_902802305.1 uncultured Spirochaetaceae bacterium
CGACTGGTACGCTTCCGCTTTCCATTTTGTCCTCCAAAACTGTCACCTTTTTGGCACCAGTCGATTTTAAATGTGTTACTTTTTGGGGGTGCAGATCACTGCTTACGCAACGGCTTCGCCGCCCCTACAATCCCTAACGCTGTAAGCTCGCAGGTGAGCCTATTGAGGTCTTTATGGAAGAATTGTTAAACTTATTAACAGATGGACGTTCTCGAACAATCGAAATGCTTGCAAATGAATTAGGAACAACTAACGAAGATATTTTGCGAAAAATAGATTTTCTGGAACAATCAAAAATCATCCGCCGTGTGGCAACCTCGTATTCAAAAAAATGCAGCGGTTGTTCTCATGGAGGTAATTGTAATTCACAAGCCTGTGCCGCCTGTATGCCAAAGGGTGGCTTTAAAAACATGGGCGTAATGTGGGAAGTTATAAAATAAACTGTCATCCCGAACTAGTTTCGGGATCTCAATTCAGGAGTTTTTATGGGAACAACAATAATCATTCTTGTTTTAATTTTAATAATTATTTGTGCAATTTTAAGCATTAGAAAGCGGATTAAATATGGTTCTGCCTGCTGTGGCACCCATGATGCCACTCCAAAAAAATGCAAAGTCAGCGACAAAAATAAAGCCCATTACCCATACGCTTACACACTCACAGTAGACGGCATGCACTGTTCGAACTGCGCACGTCGTGTAGAAAATGCCCTCAACTCAAAAGAAGGAGTCTGGGCTACCGTCAAACTTGAATCAAAATCAGTTTTGGTGCGCTCAAAAAATCCGCTAGAAGAGGCTGAATTATCTAAAGTCATCAACGAGGCAGGTTATACCGTGATTTCGCAATCTTAGTTTTCCAGAACCCAAGAGATTTCTTCGTATATTTCATTTAATAAATCTGATGATATTTTTGAGTTCTTTTCTAACAATGCCTGTTTATCTACAGTTGTAATTTGAGCACATAAGGCTACAGAATCTTTTGGAAGTTTTGATTCAGATTTATTGAGAAAGACATTTCCCTGGTAGTCAGCCAATCTACAGTTTGTAGTTATTGGAATTACAATTGTAGAATTATAATTGCTATTATTCAGTTCATTATTTTGTACAATAATTCCGGGTCTTACAAATGCGGGGGTACTACCTCGAGGTTCTTGAAAATCTACCCACCAGATTTCACCATTCATCATCTTTCAAAATCTCCCTTATGGTAGCAAGACTGCTTTCTCGTATTTTTTGTAATTCTTCGCTATTCAAATATTGATTATAAGTTGAATCTGGAATCTTCTTCATCTTCTTTGTTTTGATAGTAGGAGTTTCTGGTAGACAAGCTTGCTTTTCAATAATAGAGGCGAGTCTGGACATTAAAGAAATCTGTTCATTAAATTGTAACAACGGCAAGAGTCTGATTAATTCTGCTAACAATGTTTTTGAATTTATTTTTTCTTTTGATTTGCCATAAGGAACAGCAGGTAAAGCTAGACTCATATAGGTGGATGATTCCGAACTATATGAATATTCCCCCATATCATCATTCTTTTTTAGATTATCTAAAAACAAATCAGCTGAAACCTTATACAATTCACATAATTTTTTTATGTTTTTAAGAGAAGGTTCTGCTGTACCGTTTTCGTATTTGTTATACATCTGCCTTGATATTTCAAGATATTCAGCTACGGCACTTTGAGAATAATTATTTTTGCTTCGTAATGAACGAAGAAGATCTTTCATGCTTTTAGTGTAAAATATAAGTGTTTTTGTGTCAATGAAAAATTGATATAAAATGTATATAATAAGTTGACGATGTATAAGAAAAGTTTAACTATGGTTATTTTGGGGAGGGAAGTCAAACAAAGAAATCTAATTTTTTTCAATAACGGCAAGTATTTCACTTTTCAGTTTGTTGTACTTATATAAATAAACTGCCTCTTTATTTGTAACCAAATATTCAACTGTTGTATTCAAAGCTTCAGCTATTTTTACGGCTTGGCTCGCTCTGGGGTCTGTGTTTGCTTTTCTCATACTAGAAACTGTTGTTTCTGAAACCCCCATTTTAGAGGCAATCCAGCGATATGTTGTATTTTGTTCTCGTCTTAAAAGTTCAACATTTTCCCAAAAGCTCATATAAATAGTATATAGAAGTAAAATCTTTAATTCCGTAGTTTTTATATTGAAAAATATGAATATAAGTATTAAAATTAATTAATACTACGAAATTTAGTAGTTATAATTGCAAAAAAAATTTTATTTGTTTGAAGACAGGTAATTTTTGAAGGGTCGTTACCCCAATCCAACATCATTTAAAATGATTCTCAAAGAATCAAGGAAGTATTATGTTTATTTTCAAAAAAACATTACTAACTGGTATTGCCCTATTCACTGCATTACAGATGGGGTATTCTCAAATTTCTATCGGTGGATTATCTGTAGATAATTCAGAAAACAGCAATGAAATCATTACAACAGCCTATGGTGATTTTACGTTGAAAAACGGAACAAAGGCGGAATATTATGATTCAGGTGCTGTAAAATCTTTTTGTTTTGATGGAATTGCGACAATTACAGTTGAAGAAATCGGAGAAATCAAAATCTGCTCAGAATATCAGTCCATGGGTAGTCTCAAGACCGTACCGATTGTCTTTTATGAAAATGGAAAACTCAAGTACACAAAATTATCAAACAAAATGCCGGACGGAAGTCTTAATCTTAAAATAAGATTGAAGAAATATAACAATGAAGTTATTGCTGCAACAGAAGCTTCTGCTCTTGAATTCTATGAAAACGGAAACTTAAAATCCTTTACTGTAACCGGATGACAAAGTCTTTCATATCTGCAGAATATTCCTCCTGCCACAAAAGAAAAGAGACAATTTAAAGGAATCACGCCAATTGAATTTTATGAGGATGGAAGCCTTAAATCTTTTACGCCAGCTGTAAAAACAAACTTCCAGAATGCACTAAACCTTGAACTTCAACGGGAACAGATTACGCTTGCAAAAAACTCTGCAATGCTCATTTCTTTTTATCCTGTGAATAATTCTTTATTGAAGCTTGGTGCAAATCTTACTGTTTCCCTTGTAAATAATATGCCTGTAGTTCTTTCAGATGACGGAAGGAATATTAAAGAGATTTCATGGAAATATGATACTACCTTTGGTCTTTCAAACGTTGATTTTTATGCTACAAAAGAAAATCCGTATATGAATACCGTTTATTTCAATGATAAAGGAGCGATAGTCCGAGTTAAAGGAATCGAGACACAATCAAAATCTTATCTAGATCAGGGAAAAATGATTACGCAGACATTTCCTGCAAAAATTGAAGATAAACTTTCTTTTGTTGAAGAACTGATTCTCAATGATGATAGTTCCCTTAAGTGTGCGGTATTCGGCAGTGTTACACCTTTTGAAATATCTTCGAAAGCCGTTGAAGAAAAAGGTATCGGTAAAGGTGTCGAAAAAATGACAGCTGTACGAATGTACTTCAGTAAAGATGGAAAAAGAACGGCAGCTCTTGGATATCATATAAGGGATTTCGGAACGTCATTCAATGCGAAATCTGTCAATTTTATAAAACCATGTCTTATCAAGTTTGAAAACAATGCAGTTTCTTCAATAACTTATGTAGAAGGAACAATAAATTCTGATAATGAAATTATTTTTAATAAGACAGGAAAACCAGAATCATTTTCATTCCATGACAAGGATAATAAGATAACTGAAAAAAAACTTTAGAGGAAAGGAGAATATTATGAAAAAAATTATCATTACTTTATTTGCTTTAATAGGCATATTTACACTGATTGGCTGCGGTCAGCAGAATGGACAAAACGAAACTGAAGAAGAGAATAACAATAGTGAAGTTTTTTACGGAGCATTGTATGATAACGATGGAAGACATAGGTTTGATACAATTACTTTTAAAGAAGATGGCAGTTTCACATATCATATAAAATCAATAGCTATGAATAGAGTAAAAATCTCAACAGCTCGTCAAGGTAATGATTGGCATAACTTAGAACTTGATGAAGATAGATTATGGGGGACTTATACAGGGGATGCTTCTAAAAATTGTACACTGACTCTCACTTTTAAAAGATGTTTAGATAAAAACGACGAACTTATAAATTATCCGTATGATGATGCAATACAAACACTTCAAATAACAGACAATAAATTTGTATTATGGGATACAGAATTTAATTACTTTGAAGATTATAAGACAAATCCAGTTTATGAACATACAGATGACAATTCTCTTGAACGCAAAACATTCAAACCGAATGGAATTATTGTTTTAGAATACTTTAAAAATGGGGAAAAACAATTTGAGGGCATTGCATATTACACCGGAAACGCTTCAAAGAATGGTATTCTCAAAGTTTTTGAGAATGATGAAACACTTGATGATAACGAACTTCAAGAATATATAAATATGGACAATGAAACATATAATAATACTTGTTTTTATACCGATATTGATGGCGTTCAAAAATGTAGAATAAGAGAATCCAGTATTTTCGAATTATTAATTAAAGATAATGTTATGGTTACTGGAGATGATATTAATTTTGAATATCCTTATTTCAGAATAAAATAAGTAACAAGAGCTTGTATGATAGAGAGCCAGGAGCGAAACGTTTCGCTCCTGGCTTTTTGACTGTTTCGCATCTATAGTAATAGGATTAGGTTCAATTGTTCCATCATAAGTACAGAGACAATTTCGTGTTTGGCACACAACAAAATATTCATACTTGATATTTTCTGTTGCACCGTTGCGATTCCGTTTTACAGTTACAATTATTTTTTCCTCTTATCCCCAATAAAATCCATATTTTCCTACAGAATAATTATTCTTTGCATTTCTGTAGGAATAATTTTTCTCAATTTTCCTACAAAACCAGTTTTCTTAATGATTCTGTAGGAAAAAATCCCCAGAACATACAAAATTGGTAGATTTATCAAAGAAATCCTCTGTTTTTTTCCTACAGAACATTAAAAATATTTAATTTTGTATAAAAAACGCAGTTCAATTTTCCCGACAATCAGTTATCAAAGCCCACAAAAAAATCCACGCCACCAAAAAATCTCTCCCTCACGACCTCCACGCTCCTGTACACGCACAATTTCCCCCATAAAATTTCCCCCAGTTTATACATTCATCAACTAAAAACATTATTTCCGCCAGTCTTTTGGAAGAAGTCCTTCATTCTTCTTAAAGACTTCAGAAAACTTACTGGCATTTGTATATCCGCAACGGCCGGCAATTTCTGTTATTGAAAGTTCTGTTGAAACCATCAGATTTTTGGCCAGCTGAAGCCGGGCTTTGGTACGATATTCATTTATAGTGAGTCCATACATTTCCTTAAAAACCTTTTGAAGGGTAGTGCGGTTTAAGTTTACTTTACTTGCCAGCTCCTCAATAGAAATCTCCTTTTCCAGATTCAAGTTAATAAGCCGCCGAACATTCTGCACCTTACGCCCCGTAGTTCCGCTAAAATATAAATCAGAACTGTCACTTTTAATTCGAATATCACATCTGTCATTGTCTTTGAATTTTTTTATTAAAAGAACAATTGCATGAATTACAGCAAGCTTCACCGTATGCTTGGAATAAGCAGAAGGCAACCTGATAGTTTCCAAAAAAAGCTTTTCCAGAAGATCTCCACAAGGGAAAGCTATTGCACTGTCACTTTTCCTAATGTCATTAAAAAAATTAGATTTGTTAAAATCCTCGGTTTCAAGATAATTATTCAGAAAAGAAATAACATCATCAGTAAAAAGAATAAGGCTTATACAGTTCATTCCGCTTTTACCCAGCATTGCCTTTTTTACCGCAGACTTACAATTAAAAATCATAACATCGCCTTTTTCTCCACTGGCAAACTGTCTGTTCTGCAGTTCAAATTCCCCGTGCCCATCAACAATGTACATAATTTCAAGACCGTCAACTTCTTTTTTTTCTGCCTGATAGTTAGGGCTGTAGCTTTCGAGTTCTGAATAAACGAGTTCAATACCTTTTGCAATATGGGTATGTCTCATAATACCTTCGCCAATAGGTTCATTCAGCCGGTAAATTTCTTCACTTTCTTTTCTGCTGATTAAATCCATATAAGTCTGAAAAAGTGTTTCTGCCGGCAAAGTAAAAATTTTAGATTTGTTCTCGTCTTTCATTTTTATCTCCATATAGGAGGGAGGAGCTACCCTCCCAACGGGGAAGTCCCTGTAACGCCCCCATTAATTCTTCTTAAATCCTCGGAAAGCCTTAACTAACAATATGATTGCAATCACAAGCACAACTAAATCTGTAATCAACTGTGCATAAAAAACGCCCTGAACTCCAAGTCCGCCAAGCTTTGGCAAAAGTACAACCAGCGGCAGGAAAAGTACAAGTTGCCTTGCAAGAGCCAGTACCGAAGCACCGCCTGCCTTACCAATTGCCTGGAAGAAGGTAATCGAAAGAATCAAAACACCATAACATATATAAGCTCCAAAAAGAACTCGCAGCATTGGAGCCCCTTCAGTAACAATTGCAGCATCAGTAATAAACATTGAAAGCATCTTTGTAGGGAAACACATAATCGGAATGTAGAAGAGCAGGGCTACGACGGTTGCAGAAATCATAAAGGTTCTTGTAAAGGCGCTTACACGGTCAAAACGCTTTGCCCCATAGTTGGTACCGATTGCCGGCTGAAAGCCCTGACTTATTCCCCAGAGAGGAATAAAGGCAAAGGCCTGCAAACTAAGTCCTGCACCGAGAATTGTCTGCCACTGGCTTCCTCCCCATTTTGCAGCAGTGCTGTATAAAATTGTCTGCTGAACCATAGACATAACCTGCATCAGCATTGCAGAAACTCCAACGCTCAAAACTGGCCTTACAAGTTTTCCTTCAAAGCGGATTTTGTGAATATGGACATTATCACTCTTCTTTATAAAATAGAAGAAAGACATACACATCAAAACAAATTGAGAAATGATTGTTGCAAAAGCGGCTCCAAGAACACCTCTTTCAGCACCAAGCACCTTTATAAGAATCGGATCAAGAATGATATTGAGGATGGCGCTGGTTGCCATGATAATCATGGCTTTTTTTAGTTTACCTTCGCCACGCATAATCATATTTGTTGATTGTCCAAGGTTTACAAAAAGTGAACCGCAGAAAACAACGCGAAGGTAAGGAATTGCCTGCTCAAGAACTTCACCTTCAGCTCCGGCTAGAGTCAAAAGCTGACGGGTAAAAATCAAACCAAAAAGAATAACCAGTGTCGAAAGCACTGTAACAAAGGAAATCAGGTTTCCCATTATGCGGTCAATTGTATCCTTGTCTTGTTCACCAATCGCACGGGACAGAACAGAAGCAGAGCCCTGTCCAATTAAAGTTGCAATTCCGCTATTAATCAAAGTAAAAGGATAAGAAACCTTTACCGCAGTCATTGCAACAGGACCAACCATCTGTCCTACAAAAACGGCATCCATAAAATTATAGAGCCCAATTACAACCATACCGAGCACAGCCGGTACACTCAGAGTGAGCATTGTCTTAAAGACATTACCGCTAACTAACATTTCACGGGTATCCTGCTTATCACTCATACTAACCTCCAATAAACATTTTGATATGTTAGTTAATACTAACTAGATTATAATATAAATCGCTAAAAAAAATCACTACTCCAAAAGACAAAAAATACTCCAAGTTGCAATTTAAATTGACGGAATTGTATTTGATTTTCTCTTTTTTACAGATGAAATATTGACCTCTTTTTATTTTCTATGGCATAATCAAAAAACATTATCAAATTACTTCCATGGGGGAGTAGCTGGCGCACCTGGACTCTCAGATGCGTTACAAGTCAACATACTGGAATCTGAATTGCCGATGGTCTGTTCGATCCTGGCTTGCCTTAAATTGCGAGACTCATGATTAAGGACTCTTACTATGGAATGGAATCTTATCTTTTTTGTAAACAGCGTTCTGCTTGGCGTAGGTCTTGCCATGGACGCTTTTTCAGTTTCAATCGCAAATGCCTTAAGTGAATCCTCAATGAAAAAAGGCCGCATGTGTTTTGTTGCCGGCGTTTATGCTTTTTTCCAGTTTGCCATGCCTATGATCGGCTGGATTTGCGTTCACACGATAGTTGAATATTTTTCTAAGTTTGAAATATTTATTCCCTGGATTGCACTGGCCTTGCTTTTGTGGATTGGCGGTAAGATGATTTGGGAAGCGGTGCATGGGGAAGAAGACGCTGCTGTCAGTGAAGGAGAGCTTTCAGCTGCCAGACTTACTTTTGCAACCTTGATGATTCAGGGAGTTGCAACTTCGATTGATGCACTTTCTGTCGGCTTTACAATTGCTGATTATGGTTTACTGATGGCACTTGTTGCTTCTCTGATTATCGCAGCAGTAACCTTCGCAATCTGCATGACAGGACTTTTAATTGGCAAAAAAGCCGGCGACAAACTCGGTGCAAAAGCAACACTGGCGGGCGGACTTATTCTCGTTGGCATTGGAATCGAGATTTTTGTGAAGGGGCTTTTCTTTTAGGTTTTACGTTATCAAAGAATCTGTTATCCGAAAATTTCTTCAGCTTTTAGGGCTGTCTGTCTGCGTTTTTCAAGAGTTTTTTCAAAAAGTTCTCTGGTAATTGTGGGAAACTTTTTGTAAACAACTTTAGTTCCTTCTTCAGTAATGCCGCCCTTTGTTGCAACTCTGGTAACCACATCATTAAAGGACATCTTTTTTGTAAGCATTAATTCGCCGGTTGAGCAAAGAGTATTCAGAACCATTGAAACAATCTGGTCTTCCGAAATAGAAGTATGCTCGCGGGCTGTTGAACACAGTACATCAAAAATAGAAGCAATAAAGCCCGGCATACAGGAAACAAGCTCTGAGCCCATTCCCATTTCATTCTCAGGAAGAAGAATCACATCTCCCATGCTCTTGAAGAGAAACAGGAGATTTGTTTTATCATCCTTACAGGTCTTTTCATTAAAACAAACCAGAGTCTGAGATTTTTCAATTTCCGCAGTGAGACTTGGAATGACTTTTGCCATTTTATGATTTATGATTTTCTCCATAGATGCAAAGGACACACTTCCATTCAAAGAGACAATCAAAGTGTCAGCTTTTACAGAATCAGCAATTTCAGAAAGCACAAGTTTGATATCAAAGGGGCGTACACACATAATGATGATATCAGCCTTAGATGCCAGTTCAGAATTGCTTGAGCAGATATTGATTTCAGGAGGCAGACTTTTTAGTTTTTCAATAGTTCTGTTATAAACATAAAGTCTGTTATCCTTGTTTCTCGATAATTTTTCAACAAGCATGCTCCCCATGCTTCCATAACCTATAATTCCAATATTCATTAATGTTCTTCCTGCTTTAATCTTATTGACTATTTCTTCTGCAAAACTGTGATTGCACCATAATGAAGAATATCAAACTTTTCGGGTGCAATCTGGTCGAGGAGAGCGCGATGTTCTGCATCCCAGCGTGCGAGTTCTTCCGGATTAAGTGAAGCCCCGATTCCGCGGCTTGCTCTTACGCGGCCGTGCCAGCTTTCTTTTGTAAAGGGAACATTAAGATCATATTCTTCATGGTCAATCTTATCAAAATATTTATAGGCAATATCAGGCACCCAATTTTCATGGCGCTTTTCTCCACAACCAGACCATTTTGGGCTGTACTTCAAAATCATCTCTTCGCTCTTGCCGGCAATTTTATCTTCATACGGGAGCCAGGCCATATACAAGATTACAAGCTTGCCCTGAGGCTTAAGCAAATCAGCTAAAACCGGCATAACCTTTTCGTGGTCAAAATACCAGAAGCACTGGCAGGCTGTAATTACATCAAAGCTTTCTTTTGGGAAATTAAGCTGCTCGGTTGCGGCGGCAATAAAATCAATTCTCATTCCGGCATCAGTGGCCAAGATTTTTGCCTGTTCAATCTGCTCCGGAGAAATATCTGTACCGGTCCACTCAGCACCATATTTATACATATTGCAAGGCACAACACCAGTTCCTGTTCCAAGGTCCAGAACCTTCTGCCCCTTTATGCAGAGTCCGCGGTCTACAATTTTCTTATAAAATTCTTCCGGATAAATATCGCGGAACTTTGCATATTCCTTTGAGGTCTTTCCCCAGTCAAAGGCTTTTCCGTCATCAATTCGTTTATCTCTGATTTCCATATTCTTCTCCCTTTACTGCTTAACAGGCTTGCCGTGTCCAAAATAAAGTGTACGTGGACCGAGCCCTTTTATTTTGTCATAGCTTTTTTTGATATCCTCAAGATTATAGTACAAATGGCCCATTCCAGGAAATACCCAGTTATCCAGAGCATCACCGACCAGCAGATGTTTTTCTTCAACATCAACTCCAATCGAACCATTCGTGTGTCCCGGAAGTTCAACAATTTTTGCATTTATTCCATACTCATTCAGGCTGTCACCATCTTTTACATAAATGATATTTGAAGGACGTTCAACTTTTGTTTCTCGCAAAACCTTAAGAGACAAACCGAGAACTAAGCGGCCGGTGAGTCCATAACATTTGAGAGGCTGCCGGTATCAACCAGAATAGCATTGCGCCCCTCAGAAATAAGATAGCAGTTATCGGTTTTACATTTTATTCTTGTTATGGTACTCATAGAGTTTTCTCCCTTACCTCCTCAAATATGACACACTTGTGACACTTATGTATTTATAATAGAATTATTAAGAAGTCAATTATTTTTCAAAAAGAGACACCCTTTTACATATTTGTGTCATTTTCTAAGGAAGCCGTATGACAGAATCAAAGCGAGGGAGAAAACTATGTCAAAAATGTTCGATGTGTATCAAAACTTTTCAGACTTATATGATGAATTAGTAAATCATGAAGATTACGAGTGTAATCTTTATAAGTTTCTGAGCAGCAAAATCCAATGGGAAAATAAAGTTGTCGGCGAATTTGGAATTGGAACCGGGCGGGTTACAAAGAACTACATAGACAAGGCACAGAAGCTTTATGCGTATGATAATTCGCAGCATATGATTGATAAGGCAAAAGAAAACTTATCAAAGTGGGCGGATAAAATAGAATATGAAGTTCTTGATAACAGTAAAATCAATTCTATTGAAAATACATTTGACGTAATAATTGAAGGCTGGAGTTTCGGGCATCTGGTTGTTCAGGATGATGTAAATCGAAATCAGACTATTCAGTACCTTATCAGCGAAACTAAAAAACGTGCAAAGGAAATCATCTTCATTGAAACATTGGGAACGAATGTAGAACTTCCAAATCAACCTGGAGAAAAGCTTTCGCAATTTTATCATGCACTTGTTGAGGCTGGCTTTAAGGAGCACATAATTCAAACTGATTATAAATTCAGCAATTGCGAAGAAGCAGGAAATATAATGGGCGCCTTTTTTGGTGACTCAATGAAAAATGATATTACTCAAAAACAATTAAATGTAATAAAAGAATTTACAGGAATATGGATTTATAGGGAGGCATATTAATGAAAAAAATCAGCATCATCATTTTGTTTGCAATATTTTTCATAGGCTGAAGTTCAAATGATTATAAGCAGAATAGCATCCCGATGTCTGAATTAAATAATATTCCAGACAAGGTTATTTTGAATATTGAACCGCAATACCAGACCACTAACTATACTTGTGCAACAGTATCCCTTGGAATGGCAATAAAGTATGTAACAAATGATCAGATTGTCTTATCAGAAGAAGATGTCTGGAATACAACTGGCACAACAATTAAAGCGGCTCGAAAATATGGAAATGATATGAACGGGCTGGGGAGAGTTTGTAAAAAATATTCAGTGAAATATAAATTTTTGAATAAGATGGATATGGATGTTCTTCAGTATTATTTGGCACATCAAAATCCGGTTATCCTGAACATACGACCAGATCCAAATCAGAATTATACTCATGCACTTCTGGCTGTTGGATATGATAAAGATAATCAGACTATTTACATAAATGATCCAAGTAATATTGTAACAGAATTTTCTTATGAAGGATTAAATAAAAGATGGAATGCCTGGCTATATCGACCAAGATTTCATTCAGAACAAAGCGGATTTATTTTGATAAAGGAATAGAGGATAATGAATTACATAATCGAAACAGAACGGCTAAAACTCCGAAAGTGTCAAAAAAAATATCGCCACATATCTTAAAAGAATGGCAAAGGTTCCACTTTTTTAAGAAAGCTTTTTTGTAAACCAGCCCATCAGTTTTTGGGCGATAAAAATATTTACAAAAACAAGGATTGCGCCGAGTGCCATAAAGGAGCCGACAAAGAGAGCAGAATCTTCAATGCATAAAAGACATTTGCAGATAATCAGGGTGTTTACAGGAAGACAAATCAAACTTGTGATACAGGCCGGAATGTAGCGACGATAAATGCTTACCTGAATCAGATGAATAAAAAAATGAAGGTCGCAGCCCAGAAAAGCCCCAAGCCAGAGATACCAGAGAAAATTGCGATCTATAAAATATGCGAGAGTTGAAATTGCGATGCACAGAATGAGTTCTTCGTAAACGGCAAGGGCAAAGCCTTCTGTGGAAAAATCCTTGTAACGGCGGAGGATAAAAGGAAAGCGCTGCTGGAGTTCTGCGGTGTTCTGTCGTAAAAAATATTTAAAGCCGATTATTTCTTCCATGTCATGAAACATAAAAATTATCGGAAAAAGCCAGACGTATTCTTTCATAAGACCTCCACATAAGCGACTTGTCATGCTGAACTTGTTTCAACATCTATTTTGGTATTATATACTCTTTGTAAAAGTTAGTCAAAACTAACTAAAAAAAAGGGGGGATATTTGCTTCATACGGATCAAATGTATTAAATGATAGTTTTAATCCGTAGTTTTTTTGGTTTATATTCATGTTTGTGTTGGATTTCGACTTTATTTACGGACAAATTACACTCAGTCACTGTTTTTATACGTAGATACTGATTGTTGAGCATAAAATTTTAGTAAAAATCTTGTATTAAATACGGATCAAATTTAGCGAGTAGTGGTTTTTGTCCGTATTTATCCAGATTTTATCATATAAATACATCGACTCAGACAGATTCACTCTTTAACTATTGGCTTCTACGTTTTTAGAGTTTGTAATAAACTCTAAATAACTGTCATTTGTAATAAATCCTTAATAACTTGACATTACTACGTATACGTAGTAAATTAACCTCGCAGGAGGCATCTATGAACAGTTTTTTCCGATTTAATTTCACAAAAGAAACAGCTGTCGCTTTTGGAGCGGGCGCAGCAATGATTTTTCTCAGTCTGATTATGCTTCTCTTTGGCGGCGATTCTATACTTGATAAAGTCATGTCTTTTATTCTTCGTGACCTGCTTATGATTTTTGGTCTGGGAATTGTTTTTCTTTCGCTTTATGTCAGAAAAAAGGAAGATGGGTTGAAAGCAATTGGCTTTACAGGAAGAAAAAAGGCCTTGAGTCTTGTTCTTAATTTCCTTTTTGCGGCAGGACTTCTTGCCATGTTTTTGAAAGATGAAAAACCAACGGGTATCCTCGAAATTAAAAATCTTTATGCTGCAGCCTACATTCTGGTTGCGGGAATTTTTGAAATGACTTTTATATATGGTTACCTCCGTGCATGCTTTGAAAAGGCCTTTGGAATTATTCCTGCGGTTCTTATAACGGCGGCCTTTTATTCTTTTCATCATGTGGGTTTTCAGCCGGAGTTTTTGCATCTCTTTTTTGTGGGACTCATGTATTGTTCAGTTTATTACATCACACAAAATCTTTTGGTTTTATTTCCTTTTTTCTGGGGTGTGGGCGCCTTGTGGGATGTGATTGTTTCATCGGAAGCGGGAGAGGAAATCAAGAATCTTGAGTCTTTTATTATTGCGCTTATAATTTTGGTTCTGTCAGTTGGATGGATTTTCATTTTCAAAAAGAGATTATCGGGTCAAGCTCGATAATGACACCCCGACATTACTAGCCCGATAATGACACATTTGGAGAATTATTATGTTATCGAAAACTTCAATTATAATTTGTGGAATGCTTTTGCAGGGTGAGATGAATGCTTACGACATGCTTAAAATGATTGACCGCATGAACATGCAGTACTGGCATCCGATTGGAGCGACTACGCTTTATGAAAGCTGTCTGAGGCTAGAGAAGAAGGGCTGTATTGAGAACACTGGTAAAGCAGATAACAAAGCTGTTTACCGCCTTACTGCAAGCGGCCGTGCAGAACTGAAAGCAACAATCTGTGCACTTTTTGAAAGGGTTGATTTTGATTCAGTCTGGTTTTGTCTTGCTGTGATGTATTCAGAGGCGCTTACAGAAAAAGAACTGAAAGAAGAAAAGATAAAACGTGCGGCACTTCTTGAGGAATATGAAAAAGGCACAATTGAAAACCGTGACAAAATGCTTGCCGCAAAAGTTCCTTACATCGACATCTGTGCAATTGACAGAATGATTCAGATAATTCAGATGGAAAAAGAAACATTGAGGAAGCTATGACAGAAACTGAACTCTATAAAAAACTTGGAGAACTCACAAAGAACAAATCAAAATGGGAGCAGAGTATTCCTGATGTTGCAGAGTTGCTGGAGTATGATTCCGCAGAAATCCAGGCAAAGGCCTTGTGGCTGCTTGGTGAAATGGGACTGAATTATCCGTATAAAATTGCAGAGTTTGTTCCAGTAGTTGCAGTCTTTCTAAACAGCGCAGACCCCTTGCTCCGTGAACGTGCTCTCAACGCTCTGGGAAGAATCGGCCGCGCAGACTTCAGTCTTATCAAAACTTACTGGAAAGATTTGTTCCGTTTTGCAAAAGACGAGGCGCCGAATGTAAGGCTTAACTTCATCTGGGCTTCAGAAAATATAGCGACAAATACTCCTGAGATTTATACCGGTTACATGGACACTTTTGCCGGACTTCTTGCTGCCCCAGATGACAAAGTGCGTATGGAAGCGCCTGAGATTTTCCGTGTTCTTGGAAAACGAAAGCCTGAGCTCGTAGCTCCTTATATAAACCTTCTTTCAAAAATCTCTGAAAGTGACACAAACCAAATTGTTCGAATCCATTCAAAAGGCGCAATTAAAGCTTTTCAAAAAGCAAAAGGAATATCATAAAGCATCAAGTTAGTTCGCAGTGTCAATATTGTTAGCGGTTGCTAACATGATAATAAAATGATATTATTTCTGATTGTTAGTACTTACTAACATATAAATTTTATAATGAGGTAATATCATGTTAAACAAAGTTGCAATTAGTGATGTAATAGGCCGCGAAATAATTGATTCCCGCGGAAATCCTACTGTAGAAGTAGATGTAATTCTTGAAAATGGAGTGCTTGGTCGTGCAGCAGTTCCAAGTGGAGCCTCTACCGGCGAAAACGAAGCCCTTGAACTTCGCGATGGCGACAAGAACCGCTATGGTGGAAAAGGTGTTCTTAAGGCTGTAGACAACGTAAACAAAATTATCGCTCCAGCTCTCAAAGGTTTTAATGTTTTTGAACAGCGTGCAATTGATATGAAAATGCTGGAACTTGATGGCACATCGACTAAATCAAAGCTTGGTGCAAATGCTATTCTTGGAGTTTCTCTTGCAACTGCTCAGGCTGCGGCAAAGGCACTCAATATTCCTCTCTACCGCTACATTGGTGGAGCAAACGCTCACGTACTCCCAGTTCCTATGATGAACATTATCAACGGTGGTGCTCACTCTGATGCTCCAATTGCCTTCCAGGAGTTTATGATTCGCCCGGTTGGTGCAAAGACAGAACGCGAAGCAATCCGCATGGGAGCAGAAGTTTTCCACGCACTTGCAAAATTGCTCAAAGCACGCGGTTTAAGTACAGCAGTAGGTGACGAAGGTGGATTTGCTCCAAAGTTTGACGGAATTAACGATGCCCTCGACTCTATCGTACAGGCAATCAAGGATGCAGGTTACAAGCCTGGTGAAGATGTAAAGATTGCTATGGACTGTGCCTCAAGCGAGTTCAGCGTTGAACGTGACGGCAAGTTCTTCTACAACTACAAGCAGCTTTCTAACGGCACTCCAAAAGATCCAAATGGCAAGGAACTTTCTGACGACGAACAGATTGCCTACCTCGAAGAACTGATTACAAAATATCCAATCGACTCTATTGAAGACGGTCTCGACGAAAATGACTGGGAAGGCTGGAAAAAGCTTACTGCCCGTATTGGCGACCGCTGCCAGCTTGTAGGCGACGACCTCTTTGTAACAAACGTTAAGTTCCTGGAAAAAGGAATTAAGTTAGGTGCAGGTAACTCAATCCTTATCAAGGTAAATCAGATTGGTTCTCTTACAGAAACTCTGGAAGCAATTGAGATGGCACATCGCCACGGCTACACAACAGTTACTTCACACCGTTCTGGCGAAACTGAAGATACAACAATTGCAGATATCGCAGTTGCAACAAACAGCGGCCAGATTAAAACAGGTTCAATGAGCCGCACAGACCGCATGGCAAAATATAATCAGCTTATTCGTATTGAAGAAGAACTTGGTGACGCCGCAGTTTACGGTTATAAAAAACTTCGCTAGGTAGTGCAGAACCGTAAGGAGTATTTGAAAATGACAAAATTAGTTTTAGTTCGCCACGGCGAAAGTGAATGGAATAAGCTTAATCTTTTTACAGGTTGGACAGATGTTGAATTATCAGACAAGGGTAGGGAAGAAGCAAAGTCTGCCGGCCAGCTTTTGAAGTCCGAAGGTTATGATTTTGATATCTGCTATACTTCATACCTCAAGCGTGCAATTCACACACTCAACGGAATCCTTTGCGAAATGGATAGGGAATGGCTGCCTGTAATCAAAACCTGGAAGTTGAATGAACGTCACTACGGAGACCTTCAGGGAAAGAACAAAGCAGAGGCAGCAGAAAAGTTTGGAGAGGACCAGGTAAAAATCTGGCGCCGCTCTTTTGATGTAAAACCACCGGTACTTGCAGACGACGACCCCCGCTCGGCTAAGAATCAGGCTATGTACCGCGATGTAGATCCAAGCTTCCTTCCTCAGAATGAAAGCCTTGAAACAACAATCGAGCGCGTAGTTCCATACTTCCTTGAAGAAATCAAACCACAGATGAAAGCTGGAAAACGCGTAATTATCGCAGCCCACGGAAACAGTCTCCGCGCCCTTGTAAAGTATCTTGATAATCTGACCCCGGAAGAAATCCTCGAAGTAAACATTCCAACTGGAACCCCACTTGTTTACGAGTTCGACGACAACTTCAAGGTAATCAAGCACTATTATCTTGGAGATCAGGATGCAATTGCCGCAAAGATGAACGCAGTTGCAAATCAGGGAAAGAAAAAATAAGGTACTCCATTTTGCAAAAATCACTCCATTCTGCAATTTAAATTTTTTAAATTGCAGATGATAGTCTTGACTAACATAATAGAGCTTTTTATCATAATCTTTATTATGTTAGCAAGTACTAACAAATGGAGTTTATATGTCAAATAATAAAAGTAAAGCTCCTGCAAAAAAAAGCCTGGTTGGCTGGATACTATATTTTGCAGGAAGCAAAAAAGGGCAGTATATAGTAAGTGTTATTTTTGCCCTCTGTAGTGTAGCCTGCTGCATAGCACCATATTTTATGATTGCGCAAATCGTTCAGCAGCTTCTCTCTGGTCTTCGTGACTGGTCCTTCTTTTTAAGAGAGTGTGGAATTGTAGCTCTCTTCTGGCTGGGCAATGTGATTTTTCATGCAATTTCTACAAGCATGAGTCATATTGCGACCTTTAATCTTCTTGGCAATATCAGAAAAAAAATGTGCGACAAGCTTACCCGCCTGCCGCTTGGAACTGTTCTTGATATGCCTTCAGGTTCCCTCAAAAATATAATGATAGAACGAATCGACAGCATGGAAACAACCCTTGCCCACATCGTTCCGGAATATACTTCAAATATCATTTTGTCTATCGTACTTGTAATTTATCTCTTTGTTTTAGACTGGCGCCTTGCTCTTGCCTGCATGGCCGTTCTGCCAATCGGTCTTATTGCAATGTGCTTTATGATGAAGGATGGACCTGCTCGCTTTAAGTATGCGCTCGATAAAACAAAGGTTCTCAATGATACAGCAGTTGAATACATAAACGGTATAGAAGTTATTAAAGCTTTTGGAAAATCAAAAGCCTCTTATGAACGCTTTGTGATTGCCGCTAAAGAAGGAGCTGCCTGCTATGTTGAATGGATGCGCGATTGTATCTGGCCTCATGCCATTGCAACCGTTGTTACACCATCTCTTCTTTTTTCTCTGCTTCCAATCGGCGGTTTTATGTTCCTGCACGGCAAAATCGACGCTTCACTTTTTATTACTGTAATTGTTCTTGCCGTTTCTGCAATTCAGCCTTTCCTTATTGCCTTTACCTATCATGATGATATTGCTAAAGCCGGCGCAATTTTTGGTGAAGTCGGTTCGATTATGACTCTTGAAGAACTTGACCGCCCATCAGTAAATAAAGCCCTTCCTGCTGATAATTCAATTGTGCTTAAAAATGTACACTTTTCTTATCATAAAGGACTTGAAGGGGAAGAGAAAAAAGAAATCCTCCACGGAATAAACATGACTCTTCCACAGGGCTCTTACACAGCCTTTGTTGGTCCAAGTGGTTCCGGAAAATCTACAATTGCACGCCTGATTGCTTCTCTCTGGGATGTAGATTCTGGCAGTGTAGAAATTGGCGGAGTAAATATCAAAGACCTTTCTCTTGAAGAATACAATAATCGCGTTGCTTATGTAAGTCAGGATAACTTCCTCTTTGACATGAGTGTTCGCGAAAATATCCGTCTGGGACGTCAGAATGCTACAGATGCAGAAGTAGAAGAGGTTGCCCGCCAGTCCGGTTGTTATGATTTTATTATGTCGCTTGAAAATGGCTTTGACACAATTGTTGGCGGCAGTGGAGCTCATCTTAGTGGCGGCGAACGTCAACGAATTGCAATTGCCCGTGCCATGATGAAAAATGCACCAATCGTAATTCTTGATGAAGCTACAGCCTACACCGACCCCGAAAACGAAGCAATCATTCAAAAGTCAGTTGCAAAGCTTGTTGCCGGAAAAACACTGATTGTAATTGCTCACCGCCTTTCAACTGTAAAAGATGCAGACAAACTCTATGTAATTAAAGACGGAGTAATCGACAGCGAAGGTAGTCATGAAGAACTCCTGGCCCAAGGTGGTTTGTATAAAGATATGTGGGAAGCTCATATTGGTGCCCGTGATGAATAAGGAAGGAAAAAATGTTCGAAACCTTAATAAAATTTTTCAAATTCTGTGATGAAGAAAACCGTAAAAAATTTACCGGTTCAATAATAGTCGGAATCTTCAATTCTCTTTTTATGGCCTTAAGGATTGGAGCCGTTGCCGTAATGCTTCGTGGGGTAATCGCTACTGCAAAAGATGGCTTGCCCTTTGAAACAAAAACAATCTGGACTTCTTTTGCAATTATGTGTGTCAGCATAATCGGTGGAATCATTACCCGCAAGATAACTGCAATGTGGCAGTGTGAAGGCGGCTACAGAACCTGTGCAAAAAAACGAATCGAAATTGCAGAACACCTGCGTTACCTTCCAATGGGCTACTTCAACGAAAACTCCCTTGGTGAAATTACTTCAGTTACAACTAACACAATGGAAAGTGTAGGTGATGTAGCAACCCGTGCCGTTATGATGGTTTTTCAGGGCCTGCTCGATACCAGCCTCATCATCGTAATGCTCTTCTTCTTTGACTGGCGCATTGCCCTTGTTGCTCTTGCAAGCTTTGGCCTTTTTGAGTTTGTAAATCTCTTTATGCGCCTTGCTGTAAAAAATATTTCCGCAGATAAAATCCGCGATGATGCAGCAGAAATTGGCAAAGTGCTTGAATACATTCAGGGAATTGCCGAAGTTAAAGCCTACAATCTCATTGGAAAACGCAGCCGTGAACTCAACCAGGTAATCGACCGCCGTAAGAAAACGCTTATCAAAATGGAAATGCGCTGTATTCCGGTTTCAAACTTACAGTCTTTAGTTGCCAAACTTAGCGGTGTTGCCATGATGATTACTTCGATTTACTTCTTCCTTAATGGCACAATGACACTTGCAGACTGCGCTACAATGCTGGTATGTTCTTTCATGCTCTTTAATGCTCTTGAAGCCGGCGGAAACTATTCAGCTCTTCTTCGTATAATTGATCTGGGAGTCAGCAAGGCTAGTGCAATTCTCGCTTTACCAACAATGGATATTGAGGGTAAAAATGAAGGGGAAGGCCTTCCCCTCGCTTCAGCCGCCCAGGCGTCTTCCGCTACCCCTTCTGCAGGGGACACCCCCGCAACGCCCCCGGCACCACTTATTGTCGCAAAGAACATCTCTTTTGCCTACGATAAAAAGAAAATCATCGATGGTATTTCTCTTTCAATTCCAGAACATTCAACAACTGCAATCGTTGGTCCTAGTGGTGGTGGAAAAACAACCTTCTGCCATTTGCTTGCCCGCTTTTGGGATGTAGATTCCGGTATAGTAACTCTAAATGGCCAGAATGTCCGCGATTACAGCATGGATAATCTTATGCAAAACTTCAGCTTTGTATTCCAGAATGTTTATCTTTTCCATGATACAATTGCAAATAATATCCGCTTTGGACAGCCAGATGCGCCAATGGAAAAAGTAATTGCAGCCGCAAAAAAAGCCTGCTGCCACGACTTTATTTCAGCCCTTCCAAAAGGATACGATACAGTGATTGGCGAAGCAGGTGGCAGTCTTTCTGGTGGAGAACGTCAGCGCATTTCAATTGCCCGTGCCATCATGAAGGATTCACCAATTATTATTCTTGATGAAGCAACTGCCAACGTAGACCCGGAAAACGAGCGTGATCTCATGGCGGCAATCAGTGAACTTACAAAAGAGAAAACAGTAATCATGATTGCCCACCGCCTGAAGACAGTCCGCAATGCTGACCAGATTATCGTTATTGATAAGGGCCGTATAGCAGAGCAGGGCAAACACAATGAGCTGCTTGCAAAAGGTGGAATCTATGCCCGCTTTATTGATTCCAGAAAGGAAGCAGTAAGCTGGAAATTGTAAATTATTTAATAATTATAGTTTTTTTTTGGTTGTTAGTATTGACTAACTGATAAATACAGTGTATATTAATAACAGTTAGTTGAGACTAACAGAAATAATTAAATGAGGTTATTAAATGAAAGTAGCAGTAATATATGCCAGCACAACTGGTAACACAGAAGCAATGGCAAATGCAATAAATGAAGCATTAAAAGCATCAGGGGCAGAAGTAGTTTTTTCAAGTGCAGACAGTGCAGATAAGGCTGCTGTTACAGCTTGTGATGTAATTCTTCTTGGAAGTCCTGCAATGGGCGATGAAGTTCTTGAAGACACAATGGAAGATTTTTACACAGGCTTAGGAGCATCTCTTAATGGAAAAAAAGTCGGAATCTTTGGTTCTTATGACTGGGGAGATGGACAGTGGCTCCGTGACTGGAATGACCGTTTGAACAATGCAGGAGCTGTAAGTGCAGCAGAACCTCTTATGGTTCATCTTACACCTGAGGATGCAGATGTAGAAGCGTGTAAAGCTTGGGCTTTATCTGCAATAAAATAGGCTCTTATAAAATAATATATATTTTTTAGCCGTCTGGTTTATGTCATGGCCAGGCGGCTTTTTTTATTATTATTTTTTTTCAAGTTAGATAGAACTAACATATTGACAAAGAAAAAATATAGTTATATTATCCGTCATGTTAGTTTTTACTAACAAAGGAGTTAAAATGATTAAATCAAAAAAAATAATGATTGCCACAGTTTTGTGTGCGTTTTCCGCTTTTTCATTTGCACAGGAAGTGTCATTTGAAAACAAACTTTCATCGGAGCTTGTAAGTATAAAAATCACAGATGATGGAAATGAAAGTGAATTTGCCGGATTTGAAAATGAAACATCTGCAGAATACTCATCAGATAATCTTGATATTGGTCTTACTGTTAAATTCGCTATTGCAAAAGAAGATGATGATGCACTTTCAATTGGTGCAGAAAACTTTGTTGATGATTATTTCATTGAATTCCGTCCAATTAATTTGCTCGGAATTGGTTTTCACAAGGGATATTCTGTAGCAGGTTCATATCTTCCATGTCTTGATGGCGAAATTGAAGCTTCAAATATCGGAAGCGATTTGGGAGTATTTTTACGTCCACTTGATGGTCTTGTAATTGGAGCAGGTCTTGATTTCATTACATACTTTGGACGTGATGGTAAAGAGCCTCTTGTAAACTTTGGTGCTGAATATTCACTTGCAGAAATGCTTGCTTTTGGCGCTTCTTTCAGAAATATTGCTTCTGATGACCGTTCAATCGGAGCTTATGCTTCATTTACTGGACTTGAAGGAGTAACTTTGAATGCTGGTTTCACTTACAATGGCGAAATTGAAGATTTCTCAATTTCAGGAAATCTTATAAATGCAGGTATTATCTTTGCTAAAGATGCTTTTGGACTTGCCGCAGATGCTGTTTTTGCAGCTGGTGGTGATAAAGATGAAGCAAATGAACTTTATTTTGCAGCAAATGTAAGCTATCAGATAACAGAGGCTCTTACAGCAAACCTTTACGCTTCATATACAAAAGATTTTGATAACGATGATGTCTGGGCAACTGCTATCAATCCTTCTGTAGATTTTGCACTTAATGATAATAATACACTTGGTACTGGAGTTTTTGTAAACATTATGAAATCTGAAAAATCAATTTCATTTCCTCTCTATTGGAAATATGCTTTATAAGATTTTATAAAATAAAAACTTGTTAATTACTAATAGTTAAGTCCCTACTTTTTTTGCCGGTTGTATTTCCCATGCAGCCGGTTTTTTATTAGATTGTTATTAGATAAGTTAAAGTGGACGATATTAAAAGACTTTACTATAATTAAAATAGAGAGGTCAGAGATGATTGGTATTATTGCAAAAGGCTTGTTGATTCCTTTCCTTGGAACTTCACTTGGTTCAGCTATGGTTTTCTTTATGAAAAAAGAGCTGGATGTACGCGTTCAAAAAATACTTTCTGGTTTTGCCGCTGGAGTTATGATTGCAGCTTCTGTCTGGAGTCTTCTTATTCCTTCTATGGAAATGTCAGCAGACCGCGGAAAACTTGCTTTTATTCCGGCAGCTGTAGGTTTTTGTTTAGGAATGATTTTTCTTTTAATTCTTGATAAAACTGTTCCTCACATGCATTTAGACGAGACTGAAGAAGGTATTAAAAGCAAGCTGCAAAAAACTACAATGATGGTGCTTGCCGTTACCCTTCATAATATCCCGGAAGGAATGGCTGTCGGTATTTTATATGCAGGCTGGGCTTCTGGTTCTGCACAAATTACGGAAGCTGGCGCTCTTTCTCTTGCCCTTGGTATAGCAATTCAAAACTTTCCTGAAGGAGCAATAATTTCTATGCCTCTTCATTCCCGTGGATTATCAAAAGGAAAATCCTGCTGGTATGGAATCTTGTCTGGAATTGTAGAACCAATTGCTGGTTTGCTCACAATTCTTCTTGCAAGTCTTGTAATACCAGTGCTTCCTTATTTCTTAAGCTTTGCTGCCGGTGCAATGATTTATGTTGTTGTAGAAGAGCTTGTACCAGAAATGGCAGAAGGCGAACATTCAAACTGGGGAACAATAGCCTTTATGATGGGCTTTGTACTCATGATGATTCTGGATGTCGCTTTAGGCTAATTAAAAGTCTCTGTTCCAACTAAAATTATAATAAAATTTAAGAGACTCGTGTTGACATATTCCACAAGTGGAATTATAATTAAATTATATTCAACAAGTGGAATATAAACAAAGCAAAGGAGATGACATGCTTAAACACGGGATTCTGGGACTTTTGAATTACGGAAATATGACCGGCTATGAAATTATGATTGTTTTCCGCGATTCCCTTTCTTATTTCTGGCAGGCTCAGACAAGTCAGATTTACAGGGAATTACAGGTGCTGGAAAAAAACGGCTGGATTCAATCAAATCATATTGAGCAGAACAGTAAACCCGATAAAAATGTTTTATCAATCACAGAAGCTGGCAGAATAGAACTTAAAAAATGGCTCAAAGAAGATGAAAGCAAAGGAATTATGAGAAACCACCTGCTTATGAAAACTTTTTTTAGAGGGGAGTGCAGTATTGATGAAAATATTGAATACTTCAAATCAATTCCAAAAAATGAAAAAGTTTTCCCAGATGGAACAAATGAGCTTATGAAAAAAAATCTTGAATATCAGCAGGGCATAGGAGATCCTTTGAAAGCCTTGTACTGGAAGTTTACGGTTGACTTTGGTGTGATGTATGAAAAAATGCTTAAAGAATGGTGCGAAAATTGCCTTCATGAGCTTGAAAACATAAAAAATGCAGGAGATAAAAAATGAAAGTATTATTGATTAACGGAAGTCCAAAAGGTAAAAGAAGTAATTCGCTAAGACTGGCAAAAAGCTTTGCAGAAGGAATAAAAGCTGAAAAAGAAGCGGCTGGCGAATTGGTAGAGCTTGAGGAAGTTGAACTTGCTTCATTAAAAATTGCTTCCTGCCGAGGTTGTTTTGCCTGCTGGAAAGCTACTCCCGGTAATTGTGTAATTAAGGATGATGTTCCTGCAATTCTTCAAAAGGAACTCCAGTCAGACCTTGTAATCTGGTCATTCCCGCTTTATTATTTTAATGTTCCTGGACTTTTGAAAAATCTTATAGACCGTCAGCTGCCTATGAGCCTTCCTTTTATGGCAGAAAAAACAGATGGTTATGGCAGTGGCTCTCATGAAGCCCGATATGATACATCAAAAACAAAACATGTCCTTATTTCAACCTGTGGTTTTTATTCTGCCGCTGGAAATTATGACAGTGTACGCAGTATGTTCAATCATTTTGTAGGTAAAGATTGCTATGAAGCTATTTTCTGTGGTCAAGGGGAACTGTTCGGAATTAAAGAATTATCAGAAAGAACAGGGCAATATCTTGAAGCTATAAAAAAAGCCGGCTCTGAGTATGTAAAAGGGGGAATCACAGAAGAAACCCGAAAAGAACTCAATACCATGCTCTATCCAAAAGAAGAGTTTGAAAGAATGGCAGATGCCAGCTGGGGAATAGACAGGGAGACAGGAGAAAAGCTTTCTGAAGATTTGATTTTTACACGACAGATGGCCAGTCTTTACAATAAAGCAAGCTGGGACAATAAAGACCGGGTTCTTGAAATGTTTTATACAGATACAAATAATATCTATCAGATTCTGCTTGGAAAAGATGGCAGTCAGGTTTTTACAGATGGAAGCCTAAGTTCTACAACAAGAATCGAAACTACTTTTGAGTTATGGCAGAAAATCTCACGTCATGAAATCAGTGGGGAAGAAGCCTTGGGCAAGGGAATGTATAGGGTCAGTGGTGATTTTAATCTTATGATGAACTGGAGCAAAATCTTTGGTGGAAATAGGTCACAGTCAGAATCCGGCCAGACTGATTCAATTACTTCTGATTCTTCTAATGCTTCTCAAGCAAAAAGCCCTGCTAGTCTCAAAAATCCTTCTATGACTGCAATGCTTATTCCCTGGATTGCTTTCTGGATTGCTGTTTCAATCAATTCTGGAATTGGTTCACTTATTGTACTTGGAATCTGTGCGCTTCTTCCTTTGATTATGGGAAAGCGTCGTCTTATTATTTGGGATAAGCTTTCTCTTGCTTTTGTAGCCATTCTTTCTCTTGCTGCAAATATTAGTGGCAATGGAAAAATTATTACAAATATCGGTTATATTATTTTTGGACTTTTCTGGCTGATTTCATGCTTTACAAAGGAACCGCTTTCTGCAGCTTATGTAAAATATTCTTACGGCGGGGAAAATGCGCTTAAAAATCCTCTTTTTATGAGACCAAATTACATTTTATCTGCCTGCTGGGGAATCCTTTATTTGCTTACTTCTGTCTGGACTTTTTTCCTTGGCAGAAGTGGACATGGCTTTATAATTCCAATCGTAAATAATCTGGTTCCAATTGTGATGATGATTTTTACAGGCTGGTTTTCAAAATGGTATCCAGCCTGGAAGGCAAGAGGTGGTCACTCTAAAAAATCAGTCTGATTCAAAAGCTTTGGAATGCGGTCATACGTCAAAAAACCGTTAGTTTCGTCTTCTACATCACTTAGCTGGGTGTAGATGGCGGCACACAAGCCTTTTTTGATGTATGGTTTGATTTGCGTATCGTACAACTCGCGGATTGCTTTTTCCAGTTCAGCCTGGTCTTTAAAAAATCTGTAGCCGTAATTCTGCTTTTTGTTAAAGTAGTGATTGGGCTCCAGTTTGAAGGAATAACCGCCAAACTCAGAAATTACAATCGGTTTATCGGCTTTTTTGATTTTGATTTTTTTGAAATAAATGTGGTCGCTTTCTACGTCAGTTTTTTTCTGCTTAAACCAGCCTGAAGTTGAATCGATTATTCTTGTTGAATCAAGCTCTTTTACGAAGTCGTACATTTGGTCTGCGCAGAACTGTCCCCAGCCTTCATTGAAAATCGTGTAATAGCAGATGCAGGGAAAATTGTAAAGGTGATTGATTGTATCGGTAACTGTCTGCTTGAAAATGCGACGTGTTTCTGCGGCCTTATGAAAATGCCTGTCATCAAAAAACTTGTTTTTGCCTGTGATAAAAGAGCTTGTTGCGCCAAAAACTGTAGGCAAAATTGTATCGTGGAAAAAAGAATAATCAGCATTGTTTACAAAATCCTGAAAAACAATCATTCCAAGCCGGTCGCAGGCCTCGTAAAATCCAGCAGGTTCAATTTTGATGTGTTTGCGCAGAGTGTTGAAGCCCAGTTTTTTCATTGCAAGAATATCGTCTTCCCAACCACGCTCCGAGTTTGGCAAAAAGATTCCCTGTGGCCAGTAGCCCTGATCCAGCACTCCGTTAAAAAAGTAGGGCTTTCCGTTTAGCAAAAGTCTCTGGTAGCCGTCTTTATCGGGGCCAATACCAAGAGTTCGAAGGGCAAAATAACTTTGAACTTTATCTTGAGAGCCTTGAATGCTTATGTCGTATAATTTCGGTGATTCTGGCGACCAGAGCTTTGGATTCTCCACTTTTATATAGAAGGATTTCTCTCTCGGATTTAGTGGCGAGTTTTGCTGTGCGTTATTTTGTGGCCGCGTGTACTTTAACGTCTGTATCTGTCCATCCGAACGGGACTTTATTTCTACCGCATACTCATCGTCATCACCGTCAATTTCAAGTGCAATACCTTCCAGGTCTGGGGTGATTTTAATACTTCGGATATATTTTTGAGGCAGGCTTTCCAGCCAAACTGTTTGCCAGATTCCAGAAACAGGCGTGTACCACATTCCGCCGCGATTTTTTTTCTGTTTGCCATAAGGATATTTGTGATTGAGCGTATCTGTGATATCAACCCGGATTTTGTGTGCGCCAGTTTGATTTGCCCCAACAAGAAAATCCGTGACATCAAAGCTGAAAGGAGTGTAGCCGCCTTCGTGAGTTCCAACTAACTTTTCGTCAATGTAAACAGTGGCAATCTGGTCTACCGCACCAAAATTGAGGAAGACACGGTCTTTGATAAAGCCATCGGGGAGAGAAAAGGTAGTATAATAAGAATACTTTTCAAAAGATTGTCGGGTCAAGCCCGACAATGACACTTGTCCATCCGACAATGACATGCTGTCATTCCCGCCTAGAATCTTGTCATTCCCGTGCTCGACACGGAAATCCTTCCCCATTGCCTTCTCCGCCCCCAGAGGAAAAGGCACTACAACTCCACATTCCCACCTGCCGTTTAAATTGAAAAAGGAATCTCTCTTAAACTGCGGCCGCGGATATTTTGCAAAGGGAATGTCGTCTGAAAGTCCGGCCTTGCCAGAGTCAAGTAAAAGTTCGTCACTTCGACAATCCGAATCATCAATTTTTAATTTGTTGAACTTTTCTTTTTTAGACACGAAACACCCCAAACTGCAAGGAAAATAAATAGCCCGGCTATAAATGCTGCAAGATAAATATTGTGGTTAGGAATAAAAGATTCAGTTCCATCACCATTTGCAATTTTTTCTGCATTCTTCAAAACAGCTGCTCCAATCGCAGGACCAATTACACCAGGAATTAAAACCTGGGCAATAATTCTTACACCCTGGAACATACCGGTTTTATTTTGCGGCGTGTTATCTCTTACCATCGCTCCAAAAACAGCCATTCCAGAAAGAAAGCCCGAAAGCATTAAAAGCGAACCGATAAAAACAAGGACAATATTTGTAAAGAAATATAATAGAACATAACCAGCCAGCAAAGTAACAACGGCAGGAATCACCGATTTTTCAAAACCAAACTTATCGTAAACACGGCCATAAAAAAGTGTAACAAGGGCAGCGGCAATAATAGCTGGCGCCATAATCAAAACATAGTTTGAAAGCTTAAGGCTCTGCTCGTAATACAAAATCAAATAAGGCATAAAAATCTGAATTGAAATATTAAAAACCGCAAAAGCCAGCAGAATCACATAAAGCATATAATTCTCTTTGATTACGGATGGCTTAAAACTGTAGAAAATATTCTTGAAGTAATGAGAGTTTTCTTCCTTTGCCTGCTGCAAAAGCTCGCGGGATTTTGAATCATCAATCAAGAAAACGCCAAGTCCGCCAACAAGTATTACAACCCCACCGATGATAAAGAAAATGCTTGTCCAGGCTTCAGGCTTGTTCAAATCAAAAGACATAAAGCTGCCAAAAACAACCAGAACTGAAACAAGAGGCATCATAGCATTTATACCTTCAATTTTACCTCGGTTACTTTCATCCCCCATATCGGTAAGCCAGGCATTAAAGCAGGCATCGTTTGCCGAAGAGCCGAAGAAGGTCATTACACAGTCCATAATGATTACGAGATTACAGCCCAAGGTTGCAGCGGCTACCACACTGCCTGTAAACTTGGTAAGAATGTCCATTTTGATTAAGCCAAAGCTTAAGATGGAAAAGCCCCAAAAAGCATAACCGGCACAGAGGAAAACTTTTCGGCGGCCAACTTTATCGGAAAGGGCGCCAATTATCAGCGTGGTTACGGCTGCGGTTACTGCACTGGCGGCTACCATCAGTGAAATCTGAGCTGCACTTGCGTGGAACATTTTGTAGATAAAGACATTGAAATACATGTTTTCAATGACCCAGGCAATCTGGCCAATAAGGCTGAAAATTGTTAATGAAATGTAAAACTTCTTTGATAGTTTGTTGCTCATAATAGTTTTATTGTACACCCAGACAAAAGAAAATAACAGTTTATTATTTTCTTTTTTCTTGCCTTTTTCTAAAATTGCATTAAACTATCTTTAATCTCCCGGATTCCTGGGGGAACTTTATTTTATAAGAGGCAAATCATGAAAAAACTCTTAACATTATTGGGGGCACTTTTTGTGCTTTCGGCAGCAGTTTTTGCGGCTGATCCTGCTTGTGGGCTCTGGAAAAGTATTGATGACAAAACTGGCGAAGTTACTGCAATCTGGAAGATTTATGAAGAAGGCGGAAAACTTTTTGGAACTATTGCGGCTACAACAAGTGATCCACAGGATGTTATTGCAAGTGCCTGCAAAGAATCTTACAAAAACTTCCCTATTTCTGGTGCGGTAAACAAGATGAAAACAGTTGGAACTCCATGGATTTTCAATATGGTAAAAGAATCTGAAGGAAACTGGAAGGATGGAAACATCATTGACCCAAGCAATGGTAAAATGTACGGTTGTGTAATCAAATACCTTAAAAAGGGTGAAAAGAACAAAAAATATACTGCAACCGAGCCGACACTCGCAATGGCTGGAACAGTTGGACCAATCCAGGTTTTCCAGTATTGGGTATCGGCTACAGAAGCAGATATAAAGGCGGCTCAGGAAAAGAACCCACCTAAAAACAAATAGTTCAAAACCGGCCGTTTAGTTGTAAATCAACACAGTTGAAAAGCAAGCTAGCGGCTCATTTTGTAAATCTCAAGCATGTCTTCTTCTCTAAGGAGACATGCTGAACCTTTGGCTCCATTTACGCCAACAGCGCATTTGTGAGCCATAAGTTTTAAATCATCATCACTGGCTTTTACACCAAGCTCACGCAAGTTTGTAGGCATTTTTATTTCACGGTAGAAAGCTTCCATTGCTTCAATTCCTTTAAGAGCAATTTCTTCATCAGAACCTTTATTTTCAACGCCCATTACATTCAGCGCATATCTTTTGAAGCGTGGCAGACAATTTTTATAAACATAGCGGGCCCAGCTTCCCCAGATTGCCGCAAGACCTGCACCGTGGGCAACATCATAAAGACCACCTAATTCGTGCTCCAGCTTGTGAGTCATCCAGTCGCCGCCATCATTACCGCAGCCAGTAAGTCCGTTATGAGAAAGACTACCGGCCCACATTACTTCGGCACGGGCATCGTAATTTTTTGGATCTTTGGCGAGAATCAAAGCATTTGCTTTTACTGTTCGCAAAAGGGCTTCTGCCATAGAATCGGTAATTTCCATATTTCCGCCGTTTGTAAAATAACGCTCCATTGTATGCATCATAATATCTGTACAACCGCAGGCAGTCTGATAATCAGGCAGAGTCATTGTAAGCTCCGGATTAAGAATTGCAAACTTAGGGCGGCCAAAATCACTGGAATAACCGCGCTTAACAAGTCCTTCTTCCTTAGTGATAACTGAAGAATCGCTCATTTCGCTGCCGGTTGCCGCAAGAGTTAAAATTACACCAAGAGGCATACTTGCTTTTGCAGTACGCTTGTAATCATAAAAATCCCAGACATCACCTTCGTTTTTTAAGCCATAACCAATTGCCTTTGCAGAATCAATTGCAGAACCGCCGCCTACAGCAAGCAGAAAATCCACGCTTTCTTTTTTGCAAAGCTCAATTCCTTCGTAAACAAGACTGAGATGAGGATTAGGCACTGCACCGCCCAGCATAACATATTTGATTCCAGCTTCATCCAGCTTGTCAGTTACACGTTTAATAAGACCAGAACGGATTACGCTTCCTCCGCCATAGTGAATAAGAACTTTTCTACCACCAAACTCTTTGATAAGATCTGCAACTTTTTCTTCTGTGTTTTTTCCGAATACAACCTTTGTAGGTGTAAAATACTTAAAATCAAACATATTTTCTCCTTATATTTTTATCTTCTCCTTTCTTTGGGATGTTTTTCGTAGTATTTGCTTTTGTCTGCATACATGGCTTCATCTGCATTATGCATACAAAGGCGTAAATCATCTTTATTTGTGCTCCAGTCAGAGCCGATTGCAAAACAGACTTCTGCCCCATAACCGGATTCAGCTTTTAATTCTTCGACTTTTTTATCAAAGAAATCTTTTGTACATTCCGAAACAATTACAACAAATTCATCACCACCTGCACGGTAGATTTCATATTTTCCTAAATGTTTTTCCAAAAGTCTTGCGGACTTTATTAATAGCTTATCGCCTGCTGCATGACCGCCGTTATCGTTACATTGCTTGAGTCCGTTTAAATCTGCAAAGATAATTCCAAAAGGAGTTTTTACAATATTTTTATTTTTTACATGCCAGTCAACGCGAACATTCATGGAGTTTCGGTTGCGAACCCCGGTCAGGGTGTCAATGTTGCTCAGATATTCAAGCTGTTCCATAAGCTCATTGTTTGCAATTTCGGAAGACAGGAAAAAGGCAGTAAGCTTGATAAATTCTTTAAGAGTTATAAGGTTATCTATATTAAAATCTGTTATGAAAAGAACACCAAATATTTTTTTCTTCTGCTGGAGTGGGGCTAATACCAGACTGTTCACTTTTGCGGCTTTAAGGCTTTTTACCCAAAGAGGATTGATTTTTTCGAGCTCTTCCATGTCATGTTCATTTTTTACTATTATACAATCATGGTTTCCAATAGTTTCTTCCCAGGAAAAAACAACTTCGGGTGTCAGATGCTTCATCATTTCATCTTCAAGACGGGCATCATTTTTGAAGCTTGTGCAGAGTGGTGCATATTTTTTGTGTTCTTTATCTATCATTATTATTGAACTGCAAAAGGCTTCTGTTTTTTCCCGAATGTCGCAGATTACTGTATTCATGCTTTCTGTAAAATTATCTGCGTTTCTCAAATTTATGCAGGTTTGAATTACTAAAGGTGCAATTTCCATTGAGATATCGGCCAGACGTTTTGCATCCGGTCTTTTTGTAAATTCAAACAAAAAAAGAAAATAGCAAAGATTGTCAGTGTCGTATTTTGATGAAAGAGGAATATAAGTGCCGTCAGTCCATACATCCAGGGCTTTCGTTTCAACATAAGCGTGAAGATGTTGTTTTAAAACGGCAGAGCGGTAACAGAAGTCTTCAAAGTTTTTTTCTACCGGGATTAATTCAGAATAAAGCATACCATCATGATAACCATTCCCCATAATTTTTTTATAAAGGGAATTAGCTCGGACGATTCTGATTTCTCTGTAGTGCCCGTCTGGCTTTTTTTCAACAGATAAAACTGCTGCAGCCAGCTCGTTTGCATCTACAATTTTCTGAAAATCCATATTTATATTTTAAGTCGCTTTTTGCTACTTTGCAATTATATTTTTGACTTATGATTTACCTTGACTTATGATTTACAGTGTTTTTCTAAAAATATAAGTCCAGTAATCTTCATCTTCACTGCTGAATGGCTGGTAAATTTCTTTTTCTACTAATTCATATCCGTGTTTTACATACCATTCCCAGTTACATTCAACATCTGTCCATAAATAAAGGTTTTTAAAACCCTTTTCTTTCATCTGTCTGCAAATTTCATTAAGTAGAATTGAACCACAGCCAGTTTTTCGGCTTACATAAAGAGAAAGCTTAATGTCATCATCCTTCATCATATTAAAGGTTTTTCTGTCCATGAGTTCAAGATAAGTTCTGCTCATTTCAGAGGCTTTTTTCAATTCTTGGGGAAAGTTCTTGGATTCTTTTTCATACCATTCATTAACCTTGCAGACATCACCTTTTCTGGCAAAAAAAGCGGCAGCACAGAAAGCTTCTTTTGATTCTTCATCTGATTGTGATTCCAAAAGTTCATATCTGAAATCATTTTCAAAAATATTATTACGTACGATATATTCTACATAAAAACGCCTGAATGCTTCATCTCCAGTCGGAGGACTCCATAAAGGAACAACAACATCAAGAATGAATGGAATGTTTTTCATTTCAAAGGGAGAGATTTTTTTATTCATTGTTTTATTCATAGCCGTATTTTATTATTATTTTAAAAGTTCTTCTATCTCTTCGAACTCAATATTTTCAACTGCTTTGGACAGGGCTTCCATTTTGCCTGCTAAGTTTTCTGGAAGCTTTGCTTTTTGAAGAAGGGCAAATTCTTCTTCAACTTTTGCCAAATCAAAATCTGCACAGCCACTTAAAAGGGCTTTTATGATTTTAGAAAGCTCTTCTTCTGAAAGTTCCTCTTTTTCATTTTCAGTTTTTTGACCGTATTTTTTTACAGGACCAAGTATATCCAGATAAGAGCGGTAACATTCCAGCAGCTTTTCTGTTTTGGCTTTCATTTGGGAAATAAGTTCCTGTTTTTTTTCTTCAATTTTTTTTTCATTTTCTACTTCTTCATTTATTATTGACAGCAGCCTGTTTCCTTCAGTTTCCTCTTCTTCTGCCATTTGGGAAAGTTTAAGAGCACCTACAATTCTTGCCGAACTTTTTAAGGCATGAACTTGAATTGTATAGTCCTTGTATTGTTCCTGCAAAAAATATTCCTGAATCTGAGCTGCTTTTTCTTCAATAGAATTGACAAATGTCCGGGCAAGACCGAGCCAGTTTTCAAAGCCTCCTGCAAGTTCAACTGCTGCTTTAAGATTTATTTTATCTTCTGGTAATTGGGGAAAATCTTTTGGAATGATATTTTCTTCTGTTGAATTTGAATTTTGAGCTTCTGAGCTAATATCAGCATTATCAGAAAGTGGGATAATCAATTCTTTTTTAAGATATTTTGAAAGACAGTCTGCAAAATCTTTTCCCTGAACAGGTTTTGCTATAAAATCATTAAAGCCCTTGCTCAAGAACATCTCTCTTGCACCGTTCACTGCATTTGCGCTCAAAACAATGACTATACTTTTTTCTGAATCGGGCAAATTTGCTTCGACCGCACGAATTTTTTCAAGTGTTTCAACACCATCCATTCCAGGCATCTGATGATCCATAAAAATAATGTCATATTTTTGCTCTGCAAGAAAATCCAGTGCTTGAAAACCGCTGATTGCCTTTACAGACTTTATGCCGAATTTCTTTAATAATCCGTCTGCCACCTGTAGATTGACTTCATTATCATCAACTACAAGAATTTTAGCTTCCGGGGCTTTGAAAGGAAGAAGGGATTCTTTTTCGGCAAAAAGACTGGCAAATTCCGGACTATTGAGCTGTGATAATGAAAATTCAACGATAGCATTTTCAGCTTTTCCTGCCTCAAAAAGTGCTTTGTAAAATTCTGCGCAGCTTTCCGGAGAAATTCTTTCCTGAGGAATATTAACATAGAATGTTGTACCCTGACCGTATTCAGATTCCAGAGAAAGGCTTCCATTCATAAGATTTACAAGATTTCTGCTGATTGAAAGTCCCAGACCTGTTCCTTCTTTTAACCGGTTGGTCTGCATGTCGACCTGTTGAAAAGCATGAAAAAGCTTATTGATATCTTCTTTTTTTATTCCAATTCCAGTATCAATAATGCTGAACCTTAAACCTTCCTTTTCCGGCTGATATTTTTTCAAATCCTCAACGCGAATCCTTATGCTTCCTTTTTCGGTGAATTTTGTGGCATTTCCAGCAAGATTGATTAAGATTTGCCTTAGTCTTATTTCATCGCCCCTGTAAATATGTGCAAGGTCCTTTTCTATTTCTAAAAAAAGTTCTACAGGTTTTCCTTTCAGACGCACTTCAACAACATTCATAATGTCGTTCAGCATTTTTACAAGGTCATAATTGTGGAGAATAATTTCCATCTTACCTGATTCAATTTTAGAAAAATCAAGGATATCGTTAATAATGCCTACTAAATTTATGCCGGCAGAACGTATCTGCCTTAAAATATTTTTTTCGCTGTCTTTAAGCTTAAAATCCATGGCCAGCTCGCTCATTCCGACAATTGCATTCATAGGAGTTCTGATTTCGTGGCTCATATTTGCAAGAAACATAGATTTAGTTCTTTCCCTTTCAAGAATTTCCTGTAAATATTTTTCCTTGATGTAGGCAATTGCAGTGGACATCAGCATGAAAACAATTATGTAGGCCCAGTAGGGATTATAGGTCCAATCCATTTTAAAAATCTTTATTAATATAAAGGAAAGAATAAAGCAGAGAATATCAACAATAATTGTAACCCAGCTGTTAATATAGAGAATTGCAGAAGTAAGGACTACTATGAAAAAAGCAAAGGTAAAATCAACAACTCCAAAGACTCTTGCAGTTACAAGAACAGCAATAAAGGCAGAAAAGGTTAGTAATAAACCGTATGTTTTTACAGACTGATAGTAGAGATTATTCCATTGTCCGTTTTTTAATTTTTTTCTGGCTGCCAGGGAAAAGCCAAAAATAGCAAGAGAAGAAAGAACAAATATGGCATCCAGAATCACAAATAAGAGATAAGAATTTACAGAAAAGCTTCCCATGTTAAAAAGCTTGTTTGCATAGTTGGGTAAAAAAAGCTTGCGTAAATCTCTTATGAACTCTGTTGTCAGATAGATTGCCATTGAAGGCGCAAATATTAAAATCCTTTTGAGATTTGTCTGATTTGCAATTTTTTTGTAAGCTGGACTTGCCATAATCAATATCCGAAAACTGAATTAATCTTATTCAAAAAATCAACCCTGCCAGAGTTTTTAAGAACATAGCCCTGAGGTTTTAATTTGATTGCTTCCTTTACTTTTTCTGTATCGCTGACACTTGTCAGAAAAATCACTGGAATATCAGCATATTCAGGTTCGCTTCTAATCATTTCAAGTGTCTGTACTCCGTTGCAGATTGGCATTTCATAATCTAAAAGAATTAAATCAGGTCTTGCTTTTCCCAGATAAGAAATACAGGCAGCACCACTTTTTACCATTGCAATCTGATAAAAGTTTTTAAGCCAGTTCATCATGTTTCTAAGGCATACCGGGTCATCATCCACCAGAAGAATTGAATGTTTATGGGCAGAATCTTCATCCAAAAGATAGTTTAAGTTGTCATGCATTCTAAGAATTAAGGTGAACTGCTTTTGGAAAACATCCATTGGAAGTGGCAGTTCAATGCAATGTACATTTTCTTTATCAAATAACTCTTTGTAATTTTCAAGCTCTTCTATATTTCCCAGAATACAAAACTGTACCTCTTTTATGTACAAAAGCATTCTTCTTAATTCAACTATGCTGGCAGCCGATGTACCCGACAAAAGGGCAACTATCATTTTGATTCCCTCGGTAGAAAATATGCTCTCAGCTTTTTTGGAATCAAAGTCAATCGATTTAGAATCGTATCTGCTTCTAATGAAGCCCAGAACCGCTTCATCTGCTTTTCTTTCTTCACGAATGATAAGGATGTCTTTCATAACCCTTTTATTGTAACATCGATTTTATCTGACGTAAATAAATATTATCCTCTTTTACTTTCCGAAAAACAAAGTTAATATAGTAGTCATGAAATCCATATTAAAAAAATTTGAATTATGCTTTTTTATTCTTTTCTGCTTTATTTTCCTCTCATGTGGGCAATCACAAAGTTCAAAGGCCTTTACTGCTATGAATACTTTTATGACTATTTCCCTATATTCTCAATCCTCAAAAAAAGGAAATGAAGCTTGCAGTCAGATAGAAAAAAGAATAAAGGAGATTGAAAATATTATTTCTACAACCCTTCCTTCAAGTGAACTTTATTCTATAAATAATCGCGATATAAATGAAAGTGGTAACCATGGTACTGCGGATTATGAAGGTAATTATGAAAGTAATTTTGAATCATATTATCCCCTTCAAAGAAAAAATGAAATCACTGAGCTTCTGGACTTTTCTTTTTTTATTTACCAGAAGACAGATGGTGCTTTTAATCCTGCTCTTTATCCCATTATCCGCGAATGGGGCTTTACCACAGAAAAATATAAAGTTCCCTCCCGGCAGCGTATAAATGAGCTCCTTCTAAAAACTGATTTTAATAAAATTAAGTTTGATGATGAACAAATCTTAATTCCTCAGGGAATGGAACTTGATTTTGGGGCAGTTGGTAAAGGCTACGCAGCAGATGAAGCACTTTTGATTCTAGAGAAAAATGGAATAAAATCAGCGCTTCTGGATTTTGGCGGAAATATTCAAGCTGTCGGTTCAAAGCCCGATGAAACTTTATGGCGTGTTGGAATAAAAAATCCCTGGGAAAATGGAGTTGTCTGTGCCCTCAAAGTTGCTTCAAAAGCAGTCGTAACAAGTGGCGGTTATGAACGTTTTTTTGAAGACGAAAATGGAAATCGTTACATCCATATTTTTGATCCGGCGAGCGGCTCCCCCTGCCAGAGCGATTTGGAAAGCGTGACAATTGTCTGTAATAGTGGAAAATATGCAGATGCCTTAAGCACCTCGCTTTTTGTAATGGGAAAAGAAAAAGCTGTCGACTGGTGGAAAAAAATGAATGCAGCTGAAGCATTTAGTAAAGAGCAGCAGGAAGAATATTCTTCTTTTGATTTTATTTTTATAACAAAAGACCATAAGCTTATATATTCCCAGGGACTTAAAGATTCTATTGAGCCCTTGTATCCATTTGCTTCAATTGAGCTTGTAAAAGTTACTCGTTGATTAATTTTCAATAAAGTTGATAATAGAGCGATATGAAAAACAAAGGATTTTATTTATCCCTTGTCGCTATCGCACTACCAATTTCACTGCAGGCACTTTTGCAGAACTTAGTAAATATGCTCGATACCGTTATGATCGGGCGGCTTGGAAGTACCGAAATTGCAGCGGTTGGACTTGGAAATCAGATTTTTTTTATCCTCAACATGATTCTTTTTGGAATTACCTCAGGAGGCGGAGTTTTTATTGCTCAGTTCTGGGGCAAACAAGATATAAAAGGAATCAGAAAATCTCTTGGCTTGATGACCGGAATTGCAGTTTTTGCAGCCTTTGTTTTTACAATTCTGGGACTTTTAATTCCTTACAAAATGATAGGCCTGTATTCACCAGATCCACAGGTTGTAAAGGTTGGCGGCGATTATCTTAGAATTGTATGCCTGAGTTATATTCCAACGGCAATCAGTTTTTCCATTACTTTAGCTCTTCGCAGCACTGAACGCGTAAAGCTTCCCTTAGTTTGTACATCTATTTCTTTGATTACTAATGCTGGTGCTAATTACCTGCTTATTTTTACTGCTGGTCTTGGTGTAAAAGGTGCGGCTATTGCTACAATATTTTCCCGTCTTGTTGAAGTAATGATTCTTTTAATCTGGTCCTATACTCATGAATATGAAGTTTGTGGAAAAATCCGTGAGCTTTTAGGATTTGACTGGAGTTTTGTTCTAAAATATATAAAAATTGCTTTCCCGGTAATAATAAACGAAACCTTCTGGGGATTAGGAACTTCTGTCTATAATGCAATTTATGCGCACGCTGGTACGAATTCTTTTACAGCCTACAGTATTACAGGAACAATTAGTCAGTTGACCTGGGTATTCTGCATGGGCTTTGGAAACGGAATAGGTGTTCTTATTGGCAAGAGAATAGGTGAGAAAAAGTTTGATGAAGCACGATCCTATGCATTTCGCTCTATGTGGTTCATGCCCCTGGTTGGAGCCTGTGTCGGAATCCTGCTTTTACCGTTGTCAAAACTATTGCCGCTGCTCTTCAATGTAGAAGCTGAAATAATAAAAATGGCAACCTCAATCCTTATGATTTTGATTTTTGTTTATCCTTTCAATTCTTTCTGTATGGATTGGGTTGTCGGTGTTTGCCGCGCAGGTGGTGATACAATCTTTTCTGCGGTTTCGGAATTGCTTGTTTTGTGGTGTGTGTCAATTCCTTTAGGTTATACAGCTGCCTTTGTACTTCATCTTCCAGCCCCTATGATTTTCCTTTTCTTTTCAAGTGAGTCTTTTATAAAAGCGATTATAGGTGCAATCAGAATCATAAGCGGTAAGTGGCTGCATGAAGTAACCTGATACTTTAGTAATCGATTTTTTGTATCCTCCAGAATATCAGATTGTTATAAATGAATATATGGGGGCACAAATTGAAATATTTCTCAAAAATCTTATCCAGTCTGCTGGCTGGTATGGTAATTTTATTAGGTCTGTCTTCCTGTATTGTGGAAGAAGATTTAAGCAAAAGTATTAATGGCACACGTCAGACAAGTATTGATTCTGTCAGAATCGCAGGCAGAAGTATAATTTCTTACAACGAAAGCGTTTCTTTTAAAGCCGCTGTCACAAAGACCGGTGATGCAGCTTTAACTTATCTCTGGACAGTAACGCAGGGAAGTGATTATTTGCTTTTAAGCGACAGTGAGTCCAAAAAAATCACAGTTCAGGCAAATAACACTACAGCAAATGAACAAACTGCTGAGCTTCAAGTAACTGTTTCAGACGGAACAAACAGCATGACCGCAGTTCATCAGGTTACAATTACAGAAAACGGAGTTACTCTTCCTCCTGAATCAATTCCTGCGTATACAGATACAATTTATATAAATCTGACTGACGGCCTTGTTTCCTCTGAAGATGTTTCTGTTGATTCTTCAGATGATTCTTCCTGGCAGCAGATAGGTGTGGGAGCAGAAGGTGAAATTGCATTTTCAGATGAATGTGTGCTGGTAAGATATACAAAAGATGATAGTGGCAATTCAACAAACCTTATTAAAATAGATGCTTCTGCTTTTGACGGAGATTTTACAGTAAAGTTAACAGGAAGAACAGATAAGGGTGGTGTAAAGATTCAGACCAACGCAGATTACAAGACCAATGTTTATCTGAATACTGTTACAATTAATTCTACAGATTATCCTTGTCTGGATATTACAAAGGGAGGACCTGCTGATATTTATCTTGAAGGTGAAAACTCCTTTACTGATGGTCGTAAATATGGTACTGGATATGGGGAAGATTATTCTACAGAGGGAAGTGATAACAAGGGAACTTTGTTTTGTAAGGGAGACTTAAGTTTAAATGGTTCCGGTACCCTTACTGTGACACAGGCTTATAAAAACTGCATTGCTTCAAAAGCCAATCTTACGGTAAATGGTGGAACTTATATTCTTACTTCCAATGGAAAAAACGGTATTTGTGGAGACATTTCTGTTACTGTAAATGATGGTGATATTACTTTTAATGGAAGTGGCTCTATCTCTTCAAGTACATTCCGAAAAGCAAATGCAATTAAGGCCGATACTGACGATTCTTCCAGTGCAGTTTATAACTGCCTACAATGGAAAAGGTATTTCTGCTTCAAAAGTTTATATTTCTGGTGGAAATAGCCTTTTAAACATTTCAGGTGTCACAAATTATACAAATGATAACAGGCAAACTGCTACCTATTACGATGCAGATGGAGTAATGTATTCCAATGTTAGTGTAACTTTTGCCGCAGAAGGAATAGAAGGAGCTTCTATTATAGAAATTACCGGTGGCTCTGTTTCTGTTACTGCTACAGATGATGCATTAAATGTAAGCGATTCCTCCGGTAATTTTAACATGAAAGGCGGTTCTCTCTACTGTTATGCTCAAAAAGGGGATGGAGTTGACTGTAACGGAAGCATAAGCATAAGCGGCGGTATGCTGGTTTCTTATGCACCAACTGGTTCAGAAGATGCCCTGGATTGTGGGGACCAGAATGGAAGTATAAAAATAAGTGGCGGAACTATTGCAGCTTGCTGCGGTTCGTCAAATGCAGTAAGAGATATTTCTGTAAGCAATCAAAGGCTGCTTTATTTTACTGGAACTTCAAGTGGAATGGGAGGAGCTTTTGGCGGTGGAATGGGCGGACCAGGAGGTAACAGACCTGGAAGCACGTCTTCTACCGGAACTTCTTCTGTCTCTTTTTCAAAAATTGCTGTAAAGGCAGCTTCAGATTCAGACAAATGGCTTTATGCCTATGAACTTCCATCTTCAAGTTTCGGCTTATTTTTTATGACAAGCCCGGACTTTACATCTTCTTCAGCTTCTGATTATGCAGTCTATTCAGACCCGACTTTTACAGGCGGTACTGCTTTTCATGGATTATATTCAGTCAGTGAAGAAAATACAGAAATGCCGTCAATTTCATCTGGCAGCCTTGTAACACCCACAATTAAATAGAAGCAAATAAAATAAGTGGAAAAAACTTTTTTATGCTGATATAGTTATATAAACTGAAATATAAACTGAGAGGCGACTTTCAGTTTATATTTTTTTCAGAAAAGATTTTTATGGAGTTTAAATTGAAAAAATTATTTACTTATTTTACGCTTTCTTGTTTTCTTTTCTTTCTTCTTTCTCCTTCATTTGCAAAAAACAAGCTTACAATAAAAAATACTATTGGCGCAGATTCTGATGAATTAGGTGATTATGATTTATTTTCAAATACCAAAGAAAGAGATATCAACGATAATGTTCTTTCGGAAAATATTTTTTCTTTTGGGGATCAGCTGCAGGCTGATTTTGAAGGCAGCTATTTAAATGCTCGTGTCCGCCTTGATATGCTGTATACAAGTGCTTCTGACGCAGACCTTGCCTTTATGCTTGCACCTACCGGCTTTATTCATTATAAACCTATTCCTCAGCTTAGTTTTCTTGCAGGAAACGATTTTTTCAAGCAGTTTGCAATTTCTTCTGCCTATCTTGCAGCCGATGATACAACAACAAAATACGGAAGACTGATAGCAGGGGCTGTTGGAGAAGATAATTATATTCCTGATGGTGATTTTGCTGTATATACAAATGGTTTCTGTGGTGGACTTTATTCTGAATGGAACTTTAATCTTGCAGCTTATTCCGGCTATTTTAAGGCTCTTGCCGGCGGAACTTTTGTTGACAGTACTGGCTTTATTAAAGTTTTAGACTTAGGCTTGAATCTTGGTTTGAATGATTTATTCGATTTTGGATTTACCGCACACAACCTTCTTAGTTCTGACAGAAAACTTGGAGCCTTTGCTGGACTTACTGCTATTCCTAATCTGATTCTTAATGCAGGTTTTTACTACAATTTTACAGATTCAGATTATCTGCCCGAAACTCGTGTTGAACGTGGTGGAGAAGATGAGTTCAAGAAACAGAAAACTAAATATGCGCTTGGAATTACCGGTGGTTATGATTTTGCCGGAATTGGTTTAGGCATTTATGCAGATTTTATTACGGGGCTTTCAAACGAATATATTGGTGAAATAAAATATTACGACAGTAATGATAATCTGATTGATACGGTAACAACTACAATTGTCCGTGGAGAAACTGTAGTAAAATATAAGAATGGAGTTGCCAAACGTTCTGATGAATATCCTCAAAAGGCCTTTCCATTATACAGCCAACTGCGTATCAGTTATGATATTAATGAAAGTTTTAATACTTCCATTAATGTAAAAGTTCGTACCCTGGTAAACTCTTCTGATGATACCTGGTTTTCAATATGTCCCCGTCTTTCAATTGAACTGCCTGGAAAAATCGGCAAAATTACTACTGGACTTCATCTGGACATGAATCTTACCAGGTATTCAGGAATTACAAATATTTCTCTTCCATTTACCTATACTTACAAGTTCAAGAAAAAGTTTTAGAGAACTGGAATCTGTTCATCATCCGAGTTTTCAAGAATGATGTTCAGGTTTCCGTTTCTTGTTCTAAGCTCGTCTATAAAGGCTTTTATATCTGCATTTGCCTTAGGCTGAATCCAATAGGCAATTGTAAATAAAGTTCCCATATTTGAAGTTCTCACGTTTTTTACGTCGTATTTCAAAAGATACTTGTCAAAAATATCATTGAAAACATCTTTATAATTCATGTCTTCAGGAATTGTGATTTTAAGCACCTGCTTCTGATTATCCTTCCAGAATCTTGAAAGAAGTACAAAAAGAAGGGTTACAACAATTGTCATAACAAATCCGAGGAAATAATCATTCAAGCCGATTATAAGTCCTACTGCAATTGAAAAGAATACATAAAGAATGTCCTTTGAATCTCCCGGAATACTTCTGAAGCGTACCAGGGCAAAAACGCCTGCAAGAGAGAGGGTCTTTTTAAGATCTGTGGCAATAAAAGGAATTACAATTGTCATAATCACTGGCAGCAGTAAAACCGTGATTGCAAAGTTTTTGGAAAATCTTTTGTTTTTATTGGCAAGAATATATCCACCCGTAATTATAACTCCGGCAATAAGTCCCAGCAGCATATTAAAAACAATGTTTGCCTTTTCTGCTGTAATAAAAAATCCGCTTAATAAATCCATTTAAAAACTCCTGTGTAAACTATTTATAGTCTTATTTTTTATTTTGTTTATTCAAATAATTTTTGTATTCAGTACCATATTTTGAAAAGGAAGTGCTGAAAATCTTTCTTTCCGATAAAAAATGAACAAACCATAGGGGAAAAGATTTAAAAGCCTTTGCTTCCATAAGCCATTTTCCTTCCGGTAAAAGCTGTTCTCCGTAAATAGGAGAATCAAGTCTCAAATCTTCCCGTCTGGTTTGAATGTTTCTGTCAATTGTAAGTCTGAAGTCTGAATTGTTTTTTTCAAAAAAAGCGAGTCTGTCATAAGAAATAAAAACTCTCGGTTCAAGCTTGTAAAAGTTCATAATATAATCAATTTCCCGCATTACTTGATGATTCATTATCGGGCTGTCGGTAATAATGCCGCTTTCAAAATATTTATAGGCATCTTCAAGTGTAAAAGTTGTACGTCGTTTGTTAACAACTGAATCATATTTTTTCTTGCTTTCAAGATAGACCTTATCTGTTAAAGCTGCTTGTCCATAGCTTCTAAGTCTTATTTTTTCCTTAAAGGCAGGTTTTTCCAGAGATTTTCGAATAAGCTCATCTGCTTTTGTATCAAGATAAATATTGCAGATTGTATATGGCTTCCCGTCCTTATTATAAAGGTCAGCATCCATATAATCGCTAATTATATTTAAAAGTGCGTTTTTATCTTCATCAGAAATAAGATATTTGATTTCCCGTCTGTTAAAAACTTCAATCGCCATTTTTTTAGTTTACCATACTTTGCCTGATTTTTATATATCTATAAACATGCAATCTTGAATATTGTTACTAATTTATATAAACGTTTTTTTAAGAAATGATTTTCTTGTTTTTAGGAGTAAGGCAAGATATACTATTAATAGAGTCTAATGGAGCCGGATATGAAAAAAGAATTATCAAAAAATCTGCTTAAAAATCTGATGGGCATTATCGTAAGTCTTTCTGCCTTGACTTTTTTTTCCTGTGTAAAAAATACATCATCTTCAAAGCTTTCAATTGATTATAAAGCTGCTAAAGAATTGTACGGGCAGGAAATAAAAATTACACCTATGGATTCTTCTGTTACAATAGAAAAAAATCTGATTACAATTGCGCCAGGAAAAGAAGATGTAACTTATGAGATTACCGGTTATTTTAATGGACAGATTATTAATAAAACAAAGGATACAACAATTCGACTGAATAACGCTTATCTTGAAAATACGTCCGGACTACCTGCTCTGAAAAGCTCTTCTAAGTTTGAAGTTTCAAGTGTAAATGGTTCGACAAATTATATTGTTTCAAGCGGAAGAAATTATTCAAAAGTTGCCGCCCTTCAGGGAAAAAGAGGACTTGTCCTTGGTGGCAGCGGAAATCTTTATGTTGTGGGAAATGTTTATCATGGGGTAGAAGCTGAGGAAGTCAAAATAAAGGGTACCGGTACTTTTTATCTGCAGGGAACAAAATCTGGTTCGGCTTTAACCTGCGAAACATTTACGGTTGAACAGAAAAAGGATTTCAAATGCTATCTGATTAATTCCAAAAACGGAATAAAGGCTGATGGATTTATTAATATTTCATCAGGAAACTATTATCTTTATGATAATGAAATAGCCTTAAAAACTGGAATTTCCCAGGAAGCAGGCGACAAGCATCATTCAATTACCCTTGCAGGAGGAACTTTTTATACTTTTGCCAACAAAACTTTTTATGTCACTGAAAAAGAGCAATATTATCCTCAGGGAGCAGTTTTTATACAGGAAGATTAGAAGATGAAAAAATCAATATTATTATTTTTTGCTTTAACACTTTTTGCAAGTGCCGGTTTTTCACAGTCAAAAAAAATTACAATCGATTCAGAAGCGGCAAAAGCATCTTATGGGGATAAAATCAGCATTTCTCCTATGGATAAATCTGTATCTGTAAAAAACAATGTGATTACAATTTCTCCTAAGCGTGAGGAAGTAGTTTATACAATTTCCGGTTACTTTAACGGACAGATTATTGTTAAAACAAAAAATACTGAGTTAAAACTTAAAAATGCCTACATAGAAAACACAAAAGGACAGCCTGCAATCTATAGTGAAGTAAAGTTTGAATTGTCTTCCTCGCAGGGAACTTCAAATTATATTCTTTCTTCTGGAAAAAATGATTCAAAAATAGGAGCCATTTATTGTAAAAAAGATTTGAATATAGGTGGAAGCGGCAATCTTTATGTTACAGGGAATGTTTATCACGCTGTAAAGGCTGATGATATAAAAATGAAGGGGAGTGGAAATTATTATTTTAAAGGAACTTCAAAAGGTTCTTCTATAAACTGTCGTTCCTTTATAGTGGAAAGCGAAAAATCCTTCAGCTGCTATCTTTTAGATTCAAAAAATGGAATTAAAGCTGATAATTCAATAGAGATTTCGTCTGGTAATTTTTATTTTTACAATAACAAAGTTGCCCTTAAAACTGATACCTCACAGGATGATTCTTCTGTACCACATTTTATAAAGCTTAATGGCGGAACAATTTATCTTTCATCTGTTGAAAAAGTCTATTCAACAGAAGAAAAAGGCTACAAATTAGCGGGTACAAAAATTATTCAAGAATAAAAGCGCCCCTATCAGGTCGCGCTTGTAGCCTGCTTTAGCACTTAAATTATTATTCCTACAGCAAGAATTGCCAAGGCAAATAGAACAAAGGCAAAATCCATAAATCGGAATTTGTAGCTTTTGCTGTTACTGCCTTTTTTTCTAAGATGGAAGCCGCGTAATTCCGTTGCAACCGAGGTGGAGTCAATTTTTCTTACAGAAGAGAGCAGGAGAGGAACACAAAGGGGAAGTACCAGGGCTATTTTTTTGAAAGGATTTTTTGTTTCAAAATCAACACCGCGCGAAATCTGTGCCTCCATAATATTATTCATTTCGTTTCCGAAAAGCGGAATAAAACGGATGGCAGTTGTAAAAGTAAAGGCGTATTTATAGGGAAGGTGAAGATTGTTCACGAGGACGTTGGATAAATCAGAAAGATTTGTAACGGTAATCATAATGGAAAGGGGAAGTGTAGCGGCAATCAAACGCAGAACAAGAAGTGCACCATTGTTTAAGCCTCTGTCTGTTATTGCAAAACTTTTGATTGCTAAAACTGGCTCCCCCTTGCGAATTAAAAGAATCTGAAGAATGAATAAAAAAATTGAAACCTTAAAAAGCCCCTTGAATATTCCTATAGTTCTTTTAAAAACTCCGGGACGATTTTTTCTTTCATTTTTGCTTGTATTTGAGTCGCCGATTAAGCCTAATAAAAGATTCAGCAAAATCAAAGAGCCTAAAAAGATATAGGAAGAAGAAACAAAGGCTGCTGCACAGATTGCAATTGCAACAGTAAGTTTTGCAAGTGGATGTGATTTATGTAAAATTGAATTACCGGGTAAATAATCTAAAAATCCTTTCATTTTAATCTTAATCTCCTTGTCTAACTGGTTTATTTAAGCCTTTTGATTAAGCCTTCTGATTTTTTCAATCATTTCTTCAACTGTGAAAATACCATCAAAATCAGGACCAAGCTTGCTGGCGGTTTCTGCAATTTGTGGTTGCAATAATCTGGCTTTTGAAAGTAATTCCCTGTCTTTAAGAATTGTTTTTGCGTCATTGTCTGCAATAACTTTTCCGTTTGTCATAATCAGGATTCTTGTAGCATAATCGAGGACAACTTCCATATCATGACAAACCATAATTACTGTTGTGCCTTTTTTATTCAGATTTCTGATTTTTTCCATGAGTTCTATACATTCTTTATAGTCAAGACCTGTCGTCGGTTCATCCAGAATTAAAATGTCACTTTCAAGGGCAATAAGACAGGCTAGACATAATCTCTGCCTTTGTCCTCGGCTCATGGTAAAAGGATCTTTTTCCGGGTCAAAATTAAACTCTTCTATTGTTTTTTCAACTCTAGCTTTTATATCTTCTTCTGCTAAGCCTATATTTTTCAGACTGAAGGCAATTTCCTCTTTTACTGTGTTGCAGCAAATCTGTCTGTCGGGATTCTGGAATAAAAAGCCGATATTTTTTGCCAGCTGGCTGGTTTTTACTTTTTTTGTATTATTGCCTTTTACAATTACGTTGCCGGATGTTGGTTTTAAAAGTCCATTGCAGAGTTTAGAAAAGGTTGATTTTCCAGCTCCGTTTGAACCAATTATGGCAAGAAAATCACCTTTATTTATATTTACATCAATATCTGTAATATTCGCGTCTGAATGATAGCTGAATTGAACCTTTTGGAATTGGATAATTTTTTCTTTATCTGACTGCAGGGGCTCTTGATTGCGGATTGGAGTATTAACACCGGCTTCTGCAATTTCTGCTTTTGTATTGATTTTTCCTGCTGTAATTTTTTTTATTAATTCTGCTGCTTCGCTGGAATTAATTGCAATTTCTTCATCTTCTGAAAGATTTTCAGGCAAGAGCTTGTTATTTATCAGCTGGCGGGACAGAGTAACTACGCGGGGAATATTAATTCCTTTTTCTTCCAGCTCTTCTGCATTTTTAAGAACTTCGCGTACTTTACCAAAGTGTGTAATCTTTCCTTTTTCCATAACTGCAAGCTTTTGGGCAAACTCGCATAAAAGCATTATTTTCTGTTCAATAACGATGATTGTAATGCCTTTTTCTTTATTAAGTTTATTTAAAAGTGCAAAAATCTGACGGCTGGAAGCTGGATCCAGCTCTCCTGTTGGTTCATCCAAAACTAAAATCTTTGGCTGAAGGGCAATTATAGCAGCAATTGCAACCTTTTGTTTTTGACCACCGCTTAAAGAGGCAATCTCTCTATAGCGAAGGTCTGTAATTCCAACCGCTTCAAGGGCAAACTGAACCCTGCTTTCAATCTGGTCTTTTGGAATATCAAAGTTTTCAAGCCCAAAAAGTATTTCATCTTCAACAAAGGTGCTTAATAACTGGCTGTCTATATCCTGAAAAACTGAACCGACTTTTAAAGCTAATTGACCTGGTGTCGTATCAAAGCTATCCTTGTCATCAATCTTAACTGAACCGTAGAAATCACCTTTATAATGGTGGGGAATCAAAGCATTTATTGCACTACACAAGGTTGTTTTTCCTGCTCCTGATTCGCCAATGATTCCTAAAAAATCTCCGTCTTCAATTTGCAGGTTGATTTTATCAAGGGCATTTTTTTTAGCGCCTTCATACTTAAAAGTCAGATTTTCAATTTTAATCATTTATTCTTTTCCTTTATTTTTTCAGCGCTTTTTTGAGTGGCAGATACAAAATCTGAACAATTACTGAATTGAACAAGGCTGTACACAAAACAATCGGAATATAAGCAACAAGGGTTGATTTGTCTGCGTGGATTACAAAAATCAAAAGGATTGTATAAAGTCCGCCTGAAACTACTGTACTAAGGAAGGTAGCAAGTGCAGGAACTGGATCATATTTTCCGAACTTAAAGTTCATTTTGATTAAAAAGCCCATTGCAAGAGCGCCGGCAAGTTCAGAGGCAAAGTTCAAATATGGTGTGCCCGGGAAGAACTGGCAGATGGCACCTGCCAAAAGACCAACGATAGCAGCATAAATTACTTTTGGACGAATAAGTACAATTACCATACAGTACATAGCGATGATAAAGTTTGGTTTCATACCACCAATGTTGATGATGGAACCTACAAAAAACTTTAATACAGCTCCGGCTGCAAGCAGAATTGCTGTAAGAAGAAGGTCTGCAATGTTGAGACCTTTCTTTTCACTTGTTTTTAATTCTCTTTTTTCCTGGAGATTTTCCTGAACCTGTTCGTTTTCTTCTCTTGTGTTCTCTGTGTTTTTAATTTCTTCTGACATTTTCTTCACCTCATAAATTTATTTATTCTTTGTTGTTTCTGTTTGTAGTAACAATGATAGTATATAAATTCTTTGATGTTTCTGTCAATAGAAACGTGAATAATATTTTGTTATTTTTATTCTTTTTTTTGGGGGAGAGACTAAAAGGAAAACGTTTGAATTATGTCACACAAGCTTATGATAAAGTTTGCTTTCTTTGAACTTCTGTCTGCAAGCAGTGGAATTGTATCTAAAAGGTAATTTCCAAGGATGATTTTAATTCTTCCGTATTCTGTGCCCTGAATTATTTGGCCACTGATAAAGTCCGGAACTTTAACGATAACCTGCACATTGCTCAGATTTTCTGCAATTGAAGAACCTGTAACAAAAGGAATACATTCTGCTTCGGGCGTAAAAGCTGGAATTAAATTAATGGCTTTTTCTTTTGAAGAAAAGGCTTTGATAAAATAGGGCTTTATATCATAAAGCTGAGTAAAGTCTGCAAAGGAAGCAAAGGCAAAGTCCATCAATTCTGTTCCATCATGTATTCTATTTGCCTGTCCTTCTTTTGTATTTTTTCCTGGTCCTTTCATTGTAACTGATAAAAAACGGGTTCCATTTCTGCTTGCTGTAAGAGCTAGATTGTAACCGCTTTCATCAATGTAGCCGGTTTTTAATCCGTCACAGCCTTCGAGAATATCTAGAAGAGGATTTGTATTTTTTTGTGTGATTCCCATTGTTATATGCTCTGGGAATCCATTTGTAAAATCCTGAGGACCGTAAACATCACCGGGAGCAATATTTTTCTTTTTAGGATATGTGAACTCACGGACAGAATGAAATCTTGCCAGCGAATCTGGATGTTCTTTAAGGTACACCCGACAAAAAGTGGCCATTTCGCGGGCAGTTGTTGTATTTTCTTCACTGTAGCCGGAAGCTTCAACAAAGTGGGTATGTGTAAGCCCCAGCCTTTCGCAAGTCTTGTTCATTCTCTGAATAAATGCTTCCATACTTCCGCTTATAGTGTAGGCCAGGGCGTAGGCAGCATCGTTACCAGAAGCAATTGAAAGTCCAAGCAGTAATTCTTCAAGAGTAACAATTTGATCTTTTCCTAAAAACATAAGGGAAGAATGTGGCGGCATATTGCAGGCCCAGCTTTCAGGGGGAAGGGGAATAATATCATCATAATGAAGGTGGCCAGCGGAAACTTCTTCATCGACAATATACATGGTAAAAAGCTTTGTCATGCTTGCCGGTGGAATGACTTCATCAGCGTTTTTTTCATAAATAATATTGCCGTTGGAAATGTCAATTAAAATTGCAGATTCAGCAAGCAGGTCTAATTCTGGAGCAGCTAGATTGTAGGGCAAGGACTGAAGAATTTGATAGCGCGATGAATATTCTGTTTTTATATATTGCTGTAATATTTCATTTTCTTCCTGAGTAAGCTTTGAGGCTGCGATGGTGTTTTTGAAGGATAAACTTCTTGCGCTTAGTAATACTGCAAAAGCTAGAATTAGTGCAACTGGAATTGAAATGGAAAGACTGACAATCAGCTTTTTATTTTTATCTTCTTTTTGTGTCACAATTGATTACCTGAAAATTTATTTTTTGATATTCTATTTTATTTTCTGCAAAAAGTATATAAATCCCATGGCAAACGCATTATAAAAAATGAAATGATAATTAAGATTTGCATTATAATTGAATTTATCTTTCAAATTTACTATTATAGCATAAACTAATTTTATCAGAGGTAAAAAAATGAGTATTTTTAAGGGGGCTTTTACAGCCTTAATTACACCGATGACACAAAGCGGTGAAGTTGATTATGACGGATTCAGAAAGAATGTAATTTTCCAGCTTGAACAGGGAATCGATGGTTTAGTTCCTCTTGGAACAACTGCTGAAACTCCAACTTTGGACGAAAAACCTGGCAGCGAAGAAGACAAAGTCATCGAAATTGTTTTTGAAGAAGTACGTAAATTTGAAAAATCCTCTGGTAAAAAAATCCCTATAATTTTGGGTGCTGGTTCAAACAACACAAAAGACGCTGTTACTTACTGTGAACGTGCTAAAAAGGCTGGTGCAGATGCCGCTTTAGTTGTAACACCTTACTATAATAAGCCTTCAAAAGAAGGTATTTATCAGCATTTTGCAGCCTGCTCAAAGGTTGGCGTTCCAATTATCGTATACAATATTCAGGGAAGAACTGGTCTTAATATTCCAACAGATTTGCTTGCAAGAATTGCAGAACTTCCAAATATTGCCGGTGTAAAAGAGGCTAGTGGAAGCGTTTCTCAAATGATGGAAGTAATCGGTCAGATTAAAAATAAAAAGCCTGATTTTGCAGTTTTGTCCGGAGATGATGCTTTGACTCTTCCTTTGATGGCTGCTGGTGGTGACGGAATTATTTCTGTTGCTTCAAACCTCATTCCTGGTCTTATGCATGAACTTACAGCTGCCTGTGCTGCAGGTGACTTCAAAAAAGCTCGTGAGATTCATTACAGACTGGCTCCATTCTTTAAGGCTGAGTTCTGCGATGGAAATCCATCATCAATTAAATATGCTATGAATTATAAAGGACTGCCTGCTGGTAGTTTGAGACTTCCTCTGGTAGAAGTTACCGAGGCTGCTAAAAAAACTATTGAGGATGCAATTAAAGCTTGCAATTTATAATCTTTAGTTTTAGTGGGGTTGTATATTGATTGATTTACACTGCCATTTAGATGGAAGCATAACTGTAGATATAGCAAAAGAGTTGGCGGCAATTCAGAATATTGAACTGCCTGCTAAAAGCGACGAAGCATTGTTAAAAAAACTTTCCATTCCTGAGAATTGTGAAAGCTTGAATGATTTTTTAACTTGCTTTGGCTTGCCTTTAAGATTGCTTCAGACAAAAGAAGGAATTACTCAGGCTTTTTATCTGGTTCAGGAAATGTTCCGAAAGCAGGGACTTATTTATCTTGAACTTCGTTTTGCTCCCCAGTTGCATTGTGTAAATGGTCTTAGTCAGGAAGAAGTTATTCTTGCCGCTTTAGAAGGTTTAAAAAAATCATTCCTGCATACAAACTTGATTCTTTGTCTTATGCGTTCAGATCATAATCAAGAAGAAAATCTTGAAACTGTTGAGCTTGCTAAAAAATATCTTGTAAAGGATGAGGGCGTTGTTGCTATAGATTTAGCTGGTGCCGAAGCTTTGTTTAAGACAAAAGATTTTGAAGCTCCTTTTGCTCTGGCAAGAAAATATAATATTCCTTTTACAATTCATGCAGGTGAAGCTGATGGCCCGGAAAGCGTAAAGGCTGCACTTGACTTTGGTGCATTAAGAATTGGTCATGGTGTTCGTATTGCAGAAGACCAGGAACTTGTAGATTATGTTGCTGCTCACAATGTTCCGCTGGAAATGTGTCCCAACAGCAACCGCCAGACAAAAGCTGTAGATGATATGTCAAAATATCCTTTACGTAACTTTCTTGAAAAAGGAATTAAAGTTACAATCAATACTGATGACCCTGCTATTTGCCGTACAAATATAAAAAATGAGTTTGATTATATAAAAAAAATGTATGGAATTACAGAGGCAGAAAAAAAAGTCTTGCTCTTGAATGCAGTTGACTCTGCCTTTTGTAGTGATGAATATAAAGAAAAAATGAAGAAAATTATTAATAGCTGATTGCTAATTATGTAGATATTGGAGGATTTATAAATATGGCTGGAAAAATTAAAGTCGGCGTTTTAGGTGCAACAGGTATGGTTGGACAGCGTTACATTAAATTGCTGGAAGATCATCCATGGTTTGAAGTAACTTATGTAGCTGCTTCTCCTCGTTCTGCAGGGCAGTTGTACAAGGATGCAGTTAAAAACCGCTGGTTAATTGGTGAAAATATTCCATCTGGCGTTGCTGATTTAATGGTTGAAGATGCAAATCTGGCAGAAAAAGCACTTGGAAAATGTCAGTTTGTATTCAGTGCTCTTGAACTTCCTAAAAAAGAAGATATTAAAAATCTTGAAGCAGCTTATGCTGCAGAAGGAATCCCTGTAGTTTCAAATGCTTCTGCAAACCGCTGGACAGAGGATGTTCCAATGCTGGTTCCAGAAATTAACTTTAGTCATCTTGATGTTATTGAAGCGCAGAAAAAACATCATGGCTGGGACAAGGGCTTTATTGCTGTAAAACCTAACTGCTCCCTCCAGACTTACATGATGCCAATCTTTGCTTTACAGCAGGCTGGTTATCCGATTAAGAGAATGATTGTTACAACTTTGCAGGCTACTTCTGGTGCCGGTTATCCTGGAGTTCCTTCTTTTGATATGATTGATAATATCGTTCCTTTTATTGGTGGTGAAGAAGAAAAGACAGAAAAAGAATGTCTCAAAATCCTTGGAAAAGTTGTTGACGGTAAGATTGAAAATGCTCCTGGTCCAATTGTTTCTTCAACTTGTACCCGCGTTCCAGTAATTGACGGACATACAGCCTGTGTTTCTCTGGAGTTTGATTTACCTGATGACAAAAAACCAAGTCTCGAAGAAATTGAAAGAGTGTGGACTTCCTTCTCTTCATTGCCACAGGAATTAAAATTGCCTAGCGCACCTGAACATCCAATTGTTGTTCGCCACGAAGAAAACCGACCACAACCACGCCGCGACCGTGATACAGAAAAGGGAATGGCTTGTGTAATTGGAAGACTTCGTCCTTGTAATGTTTTTGACGTTAAGTTTGTTGCTTTAAGTCACAACACAAAACGAGGCGCCGCTCTTGGTGGTATTTTGAATGCAGAATTATTAAAGGCAAAAGGATTTTTTGATAATTAATCTGCCATAAAATCTGGTTTCTGCTTTGATTTCTGTTTAGAAGCCAGATTTTTTTTCAAAAGTCATAAGCTTTCCGCTTGTCGGATGATAAAAAGACAGTTTGTAGGCGTGCAGCATCAATCGTTCTCCTTCCTGAGGCCTGCCATACAAACTGTCTCCTGTTATAGGAAGCCCAAATCCGTGGCTGTCGCTGCTTGCAAGTCTCAGCTGATGGGTTCTTCCTGTGTGGGGAATAAAAAGAACCCGCGTAACCTTTTTTCTTTTTTTTGTCAGCGGATTAGTGTAATATTCGCTTCCTTTATTTATCCATTCAGTTATTCCTATTTTTCCATTTTCTTCATCATAAATCTGGTGGGGACGGTTATCTATGTCCAGTCTAAAAGGTAGTTTCATAATTCCCTGGTCTTCTCCTTTATGAGGAGCCAGCTTTCCTTTTGCAAGTGCCAGAATACCGTCTAAGAGTGCTTCGTATTCTTTATGAACTTTTCCTTCTTCAAACTGCCTGCTGAGTTTTTTATGAGCTTCATCTGTAAAAGCGTAAACCATAAGGCCGGAAGTTTCCATATCAAGGCGGTGAACTGAAGGTTGTTCAATGCAAGCAGGGAAGAGGGCTTTGATTCTTGAGGAAAGGCAGTCCTGTTTATCCTTGCCTTTTCCTGGAACAGAAAGAAGTCCGGATGGCTTGTTTATTACAATAATATCCTTGTCTCTGTAAATAATTTCAAGGCCAAGAATTGATGGCAGAATGTAAGCGCAGCGTTCGTCACAAGGGGGATAGGACTGGCCGTTTATTTTGTGAGCTGTGTTTTTGCCAAAATAAACTTCATCCATACTTATAATTTGTAATTTATGTTCAAAGGCATAAGACAAAAGCTTTGGAGCGCAGCAATCCCCGGTTCCTGTTGGTGGCAGTTTTCCCTGATGTTCTTTTATAATCTGATTAAGAGAAACTTTTTTCCCATCAAATCTGGTAAAGGAATACTGAGTAAAAACTTTAAGCAGGGATTCGTCTGTGAGTTTTTTCCGCTCGGAAAGTAACTGGCTTTTTTCCTGGCTTTGAGTTTTTTCAAGAGAATTGATTTTTTCTGTAAGTTCGTGAATCTGTCTGTCATTTTTTTGAAGTACAGCTGTGATGACTTCATTGCTGACCAGAGGTGGAACAATTATAGTATTTTTATCACTTTGTCCGACTATTTGTCTGCTGATTCCGCTTACAGCTGCTAAAATAACTCGGGTATTTGCTTTGGCATCCCAGCAGACAGCGCTTCCAATCATCAGTCCTTGATCTATTCTTTCCTGACTTATGGAAGTTATCTGCTTTAATTCCAGCTTACCGCTTTGAATATCCGCTATGATTTTTTCGCAGTAATGATGTGCGAGCTCCTGATTAAAGGGCGGAAACATAGATTATCCTTGCCAAATTAGGAAAATTAGTGCCAGTTGCGTTCTTCTACGCTGTCATCTTCTTTTACAACAAAGACAATCGGTTTGTTTTTTGAGAAAAGACCGTTTTCCACAACGCCAACGATAGAGTTTATTTTATCTTCCATTTCTGCAACATTAATTGGTTTGTCCCAGGTGCAGTCTAAAATCTGATTTCCGTTGTCGGTGATTACAGGCCCGCATTTTCTTACTCCTTCCCGCAATACACATTTTGCGCCAAGAGCATTGAGAGCATTTGTTACCGGTATTCTTGCAGACGGAATAATTTCTACAGGGACAGGAAACTTAGTACCGATTGTATCAACAGCTTTTGTTGAGTCTGCAACTACGACAAAAACTTTTGAATTGTATTCAACAATCTTTTCGCGGACATGTGCTGCTCCACCACCTTTTATGCAGAAACAGTCAGGAGTAACCTCATCGGCTCCGTCGATTGCAAGATCAAGCTGTCCGCCTATGATTTTATCATTCATTGAATATACAGGAATTCCAAGGTCCTGACAGGCATTTTCTGTCTGAAAGCTTGTTGCAACGGCCTTTATGTCTTTTAATTTTCCATTTGCTATATATTCTGCAAGTCTTTTTACGGCAGGCATGGCAGTTGAACCTGTTCCCAGCCCAATTTTCATTCCGCTAAAAATTTTTCCTTTTTCTACTAATGTATCTATTGCTGTGTTTGCAACTAAAGTTTTTTGCTCTGATTGTGTCATTTCTTTTCCTCCTTTTTGAGCTGACATTTTTTATATTTTATTAGTTTTTCAAATTTATCAGAATTTCTGGTCTATTTCAGTGTTGTCCTCAAAATCTGTTCCTGTAAATAGACGGAACTGGGCATAAGCCTGATATTCAAGCATGTGATAGCCGTTACAAACCCTGCAGCCCGCTAAAGAAGCCCTTTTCATAAGGGGAGTAGTAGATGGCTTACAAATAATATCAAATACCATTTCATTTCCGCGGAAATTATAAAAATAAATAGGGTCGTTGTATTCTCTCTGAGCTTCTCCGCCTTCCATTCCTACAGAAGTTGTCTGTATAATTAAAGTTGAATATTCATCTAAAATTGGTGCGCAAGCTGGTTCCAGCGTACAATATTTGAAGCCGTATTTTTCTGCAATGTGTTTTGCATGATTTGGTGTGCGGTTAAAAATGCAGACTCTTGCTCCCAGCTGCTTTAATACATAGGCAATTGCTTTTGTAGCTTCACCTGCGCCTATTAAAGCAACCTTTTTATATCTGATTCGATAACCACCTAAAAATTCAAGAAGAGAACGTTTAAAACCATAAGTGTCTGTATTATAGGCAACCCAATTATCATCTTTTCTCACCAGAGAATTGCAGGAACCTATCTGCATTACAACAGGAGATTGGTCTGTAACATAGTATAGAACATTCTGCTTGTGAGGTTTTGTAATCGAAAGACCTTGTAAACCAACTTTCTGGGCAAATTCAAGTCCTTCAGAAATCATCTGAGTTCTTACCGGAATATAAACTGCATTCAATTTCTGTTTTTTATATCCCAAATTGTGAATTTCAATACTTAAAGGATTTTCTGCAGGCCAACCCATTATTCCATAAAGCTTTGTTTCTTCATTTATTGATTTTATTCTGTACAGATTTGAAAGGGTAACCGGACTTATCTGACCTGTTTTTTTTGCAATTTCTCCGTTTTCTTCCGGCAGACTGTAGGTTAAAAATGAATTCGTAAGAGAGGCAAGAACTCTGGAAGGAAAGCCCAGCGGTCCGTTTGCACACAAAATGTGATCATAATGTTTTATTTCGCGACTTTCTTCAAAAAGATTAGTTACATCGGTAATTTTTTTAGGGTCAAAAACAATTTTTGGGATTTCATAGCCGGTCTTTCGCATGGAGTCGCATTTTTCCCTAATATTAAGAATAGGTTCATGCAGGGCATAATAACTGCGTATGATTTTTACATCAAAGGCAAGGGCAGCATCCTGAATGCTTGGAATATGATAATCGTCTTCAAAATCTACATAAGCAAAGTTTTTGGCTCTGTCCTGATTTGCAAAGGCTAAAGCACGGGCAAAAAGGTTTGTTCTGGAAAATTCACCGCTGGTAAAAAGCCCCCCGTCTATGTCACGTCTGATTGTTAGAATACAGGGCTGGTGAATTAAAGATGGAAACCTGCGGACATAAAGCTGCTCATCTTCATTCAAATAATCTACTCTGAGTTCCACTAAATCAATGTATTTTTCGTATTTTTTAACAAGCTCTATGTTTTCTTCCAGTGTAGTGCCTGTTAAAGTCATACAAATCAGGGGCTGACTCATAAACACCTTTTATTCAACGAGCGTTCTTGCAAATACCTTGTCTACAACATAAAGAACAAGTGTTGTTCCTCTTGTTACAGAATATGGTAGTGTAAAGTTTCCACCCGGATGATTTAAGTTTAAGATTGTGTATGGATTTCCTTCTGCAGGAATTGCTTCAAGTTTCATAGCAACAGGATAAGGATATTCCGGTAGTTTTGCCTGGAAAATGCCTGATACAGTTTCGTCAGAGCTTGATTTTGGCATTGCCATTTCCACAGTAACCCTTGAATAATTTGGAATATATTCATCTTCAATCTGCTGCTGGTTTACAACAGTTCCCGCTTTTTCTTCACTGCCTGCTTCATGGGCTGTTATGTCAAATACAATTTTGCTGCGGGCAATTGTCTGTAATAAATCATTTATACTTTGTCCGATAACATAAGGTCTTCGAGTTCTTTCATAATTAGGACCTCGGCTTACAACAAGATTTACTTTTATCGGCTGCGAAATCTTAGTTCCTGCCGGTGGATCCTGCTCAAGAATAGTTCCTGCCTCTGATTGATCCGGCTTATACTGAGGTTCTGCGAGTGTAATTAAAGGCTTTGTTTGTCCTGCAAACAAGGTCTGTAAGGTCATTCGGACTTCATCAAGGTTTTTGCCTTCATATTCTCCAATTTCATCTACAAGCATACCACGGCTGATTACAAGCGAAACTCTGCTATAACCTTTTACAATTGAACCTGCTTTTGGTGATTGTTCAAGAACCCTTCCTTCATCACCAATTGTATTTGAATATCTCAAATTGATTTTAGGGTAAAGCTCTTTTATCTGCATTTCAAGAAGGGCTTCATCCCATTTTTTACCTTCAACATTTGGAACAAGGACTTTTTCTGTTCCTCTTGCATTCAAAAAGAAAATACCCATGCAGAGCATCCCCATGATTATTATGCTTGAAATAAAAGTTATTATCAGAGCAGGTATACAGTCCTGAACTTTTGCAAAGCTTTCAGAAAGGGTAGGTCTTGGTTTTCTTTCCTTCTTCTTTTCAACTGGTATATTTTCTTCAGCCTTTATATCTTCTTCAACCTTTGTATTTTCTTCAACAGGCATATCTTCTTCAAGAATCTCTTCTTTAGCGATTTCTTTGTTTTCTTCTACGGCAATTTCTTTGTTTTCTGCTTCATCATTTTTACTGGTCTTTCTAGCCATTTTCTTCCTCTGCTTTTGTGCTTTGTACTTTCTTCTATTGTAAAACTATTGCAGAATAGTGCCAACAAAATTTCTCGCACCATTCATAAAATCTTTATATTCCATAGGATTTTTTCCCTGCCTCTGTAATTTTTTTACGCAGAGTAAATCCTTTCCCGTTTTTATAATAATACCTTGATTTTTTATATAATCAAGAACCTGACCATTTTCTTTATCCTGATAATTCTGCGTATCTGGAATTACTTCTGCTTTTAATAATTTTAATGGTTCATTGTTAAAGCTTGTCCAGCATCCCGGCTCTGGAAAATAAGCTCTGATTTTTGCTTCTATACTTGCGGCTGATTCAGACCAGTTGATTTTAGCATCGTTTTTACTAATCAAGCCGGTATAAGAGGCCTGGCCTTCCTGCTTTTTTCCTTGAGGCAGAATATTTTTTTCTGATGTTGTTTTTAAAATATTGCAAATAAGTTCTGCACCTATAACTGCACTTTCATGCAAAAGTGATTCGCTTGTTTCGCTTTTATTTAAATCAATAATTGTCTGGGCAAGAATGTCGCCTTCATCCATTTTGGGACTTAAAGTTTGAATTGTTACGGCAGTCTGATTGTCTTGATTTAAAATTGCAGCAGGAACTGGTGAGCAACCGCGGTATTTTGGGAGTAAAGAGGGATGAAGATTGATGCCACCGAGCTTAAAAAGAGCCATAAACTTAGGGCCAAAAATATGACCATAAGCAAAACAAACCAGAAGATCTGCCTTGACTTGTGAAACCTCTTCCCTTGCAGCGGCATCCAGATGTTCCGGAGTAAAAACAGGAAGATTTTTTTCCTGAGCAAAGGCTGCGACGGGAGTAGGAATTAAGTCTTTGTGTCTTCCTTTTGCAGACGGCGGATTTGAAAGCACTCCGACAATTTCAAAGCCATACTTATTCTGATTTTCAAAGAGAAGTTTAAGCGTTTCGCAGGCTGGTTCTGGACTTCCTGCATACAATATTCTTAATCCCATCAGCAGACATCACCTTATGCTTTTTTATTCTGTTTTGCCGCAAGTTTTGCAGCGATTTTTTTTGCTTTTGCTTCTTTTGCAGCCTGTTTTTCTGCAGCTCGCTCTGCACGTTTTTTGAATTGTGCAACAGTTTTTTCAGCGAAGGCTTTATCTCCGCGGTCAATAAAAAGAATGCCGTTTAAATGGTCGTTTTCATGCTGAATGATTCTGGCAAGAAGACCATCTGCTTCAAGCGTAAAGGGGCGTCCTTTTTCGTTGATTGCCTGAACTGTAACTGCAGCCGGGCGGGTGATGGTTTCGTAAACCTGTGGAATACTCAAACATCCTTCATCATAATCAGAAAGCTCTTCTGAAGTTTTGATTATCTGAGGATTAATGAATACCCGGCGCACATCATCATCTGCCATTGCAACAAAAATGCGCAAATCTTTTCCAACCTGTGGGCCGGCAAGTCCAACACCATTCAATTCTATCATTGTGTCAAACATATCATCAATTAACTTTCTGATTTCGTCGTTTACTTCTGTAACAGGAGCAACTGTTTTTCTCAAAAAGTCATCGCCTAATTTTACAACGTCTAAAACCATAATATTTTCCTGTGTAAATCCTAGCTTTTATTTTTCAATTCTGATTCTTGCAGCGCGTGCATGTCCGGCTAAGCCTTCTGAATCTCCAAGATAACCTGCAGCAACAGCACTCTTAATCATACCTGTTTTTCCTTCTTCAACTCTGAGGGTAGTAAGGGTTTTTAAGAACATTCTTACACTGAGTCCGCCTGTAAACCTTGCAGAACCAGAGGTTGGCAGGGTGTGATTTAATCCGGCTGCGTAATCACCAAAAACCTCTGCTGAGTGGTGACCAATAAAGAGGGAACCATAATTGTGAACTTCGTTTACAATGGCTTTTCTTTTTTTACTTTCATCCATTGCAATTTCAAGATGTTCAGGTGCCTTTTTGTTGGCAATTTCTACTGCTTCTTTCAAGTCATCTACCAGAATAATTTTACCGTAGTTATCTATACTCTGACGGGCAATAGCCTTTGTTGTCATAGTTTCAAGCTGCTTTTCAATCATTTCACTGACACTCTGAGCAAAAGCTGCATCATCTGTTACAAGAATTGGCTGAGCTACTACATCGTGTTCTGCCTGTGCAAGAAGATCTGCGGCTACCCAGGCTGGATTTGCTGAATTATCTGCAATTATGAGAACTTCTGTAGGCCCTGCAATCATATCAATTCCGACATTTCCGTAAACTTCTTTTTTAGCAGCTGCAACAAACTTGTTTCCTGGTCCGACAATTACATCCACCTTTGGAATTGATTCTGTACCGTAAGCCATTGCACCAATTGCCTGAGAGCCGCCTACAGCATAAAGATGATTTACACCGCAGATATAAGCCGCTGCCATGATACCTTCATCTGCGTATGCTTTTCCTCCGGTATAGGCTTTTCCACTTATTCCTGCCCCTGATTTTTCTGCATCATCTTTATCGTCCGGGTGAACTCTTGGCGGGGTACAGATAATTACTTCTTTTACACCTGCTGCAACGGCTGGTGTAACTGTCATTATTACAGTAGAAACCAGCGGAAATCTTCCTGCCGGAACATAACAGCCGGCTACATCAACTGGAACTGTTTTCTGACCTGTAAAAAGACCCGGTTCGAGTTCTGTTTCAAAATCATTGAAGGATTTTTTCTGCTGTTTTGCAAACCTGAAGGCTAAATCATGTGAATAAACAATTGCATCGTAAACTTCACGATTTTCCAACTGGAGTTTTTCTGCGGCTTTTTTCAAATCTTCCTGAGAAACTTCAAAGTTTGCAGGAACTGAAACATCGTATTTATTTCCATAAAGTCTGAGAGCTGCATCTCCACGGTTTCTTACCTCGGTAAGAATTGAAGATACAACTTCGTTTGAATCACCAAAAGCCCGTCCTTTAAAAAAGTCAGCTTCTACTTCTGAATATTTCTGTATTTTAATCATAATTTATCTCGCTATTTTTTGTGTCTTCTGTCCAGCTCGTTGAAAACATCCTGCCAGGTAACGCCTTCTTTATACATAAGCACGCTGACAAAATATATTAAATCTGCTGCTTCCCAGGTTACTTCATCTTTTCCTTCGGCTTCACAGATTTCTTCTGCTTCTTCTTCAACCTTTTCGCGTACACGTTTTGCATCCAGGGTTGCAGTGTAAGAACCTGGTCTAGGATTTGCAAATCTGTCTGCAATTATGTTGTACAGTCTGAAAATTGAAGATTTTTCCATTGGATCGCTTCCAAAGCAGGTCCAGGAACCGGTATGGCAGGCTGGTCCTGTTGGAACTACGGTTGCAAGTACACAGTCTCGGTCGCAATCTGCCCTGAGTTTTATTACTTCAAGGAAGTTTCCGCTTGTTTCACCCTTTGTCCAGAGAGTCTGGCGTTCTCTGCTGAAGAAGCTTAATTTTCCGCATTCAAAGGTCTTTTCAAAGGCTTCCTCATTTGCAAAGCCCTGCATTAAAACTTCACCATTAACGCTTTGTGCAATCACAGGTATAAGTGGTGATTTCTTAAAATTAAGGCAGCGGATAAAAGCATCTTTGAGCGAAACTTTGCCTGTGTATAAAGCCATTCCTAATTGAACATCACAATGGAGTTTTTCGAGTTCTTCAATTTCTTCTACGGAAGAAACACCACCGGCAACTACAACCCTACAGCTTACTGCTGAACGAAGTTCCTTAACATAATTCATGTCGGTTCCCTGCATGCAGCCTTCTTTTTCTACGCAGGTAAAGAGAAGTTCAGAACAATATTTTTCTGCCTCTTTTGCGCCTTCTACTAAAGGAATGTTTACAGTTTCTGTCCAGCCTTTTACAGCAATTTTTCCATTTATGGAATCTACGCTGATTATTATGCGTTGTTTACCGATTGCCTCTATCAGTTCGTTGAGAAAATCAACATTAAGTACGGATTCTCCTTCTGCTGGATTCTTTTTCCAGGCTGCGGAGCCGATTATAACTTTTTCAGCACCAAGACTGATTAATTCCTTTGCTCTTTTTACGGTTCGGATTCCACCGCCAGTTCGAACGTTTCCCTGATGAAGTAATCTCTGCAATAAAGCTGTATTTTCCGTATTTCCTTTTGCATCGACATTACCCATTGCTGCATCCAAGTCGATTATTGCGACTTCACCAAACATATTGAAATCTTTGATTAAGGAATCAGCATCATCTCTCTGAAGAACTAAATCTTTTCCGTTTTTCAACTGGACTACGTGTCCGTTCTTTAAATCTATAGAAGAAATTACCATAGTCAGTATTCTATCAAATTTTTAATTCTTATACAAATGAAGTTTTTTTTATATTTTTTTATAATCTTTTGTAACCTTAATATTTGATTATGGTTTAATAAGTGTATTCAATGCAATACAACAAAGAGTTTTTTCATAAAAAACAAAAAGAGCAAACTGGACAAAGCGGCTGTTGATTTCCTCCTTTAGCAACAGCCGTTTTTTTTTATTGAAAAAAAAAATCGCAAAAGTCATGATGAAAATCAATTTGTAACTATAAATATTTTTTTATGTTTTGTATTATATCTTGTAACTTTATGGCATTTTGGATTACATTATGATTCTATAAAGTAAAGAAAAAAAAATAAATTAAGGATAAAATAATGAAACTTAAAAAACATGCTTTTTTATTAATTTTAGGATTGTTTGCTGCGTCTCTTTTTGCGCAGGAAAATCAGGAAGATAATGGTCAGCTGCTTTCTGTAGAATCAGAAGAAGTCGATTCGGATGCTTATGAAGAAGTTATCTCTACAGAAACTAAAAAGAAGAATTCTCTTTCTGAATCATTTTCTAACTTTTTTAAACTGGGAAATCAGACTTTTACAGAACATGATACATTAGAATTTTCTGTTTTAACTCCTCTTGGTACTTTAAAAAAAGAAGAGGCTGTTTTTGTATCTATAAATGATACTGATTTGGCTGGTTTTGGAAGCCCTTATGCAGCCGGCTATGATTATGTTTTTTTTGATGAAGCAGACAGAAAAAGATTTATAGATGCTGGTAATCAGTATTTAAAAGATTTTGAAAATAAAAAGCTTGAAAGAAAAAGCAGGAAAACAAATCACAAGTATGGAAAATTTACTTCTGATGTGTATTTTGGTTCAATAAAGGTTCAGGCAAAAAATCAATCTCAGCCTATTACTTATCTGGGCTATACTTTTAAAAAGGATTCTCCGTATTTTATGATTTCATGTCTGACAGCTCCGAATATGCGCTACAAGAATAAAGATGATCCATATCCTGCAGAATCAAGTGCCATATCCTATTATTTTACAAAATCCCAGTTAAAGAATCTTATGAATCTTTTATCTGAGGAAAACTTAAAGTCTTACAAGACAAGTGTTATCAGCGAAATGTATTTGTCGGAATCTGATGATTACTAAAAATTTTAAAGCAGTAGAATAATCAAATATTTTTTTACAATTTTTGCAAATAATTGCTATATAAAAGCTCTTTTTACGTGCTAAAATATATTGAAATCAATGACCTTTTATGGCATTTAAGGAGTAATTATGGCATGTTTTACAGCCCCTCTGGCAGAGGCAATTGTTATTAGTATTGTTAAGTCTATTGTTTACAAAAAACACAAAACTGATGAACTGGTAAAAACAAGTCAGAATAATGATTCTGGCAGCATTACAACAAAACTCGGCTGGCTTGAAAAAATGCTTTATGGCGGAAGTTTCTTGCTGGCTGTAGAACATATTTATCATGGCGAAATCGTTTTTTATCCTCCATTTTTAACAGCTATGAGAAGTCCTGAAGAAATTTCTGTCATGCTTCACGAAATTGCTACAGTTGGTGTTGGAATGGCTGTTCTTGTTACTGCTGTCTGGGGAATTGCCGTTGGCCTTTCTGCCTTTATGCACAAGCGGAATAAAAGAGAACTAAAAGGATTGGTTGTCTGATGTGTGAGATTATGACAATAATTACTGCCTTAATTTTTGCAGCCTTTTATTTTAATGCAAAAAAGAAGGGCAAAACTGCAAAAGCTTCTTTTTTAGGAATGCTGATGTTCAGCGGTGCCGCTTTGATGTGGGCTTGTGATGGTATTGCAAGTGTGATTTCTGGTGAACCTTTTTTTGATATCAGTATGAAAGATACAATATTAGGTTTTATTATTCTGGCAATTGGTCTTTTTATTGTAGGACTTTTTTATGCTAGAAATGCAAGAAAAACTTCCAAAGAATAGCAGTGAAAGAATTTGCAAATTTAGATTTTGACAGAAAAAAGCGTACAGGTTTTCATGAAGTCGTATTCTGCCAGGGAAAGAAAGATGATTTTCTGGTAAAAATTTTTGCTGATTTGTATGAAAAAAACGGTGAAGTTTTAGGTACACGGGCTAGTGAAGCTCAGGCAAAACTTATAAAATCACATTTTCCTAATGCTGAATACGACGAACTTTCTCATATAATTAAGCTTCAGAAAGAAGAAAAGCCTCTGGAAGGAAATATTGCTGTTTGTAGTGCAGGAACAGCCGACCTTTATGTGGCAGAAGAAGCGACTCTCACAGCAGAATTTTTTGGTTCCAAAGTAAACCGTTTTTATGATGTTGGTGTAAGCGGTCTTCACAGGCTTTTGAATCATCTGCCTGAAATTGATGAGGCAAATTGTGTTGTAGCGGTTGCCGGTATGGAAGGAGCTTTAGCAAGTGTTTTAGGTGGTCTTGTAAGCGTGCCTATTATTGCAGTTCCGACTTCTGTTGGTTATGGTGCGGCTTTTGGTGGTATTTCTGCCCTTATGACAATGGTTAATTCCTGTGCAAACGGAATCAGTGTAGTTAATATCGATAACGGTTATGGAGCCGGTTATATTTCTACCCAGATCAACAGACTTGCTGTTCACGGACGGGTTAGGGAATAAGTTTTTTAATTTTTACAAGATGTGATTGAGGTGTTCTTATGGGAAAATCTTTATATTTAGAATGCAATTCTGGTATTAGTGGTGATATGTCGGTTGCAGCTCTTCTGGATTTAGGAGCTGACAGAGAGCTTTTGGATAAAGCTTTAAAATCAATTCCGGCAAAGGGCTTTGATTATAAAATATCTACAGTTGTAAAAAATGCAATTTCGGTTTGTGATTTTGACGTAATTTTAGATGAAGAACACGAAAATCATGATCACGATATGGAATATCTTTTTGGTCATGAGCATTCCCATGAACATGAACACGAAGAGTCGGTACACGGACATGAGCACCATCATCACGACCACGATGAGTCGGTACGCGAGCACGAACATGAACATCACCATCACGACCACGAACACGAACATTCCCACGAACATCACGATCACACTCACGGACATCATCACGAGCACAGACATTTGTCGGATATTTATAAAATAATTGATGGCACAAACATGACCGAAAACGCTCGTGCTCTTGCAAAACGCATTTTTGAAATTGTCGCCCAAGCCGAAGCAAAGGCCCATAACCGCCCTATAGAAGAAGTGCATTTTCATGAAGTTGGAGCAATCGATTCAATTGTAGATGTAATTGCAATTGCAGTTTGTTTTGACAATCTAGGAATTGACAAAGTTTATGTACCAAAACTTGCAGAAGGTTATGGAACAATTCGCTGTCAGCACGGAATATTGCCTGTGCCTGTTCCTGCTGTTTCAAATATTGCAGCAGAATACGGTCTTAATTTTGAGTTTATAAATCAAAAAGGTGAGTTTGTTACACCAACAGGAGCCGCTTTTGTTGCCGCTGTAAAAACTGATGACAATCTTCCTTCCAGATTTAAAATTTCAAAAATCGGAATGGGCGGCGGAAAAAGAAATTATGAGCGACCGAGTATTCTTCGTGCAATGATAATAGAAGAAGATAAATCGGCTCAGCAAAAGGAAGCTTTTGACAATCCAAAAGATGAAGATATCATTTATAAACTTGAATCTAATATTGATGATTCTTCTGGAGAAGAGCTCGGACTTGTAATGGAGCTTTTATTAAAGGCTGGTGCCTTTGATGTTCATTATACTTCCTGCTTTATGAAGAAAAATCGTCCTGGATATATGCTTTCAGTTATTTGTGATAAGGAAATGATTCCTGCACTTGAAGCAATTATTTTTAAGAATACCACTACAATCGGAATCAGAAGAATGAAATATGAACGTTCAATTCTTCCACGGAAAATCATCGAAGTTCAGACAAAGTGGGGAAGTGCAAAAGCCAAGCAGGTTATTTTGCCGGATGGTGAAATCCGCAATTATCCAGAATATGAATCAATCGTAAAATTATGCAGGGAAAATAATCTATCTTATAAAGAGTGCTATTCAGAAGTTTTTGAAAGTATAAAAGGCTCTGTTTAAGTTCTGATTAAGTTATGTTTAAACTCTGAATATAGTCCTAATTATAACCCTTATTTTTTCGCAACAATAATCATAGTACGTGCATTTTCATTGTATGGAGAATAATCAAAATCTCCGTAAACTTGCGCAGAAGCAAAGCCGCATTCCAGTAATTTGTCACGCAATTGTGGGGCAGAATAAAGTCTTTGGGTGTACTCGTGCTCGATTTTGTGATTATCTTTATCTGTTAAAATCCATTTTGAGTACAAGCCCTCCCAGGCGCCTTTTACAGAAAACTCAGTATTCACGGTAAATCCAGCTCGTTCAAATAGCTCGCCTTTAGTAAAATACATAATTGCAGTTTCCCGACTGACACATTCCATTATAAAAATACCGTTTTTTTTTTAGCGACAAAGCAATATTTTTCAGTATTTTGTAATCATCTTCTTTTGAATCACAGTAGCCAAAGGAAGTATAAAGATTTATGGCACAGTCAAAATAATCTTTTCTGCAAAAATCCCGTAAATCCTGCTGGATAAAATCAATTTTAAGCTTTTGGGATTCTGCCATGTCTTTTGCAGCTTCAAGAACAGATGAGGTTATGTCAACTCCAGTCACGTCAAGGCCTCTTTCTGCAAGTTCAATAGAAATACGGCCAATTCCACAGGCCGCATCTAAAACTTTAGAGCCTTTTTTTAGTCCGGCAATCTTACAGACATAATCAGCGACATCAGGAGCCTCTGCCCATAAATTATCATCGTACATAATTGGACCATAAGTAGTCCAAAAATCTTCAGATTCAAACCATTCTGCCATATTCTTTGCCTTAAAGTTTTTGCCTTAAAGTTCAGCTGCGGCATCCAGACTGCGTTTTGCTAAATCTTCCATTCCCTTGCCTGCTGCTGTAAAAATCTCTGCTGAATGTTCAAAGGCATATTTTGCCTGATCTTTTTCTGCAGCAGTTGGATTTCCTTTTAATAAAATTATTCCTTTGATGTAATAATCTGTTCCCAGGGCCAGGGTATTTTCTGCAGAACGGTCGTAGAAAATTGCCTTTTCCATTGCTTTCAGGGCATCTGTTTTTTTATTATTCAGAGAAGAGACCTGAGCAATTTTGTACCAGGTAATTCCAATTTCCGAAAGATAACGGTTGTCTGTATATAATTTTGCAGCAGTTTCATATTCTTTTTCGGCGGCATCGTAGTTTTTCTGGGTTCTATAAATGTCACCGTAAGCAGAAGCAAACTGAGCTTCAAAATATTTGTCACCGCGAATGTGTTTTTCATTTTCATCAAGAAGATTTATGAGTGCCCTGTAATCTACAGGCTGATTTGTATCTGTGATTTTGATTCTGACTTCAGCAAGGGCACACAAGGCTTCTTCTTTTTCGGCATTTTCCGCATATTTTGCAAAGACTCTGGCTTTTGTCAGATAATCATTTGCAAGCTGAGTGTAAGGCGGATTATAAGATAGATTGAGACTTACATAGCCCAGACAAACCGAAGTCAAGAGCTCATAATTATCTATTGTCATTGCCTGAGTGTAAGCCTGAGCAAGAAAAAAGTTTGCATTTTCATATTCACCGGAAAGTATGCAGGAGTTTGCAGATTCGAGCATTTCGCTTGCTGTTGAATGAATCAGGGTGATTTTCATTTCTCTTTGTGGTGCAGAACGGCAGGATAAAAAGAGGAGAGTGCAAATTAAAAAAGAAGTCAGAATTGAAGAGGATTTGAGGCTTGCTTTCATCAGAATGTTTCCTCCCTTAATTTTGGAGTTGCAGAGGTTTTCTCTATTCTTTCTGTTGAATTACCCTTTATAAGCGGATTGTTTTTAAGACTTACAACAACATCCTGAACCTGTTTAATTAAGGTTTGTACCTGAGCAAGAATGATTGTTACCTGAGGCATATTGTTTCCAAGTGATGCAGAAACATTGTTTATATCTGTCATAGTTTGATTTAGAGTTGCAAAAAGGCTGTCCAAAGTTCCCTTTGATTCTTCGGTTTCTAGTAATTTTGGAATAAGTCCCTGTGGATCCTGCAACTGATTTGTAAGCGTATTTACGTCGTTCAAAATACTGTGCAGCTGATTAATTGCATCGTTTATGCCGTCTGTTATAGAAGCAAGCGGAACTGATGTGTCGCCTGAGAGGAAGGCGGAAATCTGGCTCAGAATTGTATTTATTTCGTTGATTGTCTTTGAAATAGGCGAGTCATCCATTCTTCCGCTTATAATTTCTGAAACCTGGCGTACAAGGCGGTCTATGTCGCGTACCAAATCAGAGGCGGAATTAACTATATTTGTGATTGAATCTGTCTGATCTGAAAGCATTACTTTATGATTTTTTATGTTTTCTATTCCTAGACGAGAATTGCGTTCTGGAATAAGGCTGTCGTTTTCTATGATTGTAGTAGAAACTCCCGGATGGAAAATCATAGATGACCCCAAGCCAATTGGACTTACCGAAAGTTCAATTATTGAGCCTTCTGTTATGCGGTCAATATAATCATCAAGAATATAAAAGTTCACTACAACTTCATCGTTATCATTCAGTGCAATATTTTTTATTTTACCGATTGCAAATCCTTTATACTGAATAGACATTCCTTCGGAGACGTTAGAGGCTGAGGTTACAATCGTGTAGTATGGATGTTTTTGTACAAACCAGTTCTGCTTTGAACCTATTAAAAACATAATGAAAATAAGGGCTGCAATTGCGAGAATTGAGAGGCTGCCTACTATCTGATCTGCATATTTAATTTTGAACTTCATTTTTTTTACTTTTTTGTTACTACTCCTGAATCAAATATATATTGGTCTCCAAAGAAGGTATTTATAAAATCGGTGTCATGACTTACGTAAATCAGTGTTTTTTTATTGTTGTAGCAGAAATCTTTGAGCATGTGAATAAAAATATCTGTGGTGCGGTTATCAAGCGATTCTGTCGGTTCATCCAGAAAAAGAATCTCCGGGTCGCAGATAATTGCCCGGGCAAAGCCTATCATTTTTTGTTCGCCGATTGAAAGGCCTGCCGGTCTGATTGTAATTGATTTTTCGCAGCCCACCAGCTCGAAAACCTGCTTAATGCGTTTATCGCGTTCCGCTGCTGACATTTGAGGAAAATGTATTTTCAAGGGTAATTCAAGATTTTGATAGATATTCTGGTTTTGCCAGAGTGCCGAATCCTGGAACATAAATCCCGTGCGTTTCCTGTAAGCGAGCGTTTCAACTCTTTTCATCCTGTGTACATTCTTTCCTTCAAAGAAAAGTTCGCCAGTCGTCGGTGGTATTACGCCGGCAAGCAGCTTTAAGGCTGAAGATTTTCCGCCACCAGCTTCTCCTAAAAAGGCTGTTATAGTTCCTTTTTGAATTTGCAGCGAAAGATTGTGTATAACCACAAAATCGTTATCAACAAAGGAGATATCCTGCATTTCAAAAAGAGGCGCATCACAAGACATAGGTCATTACCGTAATTATTACATCAGCAAGAATACATGTACTGAACGCATTTCCAACTGCGCGCAGACCAGCCATTGGGATTTCTGTTGAAGCCCGTCCTGCATTGAATCCGTAATAAGTTGCAGAGGCCGAAATAATCATTCCAAAAATAAGGCTTTTTGAAAGTGATATTAAAACATCCCTTACTGTGAGGGATTGGAAAAGGGCATTAAAATATTCAGCAATGTTTGTTGTAGAAATAAACTGAACTACAATAGAAGGTGCAATCAGTCCAAAAAGAGAAAAATAAATATTCAGGAAAAAGAGGGAAAGTGTAACTGCGATAAATCGGGGGGCGGCAAGGTGTCCGATTGGGTCTACACCGGTTGCAATGTAGGCTTCGATTTCGTGACCTACAACCATGCTGCTTATTTCGGTTGCGATTGCGGTGGCGGAACGGGCTGTTACAATAAAGGCAATCAGCAGAGGACCGAGCTCGCGAACAACTATAAGAACCAGCAAATCATAAGTGAGTTTAGCCTGTCCCAGAGAAGCAAGAAAAGAATTTCCTAAAAATAATACGGCAGTTCCTATTCCGACTGCAAGAAAAGAGCAGATTGGCAGGGCTTCAACATAAGTAAAAAGAAGCTGCATTATCAGGATTTTTCGGGAAGCTTTTCCACGGGACACAAAAAGAATGGAGGCTATTATCAGTTTTCCAATATAGCCGCTTGTGTAGAGATATTCGTGGATTTTATTTCTTACTGTCTGCCCGATTTTTTTTATCATTTTTAATTACCAAAAAATATTATACTCCAAATTTCATTACAAGACTATCAAATTAAAACTTTTTTATGCTCTTTCTGCAAGTTCTTCCCATCTTCCATATTTTTCTTCCAGAAGCTTTGTGACTTCCTTGTAACGGTTTGTGATTTTTGTTAATTCGGAAAAATCTGTTGTTGTCATTTGTGATTCAAGCTGAGTTTTTTCTTCTTCTAAAAGTGGAATTTCGGCATCCAGGGCTTCAAATTCTTTCTGCTCTTTGAAGGTAAGCTTTTTCTTTTGAGTTTGGGCTTCTGAGCAGGCGTTGCGGGTGGTGGAAGACGTAAACACTGGATTTTCGTTGGCAAACTTGTCTTTCGTCTTCCACGAGTTTTTCTCCGAAAAACTCAAAGCTGTCTTTTCGTCCTTCTGTTTTTTATTTTCTTCACGAAATTCAATATATTCAGAACATTTTCCTACAAAGCCCGAAATATCTCCGTTTTCTTCAAGAATAAAAAGTGAATCAACGGTTTTGTCCATAAAATAGCGGTCATGACTTACCAGAAGCAGACAGCCTTCATAATTCATTAAAAACTGTTCCAGAATGTTCATTGTAAAGATGTCAAAATCGTTGGTAGGTTCGTCAAGAATAAGAAAATTTGGATTTTCCAGCAGAAGCTTTACCAGATAAAGTCTTTTTCTTTCACCACCGCTTAGAGTACTGACCGGCGAATATTGAATTTTACCTTCAAAGCCAAATTCTTCCAGAAATTTTTCCGGACGAACTTCTTTTTTTTCATTGCTCAGGGAAATCTGTTCTGCGCTTTCTTTTATGTATTCCAGCACCGTAAGATTTGTATTTGGAAAAACAGGATTCTGCTCATAATAGCCGAATTTTGTATTTACCCCCAGTTCTATTTCTCCTGTGTCTGGCTTGAGTTTTCCTGTGATTATATTTAAAAGTGTTGTTTTTCCAGAACCGTTATCACCAAAAATTCCGATTTTCTGTCCTTTTGTAAATTTGTAGGAAAAATTTCTAATTACCGGAGTTGTACATACCGAAGAATCAGCTGCAGTTGACTTTTCCTCTTCCTGAAGAGCCTGAACAAAGCCTTTGGGATAATTTTTACTGATATTATGAAGCTCCAGCACCTTACCGCCAAGGCGTTTTCCTTTTACTTCAAAGGTAAAGCCCTTATCTGCCTGAAACTTTTCGCGATTTATCAGCTGTTGGTCCCTTTGGATGCGGGCTTTTATTTTTGTACCGCGTGCACAGGGGCCCCTTAGTAACCATTCTCGTTCAAAGCGTAGAACTGATTCAATGCGGCGCTCGGTGTTTGCTTCAATTTCTGCTTCGGTCTGTTTTTTTTCAAGATATTGGGAATAATTGCCCTGATAGAGTTTAAGTTTGTTACGTGCCAGCTCATAGATATTTGTACATACAGCATCCAGAAAGTAACGGTCATGAGTTACCATCAAAACAGAACGTTTTGTATCATGAAGATAATTTTGCAGCCAGGTGATTGTAGAAATATCCAGATGGTTTGTCGGTTCGTCCAAAAGAAGAATCTTTGTGTCTTCAACAAGAACCTGGGCAAGGGCAACTTTTTTAATCATACCGCCAGAGAGCGTTCCCATTTTTCTTCCTAAATCAGTAATTCCAAGTGTAGATAAAATTGAACTTATCTGGGCTTCATAATTCCACAGATTCTGATTATCCATGGTGGTCATAATCTGATTGTATTTTTCCTGGGCCTTTGGATTTGATTCCAGTTCTTCGCAGATAGAGTTATATTCATTTATAATTTTGAGTTTTGGAGAAGAGCTTTTAAAAATATGGGCTCTGATTGTGTCCTGAGGATTAAAAAGGGGATTTTGCGGCAAAAAAGAAACGCCTGCTTCCTTGTTGATTACAACACTTCCTTCATCTGGCTGAAGAACTCCTGCAATTGTATTAAGTAAGGTTGATTTTCCGCTTCCGTTGCGTCCAATAAGAGCGGCTTTTTCACCTTCCTGAAGTCCGAAGGTAACTTGTGTAAAAAGAGGCTTTTCTCTTCCGATTTTTGAGAGATTATTTATAGAAAGAAGATTCATATTTCTATTGTATCAAAAATATTTACTTGAATATATAAAAAATTGCGGTAAAATTGCCTTTATGAGTACAAATACAACAAAATCAAAAGGAAGCAAGACTTCCAAAAAAACAAGCGCTGCAAAATCTTCGGGTGCAGTAAAAGTTTACAAAAAGATTGCAAAAAAGAATAAGGCACTTGCAGTCATCATTGCTGCTGTGGTAATTCTTCTGGGCTTAGGCTGGTTCTTCGGTGGCAAACCAATTATAGAAATTGGAGCAGAAGGAATAACTTTAGTTCAGACTGAAGAGCCGATTCTTTATCATATTCCTGAATATCTGCGTGGAGAATATCCGCCTCAAACTGATTATGCAGAAATTAACGGAACAGGTGAGGGCAATACAAATGAAGTTGTAAAGGAAACTGCAAAAGAGCCTGCAGAAACACCTGCTTCAACTTCCTCTTCCGGCAAAAAAACTACTTCCTCAAAATCTGGAACAAAGGGCTCTGATCCTAAATCTGATACTGGTTATGCTGCAAACAATCCTCTTCACTTGGGAAATCCAACCGACGCTTACGCTGATACAAAGAAAAATACAAATTATCTTATGATAAAACCTCAGTATACCCTGTCCTACAACACCGAAACCTTGTGTCCAAACTGGGTAGCCTGGCATCTTGATACTTCTTACATGGGTTCTGCCGACCGTATGGATGATTTCCGTCCTGACACAGAACTTCCAGAAGGCTGGTATGGCGTTAAAAAAGCAGATTATCAATACAATAAATACGGCTTTGACCGCGGACACGTTTGTCCTTCTGCCGACCGCACAAGCACAAAAGAAGACAATTCGATGACCTTCCTTATGACAAATATGGTTCCTCAATCACCGGACAACAACCGCGTAATCTGGATGCATTTTGAAAATTACGAACGTCAGCTTGCCAATGAAGGAAATGAACTTTACATTATAGCCGGACCTTATGGAAAGGGCGGAACAAGCTCTAAAGGCACCTTTGATGAGATTCCTATTTCTTTAAAAAGCGGCGAAACCTTGCACATGAACGTTCCTTCCCACACCTGGAAGGTTGTACTTGGTATTCCTAATGGTGAGAACGATTTAAGTCGTGTAACCAAGAACGCCATAATAATCGCTATAAATGTTCCGAACCAGATGGGCATGGGTAAGACTGGCGACTGGGAACAGTTTATTACTACAGTTGACGAAATTGAAGCAATGACAGGCTACGATTTCTTTGAACTGCTTCCTGATGACGTGGAAGATTACCTCGAAGCACAAAAATACGAATACGTAAAATAAAAGGGAACTTACTGAGCGGAACAGACTAAAATGATAGAGCTTCTTGCGAAAATCTTTATAAAGGATTACAAAAATTATTCAGATTCCCGTGTGCGTTCTAAATACGGTGAACTTTGTGGTATTTTTGGAATCTTTTTGAATATTATACTTTTCACTTTAAAATTCGTATTCGGTTTGATTGCATCTTCGGTTTCAATGATTGGAGATGCCTTCAACAACCTTTCTGATGTCGCTTCTTCCCTGGTTCAGCTGATTGGTTTTAAGTTTTCCGTCAAAAAACCGGACAAGCGCCATCCCTTTGGTCACGGCCGCTATGAATACATTGCGGGGCTTACAATTTCTTTTTTGATTTTATATTTAGGAATAGAATTAATAAAGTCTTCCGTAAAATCCTTTAGTAATCCAACTCCCGTAAAAAACAATATAGTTTCAATAATAGTTCTCTGCCTTTCAATTCTTATAAAGTTTTATATTTATTTCTATAATCATAAAATTGCAAAAAAAATCAACTCAGTCACCCTCGAAGCAACCGCAAAAGACAGTCTGAGCGATATGATTTCAACTTTTGTTGTTATTATTTCTTTTGTCTGCTCTTTCTTTACGACTTTACCTATAGACAGCCTTGCGGGAATTATCGTCGGACTTTTTATCTTAAAAACCGGCTATGGTTCTGCAAGAGATACAATTGACCCTCTGATTGGTATTGCTCCTTCGCGCCAGTTTGTCGAAGAAGTTGAAAAAGAAGTTCTCCGACATGCCCCAATAGTTGGTGTTCATGATTTGATTGTTCACGATTACGGGGCCGAAAGAAAAATGATTTGCATGGATGTTGAAGTTCCCGGAAATATGAATGTTTTTGAACTTCATCACGCAATTGACAGTGCAGAAAAAGATGTTTCGCAAAAGTTTAATTGCAGCACGGTAATTCACATGGACCCGGTTGATGTAAATGACCTTCAGCTGAATGATTTTAAAGACCTTCTTTATAAGGAAGTTCCAAAAATAAATCCAAATCTTAAAGTGCATGATGTACGAATGGCTTTTTGTAAGAATGCGCCCACTTTGATTTTTGAAGTAGAACGTCCCTTTCAACTGGAAATTGATGATGAAGAGCTTATAAAAAAATTGAAGGAAATCGTTGCTAAAAAGAATCCTGCAATTGAGTGCAGCATAACAATAGATTTACCCTTTGTGTGATATTTTTTTCTCATCAATACATTCAAGTCACACAATGCGCGTATAAGTAAGATATTTGTAGCAGATTTCTTTTCCGGAAATAAGGTCTTTTTCGCAGTGACTTTCTTCTTCAAGACACTGCCATTTTCCACCTGACTTTTCGACTTCTTCTAGTTCGGGGAAAAATGTGTCCCCTTCAAAATCAGAATCAAAATCGATGTCAATTTCTGTTGCATAGATTTTGTCGGCAAAAGGTATTGTCTGCCTGTAAAGTTCACCGCCGCCCGCAATGATAATTTCATTTGAATTATCAGTATCATCAGTCTCATCAACCTTATCAATTGCTTCTTCCAGTGTCCTGGCCAAAATACAGCCTTGCGGGGCGTCTTTTAAAGTGCGGCTTAAAATTATGATTGTGCAGTAGGGCAGGGCATGACCGATTTCTTCAAAGGATTTTCGACCCATGATAATTTTTTTATTATTGCAGATTTTTTTGAAACGATTGCGTTCGGATTTAAGGCTCCAGGGAATTTTTCCATCGGAACCTATAACCCGCCCGTTTTTTGTGTATGCAGCGATTAAGGAGATAAGGTGATTTTTAAGCATTTATTTCTACAAGCGATGCAACCGGCTGTTTTTGAGCATAAACGCTGCGTGCATTTTTGTAAGGATTCTTAAAGTTCTGAATCTGTGTTCTGATATTGTCGATGTGAATACGAAGTAAATCTCTGTTGATTTCATTCTGTTTAAGAACCTTGCTCTGCAAATCGTTAAGTTCTGACTGAAGCTTTTCAATGGATTTAGTCTGTTCTTCAGGCATATTTTCTGCTGTATTGTAAACTGATTTGTACATTCTGGACATAGGAAGAATCACTTTCTGAAGATTTGCAATATTCTTTACAACCTGCTGTTCAAGCTCAGTATGGGCAATCAAACTTTCAGGATTTTCACTGGAAATTGAATCCTGCTGTTTTTCAAGAACGTTAAGATATTCCTGAAACTTTCCTCTCTGCTGTTCAAGCAAAGTTCTGAATCTTCTTAAAATCTCAACACGTTCATTTAATTCTTCTTGTGATAATTCCATTTTGACCTCCCAGTCTTTGACCCATTTTGTCCAATCTTTTTTCTGATTTTATCCCTGAATATTCAGCGCATTTTCTACTTTTGCTGCAGGAGCATTTGCCGTACTGTTAGCAATTTTTCTCCAGGATTCTGCCAGTTCACCCATCATTTTTAAAACAAAATTAATTTTTTCGCGGTTATGGGTAATGTTTGCATCTGTCAGCTGCTCGTTAAAATAAACATAAAGAGACATAAGGTTCTTAGAAATGTCAAGGAAAGCTTCACGTTTTGGATCG
>CADCLG010000023.1:77463-84771 GCA_902802305.1 uncultured Spirochaetaceae bacterium
GATTCCAAACTTTTCTATATTTCCCGGTTTTATTTTACCATCGATTTCAATAAAAGAAAGTGCACTGTTCAGTTGTTTTATTGCACCTTCATAAAGTAATACTACAAGTCTTCCCTGACTCGCTGTACTAATGTTTGTTCTTTGATATGCATTATATGCATTCTGATATCCCATTTTGATCCTCCGGAATATTTTGATGTAAAATCCCTTGATTTTCGGTTTTTTAAAATAAAACTTAATAAGAAAATTCAAAAAAATAAAAAATAATTATTATGTCGACAATTTAAAATAATATTAGTATATTTATAATAGCATTTTATTTTTGCATATCATGCAGTAAAGGATATACTAAATGAACAAGAATCAGTTTGACGAAGACAAAAAACAAGATGATGAAAACGATCCTTATAAATTTTTCAAATTTGCAGGACCGGAAGATAATAAAAATAAAAACAAGAATAAGGGTGACAAGAAAAAGCCTAAAATTCCTTTTTTTGCAGTAATTCTGATAGTTTTATCAATAGTTACGATAGCAGATTTTCTCTTTCTTTCAAAAAATGATGGTAATCTTATTGATTATTCTGAATTCCGCGAAAAAATTGAAAATGGTCAGATTGTCAGTGTCGAAATAGGTGAAAACTACATAATCGGTTATGGACCAGATCTGCTTAAATCTTCAAATTCTTCAGAAAAGGGAAAGCAGATTTTTCAGCCTAAGCGCATCCATTCTGGTATTCAATATAAAACTACGGCTGTTCTTATGCAGAAATTTATAGACTTGCTTGATGAAAAGGGCGTTGAATATAAATTTATTCAAAAACAAAATAATTATTTTATTCAGCTTTTAATTAACCTTCTTTTGCCTTTTGGTTTGATTCTTCTTTTCTATTTCTTTATTTTCCGAAAAATGGGCGGTGGAGCCGGCGGTGGAATGGGCAGTATTTTCAATGTTGGTTCAAGTCGTGCAAAGGTTGTTGAAGAAGGCAAAATTAAAACCCGTTTTTCAGATGTTGCTGGTGTTGACGAAGCAAAAGAGGAGCTTGTAGAAGTTGTTGATTTCTTAAAGTCTCCTAAAAAATATACAGAAATTGGTGGAAAAATTCCTAAGGGTGTTCTTCTTGTTGGCGATCCGGGAACTGGTAAAACTCTGCTTGCCCGTGCAGTTGCAGGAGAAGCTGGTGTTCCTTTCTTTAGTATTTCCGGTTCAGACTTTGTAGAAATGTTTGTTGGTGTTGGTGCCAGCCGTGTCCGCGATTTGTTCAAACAGGCCCGCGAAAAAGCCCCTTGTATTATTTTTATTGATGAAATAGATGCTCTTGCCAAGAGTCGTGCCAACGGTTTTTCTTCTAACGATGAACGTGAACAGACCTTAAACCAGCTTCTTGTAGAAATGGATGGTTTTGATAACGAAAAAGGTCTTATTATTCTTGCCGCAACCAACCGTGTTGACGTTCTTGACCCGGCAATTCTCCGTCCTGGACGTTTTGACCGACAGGTTCCTGTTGAAAAACCAGATGTAAAAGGCCGTGAAGCAATTCTCCGCATTCATGCAAAAAATGTAAAGCTTGATAAAGATGTAGATTTTGAATCTGTAGCCCACGGAACTACAGGTTTTGCAGGTGCTGATTTGGCTAACGTTGTAAACGAAGCCGCTCTTCTTGCCGTAAGAAACAAGCGCAAGAAGGTAACAATGGAAGATTTTAATGAAGCAATTGATAAAGTCAGTATCGGATTAAAGAAAAAATCCCGCAAAGATAATAAAAAAGAAATGCGACTTGTTGCAGTTCACGAAACTGGACATGCTTTGGTTTCTGCCTTTATCCCAGATCACGAGCCTGTAAACAAAATTACAGTTGTTCCTCGTTCGCATGGAATCGGTGGATTTACTCAGTATCGTGAAGCCGAAGAAAAGAACTTTATGACCAAAACAGACCTTATCAATGAAGTTGATTCTCTTCTTGGCGGACGTGCTGCTGAACAGATTATTTTAGGTGATATTTCAACCGGCGCTTCAAACGATATTGCCCGTGCAACAGATTTGGTAAAACAAATGATTACCGTTTACGGTATGTCAGATAGATTTGAAAATATGACCCTTGGAAAAGGTGTTCTCGGAAACAGAGGCGGAGAACCTAATCTTATTCGTGAGTTCAGTGAAGAATCTCAGAATTATGTTGATAGTGAAATTGCACGTGTAATGAAAGAACGCTATGCTCATGTTGTAGAAGTGCTTACAGAACATAAGGATTTGCTTGATTATATTGCAAAACGCCTTGAAGAAATTGAAACAATGGAAGGCAAAGAGTTCTACGATATCGTTAAAGGTGAACAGCATTGCAGAGAACTTACAGATTCTACTTCTACCGAACCTGACAAAATAGACAATTCTGCTGATAATTAGTATAATGGTGAAGTATGAAAAAGATATTAATTGCAGTAATGCTTTCCATATCGGCAGCGCTTTTTGCTCAGAATATAACGACAGCAAGTGCCTATTTTAAGACTATTTCGGAATATTACGGAACCATAAAAGATTACGAAGTCGATTTTGAGACCCGCGTAGAAAAAACAGAAGCAGCTGGACGCCTTTCTTTTAAGTCCCCTGATTTGCTTAGAATGGATTATTCCACTCCAGAAAATCAGGTAATCTGTTTTAACGGTGATATGCTCACAATTTATCTGCCTGATTCCTCAGCAGTTTTACAGCAGTCAGTAACTCAGGATAATACAGGTGCATCTCTCGCAACTCCACAGGGACTTTCTCTTTTGAGCCGCTATTATTCAGTTGCTTATGAAACCGGTCAGGATGCAGAACCTTTAGAAGAGGGCTCTGACGAAATGGTAGTTAAATTCATCCTTAGTCGTAAAAGTGCTTCCGAAGCCTTCAGATATATTAAAATTGCGGTTAATCCTTCAACAAAATTAATTCGCAGGGTAGAGGCAGTTACTCCAAAAGGGGAAACTCTTATTTTTAATTTCTATGATTACAAATTAAATCAGGATATTACAGACCAGCGTTTTATTTATGATCCGCCGTCATCAGCCAACAATATCAATAATTTCTTGTTTGCGGAGTAATTGAAAAATGGAAAGTTATGGCGAATTGTTGCGAAAGGCGCGTTTAGAGCAGAATCTGGATATCGAAAAAGTAGCCAGAGAGATTTTAATTGAACAGAGATATTTACAGGGACTTGAAGATGAAGATTCTTCTGTCTTTTCTGGTGAAGCTTATATGATGGGCTTTCTAAGGAATTATTCTAATTATCTCGGACTTGATACAGAACTTATTTTAAAACTTTATAACAATAAAAAAATCCAGGAATCGCCTGTTCCCGAAGGTTTGATTGCAAAACATAGACCACGCTGGCTTGTTCCTACAGTGATAGCTTCTCTGGTATTTATTTTGGGAGTTATCGCAACTGTGCTCATTCTTCTTCTTACCAAAAAGAATACAGAGGATAATTCAGAGGTTGTTATTTCCAGCAATGCAAAATCAAAGCAGTATGAGCTTGACAATACAAAGTTTACCCAGAGACTTTACAAGGGTGACCAGATTCTTGTTCCTTCTGATAACGGTTCAATTGTTCTTACTGTTAGAGACACTCTTTCTTCCTTTGGACTTGAAACTCCAGCGGGCGTTTTTTATACCGATTTGTCCGAAGAATCCGAAATTGACATTGACGGTGATTCAGTCGCAGACATTATAGTTTATGTTTCAGATATTTCTTATACAGATGTCGATCGAGGTGTAGAAGTAAGCATTCTTATGAGACATGACAAATCATCATCATTTGATGAAGTAAATGTAGAAGAGATTCCATTTATTACAGAAATCAATTCTAAACATCCTCAGAAAATTATCCTTGAAGATAATCGTGCTTATCCATTTACTATAAATGCCAGCTTCCGCGGAACCTGTCTCTTCCGTTCTAAAGTTGACAATGCCGCTTCTAATGAAATCTTCTTTAACCGTGGCGAAGTATTTACTGCAAATCCTCATAACGGAATAAGATTGTGGATTTCTAACAGCAATACCGTTAAGTTTACGATTATTGCAGATTCAAAGACCTTCGACCTTGATATTGGACCTGCAGGACAAGTTCTTGTAGAAGACATTAAATGGATTAAAGATACTGACGGAAAGTATAAGCTGGTAATAATTGAACTTGACTAATTTTTATCTGGATCAGCACGGTTGTGCTAAAAATCAGACTGATGGTGAATTAATTATAACTTATCTGGAAAATGCCGGCTTTAAGCAGACCCTTAATGCCTCTGAAGCTGATTTTATTCTTGTTAATTCCTGTGGTTTTATTAATTCTGCAAAAAAAGAATCAATAGATGCTGTTTATAACATTAAAGCTGCTTATCCAAAAGCAAAAATAATTCTTACCGGTTGTCTGGCAGAACGTTACTCTAAGCTTATGTTTGATTCAATGCCTGAATTAGACGGGGTTTTTGGTAACGGAAATCTTGCAAAAATTGCTGATTTTATGAAGCAATATAAAATTGAATCCAGTGAGCGTTTTATAAAAACTTATCCACAGATTGGAATCTGTTCTGCTTCAAGAAAAACTTTGCTTAATTTTTCCGGTTCTGCCTATGTAAAAATCACTGAAGGTTGTTCAAACCATTGTTCCTTCTGTGCAATTCCTTTAATCCGTGGAGAAGTTCGTTCCCGACCAGCAGAAAGCGTAGTTCAGGAAGTAAAAGAGCTTGTAGAAAAAGGCATTTATGAAATAAATCTTATTGGACAGGATTTAGCCGCCTTTGGTCTTGAAAATAAAGAAAGTCTTCCTTATCTGCTTTCAAAAATCAGTGAACTTGATGGCGATTTTGTAGTCCGTCTGCTTTACATTCATCCTGACCATTTTACAAAGGATATCATTAAGGAAATTAAAAAAGATAGTCGCTTCCTCCATTATTTTGATATTCCTTTCCAGACCGGTGATGATGATATTATCCTTGCAATGAATAGAATTGGACCAGCTTCCGAATACATAGAGACTATCTCTTATATAAAATCAGAACTGCCAGATGCTGTTATCCGTACAACTTTTTTAACAGGCTTCCCGGGTGAGACAGACAAAAATGCGGAAAACACATACAACTTCTTAAAAGAAATCAGACCAGACTGGTCGGGCTGCTTTACCTATAGCCGTGAAGAAGATACGCCTGCCTACAGTATGAAGCCGCGTGTACCGGCTAAAGTTGCTAAGGCGAGGGCGGAGAGACTGGAGCAATTGCAAAGCAGCATTACCGAGGAAAACTTAAAAAAGTATGTGGGTATTACCACAGATGTTCTTATTGAAGAAATAATCACAAATAATCAGGAAGTTTCGGAAGATTCTGACGAAGGGCTTGCTCTTGGCAGAGCCTGGTTTCAGGCCCCAGAAGTGGACGGCTGTGTAGTTGTCCGTTACGACTTAACGCAAGAGAGGGATGTAGAGGCCGTAAAACCGGGAAATCTTGTTAGTGTAAAAATTATGGCAGTTTCTGGTGTTGATTTGGATTCTGTTTTCTTGGCTATAAAGAGAAAAAGATAGAATTCTTGCTGTTTTTTTTATAATTTTATAATTTTTTTTCGTTTTTCTGAATCTAAATTTTCCATTTTTTAAATTATGATGTATAATTATCTATTGGGTGTATGAAAAATATTGCAGTTATAATACCAACATTTGCCATAAGTTATGCTTTTGACTTTTTGTCTGGTGTTTCCGATTTTGCCAAAGATAAAGATGTAAGATTTATTTTTGTTCAGACAAAGCTTCCTCACAGTACGGTTTGTATTTTTGATTATCAGTATTGGACATCAATGGAATTATTGCGTTCAGAAGAGATTGATGCCGTAATTGTTGTGACGGGGGTTTATTGTGCAACTCCTTCTCTGGAACTTCAGAATTTTATAAAGGGAGTAAAACTGCTGACTTCAAAGCCTGTTATTTCAATAGGTGTTCCATTAAAATTTGATAATGTTTATTCACTTCTTGTTGACTGCAAAAGAAGTTTTTTGCAAACTGTTGCACACTTAAAAGAAAAGCACGGCTGTAAGAAAATTGCATTTCTTTCGGCTGTTTCAACCAATTCTTCTGAGGCAATTGAGCGTTTTGAAGCATTCAAAGATGCTCTGGCAGAAAATGGACTAGAATTTTATCCTGAGCTTGTATGGGACGGCGCTTTTACAGAAACACGGATTGAAGAGGTTCTTTCTGACATTTTAAAATCTAAAGAAGATGTTAATTTTGATGCCGTTGTTTCCTCCAATGACAACATGGCTTTGGGAATCTTGAATGTATTTTCTAAAATTGGTGTAAAAGTTCCAGAAGACGTTAAAGTAATTGGCTTTGATGATGCTCCTATTTCAATTCTTACAGAGCCAAAATTATCTACTGTTAATCAGCAGGTTTATGAATTAGGATATGGGGCCGCTCAAAGAATCTTGGATATTCTAAACGGAAAAAATGTAGAAAAATACCATTATACAAGACTTTTTCAAAAATACAGGCAGTCATGCGGTTGTATCGAAAAAAGCAATTCTTCCTGTGCCTATAAAGATGAAGACGGTAATGAATTCCGTGAAGATTCCCGCTTTGAAAACTCAATCTTTAAAGATGCAAATCATCTGAACGAGCAGAATAATATTGTAACAATCATGGATATGCTGAAGGGCTCCAACACTTTAAGACAGTTTTTTTATAATTTGAAATTTGTTGTAAATCAAATAGACATGGATTATATGGCTATAAACTTTTACGATGAGCCCGTTTACCTTGATTCAGATGAAGATTTTGTCCTTCCTAAAAAAGCAGAACTTTACATGTTTGCAGATTTAGTGAATCAAAAAGACATCTTTACACCAAAAATTACATTTGATCCCCACAAGCAGCTTTTTTCTGCGGATTCCTTTGGCAGACTTCCTGGAGTTTATATTTTACAGTCAATCTATTCCGGCGAGGCAAATTACGGTTATCTGATTTCAAAAATCCGACACAAAGAATATGCAGAATATAACGTTTACTTAAAAATCATCATTAATTCCCTTTCTCAGGCCTATGAATACACCCAAAAAATCATAGAAACTGATAAGCTGCGCATCGAAAATTCAAAACTGCAGAAAAGCAACTACAGTCTCAGCAAAGAATCAAAAACTGATGATTTGACTGGCATTTTAAACAGACGCGGTTTCTTTAGAATAGGACAGCAGACTCTGGATATTATGCAGGAAATGAACTCTGCCGGAATTGTTTTCTTTTTTGATATGGATGGACTTAAAAAAATTAACGATACCTTCGGTCATTCAATGGGAGA
>CADCLG010000024.1 GCA_902802305.1 uncultured Spirochaetaceae bacterium
GAACTTGATTTAATTGAAAAAACAATAACAAATCATAATGATGTTCTAAAAAAATATGACACACTAATCAAATCCCGATTTATCGAGATGTTTGGGGATAATCCTACTAAAAATGGAAAATGGCAAATAAACGAATTAGGCACATTATCTGAAATAGGTTCAAGCAAAAGAATATTTGCAAATGAATACGTTTCAGAAGGCATTCCTTTTTATCGTAGTAAAGAAATTCGAGAGCTTGGGAATAGAGCGCGTCCATCCATAGAACTTTATATTTCATATGAAAAATATAATGAAATTAAAACAAAATATGGATTACCAAAGAAGAATGATATTCTAATTGCAGCAATTGGAGCTACTATTGGTTATACATGGATTATTGATACTGATTCTCCGTTTTATTACAAAGATGGAAATTTGATACTAATATCAAATATTAAGAAATTAGACTCAATTTTTTTAAATGAAATATTAAAAACAGAAATAAAGGCATATAAAGAGAGAGCAAGTGGTTCGGCTCAATTAGCATTAACAATTGAAAAAATGGAAAGATTACAAATTCCTGTTCCTCCAATCGAACTCCAAAACGATTTCGCAGCCTTCGTCCAGCAAATCGACAAATCAAAATTTGAAATATGGCTAACTCTAAAAAACTATGGTATAATTGGAAAAAGAGTGTTTTTATATGACCAATTTTGATTTCCTGCTTGAATATAATGGATTCTCGGCTTTTGCTAACTTAGCAAACGAGGCTGAAAAGCAATATAACAAGTCAACTATGTTCTGTGGTATTTCTGCACGTAAATGTGTAGAACAAGCTGTAAACTGGATGTACAGCGTAGATGATGATCTTGATATGCCATACGACGACAGTATTCAGGTTCTTGTTCATGACAAAACATTTTGTAAAGCTGTTCCTGGTCATATTCAACAGGATATACAGATTGTAATTAAAGTTGGAAATCAGGCAGTACACTCAAATACCGAAGTAGATAAAGCACGTGCTCTTCTTTCGCTTAAGGCTCTGTTCAATTTTATGAACTGGATTTGCTTTACTTATGGAGATGATTACCAGACAAGACAGTTTGATGAAAATCTAATTCCTAAAAACAAAACAACCATAATTGTAAAGAAGAATCAGAAAGAACTGGATAAATATCGCGAAGAACTGGATGAAAAAGATAAATCTATTTCTGAGCTTAAAAAGCAGCTCGCAGATTTGCAGCAATCAATTAATGCAAATAAGAGTAAGCCAAAAGCAGATGATAAGATTAATTATGAATCGATAGATGAAAAGACAACACGCAAACTATTTATTGATGATGACTTGAAACGACTTGGCTGGCAATTTGATGGTGTTATGGTTCAGGAAGAATATCCAGTTCATGACATGGGAGACAAGAAAGCTAATGGTTTTGTTGACTATGTATTATTTGGAAAAGACCATAAACCTCTTGCTGTTGTAGAAGCAAAGAAAACTAGCAAAGATCCAAATATTGGAAAGCAGCAGGCAAAAGATTACGCAGACTGTCTGGAAAGAGAATTTGGTCGCAGACCTTTTATTTTCTATACAAATGGTTTTGACTGTACCTTCTGGGATGATTTACAAGCAGCACCTCGTTCTGTAAGTATGATATTCAGTCAGGGGGATTTACAGAAGCTTATTGACCGCCGAAACCTAAAAGAAGATTTGAATGAAATCCAAATTAATAAAGATATTACAGGACGTGATTATCAGCTTGCAGCAATTAAGGCTGTTGTAAAATCAGCTAAAGACGGATTTAGAAAGTTTCTTTTAGTAATGGCAACTGGAACCGGTAAAACCAGAACTGTAATAAGCTTGACTGATGTTTTTGCACGTGCCAATTATGTAACAAACATTCTCTTTTTGACTGATAGAATCCAGCTTGTTGATCAGGCTTATTCAAATTACAAGGAACATCTTAAATCAATGTCTCTTTGTAATATGCTGGATCCAAAATCTAGAGAAAATGATAAAAATGCGCGAATTGTATTTTCTACATATCCAACAATTCTTAATGCAATAGATACAGATAAAACCGAAGACGGCGAAAGACTTTTTACACCGGCGCATTTTGATATGATTATTATTGATGAAGCCCATCGTTCGATTTTTAAGAAGTATAGAGCGATCTTTGATTATTTTGATGCTTATCTTGTTGGACTTACTGCTACACCACGAGAAGAAGTCGAACGCAGTACTTATGATTTCTTTAGTCCTGGAGTTTCTGATGGAAACCCGACCTATTATTATTCTTATGATGATGCTATAAAAAATGAATATCTTGTTGATTATTATCTGGTTGAAAACTCTACAACATTTATAGACAAAGGTATTCATTTTGATGATTTGTCTCCAGAAGACAAAAAAGCAAATGAAGAAAAATATAACGAAGGAGTTTTTGAAGAAAATCCTCCGAGTGATATCAATAAGTTTGTTTTTAATAAAGATACTGTAAGAAAAGTTCTTGAAGAATTAATGGAGAACGGTATAAAGACTGATGCTGGAGATAAACTTGGAAAGACAATCATTTTTGCATATAACAAAAAGCATGCTCAATTTATTGTAGATACTTTTGATGAAATGTATCCGCATTTGAAAGGCGGTTTTTGTGCCCGCGTTGTTTGTGACGACAGTAAAGTTCGACAGACAATTGCAGATTTTGAAAAACCTGCACAGAATCCTTTTATTGCTGTAAGTGTTGATATGCTTGATACTGGTGTGGATGTGCCGGAAGTTGTTAATCTTGTTTTCTTTAAGAAAGTAATGAGCAAGATTAAGTTTAATCAGATGATTGGTCGCGGTACACGTCTTTGTCCGGAGCTTTCTTGTTGTGACGGAAAGAACGGCATTTATGAAGGCAAGAAATATTTTTATATTTTTGACTGGCTTAGAAACTTTGAATTCTTCCGTATAAATAAAGAAGGTGTAAAAGGTAGCGAAACAACAAGTCTTACCGAAAGTATTTTTAATCGCAGAGTTGAACTTATTAAAGAATTACAAAGTGCAGAGTTTCAGACGGAAGAATATGAAAAATATAGAAAAGAACTTATTGTTACTGTAAATAAACAGATAAGAGAACTGAATCTGGAACTGACTGCTGTTAGACTTGAAAGACAGTTTGTTATGAAATATCAGAATATTGATAAGTTTGAAAATCTTGAAGATTCTGATGTAGAAGCTCTTTGTAAGCATGTTTCTCCACTTGTTTATATGGACGAAGCTGATTTAGATGCAAAGAGTTTTGATAATCTTGTTTATGGTCTTGAGGTTTTGAAAATACAAAAGAAGTCTTATTCTAAACAACAGGCTCAGATTATGGATGATGCTAATTTGCTTTTAAAGAAAAAGGCAAATATAGACCAGGTAAAAGCTCAGATTCCTTTGCTTACAAGAATTATTGATGATTCTTATTATTCCAATGCTAGTGTATTAGAATTGGAAAATATGAGAATTCAAATACGTGAACTTATAAAATTCTTAGTTGAAAGTAGGAAACAAAAAGTTCGTTATACAGATTATATTGATACTGCTCTTCCTGTAGGGCAAGGAACTCCTGTTTATACTGTAAACAATTTTGAAGCTTACAAGAAGAAAGTAAACTCTTATATTACTGAACATCTTGATGATGAAGCTATTAATAAGTTGCGATACAATGAACGTTTGACAAAAGATGATTATGATAAATTAAACGATGTGTTTACTAAAGAGCTTGGAACTTCTGAACAGTTTGAAAAGATTTGTGATGGTAAACCGCTAGGAGTTTTTGTTCGTTCTATTGCAAAGATGGATAGAAAAAAGGTAAATGAACTTTTTGCAGATTTTATTACTGAGTTTAATTTGAATATTAAACAAATTGAATTCTTGAATGTAATTAAAGAAAATATTATTGAACAAGGTGAAATCAATCTAGTACGTCTTGGAGATGGATTGCCTCCGTTTGATAGACCTGGTAAGTTCTTTAGCCTGTTTAATACTAAAGCTCAGAGTAGATTGATTACAATTATTCGTAATGTAAATGATAATGCACGAGTGGCATAGATGTTCTAAATAATCAGACGACTAAATAAACTGAATGAGGTCTTAGAAATAAGAAAATGGCTAAACAATTAGGAGAATTATATGGCTAATATAAATGTACGAGTTGAGGAATGCCTATAGGAGATGACAAACTTATGTAAAATCATTTATGTATAAACATATGCCACCTGACAAATTTATGATTGAACAGTTATCAGAAAGAATAGAAAAAGTTGCAAATACATAAATAAAAAAAATATTAAAAATAAACAATTACTGTGATGACGATTATAAATAAATTAAAAATTTATTAGTATATTTAAAGTTTGTTCATTTTATGTAAAAAAAATAAAGTGTGAAAGATTAAAAATGGAGTATTAAAAAAATGAAATTCTTTTATTGCATTAAAACATCAAAACAAGAACTAATAACTATTGCTTCAACTCTTTTAACAGCCGTTGGCTTATTAGGAATTAAATGGACTGAACTTACACTTATAAAAAAAATCTCAATATATATTGCATTATCACTTGCATTATTAATAATTATATATTCAATATTTAAAATATTTTAGAATAATACTTAAAAAGAAAAAAAATTAAGGAAAAAAATGAAACTAATTTCTTATAGAGTAACTCATGATAATAAATTTGCTCCAAATCCATTTTTCAATGTTCTTACGCTTGCAACATGTAAACCTGCAATAAGACGTTCTTCAAATGTAGAATGTGGAGATTGGCTTGTAGGGTGGACCGCTGCTAGTTCCAAAAAATATGCTACTCCAGTAGGAAAAGAAAAACTTATTTACCTTGCATGTATTTCAAAAATTATTCCAACCGCACAGTATTGGTCTGATTACCCGCAAAAGCGACCTGACGTTTTAAAAGGGAAAGATTCCCCAGAATTTTATGGTGATAATATTTATAAACCAGATGATTCAAGTTCGTCTGGTTTTTCATTAGTAAAAAATCCTTTTCACAGAAAAGAAAAAAAATATGATAAAAGATCTTAGTGGAAAGAATGTTTTAATCTGTTCTGAGTTTTATTATTTCGGCGCAGAAAATGCATTAACAATCCCTGATGAAATTAGAAAAGATTTTAATCAAGTTTTTCGTGGGCATAAGTATTTTTATGATGAAATTGATATTCTTAAACTAATAGAGTTTGTTAAAGATAATCAGGAAAAGTGTATGTTTTCATGAATACATTTTTGATGACTATTATCTCCAAAATCAAAAAAGATAAGCACAATATAATATTTTAAGTTTTTATAACTCAATATTATTAGAAAACTATTATTTTATTAAATGATTTCAGAAATATTTTTAAGGAAAGTATAAACGTGTTCATGTAAATCTAAAATTTTTTCTTTATCTAATTTCAATCTAATTGAATTATTAATAGCCAATTTTTCGATAAAAGATTTTTCCTCAGTAATAGTAATTAGATTTGTATACACAGTATCCTGAAGACTATCCTTTATTGTATATAGTAGACCATCATCAAATATTTCTTTTGCTGTTTTTGTACTAATAGTTGAACCTGAATGCTTGAAATTATTATTATAAATACGCAATGTTTGAAATTCAGAAAAACCTTCAAGAGATTTTAAATCTATAGAAAGTTCACTTTTATATTTTTCTATCCATTTCTTATAATTAGCATCTAGAGTTTTACACTTTTTGTGAATGTACATATGTTTTATTGCTATTTCACATTTTGAATAAATCTTTATTATTAGCATTTGTAAGACTTCTTCTTCAAATGAACTATACTCGTCATCTTCGGCAGATATTAAATCTGAAGGATCCATCTGAAGAATTGATTGTTCATATGATGATAATTGAGTTTTTTTCTTAAGTTTATCTTGTTCTTTAAGTAATTCATTCACTTTATCATGAAATGTATTACGCCATTGATCAAATGTTGATAGTTCAAATTCAATTAATTTATTTAATTCAAAAAAACTTGAAATTTCATAATTAATTAACCATTTTGAAAAATTTTCATCAATTGTTTTTTCTTTAACTTTTGTACTTTCCATTTTTATACTTCCAAGCGAAATAGATTAATATAATAACATAATTATATTCAATTAATTGATAATTTTTTAATAATATAAAAGCAATTTTAAAAATTAACAAGAAATATAAAGCATAATTTTTGAATATTATATAAAATAAAAAAAGTAAAGGTGTTTTTGTGATATAATTGATAAATGGAGTATAAAATGAAAAAAACAATAATAATTATTATACTAGCTTTTTACTCAACTTTTATGTTATCAGCCCAAACTAAAAAAATAGATTACTACTCTATAGGCTACAATGATGCTTTAAACAGAAACAAGTTTGATAGTAAATACTCAATAGAAAAATTGTCTGATTCATTAAAAAAGATTTCTGACGAAGATGATAAGATTCAATTTGTTAAAGATGCACAAGCTTATAACCTTGGATATTCAGCTGGTATTTGTGAAAAACAAGGACTTGATTATACTGATGTTTATTCCATCATTCTTGAATATTTTGAAGATATTGAGAATTATTTTTCAAACAATTCAAAAGAAGTTTTTAATCCAGGCGTTTCTGCAGAAGAATACCAGAGCCAAAGAAATCTATTAAAATGGTACAAAAATATTGGTATTATTCAAACAACAACCTCTGATAAAAATCCTGCAACTGTTCGTGTAAATGTTTTTTTAGGTTATAAATCAGATGAAACAGCAACTGAGGCAGAAATAAAATCAAGAACTGTTGAAATAAAAGATTATTTAAGACGTTATTTTAGAGGTAAATCAAAAGCTGAATTAACTAATCCAAATAATGAAGAAAAACTCAAAACTGAAATACGAAATGGTATAAATGATTTAATACTTTCATCATCTAAAATCAGAGATGTTTCGTTTGACCAATTAGATGTTATTGAATAAGAAGTATATTTAATAAACATGTTATAAAATAAAACATTGTGTATTATTTATTAATTTGACAGACACACAATGTTTTGTTATACTTTGTGTATCTATTATAGTAACAGGAGATACACAATGAGCTATGGAACTAATCTTGCATACTTTCTAAATGAAAAAAGAATATCAAAAAAACAGGCAGCTGAAAAAATTGGTGTAAGTATAAATACTCTATCAAATATAGTTAATGATAGAGTAACCCCCTCAGAAGAAACAAAAAAAAGAATTATAAATTTTATAGAAGAGTTAGGATATAATGAATCAGATTTATTAAGTGATATTTTCTTTATTAAAAACTCACGAATCCATACCTCGTCAACCTTATCTGGAATAGAAAAGTCCATAGTAAGAGAAGCATTGATTAATGTTTTTAAAATTATAAAAAAATCAGATAATAATTTTAATCAATGGATAGATATATTTGATATTTATGATTTTCCAGATGATAAAGGTAATACAATTACTTTTTATGAAAGAAGAAAAACACTGGAAAAAGAATTAAAACATAATCAAGAAGACTTACCAAAACTAATAAGTAATTTGCATAAACAATTCAAATATAATCAACTTTATATAGGTTGCCATTCTCCTGTAGTGATAAAAAATTTTCTAGTACAAATTGGAATCAGAGTATTTTTTATCAATATAGATTCAGAAAAAATTTCAGGATTTAGTACAAGTCTTTTTCCTGAAATTACGATTGATGAAAATATAGAATTAGAACCAGTAATTGTAATTAATAAAAAGGTTTGTAATACAATAGAAAAGTGTTTTTTTGAAATGGCAAAGCAGCTTTTCTTTATGCTGAAAAATAAAGGATATACTTTTGAATCTTTTAATAAATTAGAAATAGAAAATAAAGAAGATGAAAAAGAAGCTATTCAATTTGCCGAAAATATCATACTTCCGGTTGAATATTTAAATGTATATCTTGAACAATTCTGTTGGGTTTCTAAAGCTAAAAATATTTCAGATATCGAAAAAGACATATTACTAAATTATTATGAATTTGATTATTTAATAGATTGTATAAAGAAGGATTTTTATTCCAGTTATAAACTGGTTATAAAGCAATTACTCAAATCTGAATCGACATATGCAAAAATATTTACTGATTATGAAAAAGCATGTTCTTATTATCTTGAAAGTTTAAAACGACATGATGATAAATATACCGATAAAACTACATTTTTAAATGATGAACCAAATCCTTTACCTTCGAGCTTTTTAGGATATGATGCATCAGAAATGTTTATAAACGAATCGGAGTTGACCTTTTATACTTGACGGCTAATTCAAATTAGCCTATAATTTAGCTAACTTTAATTAGCCAAATTGGCTCTTTCAAGAATCATTATGAATACAAAAGAAAAAATAATTAACGAAGCACTTACTCTTTTTTCAGAAAAGGGATATGCAAATGTTTTCGTTGGAGAAATTGCCCAAAAGGTTGGAATAAAAGCTCCTTCTCTGTATAAGCATTTCAAAAACAAAAGGGCGATTTTTGATGGGATTATCGAAGAAATGCAGAAACAGTTTATGAAAACTGCAGAGCTTCTTGGTATCAACGGTTCTAATGCCAGGGCAGATGGAGACATTTATACAAAAATCTCAGAAGAAGATTCCATCAAAATTGGTTTAGGGCTTTTTCAATATTATCTTCATGATGAATACAATCAGCGTTTTCGTAAAATGCTGACCATAGAGCAGTTTCATGATAAAGAACTGGCAGCCCTTTATACAAAGCAGTACGTGGACGATCCTTTGTCTTATCTGGGAATAATGATGGGGAGGATGGTTTCAAGCGGAGCCTTTAAAACAGACAACGTAAATATTATGACACTTCAGTTTTATGCACCCTTCTATCTGCTTTTGACTTTATGTGACAGGGAGCCTGAGAGGGAAGAGGAAGCCACTCAGATAATGATTGCGCATATCAAACAGTTTAATCAATTATACAGGAGACGAAAATGAATAAAACAATTTCAAAAATCGGAGCTTTGCTGGTAATTATTTCAGTTGCACTCTTTGCGCTTTTTATGCCTTTCTCCAGTTTCTGGAGTTATTTTGTCTGCATGATTCTGGCCTTCAGTTATCTGATTATGGCGGCTGGACTTCACAGCGAAAGTGATAAGGAACACAAGGTTGCCGCAAATGCCGGACTGCTTTTTGCCGCAGTTTATGCCGTGCTGATTCTGCTTGTGTATTATGCGCAGATAACAAGTGTCCGTCTTTCTGAACTCAATCGTCAGGCAACTCTTCTGCTTGATTATTCTTATGGCGGACTTTTTTTCTTTTATGATTTACTTGGCTATGGAATGATGTCGCTTTCAACTTTCTTTTTTGGCCTGTCAATGAAAGCCGAAACAAAGGCAGATAAATGGCTCAAATGGCTTATGATAATTCATGGAGTCTTTTTCTTAAGCTGCTTTATCATGCCTTTGACTGGAGTTTTTAGTTCTATGGCAGACGGACACTCTGGCAAGGGAGGAATACTAGCTCTTGAATTCTGGTGCGCTTATTTTCTTCCAATCGGAGTTTTAGCCTTTGTACATTTAAAATGAAAAAATTTTAAAATATTGAATTATTCCAGCCTATTTTGTAAAATTGAAAGTATGAAAATTAGACTTGTTTTTTGGGTATGCTTGCTGGCTGCACTTTTTGCTTCCTGTGCGAAAAAAGATAAAATTGCCCTTGAAAATATTGAACCTGTGGGGGATATTGATTTAAATTCTGCACAAGAACCAATTTCAGAACCAGACCGTTTTTTATCTGCCATTGTTCTTGCGCCTTCGACTCAGCTTTATCTGCAGGGACGCGACAATAATATGCATTCAATTTTCAGCTTAAAAAATAACGATACTATAGAAATTCTTCTTGCAAATAATTCAGAAGACCCGGAAGAAAATTTTGTAAATGGGGCTTATTTTCATGCCGTTTATGATTCAGTTGATTTTTGGATTCCACAAAGTGATATTGCTCTTTCTTCCGAAAGTGCCGTAGTTATTTTTGATTCTACTTTGTATGAAGATGCCGGACTGCTTTCCCCAAAAACTGACGGACTTACTAAATTAAGATTTGGTACAGTTATTGCAAGAAATCCACAGCCTCAAAGTCAAGACACAGAGGCTCAATCATACGAAAAGATTTTTTATTACGATAGCAGCAAAAAAATTGTTCAAAGTGGCTTTATAAAAAAAGGAAATACAAGCGACAAAGCTGACGATATCGAAGTTCTTAAAATTGTAGAACAACTCAAAGTCACAAAAAAAGCTCTTGACCGCAACAATCTTTTTGCCCGTGCCGAAAAATACAATCCGTCTCCTTTGGTAAAAGCCGCTCTCGACGACCAGATGGTTGAAAAACTTACCTACGACTACGATGAAGTAGTAAAAAAACTTCAGAAACAACTCTATGGCGTCCACGTCAACGAACTTATGACCGTAGATCAGAGCAAAGACCCCTTTGCGAATTAATCATTGATTTTTATGGTATTTTTGCAAACTAAAAAGCTGCAAAATCATAATCATTTATTTCTTTAATTTGACCTTTTGAATTGTAAATATATTTTGTATATTTTTTTGACCAATTTGAATTTTCACAAATCCTAATGGTTGCTTTAATTTTATTTTTATCATCATAAATATATTGATTAATATAAAAGTCCGTATTTCTTTCGTATTTTTGTGCAACTGGCAAATTATTTGAAAAAATCAATTCAACGTTTTTATCAGAATCTCGCTTTACGACATCTATAATAGAAAAATCTTTGTTGGTCGGGGCTTGACCATCCCACATAGAGGCATAGAAGATTTTATCATCTTCGTATTTATAATAATTATCTACACATCCTGATTTTCCCAATGCGACATATTCATGAATTATTCTATCTTTGTTATCATATTCATAGGTACGATATGTTGCACAATTTACACATTTACCGATATCAAAAGAAACTGGTAATCGTTTTCCTTTTAAAAAGAAATTTAAATCAGAAATAACTAAATCATTCCATTTTGTTCCTGGATATACAGAAGAAACGTATATTACAATTTTAGTAGCAATGATTCTTTCTGAGGAAAAAATATCTTGTTCTGTCATTTTATCTTGAAGCGAAATTTCTTTTTTTGTTTCAAGATTTTTGCAATTATATATTTGAAGCTGTAGATTTTTTATTCTGTTATTTTTTTCAAAATATTGGTTATCAAAATATCCGGCTTTTATAGAAATTCTTTCAAATTCTGCTGGTTCAGAAAAATAGATTTCGAGCAAAGCTTTTTTTGTATCGATTTCATCAAAAGTGACTGCGTAAACTGTATCAGAATTATTATCAAACATGTTTAATGATGAATATCTTACATAATTATTTTTATCTATAAGCATTTGCTGTGCAACAGGCGCATATATTTTTATTTCATTCGCAAAAAGGGATGAAGAAATTAAAATAAAGATGATAAATAGTTTTGTTTTCATTTTTTTTCCCTTATCCAGATATAAACACGCTCTTCAGTTTTTTCTGTAATTACACCACCATTTGCAAGTGCAACTTTTTGGGATGCGATATTATCTGTGTGTATTGTAATAAGAACTTTTTCCAAACCAATTTTTTTTGCTTCAATTAACAGCAATCTTAAAAGTTCCTTGCCATAACCCTTTCCACGATATTGAGGAGCAATTCCATAACCGATATGACCACCTGCTTTACTTAAAGCTTGGGTAAGAAAATGTCTCAGATTTCCAAATCCGACAGGAAGATTATCTGCATAAAGCCAATAAGTTGTAGAAGGAACCTTCCAGCCATCCACAAGACATGTTTGTTCTGATTCTTTCTGTTTTGCTGCAAGCCAGGTTTTAAAATCCTCGTATGAAAGACCATTTGCTTTATTTATAAGTCCATTTTCATCTTTTGGCATTGACTGTAACATGTCATAGATATCGCGGCCATCATCAGCGGATAGTTTTTTTAAGCGTAAGTTTACTTTGTCAGGCTTCGTATTAATTAGGCTCACAGTGTTACACTCCATATCGATATTCTATTTCTTTTTCAAAAGCGACAACATAAGTAAAAAGCAAATCCACATTATACTTTACAGCAAGCTCAAATGCCTTTTCTCTGAAGATTGAATTGAACTCTCTTTGCACCGGTGTATCAAATCCAAAAATCCTGTCTGAAACTTCAATACTGTCATGATTCATCATCAGGTTGTATTTCAGTTTATCTCTCAAACTTTCTGCGACAGTCATTTTTCCAACTGCTTGTGGTCCGCATACTACAATTAAATTTGCCATAATTAATCCTTTTGTTTATTAAATTAAAGAAAACCAGCTCAGTGAGCTGTGGGGATAATAACTGGTTGTACCGCAACGGGCCTGACTGCCTGTCGGCTACGAACCTTTGAAAATCATTAAGGCCCCAGGTTTATCATGCTAAGATAGATAAGTCCATCAGGGCACAATATCCTAATTAATTCGAAAGGGGGACCTTAATGAGATTCTATAAGAACCAGCATCAATTTTACATTGGAATCGACCTTCACGCAAGAACGATGTACATCTGTGTCATCAACAACATCGGAGCAACTGTATTCCACAAAAATATGGAATGTTCCAGAGATAATCTGGAACTTGTGACAAACACATTTGGAAAAGACATTGTTATCGGCGTGGAATGCATCTTCACCTGGTACTGGGTAGCGGACTTCTGTGCGGAGCGAGGAATTGACTTCGCGCTGGGGCATGCCTATTACATGAAGTCAATTCACGGCGGAAAAACAAAAAGCGATAAAATCGATTCAGAGAAAATTGCAAACATGCTTCGCGGTGGTATGTTCCCGATTGCCTATGCTTATCCAAAAGAAAAGCGTGCAGTACGCGACCTGCTCAGAAGACGGCTCTTCTTTGTCAGACAGCGCGCCGAACTTTCCGTTCATCTTCAAAATACAAATCATCAGTACAATATAAATGAACCTCTGACATCTTCCAGAATGAGAAGCGAAGTTTACAGAAATACAATTCCTCAGAAGTTCAGCGATCCTGCGACTTTGAAAATGGTGAACGCAGATCTTGCCATGTTCCAGGCTTACCACGACATAATCACAAAACTTGAGTTTCAGATTGAGGACAGCATGGAAGTGCAGGATCCGGTTTCGTACAGCATCATAAACTCAGTTCCGGGCCTCGGCTTCATCCTCTCCCTTACGATTCTCTACGAGATTGATGACATCCATCGCTTCTCCGATGTAGGTAAGTTTATCTCTTACTGCCGTCTTGTAAAGTGTTCCCATGAATCTGCCGGTAAGAAGGAAAAGGGCGGACATAATAAAATCGGAAACGTGCATCTCAAATGGGCATTCTCAGAAGGGGCAGTTCTCTTTCTCCGCAATAATGAACGTGGTCAGAGGTGGCATGATAAGCTTGTACAGCGGTATGGAAAAGCAAAAGCCATGAGCATTATTGCGCAGAAACTCGGGCGTACGGTTTATTACATGCTCAAGCGGAAAGAGGCTTTTAATCCCGATAAGTTTTACGGGGATAAGAAAATTGAAAATAAGGACAGTGACAGCGAGCATCTCGCATAACTGAAGCGTATACGGCGGGACTTTTGAAAAATGAAAATTATATGCGGCCATGACCGCCCCTCATTCTTTCTGTTCCGGATGCCGTGACTTCTTGAGCTTTGAATAGACGCTGCCACTGCGCCTTTTTATATTTTTGTTTTTGTTGAAAATAGATAAGCGGACTGTCCCTGCCTTGACCTGCCCATATAACTATCGGCATCGTATGATGACCATCTTATTTTTGCTTCAGGCTTGGCACGGGTACCGGTGAAATTCTTCGTGCCGGAAATCTGTTTTTTCAGGTTTGCCGTGACCGACTATATGTGTTTGATTCAGGACGCTTTTCCTGGAATCTTTTTCTGAATTGCGATTCAGGCTTTGCTTTTTTATTTTGAACGGTTTTCTCTAAAAAAAGAAGACTGCCTGAAAAAGACAGCCTTAGTTGATTTTTTTTGAGGATTCTTATTGACAAGCTGGGGCCTTATATGTGTTATGACAATTATATTTCTTATACAGAATTGGATTTCATAAATACTCTTTTCTTTAAGAATATTCTGTATAACCATTTGAAGCGTATGCTTCTATTTTGAAGCCGTTTCTACAGCCCAATTAAAATCTTCCTGTGTAATAAAATCTGGCAGACGTATTACTGAAATCCAATTAAATGAAGATTTATCTGAATAATCAACTCCATCAATTCCATCTTGCCACCAGAATCCTTCAAGTGGTGGAACAACATATTCAAAAAATCCATCAATTTTGTAATCTGTTTATAGCTCATTTTTAAAGTGTAAGCCACAGCATACAAAATGCCGACAGCCTGCTGATATGTTCCACCTTCTTCATTAGGATTTCCTTTCCCACGTACAGCAATATAATTTGCTTTTGAAACATTAACAATTTCAGGTTTAGCCCTAGGAAGATAAAATTCCTTGAATTCTTTCTTAAAATCAAATGCCATTTTTTTCACCTTTGCGCCCGAAGTAGCGGGCGTCCACATAACAACTGGCATGAGATGAAATTATTTAAGTCGCCCCTCACGCGACTCGCGCATAACTGAAGCGCATACGGGGGGACTTTTGAAAAATGAAAACTATATGCGGCTTAGACCGCCTCTCATTCTTTCTGTCCCGGATGCCGTGACCGACTAAAAAAAAGAAGACTGCCTGAAAAAGACAGCCTTTGAAGTGCACCCCAATTATTTTGCCTTCTTTTTTTATCTCTTTCTTTATCTTTTTTTATGGATAATTAATCGATTTTGGTTTAAAATCTATGTAAGATGAAAATTGCATATTTGACATCATTATTTTTTGTATCGTTAATAATTCTTTTCTGTGTAATTTACTCTTACAAAAAGAATACAAAATATGCAAAATCGGTATGTACTATGCTGATTGCTGGCTTTTTTACTGTTTTTATGTATGCAATATCAATTGTTACATTAAATATAACGGTAAGCCGGATTTTTACTTCAATCTATTTTATTTCAATCGACTGGCTGCTTTTTTTTGTTCTATATTTTATTCTTGATTATTCGGACAAACGAAATCTTGTTGCAAGAAATTATTATCTCAGTCTTTCTCATTCGGTTTTGCTTATAATTGCAGCTTCAGATACGATTTCTCTAGTTTTAAATTATTTTATTCATCATGCTTTTGATAATGTTCTTATGTCTAGTGAATCTTCCAACCTTTATTACTGGAATTACAATTTTGGAAAAGGCTATCAGTTTCATCTGCTTGTCTGCTATATTCTTGTTTTCCTTATTATGGCTTTTTTCATTTATTCGATTATTACTTCAACAGGAGCAATAAAAAAGCATTATATTTATTTTTTCACAAGCTTTCTTCTGATTATAGTTTCAAATATCTTCTATCTCATTCAGCAATGGCCTTTTGATTATTCGGTACTTCTCTATGGGCTTATGACTATATTTATTTGTTATTTTTCCATCTCCCAGCGAGAAAAAGATAAACTCAAGGTTCTCACAGAAATCTATTCTTCGAATATCGAATCTGCCATGTTCGGTTACGATTACGAAAAAAAATGTATTTTTATTACGCCTAATACCTATAAAATTTTTCAGAATGAAGCTCAAGTTCAGGAGATTGCTCAAAATTATTTGAAATCAGATTTTTTTCTTCCTGCCATGGAAAATAAAACTGATTATATTTCTGTTGACGATTCCTTCATTATAAATAATCAGAATTTTTACTTTTTTGTTGAATATAAAATTATCCGCGATAAAAAAATGCGTGAAATCGGAAGCTTCTTGAATTTTACTGACAGAACTCAGGAGATAATTGAATTAAACAACAAAAAAATCAGCCTCACTCACGATAAGCTTACAAATCTTTTAAATGCTGAAACTTTTTATGAAAGGGTAGAAGAAATACTTAATTTTAATCCTGAGGCAAAAAGATATCTTATTGTTACTGATATAAAGGATTTTAAATTTATAAATGACGTATTCGGTTCTGTAATTGGTGATAAGATTTTAATGGAAGAGGGTAGAATTCTTGCCGGTTTTGATTATCCTGAATGCATTCAAACCCGCCTTATGACCGATCAATTTGCAATTCTTATTAAAAAGGAAAATTTTGACCAGCAGGATTTTATGGACCGTCTTGAAGAAATTCAGGAGATTACAAAAGGGCTTAATTACCGAATTATAATCAATATTGGAATTTATGAGATAAATGATATTTCTGATGATATTAAATCTATGATTGATAAGGCAATGATTGTTATTGATCAAATAAATCTTGAAAAAAAAGGAAACATTGCCTATTTCAATTCTGAGATGATGAAGAATGTGCTTGTTCAAAAAGAATTCCTGTCTAATTTTTATAATTATCTTGAAAACAGGCAATTTGATGTTTATTTTGAACCGGTTTACAGCGACCGTAAAAAAACAATCGGCTATGAATCCTTTGTAAAATTGACTGATAAAGAAAAGGGCACTATGTATATGGAAGATTTTTTACCGTACATGGAAAAATCAGTTTTTATGGGAATGCTTGATGAATTTGTCTGGGAAAAGGTTTGTCAAACTTTAATAGAAAAAAAATGGAATGAAAAAAGAATTGCTGTTTTTATAAAAATTTTTGAAATGGATTTTTATTATTCCAATTTGGTAAACAGCTTGATTGACCTTGTGAATAAGTATGATATTGATTCTTCTTTGATTTATCTGGAATTTAATGAAAAATTTATTCTTGGAAAAGAAGCCAATATTCGTATTGTTAATGCGCTTAAAGAGGCTGGTTTTAAAATTGTCATTGATGATTTTGGTTCAGGTTATTCTTCTTTTTATATGTTTGAAGAATTACGCCCTAACGCAATTAAAATAAGTCTAAAATCCTTTAATTCAATTGACAAAAAGGAAGGCGGCAATAAAAAAGAAAAAATTATTATTCAGTCTATGCTAAAACTGGCTGAAAAAATAAATACAAAACTAATTCTTGAATCCGTTGATACAAAAGAAGATTTTGATTTTTTGAAAAAAATGAAGTGCAAATATTTTCAGGGAAAAGCCATTGAGGAAATCAAAGAGGAGAAGTTGTCATGATATATTTTTTTTCTTTATTACTCCCAATTTTACTCATTGATCTTATTCACCGATGGTATTTAATAATTACAAAACGAAAGGAATTTCATCTTTTCGTTACGCCGGCATTTATATGTTGTCTTTCATCAATTATTGTTTCTGCCGTAATTTTTTATACTAAAAATGAAAAAGCCGCATATATCGCCACGTCTATAAATTTTATAATTCTTGATGCCATGGTTTATTCTGTATATCAGTTTACAAAATCTTATGTCCAGGCAAAACAAAATATATGGTATGTAAGATATTTTTTGCTTATTCTGCTGACTGTAGATTTGGTTTTACTGATTTTAAACATTTTTAATCATAATTATTTTGAGCTTTCGTATCAGACTATTACAAAACTTTCATGGAATTACTGGCGGATAAATGTAAAACGCCTCATGATTTTTCATTATCTGATATGCGGAATTATCATTCTTTTTACTGAACTATTTCTCATTTATAAAATCAGAAATATTCCTTCATTTTACAGAAAAAAATATTCTTGGTTTATTTTATTCTATTTCCTTGTTACAGCTTTAAGCTATAGTTCAAATATTTTCCATCTGCCTCAGGATTTTGCAATTTACTTTTATCCTCTTCTGGAAAATGTTGTTTTTTATTATTCACTCTTTTTTGCCGATTCAATTATCAGATATATGGCCCACAAAAGTCTTATAGATAAATCTTCAAAGGCTGTATGCTTTTTTGACCGGCAGAATGCTTTTGTTTATATGAACAGCAGCGCAGAAGCTCTTCTTGAAAAAATTAATTTTAATAAAAATGCAATTGAACACTTTTTAAAGGATTTTATCATTAAAAATTCTGCAAGAACTCTTGATATAGCCCAAAATGAAGAAATAATCGACGTTGACAATAAAAAATATTATCTGGAAATAACTTATAAAAAAGCCTATGAAGGTGATATGCTTGTCGGCTCTTTTTTAGAAATAATTGACAGAACGCAAGAAGAATTAAAGGCTATTTATGACCAGCAGGTATCAAGCTATGACAAACTTACCGGCTTGTATAATAAAAATACCTTTTTTGAACGCTGTCAGGAAAGACTTGCAGAGGAGCCTGATGAGCAGTGGCTTATTATGGTTTCAAAAATAATTGATTTCAAAGTTATAAATAATTTATTCGGTAAAGAAACCTGTGATAACATTCTCAAGCTTCAGGCTGATTTTATAAAGAACAACGCCCATTCTTCTTCGATTGCCGGTCATATTTATGCAGACAATTTTGCAATTTTAATGAAAAAGCAATATTTTAATGAAGAATTTTACATAAGCAAACTGCTTGAAATTTCACAGCTTACAAATAATTTCTATTATTATATGAATATTTATATCGGCGTTTATGAAAAGTCTGATGTATCAGAAAATGTTCAGTACATGTACGACAAAGCAATTCTTGCAATAGACAAGCGTCCTGAAAATTCAGTAAAAAGAATCTGCCATTACTCAAATTCAATTATGAAAAACTTCTTGTCTGAACGCAATTTCATAAGTGATTTTAATTTTGCCCTTAATTCCTCTCAGTTTGTAATTTATCTGCAGCCTGTTTTCCATAAATATCCAAACCTGATTGGAGCACAAACTATTGTCCGCTGGAACAAGCCTGAAAGCGGTCTTCTTTCTCCTGAAGATTTTATGGCAATTTTTGAACACACTGAAATTATTCACAAGCTTGATTTGTATTTATGGGGAAAATCAGTTCAGCAGCTGGTCCGCTGGCACAAAATGGGCAGAGATGATTTATGTATTTCGGTAACAATTACAGCCTATGATTTTGATTACATAAATATTGCTGCTGTTTTTGAAAATTACCAGCATCAGTATGAGCTGATTCCAGCCAATTTAAAAATCTGCATTGAAGAAAAAGCCTTTATAGCCCATCCTCAAAAAACTGCGGAAGTAATTCAGAAATTACATGCCTTGGGCTACGGAATAGAAATTTCTGGTTTTGGTGGCAGGAACTTTTCTTTTGAAATGCTAACCAAAAATGATGTCGATTTTATCAGAATAGATTTGCGGAATTTTGACAGTCTAAATGATTCAGAAATGTCTTTCTCCATTTTCTCTTCCTTCATACAGTTTTCTCATGAAATGGGGTTTGACATTATTGTTGACGGAATTGAAAACGAAAAACAGCATAAACTCGTTATCGGTTCTGGTTGTGAAGTCCTTCAGGGAGATTTTTACTGTAAGCCTCTGTCCCGCTTTGACTTTGAGCGAAAATATTTATAATCAGTTTTTCAGCTCAAGAAAAGTTGCTATAAGAATATATGAACCATCATTCTGAGTAATTCCATGAATATATATTCTTACCTTTTTGTATTTTCCGTTCTGTTTCTGACATCTTACTAAAAGGGAAGGTGTGGTTTCAAAATTCTTTGAATAGGCCTGAATCAGTTTTCTGATAAAATTCGGTTTATCAATAGGATGAATAAAATTAAAAACCTGCCTGTTATTCATAGAATTAATATCTTTTTGTGTATAACCGGTAAGCTGGGTAAATTCATTATTAACCATAAGAAAACGCAAGTCCATCTTTTGATTTATGTTCATAGGGTCAAACTGGAAGTGGAGCAGACCGATAGCATCCTTTGAATTATTAATAAAATCAATAAGATAGCTGCTGGAAGAAGAAATCAGATTCATTTTATTAATTTCGTCCGTTATATCTTCCAGAAGGACAAAAATCGTATAAATATCTTCTTTTTGATAAATGATTGAAGTATGGAATTTTATAAAAAGCTGATCATTATTTGCAAAATCCTTTTCCTTAAAAAGTCCTACAGATTCCGAATTGAATTTTATTGATTTTTTTATATTTTCAATAAAAATATCCTTTGATTCTTTTGAGGCAAAATTTTTAAGAAAACGCTGAAGCTTTCCGTTTGTAATATTTCCCAAACCACAGATTTTAAGAGCCTTTTGATTTACCCTTAAAAGCTGCAACTTATTATTTTTCTGATTAAAATCAAAAATTGCTGCAGGCCCTAAAAACTTGTCAAAAATAAAGCTTTCATTTGAGTTTACATTATAAAAGTTGTTAACTTCCTGGAACTGTTCGGTTTCCTGTCTTTCAACTTCTATTATTTTATGCTGACTTGACAGCAATTCAATGTACTTGCTTTCTTGAATTGGTTTTGAATACAAAAATCCCTGTATAACATCAATACCAATTCCTTTTAAGAAGTTAGCCTGTTCCTGGGTTTCAACACCTTCGGCAATTGTTTCATAACCAAGATTTTGAGCCATCTGTGAAAGGGAAGAAATAATTTTACCCCCCTTATCCATATTAGATTGTTCCTTCAAAAATCCCATGTCCAGCTTAAGAATATCAATCGGCATATCCTTTAAAGTATTCAGAGAAGAATAACCACTTCCAAAATCGTCCATTGCAATTTTGTAACCAAGATTTCTCAACTTGTTGATTCGGCTAATCATATTCTGTGGATTATCCATATAAGCCGTTTCGGTAATCTCAAAATGAATAAGTCTTGGCGGAACATCGTAATCCCTGGCCAGATTCATGATGTTGTAAATAAAATTATCGTTTTCAAGACTGACCCTGGAAATGTTTATGGAAAGAGGCAGCAGTCTTATACCGTTTTTAATCCATCTGCCCATTGTGGAAAAGGCCATTCTCCAAACTTCCATATCAATTTTTTTGACAAAGCCGTTTTTTTCAGCTACAGGAATAAAGATTTCCGGGAAAATAACCTTTCCATCCTGACTGTTCCAGCGGCACAAAACCTCTGCGCCAACAAGCTCACCAGAGTTTGATTTATACTGGGGCTGGAACCAGATAGAAAACTCATGATTATCCAGGGCCTTTTGTATTTTTGAAGTAATTTCAACTTCCTGCAGTTTGTTTTTTCGGTAGGTATCATTATAAAAAGTGTAGGTATTCTGGAAACTCGAAATGTTTACATCGGTACACAGCGTTGCGCAATTCATCATTTCCGTAAGTTCCATATTAGTATCATTGGAAGCATAAACGCCAAAACGCATTGTTACCGGAAACTCAATGCCAAGATGCTTGCAGTCAAAGCTTGTAATATCAAGAATCCGCTTGATATTATCTTCCAGATTTTCCATACAAATACAGAAGGTACCGCCCCCCAGTCGGGCACAAAGTCCCTCCTTAGCGACAGCGTTTTTTAATGTATTCGCTACAACTTTTAAAACCTCATTACCTGTATTAAAACCGTATAAATTATTTACAACCTTAAACCTGTTTATATCGCCCTGAAAAATTACATAACTCTTGTCAGGATTTTTTCGAATCAGTTCATCAGCATTTTTCATAAAAGAAGTCATATTCAAAAGGCCGGTTTGAACATCAGTAAAAAAGTTAATGAACATTTGGGCGTTCATATAGTGAATGCAGTTTTCCTTTTTATTCTGTCCAAAGGCAATTGCTTTAGCCATTTCATAGCAGGACTTGTAACCACAGGAACCGCAGTCTATATGACGTTTTGCCTGAGTATCCTTTAAAAGAATAGAAAACATTTCCTCGTAAACATCGTCAGGAAGATTGAAGGGTTGTTTAAAAAGATTTGGAATATGCGCATCAAAATCATGAACATTCAGATTTTTAAAAAGCTCGCAGGTTTCCTTCCATTTTTCTTCGTAAGTAAGCTCTTTTTCATTTTTTTTGTCATGAGCCATCTGAATGTATTTTAAGTAAAGATTCTCCAATTTTAGAGCTTCTTTTTCTGTACCAGAGCCCGCGTGACAGCCATTCTTACAGGAAAGCAAATCAACAATATAAGGCTGGGAAAGAGGATTTTGGGAATACCTTTGATTTATCAAAAGCGAAAAAATATCCTCTGAATGACCTTCCATACTTACAAAGTTTGTATTTGGAGGGAAAAATTGCGCAACTTCTTCTTTAAAATTACCATGAAAAGAAATACGGTCTTTTGGGGCTATAGGCATCTGATCAAAATTGCCGTCAAAAGAAGAAAAATCTGTCTGACGTATTTTTTTCATAAATGTATTGTAGGTGAGAATAAAGTCAATTTTAGAGTTTTTTGAATTATTTGCTTCTAATTTATGTGCGATACATGGACCAATATAGGCAAGTTTATTTGAATCATTTAAATATTTATTGAGATAAATCTTAGCACAGTTAAGAGGTGTTTCAACCGGAATAACTTTTTTTATAAGTCCGTAATGGTATTTTTCAATTTTATTTATAATTGATGGACAGTTGTTGGCAATAAAGGCCCTCTCTTTAGAAGGTCGGTCAAAATTATCTTTGATATATGTTGTTGTAGCCCAGACAGCAATCTGTTCACCAAAGGAAGCGTCATATATTTTATCAGCACCTAGAGATTTTAAATAACCAATAATCTGATTCAATTCATTTTCATAATGAAACTTAAAGGTAGGGGAAATAATAACAGTAATTTTTTCACCTTTTTTAAGGGCATCAAAAAAGGCATTTGTATCGTCATGATAGTCACGGGCATTTTGAGGACAACAATCTATACAAGTTCCGCATAAAGTACACTTGTCGGAGTTTGTTACAATAAAATCCTTTTTGCCTTCACTTACACAGATATTTGCACCGAAAACATCACAATTTGTAATACACTTATTACAGGCAATGCATTTCTGATTTGTAAAAATAATACCGTTATTAAAACGTCCCATAAAAACTCCAGTAACTAATATATAATTATAACAGAGATTTTTCATTTTTTCCAATTTTATTGTGATTTATTGATAAATATTGTAAAATTAGAGATATGATTTGTAACAAAAATCTTGTAGCCTTTACTGGTGGTGGGACTGGTGGTCATATTTATCCAGGGCTTGCCGTTGCAGAACAGTTAAAAAAATCTTCCAGCGAGAATGGACATTCCTTGACTATTGCATGGATAGGCAATTCTAAGGGGATGGACAAAAAAATCATTGAAAATGCACACGGTTCTGATGGAAAAAAGATAGCTGATTCCTTTTATGGCATTCCTTCCGGTAAATTGCGCCGTTATTTTTCCCTGCAGAACTTTTCAGATATTTTTAAGATTATTGCTGCTTATTTTTCGGCCAGAAGAATATTACGTAAATTAAAACCCGCAGCCTTGTTTTCTAAAGGTGGATTTGTAAGCGTTCCTCCTTGTTTAGCTGCAAAACATCTGCATATTCCTGTTTTTACCCATGAATGTGATTTTACTCTTGGTCTTGCAAATCGTATAAATTTTAAATCTGCTGATACAATGTTTGTTTCCTATGAAGAAACAAAAAATAAGTTTTCTGAAGAAGCTCAAAAAAGAATCCTTGTTACCGGAAATCCTGTTCGCGATGCTTTTTATGACACAAATCCTCAGAAAGGACTGGATTTTTTACATATAAAAGCGTCGGCAGAAAAACCTAAGCCTATTCTTCTTGTTTTAGGCGGAAGCTCAGGTGCAAAACAGATAAACGATTTGATTGTAGAAAATCTGGACTGGCTTTGCCAAAATTATATTGTCGTTCATCAGACTGGTCTTGTTAATTCTGATGAATCTCTTTCAAAAGAGCTCAAGGCAAAATATGGCGAAAACTACAAGCCTTATTCTTTTATTTATGAACAAATGCCTGATGTCCTTGCTGCTGCTGACCTTATTTTATCAAGAGCAGGGGCTAATTCTATCTGGGAAGCTGCCGTTCTTTATAAGCCTATGCTTTTAATTCCTCTTTGCGGAAGCGGAACAAGAGGTGACCAGGTTGATAACGCAAAGTTCTTTGAAGAAAAAGGAGCAGCTCTTGTACTTCTTGGACAAGAAGCTAATTCAGAAAACTTAAAAAAATCACTTACAAAAATGCTTGAACCTGATTTTAGACAAGCAATGAAAGAAAAATTATGCAATATTTCGGGAAGCCAAAAGCCTTCAAAGCAAATTGCAGAATATATTTTAAATAACATTTGGAGGACAGAGTAAAATGTCATTGGGTATTATCGATTACGTATTTTTAGGAATTATCTTTTTATTTGCAATTGTGGCTGCAATAAAAGGCTTTGTTAAGGCTATTTTTGGCAAACTCTGCTGGATTATCGGTATTCTAGGAGCTTTCTTACTTTTTGGATATCTTTCTCCTGTAATGCAGAATTACATCAGCAATCCAACCTTGGCTTCGATTGTTTCTTTTGCAATTTTATTTATTGTAGTTTTTGTAGTCATCAAAATTATTGAAGTAATTATTTCTAAAATCTTCTCTGGTGAAATTCTAAAGGGACTTGATAAGGCTCTCGGTTTTCTCTTTGGAATTGCAGAAGGCTTTGCTGTTGTATTTGCTCTTGTATTTATTCTTACTCAGCAGCCTTGGTTTGATGTTTCTGAAATAACTGCAAACAGCGCAATCTGTTCCTGGCTTGCTCCATTTGCTTCTCAGACTCAAAAAATGATTAAGGAAGCAGCTTAATGTTTGAAAATCTTGTAAGTCAGAAAGCCTCACAGTATATTATTTCCGATATTAAAAACGGAACTTTTCCGCGAGCAGTTCTTTTTTCAGGCAATTCCTGCAGCGGAAAATTAACAGCCGCACTTGAAGTTTCCAGAGTTCTTTCCTGTCAGAAAAAAACAGGGGAGTGGAACTGCCAGTGTCCTTCCTGTCTCAGGCAAAAATCACTTACAAGTACAAATGTTCTCCTGCTTGGTCCTCGTGACTGCTTTTTAGAAATCCAGGCTGCAAGGGAAACTTTTCTGAATGCCTATAAAAATAATTCCTCTTATATTGTTGCTGCCAGGTATTTGTATTTGCGCAGTATCCGTAAACTTACTTTAAGGTTCAGCAGTATTCTCTATCAGGGAGATAAAAATCTTTCTAAAATTGGCGCCCAGATTCAGGAATTAAATGAATATCTGGAGCAGTTGGATTTTCCTCATGCGCTTCCTCCATACGAAGATACTGAAAAGCTTTGTGAAAAAATAAACGAAAACGCCCTCAAGTTGGAAAGCGATTATTTTTATAAATCAATTCCAATCAGCCAGATAAGAAATATGGAAGAATGGGCTTATATAAAATCAGAAGAAGGCAAAAAGACCATAATTATAGAAAATGCTGATTCAATGCCAACTGGAGTAAGAAATGCTCTTTTAAAAATACTTGAAGAGCCTCCTGCAGACTGTCTTTTTATCCTGCTGACAACCCGCCGTAATGCTGTCATGCCGACAATTCTTTCGCGGGTTAGAACTTATACTTTTTCTGACCGTACTCTTGATAAACAGATTGAAGTTATTCAGCGCGTTTTCCATAAGGATAATTTTAATAGTACAATTTCTGATTTTCTTTTAAGTTACCTGCCTGTTCCAATCAATGAATTAAAAAAGCAGGCAGATGATTTTATGTATGAATTAACTCATGGTTCAATTCCAAATACAGCTGAGCTTATAAAAAAATGCGATAAGTTTGTCCCAAAGATTGAACTTAAAATCTTTTTGAGCGAAATTGCCATGTGTAAATCGCGACTTCTGCATAGTCCAGAGGGCTGCCTTGCTTCTTCTGAATTAATTAAAACCGTTCAGGAAAGCTGGGAAAACGTTAATTTATATAATCAGCCTGTTCAGTCTGCACTTGAAAATCTTATACGTGAAATAAGCCGAATAAATCAGACTTATGATAAAATAATTACAAAAGCACTAAGTTCTTAACATCTTAAAGGCATTTATCTGCCAGCTTAGAGGTGAAAATATGCGTAGTTATGCCAAAAGACTTTCTCAAAAGGTAGAAAAGCTTTCAAAAGAGCAGCTTATTGAATTGCTTGAAAAAATTGTTGACGAAAACGAATCTCTCAATTCAATTCTTGAATCTCTTTCGTCCGGACTTATGATTGTTGATAATAATTTTATTCTTCAGCAGAGTAATACAATTCTTGAAAGCCGACTAACCTTCAAAAATCATAACGAAGATAAAAAAACGCTTCCTGTCTGGGATTTGCTGGAAGACGAAGAAATTGCCGCATATTTTAAAAAATGTGCCGAAAAAGAAATTACCAACAGTTCTGATGAGTTTACAACTGTTACTTCCGGTGGTTCTGTGCGATTTTTAACAATCACAATGCTGCCTTTGATGCATAATAATGTACTTTCCGGCCGTATTTTTGTTATTCAGGATATAACTGAATCAAAAAATCAGGAAGTTCTGCTTCACCGCATGGAAAATCTTGCAAATCTAACAAATCTTGCGGCTGGAATGGCTCATGAAATAAAAAATCCTCTTGGTGCAATTTCTATTCATATTCAATTAATTCAAAAAGCATTAGAAAAAGCCCGTTCAAATAATGATATTCTTCCTCCTAAAAAGTTTGTAGAAGATCATATTGATGTAGTAAATGATGAAATTGACCATTTAAACAAGCTGGTCATGGATTTTTTAATGGCAGTCCGCCCTGTAAAATCTACTTTAGAGTTAAAAGATCCAGTAAAAGTTATTTCGCCAATAATTGATTTTATTAAGCCTGAGTTTAAGAAAGACAATATAAAAGTCGAGCTTAAAAAGCCAGAAAACGGTCGTAGAATTATGCTTGATGAAAAATTATTCCGTGAAGCACTCATGAATCTTGCACAAAATGCACTCTCAGCAATAAAATCAAAGCTTGAAAGCGGTTTTTCTGACGGAACCTTTCTTATTGAATGTGCTTATTCAGATAATAAATATGTTATTCGCGTTTGTGATAACGGAAGTGGAATGACTCCGGAAACAATCAGTAAGATTTTTGAGCCTTATTACACGACTAAAGCTAATGGAACCGGACTTGGCATGACAATGGTTTATAAAATTGTAAAAGATTTTTCTGGTGATATTCAGGTTGAATCCGAAGTTGGAAAGGGAACTGTCTTCACTTTGATTTTCCCGATTCCTCAAAAAGATAAAAAACTGCTTTCCCAGAATGAATAATTGGAATTAAAATATGGGTGATAGTTGCAAAATCCCCGAAAAGGATGATATATGTTTACAATTTTAACAATAGATGATGAAGAAAATATAAGAAACGGACTTGCAGACAACTTTGAACTGGAAGGTTACAACGTAAAAAAAGCCGCTAACGGGAAGGAAGGTCTAGAGCTTATTGATAAAGGCGGAATTGACCTTGTAATTACCGATTTACGAATGGACGGAATTAGCGGTGAGGAAGTTGTTCGCCAGGTTACGACAAAATATCCAGGAATTCCGATTATAGTTTTGACTGGTCACGGAAGTATTGATGATGCAACTGCTGCCATAAAGTCTGGTGCCTTTGATTTTTTGACCAAACCTCTTGATTTGGATCACTTGAACCTTGTTGTAAAAAATGCTCTTAAAGGTCGGGAACAGTCTTTAAAAATTACTGAATTGCAGGAAAAATTAAGAAAAAATGCTTCTCCAGATGAAATGATTGGTAAATCTGCTGAGTTGAATAAAGTTCGTGCAATCATTCAAAAGGCAGCGCCAACAAAAGCTTCTGTTTTGATTACCGGCGAAAGTGGTGTTGGAAAGGAGCTGGTTGCTAAGGCTATTCATGAGCAGTCTCCTAGAAAAAATATGCCTTTAATTACCGTTCACTGTGCCGCTCTTTCAGAAAGCCTTTTGGAAAGTGAGTTGTTTGGTCACGAAAAGGGAGCTTATACTGGAGCTGATAATATTCAAAAAGGACGTTTTGAACTTGCAAACGGCGGAACAATTTTCCTTGATGAAATTGGTGAAATCAATTTGAGCACTCAGGTAAAGCTGCTTAGAGTTTTGCAAGATAAAACAATTGAGCGGGTAGGTGCAGAAAATACAATTTCTATTGATGTCCGTGTTGTTGCAGCCACCAACAAAAATCTTGAGGAAGAAGTTAAGGCTGGTCGTTTCCGTGAAGATTTGTATTATCGTCTTAATGTTGTTCGTATTGAAATGCCGTCCCTCAAAGACCGCAAGGATGATATTCCTCTTTTAATGCATTCTTTTTTGCGAGAGTTCAATCTGGAAAATCAAAAAAATATAAAGGGCTTTGACAATCATTCAAAGTCTGCAATGCTCAAATATTCCTGGCCTGGAAATATCCGTGAATTACGAAACTGTGTAGAAAGTGCAGTTGTTATGTGTACAGGCGATGAAATTACAATACAGGATTTACCGTCATCCATCAGGGCCAGCAGTGAAGAAAAGGTTATTTCCATTCCACTGGGCATTCCAATGGATGAAGCTGAAAAAATAATCATTCAGGAAAATCTTGCTGCTAATAACGGGAACAAATCTAAGACCGCTGATGTTTTAGGAATTGGACGTAAAACTCTTCACCGAAAACTGGAAGAGTGGGAGCAGGCTTAATTTTTATTCTTTATTGTAATTTTTGTGAAAAATAACGATTTTTATAATTCTCAATTTGTATACAAAATAATACAGTATACTTCTTATCTTTGTATTTTATTCTATCCCGAAGTAATCTTTTAAGGTTTTGTAAGCTTCCTGTAATTTTTCAAGCTGTAACTGTCTTAATTTGTCGACAATCTTAGTGTCTTGTATAGTATTATTATTAAATGAGGTATCAGGATGATATTTTTTAAGCAATTTTCTGTATCGGCTTTTTACATCAGATACAGTAAAAGGGTACGCTATATCTAGTGTATGTAATGCAGATGTGATTTTGGTTGAAAATTGCATATTTTCTGTATATTTATGCATATCTTGAGAATCTGTATTGCTTGTATAGTGCTTTTTCTCGTTTATATTATCTTTTTTTTCAGCTTTATCCTCTTTCTTTTCTTCTCCTTTATCCAACCTTTCGCTCAATAATTCTCCTAGTTTATCGTACATTTCCGGCATTAAGTTTAAATATCTCCCGCTTTTTCTTCTTTTTTTATAAAAAAAAAACGGATTGCCCGTCAGTATTACCTGTTGAACAACCCGTTTTATTCAATTTTTGCTCTAAAAAGACAAAATCAGCTTAGATTTCTGTCCCTTCAGGAATAACAGCACCTTTTCTGATTACAATAATACCGTCTGCACTGTAGAAAGAGCCATGATCGCCGTCTTCATACTTGCGGCCTGTAACACCGATTTTACAATTATTTCCGATTTTTGCGTTTTTATCGATAATTGTGTTTGCAATCTTACAGTTCTTTCCAATTCCTGTGTTTGGCTGGCCTTTTTCGCGGTTTTCTGCCTTTTCTTCCTCGCTGTCGTAATAGTCAGCACCCATCATAATTACACCGTCAAGTTCGGTTCCGTTTTCAATAATTGAGCGTACACCAATTACAGAGCGATTTAGTTTACAATCTGTAATAATACATCCTTCAGATGTGAGGGAAGAAGTAATATTAGCGCTGTTGATTTTTGAAGGAGGCAGATTGCGCATGTGAGTATAAATTGGAGAAGTGTTGCCGTAAAAATCAAATGCAGGATAAGGTTCTGTAAGTGCGATATTTGCTTCGTAGAAGCTGCGGATAGTTCCGATGTCTTCCCAGTATCCGTCAAAGAGATAAGAACAGATTTTGCGTTTTCCAATAGCAAGTGGAAGGATTTCCTTACCAAAGTCAGTGTATTTTTCGTTTTCGCCAAGCAGACACTGTTCCATAGTGCTGGCATTGAAGATATAAATACCCATAGATGCAAGGTATTCTTTCTCTGGTGGCAAAGTTCCGCGGGCTTCTGCTGGAATCTTCCAGTCATCGATGTTCAAAGTTGGCTTTGGTTTTTCCATGAACTCTTTAACGCGGTTTTCGCTGTCAATCTTCATAATACCAAAACCAGAAGCATCGTGTCGGTTTACAGCAGTTGTTGCAATTGTAATTTCTGCACCGGATTTAATATGAGCATCCATAAATGCCTTTAAATCCATTTTGTAAAGCTGATCACCAGACAAAATAACATAATGTGTTGGTTTTTGTGACTTAAAGTGGATGAAGTTTTTGCGTACAGCATCAGCAGTTCCTTCATACCAGCCCGAATGTTCAAGAGTTTGTTCTGCAGCCAGAATCTCTACGAAACCACCTGAAAAACGATCAAAGTTGTAAGAATTAGTGATGTGCAGATGGAGGGAAGCTGAATTAAATTGTGTTAAAAGGTATATTTTTTTATACCCTGAATTGATACAATTTGAAAGAGGAATATCTACAATTCTGTATTTTCCTCCGAAAGAAACGGCAGGTTTAGAGCGTTCCTTTGTCAGCGGATAAAGACGTGTTCCTTTTCCTCCTCCTAAAATAATGGCCAATACTCTTGGTTCTTCGTTTGCCATAAAAACTCCTTAATTTATTCTATTTATCTTTTCCTATTACCAATTAATAGATATAAATATTATAATTCCACTCAATGCGATTTGCAAACGAAATATGTTCCAATCACAAAAAATTAAAAGTCTTGTTAATTCCAGGCTCTCTTCTTTTTTCCAACAGTTTTCTGATCAAAGATTCTTCCTTGTGCTCCAATCAAATACATTGTAATAGAGTTTGAATTAACTACAAAATAGCATCCGCCTTTACAGCCACCACCATAAAATTCACATCTTCCACTGCCACTTTTTGAATATTCATTGCTTATTCCATCAAGTGAGCTTCCTTCTGTCATTGGACTTGTTACGTAAACAGTTCCGTTTTTATCTGATGCAATTTTTTTGTTTTTATTGAGTTCAAATGAGCGTGCATACTCGTGACTGTCACTTCCAAGGGCAAAATCTACACCTGCAGCATCAAAAACTGATCTCCATTTATCGTAAGGTCCCCACTCAACAGGTTGATTTCCTTCGAAATATGGGTAATGCTGGAATGCAATGATATAGTCATATTTTCCCTCATTTTTTGCCACTACATCTTTAAACCATTTTTTTTGATTCGAAATGCTTTCATTATATTCAGAATCAACGCTTTCTTCAGACATGGAATCAATTCCGATAAAGAGAACGCGATTATAAAGATACCAGTAATTTGATGGAGGAAGGCTTGCAACTTTTCCATCAGAAGCTGTGTAGTGGTTTGTTGAAGGGAATGCTGTACATTCATACTGCCAGCGAGGAGAAACTCTGGCTTTATCTCCACTGGAATTTCTGTAACCATTATACCAGTAATAATCATGATTTCCTGTGCATGTTGCCCACATATAGTCTTTATGTTCTGGAATAGCATCCCAATAAAGCCAGTCCTGATAAACGGCACCTGCTTCTACAAGATCTCCGCTGAATAAAACGTAATCAATTTCTGGAAGTTCTGCTTTTTTTAGATTTGCATTTGCAAATCCAATAAGTTCACTTATGCGTTTTGTGTAAGATGAACTGCCGGATGGAGTATGTAAATCAGATGCCCAGAAGAAGGAGAATTGTCCGCCTTTTCTTCCTGCTGTCTTAAATTTAAATGTATCAGATACTTCTGGTGAAGAGCCTTTTGTTCCAACTCTGTAAATATAATCTGTATTGGGTTTTAGCTGCTTTAAATCAGCCTTACAGAAGTAAAATTTTGTATTATCAAGCTGACCACTGCCGTTATTCCAGCCGTATTTTTTTTGTTTAGTATTATCTTTTGCATCTGTATCTGTAAAGTTACCTTTAGTAAGTTCGCCCTTTACCCAGACTTTTGCGGCTTTGGCAAAGCTTGTATCATCAGCTGTTGTAAACTCTATATAATTTACTGGAAGAGGAGAATGCCAGTTTGCAGTCATTTCTGTAGAACAGTCGGCACCTGGTCCGATAGAAATTAATTGAAGCTTACTGATTGTAATTCCGTCAGCAGGAGCTTCGTCAGCGATTTCTTCATTTGAAGAAGCACTTCCATTCCAGGGAGTGGTATCAGAGGTTTCTACAGCAAGCGGATTATCTGGAATTGTAGACTGACCGGTAAGAGTAGGACCTGCTGGTGGTTGTTCTGGTGTCTGTGGTGCTTCTTTTTGGCAGGAAATAAAAGCTATTGCAAAAAGAAGAGGCAATAAAAATAAAAAAATCTTTTTCATAATTTATCCTTACTTAGTTTTAGTTTTTTTTAGCGTATGTTTATTTTGTGAACAAACAATATTAATCTTAGTATATCACTTTCACGTGAAAGTGCAAGTATTAACTTTAAAAATCAGCTTACTGGTGGGGCGAATCTTTAATTTTTTTTCCTAAACATTATTTTTCTGCTTCCGATAAAAAAGTATAGATGTAAACAAACTTAATTTATGGGAGAAAAATAATGATTCGTGGCTGGTACACCGGCGCTTCAGGAATGAATGCACAGCAGAATCGACTGGATGCAATTTCCAACAATCTTGCAAATGTTGATACAACTGGTTATAAACGCGATATTGCTGTAAGTAAATCCTTTCCTGAATTGTTAATCCGCCGAACTAATGCAGATGGTGTCTATCATTTGCAAAATGGAATGGGCAGTGCAGATGCTGCTCCTGTTATTGGAAAGCTTGGTCTTGGCGTAGAAACAAATGAAAATTACGTAGATTTTACTCAAGGCTCTTTTAGACTTACTAATTCACAGACCGATGTTGCTTTAAGTGGACAAGGTTTTTATGTAATTGATACTCCAAATGGTGAGCGCTACACAAGAAACGGCAACTTTTTAATTGGAAAAGAAGGCATTCTTGAGACAAAGGATGGTTATCCTGTTTTGGGTGAAAAAGGATATATTTATCTTGAGGATGATAAAATCAATGTAAACGAAGACGGTATTATCACTAAATCAGAAGATGGTTCAGAAATTGACCGTTTTAAGCTCGTAAGATTTGATAATGAACGTTATCTGAAAAAAATGGGAAACAGTTTTTATTCAGCTAACGATATTTCAGGTCCAGCCCATATTGCAGAAGGAAGCGAACGCCCAAGATTCATTCAAAATTATACAGAAACTTCCAATGTAAATGTTGTAAACGAAATGGTTCAGATGATTGAAGTAAACCGCGCTTATGAAGCAAATCAGAAAACAATCACTTCTGAAGATTCAATGATGAGCACACTTTGGACAAAAGTTGCTGTTTATAAATAGGCTGTAAAGAGGTAAAAAATGGTAAGATCACTTTGGACAGCAGCGACTGGAATGAATGGTCAGCAGTCAAATATTGATGCAATTTCAAACAATCTTTCTAACGTAAATACAACTGGTTATAAACAGCAGCGCGTAGAATTTGAAGATTTGGTATATCAGAATATAAAACTGGCTGGAACTCCTGCCACTGAAGATACAGTTACTCCTGTGGGAATTCAGCAGGGCACTGGTGTTAAGATTGCTGCAACTCAGCGGGTAATGAATCAGGGCTCTTTGCAGAATACCGGTGTTGATACTGATGTAGCGATTGTTGGTGAAGGTTTTTTCCGAGTAGAAAAATATGACGGAAGTTATGTTTACACAAGAGACGGTAGCTTCAAAATTGATTCAAACGGTCAGCTTGTAACTTCAAACGGTCTCCGTGTTATGCCGGAAATAATTTTACCTGAAGGTTATGATGTTTCAACTTTAAATGTAACTCAAACTGGCCGCGTAAGTGTAAAGGTTAATGGCGGCAATGAACCGGTAGAAGTAGGTCAGTTGGAATTATATCGTTTTCCGAATGCAGTAGGTTTGCGTGCGGAAGGAGATAATCTTTTTAAGGTTACAGCGGCAAGTGGTGAAGCAATTCCTGGACGTCCTGGTAGTGAAGGTTTTGGTGATGTACGTCATAAGTTTTTGGAAATGTCAAATGTTTCTGTTGTAAACGAAATGGTTCAGATGATTGTTGCCCAGCGTGCCTACGAGTTCAATTCAAAGGCAATTCAAACCAGCGACAGTATGCTTAGTACAGCGGTAAATCTTAAGAGGTAGAGTAAATAGGGGGAAGTCTCCCCCTCGCGCCCACGTTGTTGGTCGCTACCTCCTCTCCTAAGGGTTGCACCCTTAAAATCCTGCTTGTGGAGTTTTTTATGAATGTTGGAATAGTAAATATAAATAATGCATTAAGTAATGGTCAAAGTTCTTTACTTACGGCAAAAAATAATACTGATGAGCAAAAGTTCAATGAATTAGTAAAAAGACTTCAATCTCAAAACGAAGGTAATGGAACTCTTGCTTCAAATCAAATTGCGCAGGATGGAAGATTAAACGGAGAATATACTACCGGATATTCAGGAACTTTTTCTGCAGCTGCTGATAAGAATGCACTTCCTTCAGGTGCCGCAGCAAATCAGGCTAATCCACACGTTCAATCAAAAACTATTGATAAAACTTCTAAGCTTTATGAATCAGCTTTGGAACTGGAAGGTTATTTTGTTAAGCAAATGCTTTCTGCAATGAGAAAAACTGTTTCAAAAGCTTATGAAGGTGATTTTGCAACTCAAACTTATGAAGATATGCTTTTTGATGAATATGCAACTGCTATGACTAAGAATGCAGGTTTTGGACTGGCAGATCAGATTTATTTGAGTTTAGTCTAAGGTTAATAAAAGAAATCTTATATAATTATTTTGCGGATATAATACATCGGTAGTATGCGGGCTTCCCAAGCCTGAAAGGCGGGTTCGACTCCCGTTATCCGCTTATACATACATTTTTCCCGTATGTTGTTTACATCTTTAAATCCCTCTCTGCGTTGCAGATGGGGATTTTTTTTATGAAGCGCTTTGTATGATTTTTTCGACTTCATTTCTTTTTTCGTAAAGAACGCAGCCACCCTTGTGGTCATCTTTAAGATAGTCGCCGTCCTGTAAAAGTCTGAAAAGTCTTGATTTAAGTGCTTGTCGCAGGGAAGTGTCACGAACACTTATATCAGAATATGGAGAGAAAGGACAAGGTTCTGCACCACCATGAGAATTGATATGGAAAAAGCCTCTTCCTGCTGCAATACAACCGCCTGAGCTTTTTTCATCACCTGGGAAGGAAACAAAAACCAGGTCTTCATAATCAACTCGGGAAGTATCGATAAATGCTTTAAGCTGGTCTCTTTCTTGGTCTCCCGGGGCAAGTTCTTCGCTTTCGCTTGTAACAGGAACAAACTCAACGTAAAGTACAAGCTTGCAGCCTTTTTCACGCAGTCCATTGATAAATTCCTTTGAAATAACTTCGTTGATGTTTTCTTTTGTAACTGTAATGGAAACACCAAAAATCAGTTTTCTTTCCTGCAGATTATTCATTGCGGTAATAAGCTTATCGTAAACTCCATTTCCGCGGCGGCTGTCAGTTACTTCTTTGTTGCCTTCTATGCTGAGCACGGGAATCAGATTGCGATGTTTTGTAAAAAGTTCCAGATAGGGGGTACCAATAAAGGTGCCGTTTGTAAAGATTGGAAAAAGGATATTTTTCATCTGGCTTGCGTGGTCAATTACATCCTTTCTTAAAAGAGGTTCGCCACCCGCAAGAAGAATAAAGCTTACTCCTAATTCATCAGCTTCTTCAAAAACAGCCCGCCATTCCTGACCGGTGAGCTGATGTTGTGGTTCTTCGTCTACGGTTGCATGGTTACAGCGGGAATAGCAGCCTGCACAGTGAAGATTACAGGAAGAAGTTATACTGGCAATTAAAAAAGGCGGAATATGTTCTCCATTTTTTTCGGCTTGAGCCCTTTTTTGAGAAGCCTTTTTAGATGCTGCTGCAAACTTAAGCATAAAAGCACTTTCTGCCGGATTTGAAAAAGTTGCCTTTAGTGCATCTGCAACAACTCTCTCAACGCCTTTTGTCATATATTCCTGAATGTTAAATTCTGTCTGCATAAACCTTATCCCTGCTACCTTAAATTTAATTTAGTCTTCGAATTGCTGCTTGATTTTTCGCGCAAATTCTGCCGCAGCTTTTAAATCTTCCTGGTCTGGCTTTCCCTTATGGATTCCCTTGAATTCTCCCTTGCAGTGAAATTCTTCTTCCAGCATTGGAATGCCAACCTTATCAGCCTCAGCCTTAACCTTTTTGTAAGTAGAATTGAGCATAGCGGCTGAACCAAAATTAACTATTTTTCCAACCTTTTCCTTATCCAGAGATGCAACAAATTTTCTAACTTCTGGATCTATTGTAAAGGCGTAATAGGAATTTCCAAGAAAAAGCAAGTCTACCTTTTCGGTAACCGGCTTACTGATTGGTTGAGCTGTAACACCAAGCTCAGCAGCAACAGCATCGGCCAGCTTTTTGGTGTTTCCTGTTTTGGTATAGTATCTTACTGCATAAGTCATTTCAAAAATCCTCCATAAAAAGAAAAATCGGCTTAAAAAGACTTAAGCCGTGTGAGTTATCATGAACTACAAAAGTGTTTTGATGCAGTCTTCAACCTTCTGCATATCAGCAGTTGGCTCGAATCTTGCAACTACATTGCCCTGGCGGTCAATTACAAACTTTGTAAAGTTCCATTTAATATCAGGCTTTTTTGCCCAGTCTGGATCTGCCGCAGCAAACATGTTTTCAAGAACGCCTTTAAACTGGTGTTCATCAAAACCTTCAAATCCTTTTTGTGCTTTAAGGTAAGTGTAAAGGGGAAGTTCATTTTCGCCGTTTACATCAGATTTTTTCATCTGAGGGAAGGTTGTATTATAGTGTACAGTGCAGAACTCATGAATCTCTTCGTCGCTGCCTGGTGCCTGTCCTCCAAACTGGTTGCAAGGGATATCAAGAATCTCAAGTCCCTTGTCATGATATTTTTTATACAAGCTTTCAATCGGTTCATACTGTGGAGTAAAACCGCAGCCTGTAGCTGTATTTACAATAAGAATAACCTTTCCTTTAAACTCAGAAAGACTGAGTTTTTCGCCTTTGCAGGTAGTAATTTCGTAATCGTAAATCATCTTATGCCTCCAATGCCTTTCCAATATATTCATCAATTTCTTCTGGTGTTTCGGCCGGTGCAAATCTCTTTAATACAGTTCCGTCTTTAGCAACAAGAAACTTTGTAAAGTTCCATTTAATTCTTGGTCCGATAGAACCTTTTTTCTGATTTTTAAGGTAGCCGAAAAGAGGCTCTTCATTTTTTCCATTTACGTCAATTTTTGCAAACTGAGGGAAGGTAATGCCAAAGCGTCCTGTACAGAAGGTATGGATTTCTTCGTCAGAACCAGGTGCCTGATTCATAAACTGATTGCATGGAAAATCCAGAATCTCAAAACCTTTTTCTTTATATTTATCATAAAGATTCTGGAGTCCTTTGTACTGTGGTGTAAAACCACAGCCTGTAGCTGTGTTTACAATTAAAAGAACCTTTCCTTCGTAATCTTTCATGGAAACATCCTTTCCGTCTCTTGCTTTTACTGAATAATCATAGATACCCATAACATCACCTCTTTAATAAGTATTGTTTTAGATTAAATTGTGTACAATCAATCTCTATTAAGAAATATAATATATAATATTGATTTTGTCAATTAAATTGTGTACAATATATTAAATATTTTTGATTTTTTTTTAAGGATTTAATCTTTTATGGAAGACACTGAAGACACTAAAGAAGAAACAATTACAAAAACGAGTGAACAATCAGATTATAATTCTCTTGCTCTTGATAATCAGATTTGTTTTGGACTTTATGTCTGCTCCAAGGAAATCATAAGATTGTATGCTCCGATTCTGGAACCGCTTGGACTTACATATACTTCCTATATAACACTTCTTTCTCTCTGGGAAAAGGACAATGTAACAATAAAGGAACTGGGCACAAGACTTTTCCTTGATTCTGGAACTTTGACACCTTTGCTCAAAAAAATGGAAGCTCAGGGACTTGTAACCAGAACCAGAAGCTCCAAGGATGAGCGCACGGTATTTATTAATCTTACGGAAAAGGGAAGAGAACTTCGTATAAAATGTCTTGATGTTCCAAAACAGATGATGTGCAATAATCTTATGGAACTTGATGATGCTGTTGAACTCTTACAAAGTCTCCACAAGTTGATGTCAAAGATGGCCTGCCGTAATTAGATTTTTAAGCTTTTATAATTATAGTAATTATTGCATAAGCTATTCTTTTTCAATTGCATTGATTTTTTTATAACATTATAATTGTTTCATGCAGCAAAAAATATCCTTACCGTCCGACCTGCACGGTCTTCATTTTCATTTTGTAGGAATCAAGGGAACCGGAATGGCAGCCCTTGTAGAAATATTTGTTCATAACGGTGCAATAATTACCGGTTCTGATGTTTCGGAGCGCTTTTACACCGACGAGATTCTTGAAAAACTGAATATAAAAGCCCTGCCTTTTGCCGCAGAAAATATTAATGACAGTGTTCAGTTTGTTGTTTATTCTTCTGCCTATAAGCTGGATGTAAATCCAGATTTAATTGAAGCTACAAAACGTGGTATTCCCTGCCTGCTTTATACAGAAGCTCTCGGTGCCTACAGTGCCCGTGCTTTTTCCTGCGGAATCTGTGGTGTTCACGGAAAAACTTCTACGACTGGGCTTGTCGGTACAATCTTAAAAGAAATTAATGATTTGCCAAGTCAGGTACTTGCAGGCAGCGTTATAAACTCTTTTGGCGGGACCTGCACCTATACTTCGCCTTTGGTTGGTGAAAGTGAAAAATCCATCTTTGTTGCCGAAACCTGCGAATATCAGCGCCACTTTATGAGTTTTTGTCCTCAGAAAATAATCCTTACTTCTGTGGAGTCTGACCACGAAGATTATTATCCGACTTATGAATCTATAAGAGATGCCTTTGTTGATTATGTATGCAAATTGCCTGAAGGCGGGGAGCTTATTTACTGTGCCGATGACAAAGGTGCTGTAGAAGTTGCAGAAATTGTACAAGGCAAACGTAATGATATAAAATTACTTCCTTATGGTTTAAAGGCTGTGGGAGAATATAAGCTTACTTATGATGGCGTAAAAAACGAAAAGAATTGCTTTAGTGTAAAACTTTTTGAAGATAAATCAGGTGCTGGAGAGGGGGAAGTTTTTGCTTTGTCTCTTCCTGGTAAGCATGAAGTTTTAGATGCAAATGCGGCTCTTGCCCTTGTGTGTCAGCTGCTTAGAACCTATGGAAAAAATCCTTTGGATTATAAGGAAAATATTGCCCGTGGTCTTCTTAATTTTTCTGGCGGTAAGCGCAGAAGCGAAATTGTTGGCGATTTTAAAACAAAAAATGGTGATGATGTACTGGTTATTGATGATTACGGACATCATCCAACTGCTATAAAAACAACTCTTGCCGGTTACAGGGATTTTTATAAAAATCGAAAAATTATAGTTGATTTTATGAGCCATACTTATTCCAGAACTCAGGCTCTTTTTGAAGATTTTGCTTCTTCCTTTGATTCTGCTGATGTAATAATTCTTAATAAAATCTATTCATCTGCCCGCGAAAATCCTGGTGATTTTTCTATAACAGGAAAAAAACTTTATGATCAGGTAGTTAAAAATTATCCAGATAAAACTGTAAAATATTTTGAAGAAATCCTTGATGGTACAGATTTTGTTTTATCGCAAATTAATGAAAAAGCTGGCCAGGAATATAGAGCTGGTTATCTCTTTGTAACAATGGGAGCTGGAGATAACTGGAAGATTGGCCGTAAAGTTTTAGAAATTGAAGAAAATAATAGAAATTGATAAATAATTAATAGAAATTAAGAGAACATAATAGAAGGTGCTTAAATGACAAGTATGACAGGTTATGCTTATCAGGAGCTTTCTAATGAAAAAGCTTTGATAAGTGTAGAAATAAAATCAGTTAATTCACGATTTCTGGATTTGACAATTAATCTTCCTCCTTTTTTGAATGCTTTGGAAGCTTATTTTAGAAATAAAATAACTTCAAAAATTGTCCGTGGTAAGGTTGATGTTTTTATCCGCATAAAAGAATACGAAAGTGACAGTGAAGTTTATGCTGATACAAATATGGCTAAAGGTTATTTTGCGGCAATTCAAAAGGTTTCTGAAGCCTGCGGTTATGACAAAAATAATATTCCTTTAAGCTTGATTTTGTCTCAGCCTGGGGTTTTAAACTCTAATAAAAATTATAATCCCGATGACTATAAAAAACTGATTGAGCCTGTATTTGATAAAGCTCTTGAAGCTTTTTGTAATGACCGCCAGAGGGAAGGGCTTAATATGAAAAAGGATTTGGAAAGCAAACTCGAAAAACTTGCTGTCTGTGCTGATTTTTTCAAGGATTTTCAGCCAAAGATGGAAGAGTCTTTTAAAGAACAGATAAAAGCCCGGTTTGCTGAGATTCTTGGCGATAATAATTTTGTGATTGATGAAAACAGGATTATGACCGAAACTGCCTCAATGATGATAAAATATACAATAAATGAAGAAATTGTAAGGCTTCAAAGTCATATTCAGGCAATGCGTAAGGAACTTGCAGAAAATCCTACACCGGGTAAAAAACTTGATTTTATCTGCCAGGAAATGAACCGTGAAATTAACACAATCGGAAGTAAAAATCAATTTACAGAGGTTGGAGCAATGGTTATCACTGCAAAGGATGCTCTGGAAAATATCCGGGAACAGAGCAAGAATATTGAATAGTTTTGGAGGTTTAATTTTATGAAATTGAATAAAGATTTGCGGGTTGCAATTAGTGGAAAATCCGGTTGTGGAAATACTACTGTAAGTGGATTGCTTGCAGAAAAACTTGGAATAAAGCTTATAAATTATACCTTCCGTCAGCTGGCTGCAGAAAAAGGAATGACTTTGAAGGAAGTTATTGATGCTGCTCGGGATGATGATTCTTATGATAAATATGTGGATAAACACCAGGTTGAGCTGGCTCTTGAAGAAGCCTGTGTTTTAGGAAGCCGTCTTGCCATCTGGATGCTTAAAGAAGCAGATTTAAAAGTTTATCTTTATGCCAGTGATGACACTCGTGCTGGTCGCGTTTATAACCGTGAAGGTGGTGATTTACAGGCAATTAAAGATTTTACTGCCATGAGAGACAGGGAAGATACTGCCCGCTATAAGGATTTTTACGGTATAGATAATAACGATTATAAGTTTGCTGATTTAATTGTTGAAACTGATAATAAAAATCCAGAGGAAATTGTTAATATTATCATCCAGAAACTTATCGAAAAAGGATTAGTTTCTGAATGATAAAGATTTAGATGAATATTTAATCTTCTGTTTTTAGGTTTTCTGTCTGATTTTTTTTACTACTTCTGAAGTAAAACTTTCTTTCACTTCCATGTAAAAGATTTTTGATGTTTTCCTTGTGTCTTAAGGCAACAAAAAGTGCAGAAAAAATCATTGTTCCTATTGTAAGATAATAAGCTGACTGATTCGTGAGAATACCAAGTGAATCAGCAGTAAAATCATTTTTGAAAAAGAAAAGGGAAAAGGCTCCTGCAAATAAGGCAATAATTGTAGACAAGGACATATAATGGCTTGTAAAAAGAAAAAGGGCAAGAACTGCTGTTGCAATTAAGCCTGCTTTCCAGTCAACCATATACATTGTTGTAATTATTACCAAAAAGGCTTTTCCACCTTTAAACTTATACCAGATAGGATAGGCATGACCCAGCATTGCAAAAAGCCCTGTAAATGCTATTCCAAACTGTCTTTGTCCTGTGTATTTTTGAAAAATTGCTCCAAAAATAATTTCAAGAACTAAGGCTTTGGAAATATCAAGCAAAAATACTACCCATGCGTATTTGCTACCGAAAACCCGCTTAAAGTTGGTAAATCCCGGATTGCCGCTTCCTTCATTGCGTATATCCTTGTGATAAATCAATTTAGAAAGCTCAATCGCAGGGTTTATTGCAGAAATCAAATAACTGCATATCGCAGCAATAAGATAAATTGCAAAAATCATAAAATTGTATTACTCCAGAATCAAAATATAGCTGTAAATATCCTGTCCACCGTCAATTTCGTAAAGCTCCAGGTTTGGAACCTTCTTTTTAAGGTAGGAAACGATTTCTTCGGTTTCTGTCGTTAAAGAATCTTTTCCGCGGATAAAAATGCAGACTTCATGATCGGTAAAGTCCATTTTATCTATTGTAGAAATTGTTGCCAGCTTGCGGTCTTTTTCTGTAGCAATGATTTTTTTATCAGAAAAACCGATGTAATTTCCACGGTGCAATGTCAGACCGTCCATCTGAGCATCTCGAACACAGTGAGAAATACTGTAGGTGAGAACTCCTTCCATTGCAGAGTTGAGCTGCTCAATAATTTCTTCTGTATTGTCAGCTTCTGCATTGTACATTGTGATTGCGGCAAAACCTTCACCAATAGTTTTTGATTCTATTACGCGAATGTCTGCTTTTTCATACATTTTTGCAGCCTGTTTAGCAGATAAAATTATGTTTCCGTTATTTGGAAGAACAAAAATTGTATCAGCATCTATTTTTTCAAAGGCCTTGATAAAATCTTCTGCTGACGGATTCATGCTTTGACCGCCATCTACAACTTGGTCTACACCGTAATCTTTGAAAGTTTGTTTAATTCCATCTCCGGCAGCAACTGCAACAAGTGCAAATTTTTTGTGTTCAGCTTCCATAGGTTTAATTCTTGTTTCAAGAGTTTCTTCAGAATCATCTGCATCTGCTGAATTTCCTGCAGCAGTTGTTTTATCTGCACCTGCGGCTTCCTGTCCAAGATTATTGTGCTGTAAGGACATGTTTTCAATTTTTACAGTAAGGAATTCCCCAAACTGCTGGCAGAAAGCAAGAACCTTATCTGGTGTCATAGTGTGTACGTGCAGTTTGATGATTGTACCAGTCTTAAAGCAGACAACGGAATTACCAATTCCTTCAAGAAACTTTTTTACAATTCCTACATCAAATTCCTGTGGATTGGTTTTGGCATTTTGCAGACGCAACATTAATTCTGTGCAGTAGCCAAATTCAAGAACGCTGTCTTCTGTAAATTTATCCAAATCAAGCGGTGCTTTTCCTGTCTGATTTGTCTGATTAGCAGCAGAATTATCAATTTGATGCTGATGATAGATATCCTTTGTATCACCCAAAAGAGCCTGTCGCATTCCTCTGGCAATATAAAAAAGTCCAGCTCCACCAGAATCAACAACACCTGCTTTTTTAAGAACTTCCAGTAAATTAGGGGTTCTGGCAAGAGAAAGCTTTGCTTCTTCAATAAAGGCCTCAATAAATTCAAGCGGAGTAGAAGCATTTATACTGCAGGCATAATTAGTTGCATCTTTTGCAACTGTAAGAATTGTTCCTTCAGTTGGAGTCATTACTGCATCATAAGCTTGTTTGACACCATGCTTGAAAGCATTTCCTATCTGCTGGGTATCTGCTTTTTCTAATCCTTTAAAGCCTTTTGCAATTCCAGCAAAAAACTGTGAAAGAATAACGCCGGAATTTCCTCTTGCCCCCAAAAGCATACCGTTTGCAATTTTTTCAGAAGTTTCAGAAAGGCTTGTTGTGGCTTTATCAAGACTTTTGTCGCCGCCTGCCATGGTCATAAGCATGTTATCGCCAGTATCTCCATCAGGAATAGGGAATACATTCAGGTTGTTGATTTCCTCGGCGTGTATTTTTAAATTGCTGGTTCCCCGGTTTATCATCTGGGAAAAAAGTATACCGTCTACAGTTTGAAGCTCCATTCTATTCTCCTGTAGTGTATGTTACTTCTTTTCCCCATGCCCAGAGACCTACAACGTTAGGACCGCATGAAGCACCAATAATTGGTCCAATAAAGCTTACGTAAATTTCTTTTGGAGAGATTTCCTTTTGAATAAGTTCTTTTAGCTGTTCAACTTCTTCTTCTGGACAGTCGCCATGCAATAAATAAACTGTCTGATTAGCCGGGTCTTCTAGTGCTTCTTTCATGAGTTTTACAATTTCATTGAATGAAGTCTGGCGTCCCTTTACCTTTTTAAAGCCAACCTGATTTCCTTCTCTGTCTGCAATCAAAATTGGTTTTACACCCATAAGGTTTCCAAAAAAAGCTGCTGTTGCTTTTACACGTCCTGCCTTTCTCAGCCATTCAAGTGTGTGAACTGTTGCATATTCGTTGACATTTTTTCTGATGGCAAGGATTTTTTCGTTTATTTCTTCAATTGCTTTTCCTTCTGCTGCCATTTTTGCGGCTTCAATTGCAAGAAGACCTTCACCCATGGAAGCATTTAAAGAATCAATACAGTAGATTTTGTTGTTTGGATATTTAGCTGAAAGTTCATTTTTTGCAAGAACGGCTGCTGTGTTTACAGAGCCAGACTGCTTAGAACTGCAGGCAATATAGATAATATCCATATTCTGATCAAGATATTTTGTGAACACTCGCTGGAATTCTTCAACAGGAACCTGTGTAGTTGTAATTCTTGTTCCCATCCTCATGATGTCATAAAAATTCTTAACATCCTGAGCTGTCCAGGAAAGAAGGGCTTCTGAAGTTTTTCCTTCAAGAACGGTATTCATTTTTGCGTAATCAATATCGTATTTTTTCAAAAGTTCAACAGTTAAATCAGAACATGAATCAGTAATAATTTTAATTTTATTCATAATAATTCCTCTAAAAAATTAAGTTTATGCGAATAGTTTATGCGATTAATTGTTTAATCCATTTTTTTTCTTTGAGCGATACTTTACCGTCAATCGCGCAAATCATAAGGCAGATAATTACAATATCATTTTTTAATTCATCAGAAAGAAGACCCAGAATGTCAACCATCTGATTTACAACATTTTTAAGTTCTTTTGATTCTTTTTTATAGCTTTTTAAGACTTTTTTACATTCTTCATAAGAAACTGTCTGTCCGAAGAAGGTTTTCAGCAGTGGTGAAATTAATAAATATTCTTCAGATGCCAGTTTTCCATCTGCTACAATTGCACCGATGATAAAAGAAAAGAAGATACTTGCACCGTCAATTCCATCTTCTGCAATTGCCTGTAGAGCAGGTAATACATTAAGGGATTTTTCAGTCAGATAAGCGCTGTATGACATTATATCCAGCTGTTCAAATTCCTTACAAAGTTGCTCGAATTCTTTCATAACATACCTCAATTTTGAAAGTTGATAACAATTTGATATATTGAATATAATTCTTCTTTGTTAACTGAAAATAAACAAAAAAAAGGAGCTGCGAAATCATATTTTGAAATCACAGCTCCAGTTTATATTTTTTTTAGTGTTAAATCAGATTTGCGTGAACTATTATTTGATACAATTAATACTTTGAATCTGTGTAGCCAATCCAGCCGTCGTTTTCAATCAAGGCTTTTTCAAAATCACCAAGCTTGAAAGGATAGCTTTTAGATAAAGAACCTGCAATCAATTTTACTTTTGCACTTCCGTCATCGTTTATTACAACTTTACATTCTGTATCTTTATCTGCAAAGGTTTTGAACATATCTTCAATAGATTTTTTGTCTGTTTCAATAGCCATAAGTCCGTTGTTGAACATGTTCTGTCGGAAAATTCTGGCAAAATTTGGTGCAATAACTGTGTAAATTCCATTTACTTCCAGTGCCCATGGTGCATGTTCTCTTGATGAACCGCATCCAAAATTTTCTCTTGTGATAATTACTTTTTTACCTGAAATGTCTGTTTTGGGATTAAAACCGTCAAGTTTTAAATCTTCAAGAAGATATGGTTGCAAGGCCTGCTTTGTGTTTTCTGTAAGATATTTAGCAGGGATAATTTCGTCAGTATTTATGTCAGAACGATCCAAGAATAAAACTGCGCCACCAAAAGATTTCATTTTTCTAACTCCTAAGTTATTATGTTATTCTATATTATAAAGATAATAAGTTTTTCCTTCAATGTGAAATTAATTATTTGTGAAATTAATTATTTGAAAATAATTATTTAAAATTAATTTATATAACCATAAATTGCCGCTTTAGCTGCTGTAGCTGGGCTGGCAAGATGAACCATTCCGCCTTTTCCCATTCTGCCGTTAAAATTACGGTTTGTTGTGGAAATACAAACTTCACCTTCTGCCAAAACGCCGTTGCTCATACCCAAACAGGCTCCACAGGTTGGATTTGTTACGCAAAAACCTGCATCAAGAAAGGTCTCTATTATTCCTTCGTTTAAAGCTTTTTTTTTTTTTTTTTGAGTTGCAGGGGAGACAATTGCCCTTACCGAATCCGCAATTTTATGTCCTTTTAAAATTGCAGCCGCAATTCTTAAATCAGAAAGTCGTCCGTTTGTACATGAACCTATGTAAACCTGGTCAATCTTTGTGCCACTCATTTCTTTTACAGTTTTTACACAGTCTGGTTTGTAGCCGTAAGTTACAAGGGGTTCCAAATCAGATAAATCAAAAGAATAAGATTTATAATAAAGCGCATCATCATCTGACTGATATTTTGAATATTCTTTTAAAGCATCTTCTTTTGTTGCAAAATCTTCTTTAATAAAATCCCACAAATAATCAACTGTATGCATATCCGGATTGCAGATTCCGCTGGTTGCACCGGCTTCTACCGCCATATTGCAGACTGTCATTCTTGCTTCCATATCAAAAGAATCAATTACAGGACCGCAGAATTCAATAACGCAGTCACTCGCTCCGTTCACCCCGAGCCTCCCAATCACAAACAAAATCACATCCTTAGCGTAAACCCCTTCCTTAAGCGAGCCCGTCAGTTCAACCCTAATGGTCCTCGGCTCCCTGAAGGCACATACGCCTTTCAGAATCCCCACCTCAAGGTCTGTAGTTCCAACTCCCGCCGCGAAAGCCCCAAAAGCTCCATGCGTACAAGTGTGACTATCGCCCATAATTACAGTAAAGCCCGGTCTGATAAAACCTTTTTCCGGGAATAGTGCATGACAAACCCCGTTGCGTCCAATATCAAAAAAATCTTTTATGTTATTCCGTTTAGCCCATTCCCTCATGATTTTTCCCTGAAGGGCAGTTTTTGAGTCTTTGGCTGGACTTACATGATCTATAACGGCTTTAATTTTTGTATTATCAAAAACTTTATCTAAATTTCTTTCTTTTAGGTCATTAATTGCTATGGGACTGGTAATTTCGTGACAGAAGACCCGGTCTAAGGAAAGAATAAACGTATTTTTAAATGGAATGTCTATAAGATGTGCGTCAAAAATTTTTTCTGCAATTGTTTTTCCCATAAGTTGACCCCTTTATTGTTATTTTAAATTGATAAGAACTTTATAAATATTTAATTACTTAATTATAAGTTCAGAATATTAAGAAGTCAAATAAATATTTTTGCTCATATTTTAAGATTGTGCTATACTTTTTTTATGACAGATTCGGTTTATCCGGTAATAACAAAAGAAAAGTCTCTGCCTTTTTATCTTACGGGAATTGGAATAACAAATCCTGAGTATCACATAAAAAGGGATATTGGATTAACTTCTCATCAGTTTTTGCTTACAAAATCCGGAGCCGGGGTTTTAAAATTGGAACAAAATGTGTTGATTTTAAAACCTGGAGATATTTTGTATCTTCCGCCTCATTTTTCTCACGAATATTTTCCACAAAATGGTGACTGGCAAACTTTCTGGCTTGTGTTCAGAGGTGAAAATATTGACTCTTTGATGAAAAACCTGGGTTTTGAAAAGCCTCTCTTTTATTCTTTTATGGAAAATAATTTTCAGACAGTTGAGTCATCATTTTTGCGGCTTTTTAAACTTTCAAAAAATCATTATGAAGGCGAAAAATGCTCGCTTTTGCTTTATGATTACATTCTTTTGATTCGAAATCTTATTTTTTCTGATGAAAAGACTGTTCACCCAGGAGTAAAGGCTGCTCTTTTTCTTATGGAAAGAAATTATATGGAAGATTTAACTATTGAACAGCTTTCAAAAGCAGCAGGCCTTTCTGTTCAGCATTTCTGTAGAATTTTTAAGAAATCAATGGGGATGAGACCTCTTGAATTTCTTGCAAAAAAAAGAATTTCAGTTGCAAAAACTCTTCTTGAAAAACAGGAATTTTCTATTGCTCAGGTTGGACAGGCAGTGGGGTATAAAGATTTAAACTATTTTGGAATAGTTTTTCGTTCTCAGGAGGGAATTGCTCCAAGTCTTTGGAAAAAAAATCAATAATCTGAGTGAAAAGTCATGTTACGCTAATATTTTAAGACTATAAGAAATATTTCAGATTGAAAAAAGAAAATTCGTCTGTAAAATAAAAACATGAAAAAGATAATTTTTGTTTTTTTGCTTTTTTTGGCATACGATGGTTTTATTTTTGGAGAAAATATGAATGTAAAATCTAGAAAAATCGCAATTGATTCCCAGCGGATTTCCGGTGAACAGAATCAGCTGTGGCGTGGAATGGGAATGGTCAGCGGAAACAATTCTTCCAGGCTTTTAATTGACTACAAAAGTGAACATCCTGATAAATATAATGAACTTTTGAACCTTATGTTTGGCGAAAATGGAATCGGAATTCAGCATTTAAAAATTGAAATGGGAGCCGATGTAAATTCATCTTCTGGAACAGAGCCTGCAACAATGCGCAGAGGCGAAGAAAAAGCTGATGTAACTCGGGGGGCAGGCTTTATTCTTTGTGCTGATGCAAAAAAAATCAATCCAAATCTTACACTTGATATGCTTTGGTGGAGTGAACCTCTCTGGATAGAAAAAGAAGATGGTCGTTCTGATGGAGCTGACCTTTCAAAAGAAAAAATCTACGAAAACCGCTATAAATGGTATCGGGAAAATCTTACCCAGACTTATACAAAGTTTGGACTTGTTTTTGATTATGTTAGTGCAACTCAAAATGAACGTGGATGGGATTGCGAATGGATAAAATATCTTTCAAAAAGACTGAAATCAGATAAAAGTGCTCCTTATGACTTTTCTAAAATTAAAATTGTAATAGGTGATGAAGTTGGAACCTGGAATCAGGCAAATCTTCTTTTAAATGATGAAGAACTTTTTAATGCTGTAGATGTTATTGGAAGCCACTATACCTGCTGGTCCAATTCTGCTGTTACACTTTTACGCAGCAAAGGAAAGGAAGTCTGGTTTTCGGAAGGAAGTTCTCCAATGGGATATGCAAAAAGCATAAGCCGGTATGATGGAAATGGATCTGGTCTGAATGGATTAAACGGCGTTCTGGATATTGCAAATAGAATCATCACTATGTATCCGGGTGGAAAAATGACTTTGTATGAATTTCAGCCTGTGATTGCTTCTTATTATGATGGAGTTACTTACTGTCACAAGCAGCTTATTACCGCAAACACTCCATGGAGCGGATATTATGAGCTTGATCCCGGTTTTTTTATGAGCCTTCATTTTTCAAGGTTTATAAAACGCGGCTGGGCTATGGTGGATGATGCCTGTTTTGGAGATGGAAAGGCGGCAGGAGACGGGCATGCTGTTGGAAATGCAACTTATTCTTATATTACCGGCTGTAATCCTGAAACCGGGGATTGGTCTACTGTTATTACAAATACAACCTGTGAGCCAATTGAATACAATCTTGTTCTTAAAAATAGAGCGTTAACAAAGGCTGAGGAAGTAAAAAACGTCTTTCTTTACGAAACAAGCTCCTGGCGGCAGAAGGATACTCTTAAAAAGTCAAGATTAAAGCTTACGGATGGAATTGTAAAGGTTACAGTAAAGCCAAATTCCTTGATAACAGTTTCTACTATAAATTGCAATCCTCTGGAAGAAGCTCTTTCTCTTTCGACTGTTTTTAGTTTTGAAGATAATTTTGTTCTACCGCTTCCATATCAGGATGATTTTAAATACACAGATTATCCTTCAGATTTTCTTTGTGAACGTGGATTTGCACCGCTTTATACAACTGATGAAGGAGGTGCTTTTGAGGTTTTTCAGTCTGCAGAAGGAAATGTTCTTGTTCAAAAAATTGGCGCTTTGGAAAAAGCTCGTGAATGGGGCGGAACTCCTGAGCCTGTTACAAATTTTGGAGATGACCGCTGGTTCAATTATTCAGCAGAAATTGAAGTAAAATTTTCGACTGATTCTTTTGGTTCTTATTATTCTCAAAATTATGGAGGAATAGGACTAAGGTATAATCTTCCTGACAGCGGGAAAAATGGATGGTGGCTTCAGCTTTTTGCAGATGGAAGATGGATTTTAAATAGAAATAAAAAAGGTGTGGATTCAGGCCGGCTTGGAGAAGATTTTGAGCCTTCTGTCTGGCATAAAATTCAGATTTGTGCAGAAAATGAAAAGATTTCCGGTTTTGTTGATGGAAAAGAGATTGTTTCATTAAATAGTGCTGATTTTGCGGGAACAAATATTTCTATGCAGGGAGCTGGTAGGGCTGCAATTTTTTCTTATTATGAAAAAAATCAGTTCAAAAATCTAAAGCTTATGCCGCTTGGAAATAAACCTTATATTAAAAGAATTGATAATCTGGATGAAGGCTTTAATTATATAGAAAACAAAAATTCTAAATGGCAACACAGCCTGATGGACAGCTTTAAAAATTATAAGAGAACAGTTTCTAAAGGTTCTAAAGGAGCCGTATTCACTTTGACATTTAATGGTTCTTCCTTTGCACTTGGCGGAACAACTGAAAAAAGTGTGATTTCTGTAAAAATTGATGGAAAACTTGTGGAAAGCCAGAAGAAAATAAACAAAACTTCCAGCCGTGAAATTCTATATTTTGTGGACGGTCTTACAGAAAAAAAGCATAAGGTTGAAATAAAAGTTCTTGCAGGAGAAATTGCCATTGATTCTGCGGAAATACGCTGATTTTTTACAGTAAAAAGAGAGAATTTTTGCAGTGATTTTTTTTACCGCATGCTATAATATAATTGATGTTAAAACATCCGCTGTCAATTTTTAAAAATACAGGCAGTGAATAAAAAGACAGGAGCTAATTTTATGTTTTTAGAAGCAAAAAACGCTTTGGTTTTCAAAAAAGGAAACGAAACTTTAATGATTGAGCCTTGGGGGGCAAATTCCCTTCGTGTGCGTTCTACACTTGAACCGGCATTTATAGACCGCGACGTTGCTCTTACAGAAAAAATAAATCATGGAACTGCTAAAATCAGCGTAACTGGTGAAGGCGGAAAAATTACAAACGGAAAACTTGAAGCCCGTATGAACAATAATGGAGTTCTTGTTTTTTACAAAGATGGAAAAGAAATCCTTCATGAATATTATCATTCTTATGATCCAAGTGCTACAAAACAGAGTTGCTGTACAAAGGTAATTGCCCGTCAGTACAACGGTATTATTGGCGGAGATTATAAACTTACCGTTCGTTTTGAGCCAAATGATGGCGAAAAACTTTTTGGTATGGGACAGTATCCTTGTAACTATCTGGATATGAAGGGGTGTATGCTGGAACTGGCTCAGAGAAACAGTCAGATTTCTATTCCATTTGCAGTTTCCAGCCTTGGTTATGGCTTTTTATGGAATAATCCAGCTGTTGGTCATGTAAACTTTGCAAAAAACATTACAGAATGGGTTGCAGAACAGACAAAAGAATTAGATTACTGGATTACAGCCGAAGATACACCTGCAAAAATTGTAGAAAATTATACTGCTGCTGTTGGTCGCGCTCCTGTTTTGAGTAATGACTACCTTGGTTTCTGGCAGTGTAAGCTTCGTTATCGCACTCAGGAAGAAGTTCTTACAGTTGCCCGCAAATACAAAGAAATGGGCATTCATCTTGATGTAATTGTAATTGACTTTTTCCACTGGCCTCGTCAGGGAGACTGGTGTTTTGATAAGGAATACTGGCCAGATCCTAAAGCCATGTGTGATGAACTTCATGCAATGGGAACAAAGGTTATGGTTTCTGTATGGCCTAGCGTTGATAAAAAATCTTCACATTTCTACGAACTTCAGGATAAGGGCTTCCTTGTTCGTACTGAACGTGGTTCTAATCAGACTTATGATTTTATGGGCGACTGTATTACAATCGATATGACAAATCCTGAAGCCCGCGAATGGCTCTGGCAGACTTGTAAAAAGAATTACGGTGACTACGGAATTGATATGTTCTGGCTTGATAATGCCGAACCTGATTTTAACGTATACGATTACGGAAACTACCGCTACCAGATGGGAAATGCTCTTTGCTGCAGCAATATTTATCCTCAGCTTTACAGCAAGGCCTTCTATGACGGTATGAAGGCTGATGACCGTAAGGATTTTGTAAATCTTGAACGCTGTGCCTGGGTTGGTTCTCAAAAATACAGTCAGGTTTTGTGGAACGGCGATGTTCAGTCTACTTTTGAATGTTTGCGTGATTCAATTGTTGAAGGCTTGAATATGGGCTTGGCTGGTATTCCATGGTGGACAACCGATATCGGTGGCTTTATGTACGGAAATCCAGAAGACCCTGCTTTTGTTGAATTGCTTGAACGCTGGTTTGAATGGGCTGTATTTACTCCTATTTTACGCCTGCATGGTGACCGCGATCCTCATGATATTCCACCTCTGGATAAAGACCCACAGCGTGGATATGGCGGCGGATATCTTTATACAGGTCGCCCTAACGAAATATGGTCTTATGGACCTGAAGCTCAGAAAATTATGGAAAATCAGATTAAACTCCGTGAAAGTCTTATTCCATATATTTCAAAAGTTATGGAAGAAGCCAGCAAAAACGGAAGTCCTGCAATGCGTACAATGTTCTACGAGTTCCCTGAGGATGAAAAATGCTGGGAGCTTAAAGACCAGTATATGTTTGGACCTGATTATCTGGTTGCTCCTGTTTTACAGGCTGGAGCTACTTCCCGCGAAGTATATCTTCCAAAAGGAAAATGGGAAAACTTCCACACTAAAGAAATAATTGAAGGTGGAAAAGTCATCACAGCAGCTGCACCAATTGACCAGATTCCTGTTTTTATTTTGAAACAACGTTAATCGGAGTGCCCTTGAGCCAGGCTTTGAGGTTTTCCAATGCAATTCCTTGAAGCCTTGCTCTGGTTTCTAAAGGAGCCCAGGCAATATGCGGTGTGATTACACAGTTTTTTGCGCCCAGAAGAGGTGAATCTGCATTCATCGGTTCCTCAACAACAACATCTGCCGCATAGCCTGCAAGCTGGTTATTATTAAGAGCTTCTGCCAAATCTTTTTCAACAACAAAACCGCCGCGTGCTGTATTTATTAAGTATGCTGACGGTTTTATTAATTTTAAACTCTCTTTATTTATAATATTTTGAGTTTTATCAGTTAATGGTGCATGAAGACTTATAAAATCTGATTGTGAAAGTAAATCTTCAAAGCTGACCTGAGGTGGCATATCAGCTTTTGGAGTTCTTGTACAGCAGATAACCTTCATTCCAAAGGCTTTTGCAATCTGAGCAACTTTTTTTCCTATGCTGCCGTATCCAAAAATACCCAGCGTTTTTCCTGTTAATTCAATTAATGAACTGTTCCAGTAGCAGAAATCAGGGCATTTTACCCAATCTCCATTCATTACAGATTGGCTGTGCTGAGCAACCTGATTTGTAAAATAAAGGATAAATGAAAAAACATGCTGTGCTACAGAATCAGTAGAATAAGCAGGAATATTAGTTACTAGGATACCTAATTCTTT
>CADCLG010000025.1 GCA_902802305.1 uncultured Spirochaetaceae bacterium
TGTGATTGATGTTACAAGTTTGCCAAATCCCAACCAGGCTGTAAAATCACTTTCGATAAAATAGTTGAGAACCCGCGGCACCAGATGAAAAGCATCGCCACACCCAAGAATCAAAGCAGCGCTTCCCATCAGCTTACCAATACTGTCGCGGCGTTTTGCTATAATCACAATTCCGGAAATTATTGCAAACAGAAGATAAATAATGTCAAAAGTTGATTCACCGTATTTCATTATGGCCTCCACAATTATTTTAATGCACAACCTTAAAATTATGAAGATAAAGTTAATAGAAAAAATAGAGGACCCGTGCTATCATAAGATGCGGAACTTTGGAACGCATATAATTCTAACTTTTAAATATAAACTATATGAAAGTAATAATCTTAAACGGGCCGATGGGAGTTGGAAAAACTGCCGTCGGAAAATACATTGCAGAAGCTACTCCGGGAACAGCCTTTATTGATGGCGACTGGTGCCTCGACATTCATCCCTTCATCGGAAATCGCGAAACCAAAACCATGGCCGTGGACAATATTCTTCATATGATTGGAAACTACAAAAAATGCTCCGAATGCAAAATGATGGTACTCGTCTGGCTTATGAATCAGGTCTGGGTATATGACTCAGTTATTGAAGGAATCAAAAAGCTGGGACTGGAAATAAAATCTGTTACTCTAACCTGCAGTAAGGCTACCCTAACCGACCGCTGGCAAAATGACAAAGTCTGCCCATGGCGAACAGATGACTGGCTAAAAATCAGCACAGATTCACTCCCCTATTTTTCAACGCTGGACAATACGCTCGATACAAGTAATCTTTCGATTAAAGAAGTTGTTGAAAAAATAATGGCAACAGAATAGTACTGAAGATAATTCAGACTGCAATTGGTGTTTTATCTCTCCATAAAAAACTCGACCTGTTCTCCAAGCGGGCCATAGCAGAAAGCCATGCGGATTGGATAAGGCGGATTTGAAGCGATGACTTTATCATTCGGTTCTATAAAAACTTCGTAACCGGTAGCTTTCACCTTAGCAATAATCTCATCAACATCATCAGTAAGAAGTGCCATGTGCCGGATAGCACCAAGGCAGTGAGTTCCATCGGCATTAGTGAAAATCTCGAGCAGGCCGTTTCCTGTATCAATCATCATACCCTCTGCCCATTCACGTATAATCTTCAAACCAAGAATATCTATATAAAACTTACGAACGTTAGTTAGCTCTTCAGCTGTTCCGCATTTCATAGAAATATGGTGTATGCCTTTAATCATTTTTGCCTCTCATTCTTATTATAACAGAAAAGCACGCTCTTAGCACCGTATAATTCATTTCTGTATCATACCTGCATTTTTTAGCTGCTCTTCCCTTCGAACTGCCGTATTGTTGAATGTTAATATAAATTATCTTATATTTGAAGATATGTTTTTTAAGTACTGTGGTGAATGTGGACATAAACTTGATGATATTAAATGTGGCGATGATAATTGCCGTATCTGTCCGTCTTGTAAAAAAATATACGGAAATAATCCATTACCAGTTGTTGAAGCTTTAGTTGTCAATGAATATAACGAAATCTTACTGTTAAAGCAAAATTATATTTCCAACACAAAATGGACTGTTGTTACAGGTTATATGCAGGATGGAGAAACAATTGAAGAAGCTGTAGCCAGAGAAGTAAAAGAAGAAACAGGACAGATTGTGACAAACTGTAAATATATTTCAAGCTATTACTTTGCTCCAAAGCACCTGATAATGATTGGTTTTATTGCTTATGTAAAAAAAGAGCAATTTGCAGATTCTGCAGAAGTTGATGATTTAAAATGGTATAATATAGAAGAAGTAGATAATGTAATTGCACGTGAAAATAATTGTTCTGGTATGCATTTTGATATGTGCAAGAAATACTTGTGTTAATGTTTGTTTAGCTTCTACAGCTTTCACTTCTGGATAATTAAAGGCCCATTTTATTGCAAGACTTGCTGCTTCTGTTGCATACCAGTCCCACAAATCCGGGTGGTCAATGCACCCCTGAAGCATTTCTTTATAAGCCTTCTTCAATTCTGGATTTTTTTCTGCAACTATCTGATTTTCCATTTGCTCTTTATTTGCTGGATATATTTTTACTCGTTTACTTTCTATCATTTATTACTCCCAATGATACTCCATTTCTTTACAGCGGCTACAGGCATCTTCAAAGCCAAGTTTTTTATAAAGTGGATAGCCCATTGGAGCAGCCTTGAGTTCAAGGAAATCAAGATTCTGAGTTTTACCAAAATCCATAATCTGTTTAATTACATTGCCCGCAATTCCCTGGCAGCGTTTTTCAGCAACCGTGTAAATGTTCATAATATTTCCGACACGCCCATGAGGAAATCTGGGGTTGGCAGGTTTTTCCTGAATCAGTAAAAAAGCAATTGAAACGATTTTTCCATCTTCCTCCGCCGCAAAAACAAAACAATCGCGATTCAGATGATTTTTAAGATATTCCTGAAGCTGGGCTTGAATTGTTGCTTCAGTTTCTGCTGTCTGAGGCCCCATATCTTCGCGGATAAATTCCATGCGGCATCTTATAATTTCATCAAGGTCATTCAAATCAGCTTTTTTATAATTTATCATTTTTGCCTCTCGTATTATTATAACAGATAAGCAAAAACTTTTGTTGTGTATTTTATAAGAATTATTTTAATTGACTGTCAGCTCCCTTATTTTGTATTATATTCCTATCAAAATTATAGGTAAATATCAGGAGACCTACTATGAAAACAATCGAAACGAAATCAGCACCTGCTGCAATCGGGCCTTACTCACAGGCAATTCTTGCAAACGGTTTTTTATATACTTCAGGACAAATTCCTTTGAATTCTGAAACAGGCGCAATCGAAGGCCAGACCATCGAAGCACAGGCAGAACAGGCTATAAAAAACCTGGGCGAAATCTTAAAAGCCGCAGGCTCAGACTTTTCTAAAGTTGTAAAAACTACCTGCTTCCTCGCCCACATTTCAGACTTTGCAGCCTTCAATGCAATATACGAAAAGTACTTTATTTCAAAACCTGCCCGCAGTTGTTTTGAAGTTACTGCTTTACCAAAAGGCGCACTTGTTGAAATTGAAGCCGTAGCTGTTGTAGAGTAAAAAATGAATCGATACCGTAGATCTCGCAACTCAGCAGAAATTTTAACAAAGTTCTTTTGTAATTTCTAAAATCTTTTTACGTATATAAGTCAAATCTAATTCAAAAGCTTTTGATTTGGGGCTTTCCTTTTTTGTTTCCATAACAGCCTCCTTTGCAAAGATATGACAATAATGCTCCATAAGGGCAATGACAAGGGAAAGCTTTTCTTTTGCATTTGGATCATCTTTTATCGCCTGTGGAAGCTGTTCAAAAATCTGTTGCATTGCCGTATCATAAAAACTGTCGTAGAGTTCTGCGACATCTTTATCGGAATGACGCAAGCCTTCCAGTTCTTCATGAAAGTCGTAATATTGAATATGTATTTTCTCAAAGGCTGTAAGTGCAGCTTCCAGATTTCCATCAAACAGAGACGTTTCCTGCACCCCTGTTAATTGCTTTATATTCACAAAGGCATAAGTGAGAGCTTCAAGTAAAAGTTCTTTTTTATTCTTAAAATAACGGTAAGCAACTCCAGTAGAAAGACCAGCTTCTTTTGCAATCTGATCAACCGTAGTTGCGTAATACCCCTGCAGTGTGTACATCTTTAAGGCTGTTTGTAGAAGTTTTTCGCGAGTTTGAATCGCACGAGTTTGTATTATTACCTTATCGGTTCGACGTTGTTTTGCACTCATTTTTTCTTAGGCTTTAAAACAAATCTTCTAAAAATATCTGCACCCATAATTCTAACATTTGCAGAATCGGCGGCTGTTTCCAAAATTCTAATTTCTTCTTCATTAAGACAGATTTTTGATGCATTAGCAAGAGCCTCAACTTGTTCTGGCTTTCGACATCCACACATTGGAATTACTCCTTTTGTAGCACAAAAGGCCATTGCAACCTGGGGAACTTTTATTTCATGAGCTTCTGCAATTCTAATCATTTCTGCATAAACAGGAGCAAGCTTTTTAACTTTGCGCTTAAAAGTAAACTTCATTGTTGATGATTTTTTGATTCGAGGATCAACAAGCAATCCTTCTTCCAGAACTGCCCATCCCAAGAATAAAATATTGTTTTGTTTACACCAGTCTAAAAGTCCGTTATTTTCCCAATCACGGCAGATAATGCTGTAATGATTTTGAACTCCATAAAGAGGAATTCCAGCTTTTTCCAAAATCTTCTTAGAGAGTTCGCATTCTTCTTTTGTAAAATTTGAAACTCCAACGTGTTTAATTTTGCCTTCATGATAGAGTTCAATAATTTCTGCAAGGTGTTCTTCAATATCCGTTGGAAGATGAAGCCAGTATATATCAACATCCGAACGCTTAAAATCTGCTAAATCTTTTTCCAGAGATTTTCGCACACCCCCCTTTTTATAATGAGTAAACGGCGTATATTTTGCGGAAACAAATACCTTCCTTGCTCCAAACTCCCCAAGCATTTTTTGAGCTTTCCCGAATCCATAATCACGAGCCATATCATAAAGAGGAATATCACATTCCTTTGCTTTATTCATAGCAGATTTTATAACTTCGTCAGAAACATAATTTCCCCGAATTGCTTTTCCATAAAGTTTTCCTCCCCAGGCATTAGTTCCGATTACAGCTGTTGGATGCATTATATCCATAATTTGGCTCCTCACAGATTAATGTTATGAAAGTGAGAAATATCTCACTTTCATAACATTAACAGAATCAGACAACTTTTTCAAGCATCTGCACCAAGTTCATTCAAATGCAGACTTCCCCTCAAAGCACTGCATTAATTCATTTTCCGTGATAAAATAAAAATACATGAACTCAAATATTACAATCCGCGTGGAAGAGCCGCGCGATTTTAAGACAGTTGAAAACTTGACTCGAGAATCCTTCTGGAACGTTTACCATCCTGGCTGCACGGAACATTATGTTCTCCGCTGCTTCAGAAACAATCCCGATTTTATTCCCGAGCTTTCGCTTGTTATGGAGAAAGACGGGCAGATTATCGGGCATGTGATGTTTTCAAAAGCAGAGCTGAGCATAGAAGCTGATCGAAAAGCGACTGGCAAAAAACTCCTTATCGGAACTTTTGGGCCAATCAGTATCCATCCTGATTTTAAAAGGCAGGGCTACGGCCTTAAGCTCTTGAAGTATGCTCTGGAAAAAGCAAAGGCAATGGGAATCGGATTTATCTGTATGGAAGGAAACATCGCGTTTTACCGATATGCAGGTTTTGATTTGGCAAGTAAGCTGAACATTCATTACCACTGCGAACCAAAGGATTCAGAAGTGCCATACTTTTTAGCACAGGAACTTATTCCCGGCTATCTCAATGGAATTGAAGCAACTTACACTCCCCCAAAAGGATACTTCGTTGCCCAAGAAAATCCCGAGGACTTTGCTAAGTACGAAGCAAACTTTCCCTACAAGGAAAAACTAATTCTACCTGGTCAGCTGGGTTAATCATTTTCCCCTCAAATTGCTTTTAATTTATGCAGGATTAAAGGAAAAATTATGAACTGGACAATTAAAACTTTTGATGAACTTACAGGCAAAGAAATCTACGAAATCCTCACTCAGGTTCACGGAAAAGGCACCGGCACTCAGCTTATGAAATGAATCTTTAACTATTGATAGACAATCTGAGGAATGCCTTCTGACACCAGGTGATAACTGACGTATAAGTTTTATCAAAATCGTAATCATCAGGCAGTTCCGGGATACAAAGCATTTCGCAATCCTCTGCCGACACGGCTACTTTTAAGTCACTCTTCTTCAAAATAAAATCCCCACTTTCAAGATAATGAAGATTTTGAATTATAAAGTACAACTGTTTGCAGCTTGCCCGAAGCTTGTCACGGCTTTTTTCTTCGCCAGCATGAATGTAGCGGTGACAGATTTCGTGATAAAAATTTCCAAGACTGATTTTTACGTAATTCACTTCATCTTGTCTTGTCGCAGGAGGAAGAAGCTTTTCAAGTTTGCCGAACAAATCTTTTGTCGTATATTTCAGCTGCATCACTTCCAAAGGATTCCAGTTTGTTAGTTCTTCCTTACCGCAAATAAAACCACATGATATTTCATACCAGCCGATTTCTTTGAGAATGTCACGGTAAGTTTTCATATCCTCAACCGAAAATCCCTCCAGCACAATCATCACATCAATATCACTGTTTTCCGTCGCTTCACCACGCAAGTAGCTTCCCTGCAAGCCCACATAAAGGAGCCGTCCACCAAAAGCTTCTTTACATCGCAAAATCAGTTTTTCAAGATAATTATCAATATTAAAGCATTCCATCACACATACCTTAAAAGTTTCTTTTTTCATAGTACAAAATCTTTGGATTGTTTGCTACACTCAACCTCTATTCGAAAATTGATTTTTATTTTTTTCCCGACTTTTCCCAGGAGATTCATTAAAATATTTTACATAAGAACGATAAAAGGATGAGTAATCTGAGAAACCACATTCCTCACAAGCCTTCTGGGTTGAAATGCCCTTATACAAAAGACTTCGGGCAGCAGTCAGGCGTTTTCTTAAAATATAGTCCCAAGGCGCAGAACCTACATTTTTTTTGAAAAGACGAGTAAATTGTGAAGGACTATAATTAAAATATTCCGAAAGCTCAGGTATTGTTATTTCTTCAAAAAGGTGTTGATTGATGTAAGAAACAACTTTTTCTGCAAAACCCGGTGGATTTTTTTCCGATTGCTTTCTGTTTATAAAAGCCTTATCTATTATATATAAAAGAAGAGGCAGATTTGTTTTTAAGGCAAGATTTCGTTCGTAATCATTTTTTGCATTCACCATATTCGTAAAAAGAGTCCGGGCAAGTTTTACGTCCAGCTGCTCTTCTGTAAAAAGATTTTCTTTTCCAAGTTCACGATCCAGAAAAGCTCTGGCTAAATGCATGTCAGGATCAGCTTCTTTCATAAAATCCAAGGGAAAATTGATTGCGAAACGTTCATAGCGTTCAGCTTTTACTATTCTTGCAATGTGAAGTTCAGAGGGACGCATAATTAAAAGGGAATCTGGCTTTAACGGATAACGCGAACCTTCTACAAGATAATCAACTTTTCCGGAAATAAATAAGTAAATCTCGCAGCGACTGTGTATGTGCATATCATCATTTACAAGCCTTGGTTTTTCATCAATGGCGTGGCGGATATAAATATTATGATTTTCATATTCATTCAGCATAATAACAGAATAAACTAACATGCTTTAAATTACAATATAAAACGCCTTATTTAGCAATGTTAATGTAAAATAAGTCGTGTTAGACTATCTAATAACAGGAAATAACTGGAGGTTTATATGAAATTCAAGCTTGCAGCATTTGCTGATGAAGCAGATTCAAGTATTGATGGTCAGATAATAGCAATGAAAGAAAACTCTGTTTCTTTTTTGGAAATTCGAGGAGTAGACGGTCAGAATATCGCGGATATTTCAAAGAGTAAGGCAAAGGAAGTCCGTACAAAACTTGATGATGCTGGACTTGCAGTCTGGTCGCTGGGGTCCCCATTTGGAAAAATTGATATAAATGATGATTTTAATTCTCATCTTGATAAGTTTAAACACAGTCTGGAAATTGGACAAATTCTTGGTGCCCAAAAGCTCCGCCTTTTTAGTTTTTATGGAACTACAGAAGAACCACAGAAATATTACGACAAGGTAATTCAAAATCTTCAAGCCTTTCTGGATACGGCTCGGGGAAGCGGAATAATGCTGTGCCACGAAAATGAAAAAGGTATTTATGGAGATATTGCCTGTCGTTGTCTGGAGATTCATAAGGCTCTTCCTGAGCTTAAGGCAATTTTTGATCCGGCAAATTTTATTCAAAGCGGACAGAACACAAAAGAAGCCTGGGATCTTCTTGCTCCTTATGTTGAATACATGCACATAAAAGATGCAAAGGTTGACGGCTCGGTTGTTCCAGCTGGCAAGGGAGAAGGATATCTTCCTTATATTTTAAATCAGTATAAAGGGCAGGTTCTAACAATAGAACCTCATCTAAAAGTTTTTTCTGGTTTTGAAAAGCTGGAAAATGGACAAAAAACTCAAATACAGGAATACACATATCCTTCATCAAGAGCAGCCTTTGATGCGGCTGTAAATGCTTTGAAGGAAATTATATAGGAGGATGAAAATGGAAACAATTAAACTTGGAATTATTGGAATGGGCAATATGGGAACCGGACATTTTAAAAATGTGGAAGCCGGAAAATGCCCCAGTGTAAAAGTAACAGCAGTCTGCGATATAAATCCCCAGCGTCTTGAAAAGCTTGGAGAAGTCGCAACCTTTACCGATGCCGACAAAATGCTGGAAAGCGGACTTGTTGATTCTGTTTTGATTGCAGTACCTCATTATCTTCATCCTCTTATGGCAATCAAGGCTTTTGAACATAAAATCAATGTTCTTACCGAGAAACCCGCTGGTGTATATGCACGTCAGGTTCGAGAAATGAACGAAGCCGCTGTAAACTCTGGTGTGAAGTTTGGAATTATGTTTAATCAGAGAACGAATCCTCTTTATGCAAAAGCCAGGGAAATAGTTCAGAGCGGACAGTTAGGTAAGCCTAAACGCCTGGTTTGGATTATTACAAACTGGTACCGTACCCAGGCTTATTATGATTCTGGCAGTTGGCGGGCAACGTGGGATGGAGAAGGTGGAGGAGTGCTTTTGAATCAGGATCCTCATAACCTTGACCTCTGGCAGTGGATTTTTGGAATGCCAAAGCGTGTTCGGGCTTTTTGTGATTTTGGAAAATACCATCAAATTGATGTCGAAGATGATGTAACAATTTTTGCAGAATACGAAAATGGAGCTACAGCGAGTTTTATTACAACAACAGGAGAAGCACCAGGTACAAATCGACTCGAGATTTCAGGTGACAGGGGCAAGATTGTTATAGAAGATGGAAAACTCAAATGGTGGAAGCTTGATGAAGCAGAAAGAGAATTCTGTTTTACTGCAAAAGAAGGTTTTGTTTGTCCTAAATCTACCTATGAAGAATTTACTGAACCTGCACCGGAAGGTCACCCGGAAGTTCTGGAAGCTTTTGCAAAATCAATTCTTACCGGCTCAGAACTGATTGCCCGTGGCGAAGAAGGTTTGAATTCTCTTTCAATTTCTAATGCGGCTTATCTTTCAACCTGGACAGATGACTGGGCTGAAATTCCTACTGATGAAGAACTTTTTGAAAAGAAGCTTTCTCAATTAAGAGAACAGGAGCAGAAAAAGCCCCCAAAAAAATAATATCCGCTCACGCAGAACCACTGGAAGTTCTACGTGAGCGGTGGAAAGTTCACTGGTAAGGCAGCGGGAGCTGCGTATTAAATGTTTTTTACATATTCAGCTATTTCTTTTGCAGTTTCATCCGGTGTATGGCCGGTGTTATCAATAAATTTCTGAAACTTTCCGTGGTTCTTTTTGAACCAGTCAGAGTATTCAATCTGACTCTGAATAAACTCGTCGCTGCCGCAGTTGCGCTCGGCGGGACGGGCTTTAAGACGCTTTCTAATTTCTTCATCTGAACAGATCATTGCAATAAAATGAGTATCAGTGATTCCATCAGGCAAATCAACTTTTTCGAAAAAGTTGATGGGATTCATTCCGGCACTTACAAGCAGAAGATTTTTTTCACCGGAAAGCTCAACGGCTCTCTTTAAGTTATCGGTGTAATACTGGTCTTCCCGCTCTGTGCCCTTGTAATCAAACCAAGAAATATTTATATCATCAGAGTCCAGAGTGGCGTAGTCCGGCAAAAGTCTCTGAGTCGTAAAAATCTCATTCACCGTAGATTTTCCGGTACCGCATGGAGCACACAAAATTATTAAATGCTTCATTTTTTATCTCCTTATCACTGGTGCACCCTGTGCATATTTTCCGTAGAGCTTTAAAAAATCCTGATATTCAGCTTCTTCTGTAATCCAGACAATAACGTTTACTTCCTTAACTCCAAGATTTGTATAGGCCTGAAAGCGGGTGTTTCCATCGTTCAATTCAAAATCATCTTCAACATAGTGAACAATCAGCGGCGGCATGTCCGGATCCTTTTTGATTGAATCCTCCAGCGCGGCAACGTGAATTGGCCACCAGTCTTTGTCGATTCTATATTTCATATTTTCTTCCGGGCCTGTGCAGCGATGAAAAAGTTCCAGCGGCATTTTGACCGGACCAATGTAGTAGCGCTCAAAAAGCTTGAGCCCGTCCGAGAAAGGAATATTGCGTCCATCCTCTAAAAGATAAATATGAATCCTGTGTAAGCCCGCTGGCGGGCGGTGTTCAATAGCAAAGCGTTAAAAAAATTGCGAAAGCAATTTTTAGCTTTACCTTCTCTATCAATTTTATTTTCCTTTGCGTAACTCAGTGCAGAGGAAAGAGTCTTGTTGTATTCTAACATAGGTGTCTCCTTTTTTGTGTAGACAATATGCTTTACAGAATCAACAGAAAGACAATATTTATCGGCAAGAGAATCAATATCAGAGCCGTCTGCAAAATCATCCCTAATAGCCTGATTTCTTTTAGCAAGATAAGCCCTGTAGCCAGAAGATTCTCCCCAGGCCTTCTTCTTCTGCTCGCTGGACGGAATATAAATTGTTTCTCCCGATACATAACGCTGAATCTGCTTTAGAAGCTGCTCTGGAAAAATGTCCTGCGCGTTTCTGTAATTCATAAAATCCACCTTATTTTTTTACGCACGTGCACTGCGTTGTGCTTTTAGAATAAAGGATTTAGCTCGTCTTGTATATGTTGAGCTTGGGTGGAGGTGAAGTTGGCATAAAAAAAAAGCATTACAGCATCCTGGCATCAAATTGCTAAAATCTATACCAGGTCAAAAAGATTTTATGTTTGATGCTGAACTTTTCAGGGTATTTTTCTTCAAGCATTGTACGGTGTTCTTTATCAAATTGAAGCAGCTCTTCTTCATTCATACTGGCCATCACGCCACGGCTTGCAAGCATTCGTCCATGCCAGCTTTCGCGGGTAAATGGGATTTCTGTAATGAAAGTTTCTAGCTGAGGATTTTCAAAATAGTGGCGGCGTAAATCTTCAAGTGCACTCGCTGCCCCATGCCAGGATGGATTGATTTTTTTGATTAGTGCGTTACTGTCCTGAGTTATAGGCTCTTCTTTCAAATATGAAATATAAAGCTTTAAGAAAATGCCGCCCTTTTTTATAAGTGATTTTATTTTTGGAACTACAAGCTCAGGATTAAAATACCAGAAGCACTGGCAGGCTGTAATTGCATCAAAAGAATGCTCTGGATAATTTACTTCTTCTGCAGCCACTTTTTCATAATGTATGTTATTCATACCTAACGAAAGGTTTCTTGCAATTTCAAGCTGCTCTTCCGAAATATCTGTTGCAGTTATATCAGCTCCATATTGATAGAGATTTCTTGGAAAGACGCCTGTGCCTGTTCCAAGGTCCAGCCATTTTGTGCCGGCTTTTCCAATTCCAAGAGAATACAATTTTTCAAAAAGTGATTGCGGATAAATATCTCTGAAACGGCCGTAGTATTCAGCAGTTTTTCCAAAATCAAAGGCCTTGCCGTTATCAACCTGAATCTTCTCAAAACTGCCGCTTTCTGCTTTGTATAAATCCTTGCTGCGGTACTTAATGTCATAAGGAACATAGCTAAGTATTGAAATATCTGATTTTTCATATTCCGCAGGATTACAGCAAAACTCTGTAAAGAAAGCCCGCTGAAATCCATCTGTACTGTCATAGCCCGCTTCAAGGGCCACATCAAGAACTTTCTTTTTTTCTTCCCTAAGCTTTCTTGCCGCTTCTGAAAGTCTTGCCCGACGGATATAATCTGCAATACTGATTCCAGCAGCTTCCTTAAAACTTCTGTAACACTGCCATTCAGACAAGCCCACCTGAGCTGCAAGATTTTCCAGAGTTAATTTTTCATAGAGATGAGACAGAATAAACTTCTGAAGCTCATAAACTTTTTCTTCTTTTTCACTAAACATATTTTTATTATATGCCTGATTGAAATGCTTTTCTCGACTTTTTTTGCAAAAAATTAAACTTGTCCCGGATAAGAGATTTCATCACCCCAGCCGACAATTGTCTGGTAAAAATCATGAACCTGAATGAGCCCGTAGGAAAAAAGGAAGGCCCGGTCTTTTTCGCTGATTTCGTTCAGACTCTTCCAGACAACTTCTCTGAGAGGAGGATTTTTGCTGCCCGCTTCTTCGGGATCATAGCCGGTAATTGCCTGCTGGTCATCTGGGACTGCAACTTCAAAAGAATATTCTTTTCTTCCGTGAGAAAAAATTACAGAGAGTGTTTTTACAATTGTGCCGTCGAGACCGCATTCTTCTTTAAGTTCACGAAGGGCCGCCTGTTCGGGAGTCTCTCCATCTTCTATGCCACCACCTGGAACTGAAAAGAATTCTTTACCGTTGTTTGCGTCTTTGTAGCAGAGCCTTTCCATTAAGATTTTTCCGTCGCGGATTACAATTGCGACACTTCGATTTTTGTAATTTGGATTTTCTTCCATAATTTTAGGATAAAGAATTTGAAATGGTTTGTATATAGAAGGGGTGGCCTACAAAATATTTAAAATTGTCTATTTTGTAGGTACCCTGTAATTATGTTTTTGCCAAAATGACCTACAAAAAGTACTAAAATGCACATTTTGTAGGTTGGTATTTTATTCTGGAAACTAGTGACTACCTACAAAATCGAGGAAACATTATGTTTTGTAGGTACTTCTATTGTTACATAGCTTAGGTTGCAACCTACAAAAACTGGATTATTGCTATTTTTGTAGGTACACCTAGTTTTGTGATTTTGAAAAAGTACCTACAAAAATGTAGAAACTGTTAATTTTGTAGGTAGATTTGTAATTTTTAAACTGCGTTAGTGATGGGAGCAGCCGCGAAGCGGGCCACCGCAAAAAAGGGTGGTTGAGCTTGTCGAAACCACCCTTTTTGAGGAGGCTGAAGCGAAAGCGGAACTGCGGACGTAGCGACCGGACACGGAACGAAGTGGAGTGTCCGGGAACGCCAAAATACTCCTCGCAAACTCAATTCTTATATGTTATAATGAAATCATGAAAAACGTTTACGAAGAATGTCCAACCTTTGAAAGTGAAAAATGGCTTTTGCGCTTTGTGGAAAAATCTGATGCTGATGATTTGCTGCAGGTTTATAGCGACAAAAATGCACTCCCTTTTTTCAACAGTGACAATTGCGACGGCGATAATTTTTATTATCACACAAAAGAACTTATGAATAAGGCTATTGATTTCTGGCTTTATTCTTATAATGAAAAATGGTTTGTTCGCTGGGCGATTATTGAAAAGTCGACAGGCAAAGCCATTGGTACAATTGAACTTTTCAAACGACTTTCTGATGACCCTTTTAATGAATCTGGAATTCTGCGCCTCGATGTAGCAAGCTCTTATGAAAAATCCGAAGTGCTGAAAGAAATCATGTCACTGATAATTCCACACGCCTTTGAAATGTTTGATTGCAAACAGCTTGCTACAAAGATTCCTCTTTATGCAGTTGAAAGAAGAGTTGCTGCCCAAGCCTTTGGTTTTGTACAAACAGATGACCTGCTTGTCGCAAAAGATGGTGTCGCCTTTAACGGCTACTGGATTTATAAAAAGGAAAATTAAAAATGGAATTCAGAAAAATTTTTGACACAATCCCCGAACAGTTTGACAAATTTCGCCCCCGCTACAGCCAGGAGCTTTTTGACAGTCTGATTGCTTATGCAAAAATCGGGCCAGGTAAAAAAGTTTTGGAGATAGGACCAGGAACCGGCCAGGCAACAGAACCCATTTTAAACACAGGCTGCGACTACAATGCGATTGAACTAGGCGAACATCTTTATGCAAAGATGAAGGAAAAGTTCGGCGACCGTCCAAACTTTAATATTGTGAATGACGATTTTATCACGCATGATTTCAGTGATATATTAGGCAACTCTAACAGCCCAGACAGTACCCGCAAGTTTGACCTCATCTATTCCGCCGCGACAATTCAGTGGATTCCCGAAGACATCGCTTTTTCAAAAACTTACGAGCTGTTGGCTCCCGGCGGCACCCTTGCAATGCTGCTCACAAAATCTGAATACAAAAGCACAAATCCAAGTCTTCATGATGATATTCAGAAAATCTATGACGCTTATTTTAAACCAGAGACTCCCTACCCTCACCGCTCCTTCCATTACCAGAATGCCTCAAACTACGGCTATGTAGATTTTGAAGAACGCGACTTTCACGGCAAACGCGAAATGACTGCCGACGAATACGTTGCCTTTAGCGGCACACACTGCGATCACATGGTAATTGCCGAGCCCTACAAGACTAAGTTTTTTGAAGGCCTCCGCAACGCTGTGTTAGCCCACGGTAACAAAATTATCTTTAATGACACTTATGTTATGTATCTGACAAAAAAGCCTGCGAGCTTGTAAAAGATAAAGGATATATTTTCAGTAAAACAGAGCTCAAAACTTCTAAATTATTTCATACAAATCCCGACCAGCCATTTTTTCAAAATAAGCTTTGAGCTCAAAGTTTTTGTTCCATTTGCCCTGAGGATAATAGCCATAACGGGCTTTTACATCATTCATGCGGGATTCAAGATTTTTTGTACCATCAGCAGAACAGGTTGAATCAAGCAGTTGTATAAGGCGATCATAATCATCGTACTCAGTGGCAGCCAGAAGTTCTTTGAGCTCATTCACCTGTGCCTCAGTGATATCAATTTTTCCGATATAATCATCAAGAGTATGCAGATTAAAAGAATGGGTCAGGCAGATTTTCGCAGCAAAATCATACCCCAAGTTTTTTAGAAAATGATAGCCATCGTAAACATGAGCAAGATAAGTATGTCCCTCCTGACGGCCAATATCATGCAGCAGGCCCACAATGTAAGCAAGCTCCGGCTCAAGAATAATCTTTCCTTGATTTTCATTTACCGCCATAGCAACTTTTTCTGCCACAAGGGCAACCGCATAAGAATGTTCCCGCCAAGGGCCTGGATTTTTTGCAACACCATCTTCCAATAGTTCTTCAGCATATATACGAGTCATGGCTATCTTTTCTTTTTTCATTTTATAACTCCACTTTTTCTTTATTTCTAGCTTTCATCAATTTCCTTGATTTATTTCCTTGATTTATCTCTAGTTAAAATTCCATTTATAGTGTAAAATAATCCTATGGCAACAAGTTCAAATTTAAGTTCAATTATAAGGTATTATGCAGAAAAGCAAAACTCTCCTTTTATTGATTTTAGAGAGTTTTGTATTTGGATTAAAAAATATGCAGAAAAAAAAGTCGAAGATCAGGCTGAACTTGTAAAATATCTTGGAGATCCAACCAATACTCTCATGGCAGAGTTAGCCGGGCTTGAAGAAAAGCATATTGCAACTTTAAATAATCTGGGCAATAAAAAAGTCATCGTTTCAGTGTCTTACATGACAACTCTTTTTGAAAAACAATATGACGAAATTTTAAAAGATTTATCAAAACCTTATCCTTCTGAAATTGAACTGCCTAAAAAATTTCCACTTTCTATTTTGGAGCGTAAAAAAGCAGATCAGTATATTCCAGAGGCAATTGAAGCTCAGGATAAAAAAGCTTCTGTTCTTTATGTACTGGAATTTGCAAGGGAATTACCATCTATTTTGCTGCCATCAAATGTACCAATAAAAACTTTACTTGAAATCGCACAGAAAAAAATCATCAAAATCGTTAAGAAAGAAGAATTTCATGATTATCTTAACAAAAAACTGCGTTCTTCCAGTCCTAACAGAGAAATTTCTATAAAACACTTTTTTGCTAAATATATAGATCCTGAAAATAATGAATATCAGGATTTTTCTGACAATGATGATTATTATCTCTGGAATCAGCTTTGCTATTATCTTCGCCTTGATTTTGAAAAAATTCAGGACAGAACAGTTGAAGACACAAATATTCTTCAATCTGTTCAAATTTCAGAAATCAATAACACTTATCTAAAGCAGAAATTTCAGGAAAGCAAACGTCGTGAAGAAGCATTAAAGGAATTAAAAGATAATCTTTTAAAATCACCTTACTATTATTCACAGGATCAGATTTTAAAATTCCATGATAAGAATGGTCGCCTTCTTTATGGCCAGTATTCAGAGGATGATTTAAAAGATTTTATAACTAAAGAATCAACAGAGGCTGCACCTAACGTTCTTCCTTCCCTGCTTGTTTTTAAGGTTGCTTCTGAAAATAAATATTATGTTTACAAAGAAAAAGTCATTTCTCTTGTAGTTCGTCTTTGTAATGAAGCCCATGTTTCCACAGAAACTTATTTGACCGAAAAATGGTACAGAAATCTTCTGGAATACAATAAACTCCCAGAGATGACTAATGATGAAAAATTTGAAGCAGCTCTTGAAAAAATTGTTGAAGAAAAATCACCTGTTCTCTATGCCCTGCTTACTGCAAAATTCATCACTTCTCTTGCTTACGAAAAAAGCTCTGATAATCTGATGGATTCTTTCCAGATTTTTTCTGATGATAAATTACTTCCTTACAGCAGACTTTTACTTTTAAAGCGTGAAAATATTCTTTCTCAGGCAAAGGGAAAGCTTCCTTTTATTTATTCTCTTCCCCTTCTCTCCTGGTTTATCGGTTTGTTCCGAAATAAAAAGAAAATCGCTGAAAATACTACAAGCATTGTTAAAAATCCTTTTGAAGAAGAACCTGAAGTTCATCATACTGGACAAAAGCTTACAAGGCAGCAGGCACTTGCAGAACAGGCTGTAATTCTTGCCAAAGAGCTTATTCCTGAAGGTTCAACTTTGGATCGTGAATTGAATTTCCTTATTACTCAATGGAATAAAATGATTGGCAAGGAAAACCGCAAAAATCTCACTGATGATGTAAATTCTCTTATTCGTGATTATACGCGTCGGGTCTTGAGAACTGTTTCCGCCTCATCACTTACAAAGCAGAGAATTGAAAGCCTTGCTGAAAACCTTGTAAAAACACCAAACATGCAGCGTATTGGTGAAGAAAAAGTTCTAAAAGAATATATTGAACTTTACATGCTTCGTTTGGTCAGCAATTCAAAGTAAACCTATCTATCTGCTTTAGAAATCCTTTTTCCTCAATTTTAAACGGATTTTATATAAAATCGGAATTATAACAAAAAATTATAATTTTTTTTCAAAAAAATGGTCCGAAATCTTCATTTTTCGACTAATAAATAGGTGTAGGATGTTGAGACATTCTAGTATGAGTTTCGGCCGAACTCCAGGTATTCTTTTATTAAAAACAGGAGATGTTTATGAATCAATTAAACTCAATTATTCTTGAGGGAAATGTCGTAAGACAGGCAGAATTAAGTGAACCTGCAAAAGGATTTAAGGTATGTAAATTTCCACTTGCAGTGAATCGCTTTACAAAGAATTCAAGCGGAGAGTCTTTTGAGGAAGTGTCTTTTTTCGATGTTGAAGCCTATGGAAAAATGGCTGAGGTATGCGAGAAACAAAGTAGCAAAGGTCGTGGTGTGCGTGTTGTTGGTCGTTTGAAGCAAAATCGTTGGAAGGACAATGACGGTAAAAATGTCAGCAAGGTTTTTATTGTTGCTGAACATATTGAATACAAACCGAAATTGGTAAAACCAGCGGATTCCGAAGCAGGAGACAATTCTGTTTCTGGAAGTGCTTCTACAAAGGAAGATGATGCTGAAAAAATTGAAAATGCAATTTCAAAAGAAACTCAAGCAGAAGCCGATTCTGTTCCGGAAGAAGAAAGTGTAGTTTTCTAGAAAGTAAACTCTCTTAGTTTTTTCGGCCTTTACTGTGGCTTATATTTCCAGATTTAGACATTCTATTTCTGGAAATCTTAGTCACAGTATTTTTACCGGCTTCTTTCTGCATTCTGTTTCTTTCATTTGCTGCCTTGTATTCTTCAATTTGCTGAGGAGAATAAAATCCATCCTTCCAGTTAAATCTTGATACATCCGGCAAAGGCTGCCCCTTTATCATAGAAGACGAAATTGCTTTTATTTGACTTCGCGAAACCTTAGTTTTTGAAAAATCAATTAGAAAACGCTTGAAGCCCGAAGCTGAAATAAAGTTCATTTTGTCAACAATAGAAAAAGGTTCTTCCGGCATTACAAATGAACCGTCAGCGGTAGAATTAACCTTGAAAACTTTTTCTTCCTTGTCTTCAAAGTAAGTAAAATCATAATTTTCAGGCAGTTTGAAACGCATTCGGAATAAAGCTGGATATGCAAAAACAGGAACAAGAACTCTTGAACGAACCGCTGCTTCAAAAGTTGCTTCCAGATTGCGCCTTGAATTTTCAAGAGGCATTACAAAAGCCCCAATATTCTGATTTTCCAGCCATGAAACTGCCCAGCGATTAAAGGTATAAAGATAAGGTCCGGCTATCAGATTTACCTTTTTTCCATTGAGCATTTGAATGTGTGCAATATTATTTACAACAAAGTTTACGTAACCATCTTCTATTAATAGATTGAGCTCTTCAGAAAGCTTATCCTCCTGAGAAGAAGCGCAGAAAGGGTCAAGGGAGATATAAGTCTGTTTTTTAGAAAATGGAAGAACTGTCTTATGATTAAGCAAATCATAGGAAGTTTCTGAATTATACTCAATAATCACGCGAACCGGCTTCAAGCCCTGAATTGCAAAAACATCTGGAATTGATGAAACCTGCACATAGATTCCTTCGGGAAAATATGAAAGTTCCTTGTCCTTAACCGGTGTTAAATCCAAAATAGGAAGAAGCTGATCTTTAGGCTGTTTTCTGTATGTGCTCAAATCACGCGGGAGCACATGATTATATCGTTTTGAACTTGATTTTATCTGCAAAAGATAAACACTGTCTCCTACAGAAAAACCTTCAGGAATATCCATCCAACGCTTATCGTCCGACTCAATTTCAACAGAACGGATTTTATGGCTTTCTCGTCCCGAATCATCTTTTTTATGAAGACGGATTGAATCTCCTGGATCTGGTTCATAATTTCCACCCGTAAGATATGCCATTTGAATCCTTACATTTTCCTTAGGATTTGAGCCAGAAGAACTTGCGGCTAAAGTCTGTTTGATTGACTCAACCAATTCTTTATCGGCAGGTTTTGTTGCTGCAATCTTTCCAAGATAAATACCAGTTCCACCAGCCTGATCAGGATTTAAAATTTTAGAAGCAGCATTCTCAACCCCTTCTTCATTAGATTTAAATCCATACCAATACGTAGTTTTTGCCCTTGCAAAATCAGAAGCCAGCATTCGTTTCCCGGCAGCAATTGCACCTTTTTTATCTTCTTTATAATGATCAATAACATAACGATAGGCAGAAACAACACTTCCAACATATTCTGCGCTCTTCATGCGGCCTTCAATCTTAAAAGAATCAACACCAGCTTCTATCAAATCAGGAATCTGATCTATAAGCTGTAAATCACAAGGAGAAAAATAATAGCCCTGTTTAATTCCACCAGGAACTTCTGCCGTATAAAAACGTCGGCAGGCTTGAGCACACATTCCACGGTTAGCTGATTTTCCACCCAAAAAGCTTGAGAAAAGGCACAGACCAGATTCACTTACGCATAAAGCACCATGAACAAAAACTTCAAGCTCTGCACCTGTTTCATTTTTGATTTTCTTTATTTCTTCAAGTCCCAGCTCTCTTGCAAGAACGACTCTTTTTACCCCATTCTTCTGCAGTAAACGTACAGCATTTGAGCTTTCAACATTCATTTGGGTAGAAGCATGAACTTCAATTTCAGGAAAAAACTCCTGCACCATTCTGAGGACAGCATAATCCTGAACAATTAAGCCATCTGGATGAATCTCATTTAAATACGCAAGAAATCTGTACAGTCTTTCAGTTTCACGCTCTTCACAAACTGTATTTACAGTGACATAGATTTTTTTATTCTGGCGGTGAAGAGCCTCTACCGCCGCCTCAAATTGATTCCATGCAAAATTTGTCGTGCGCATTCTTGCATTGAAACTTTTCAATCCCAAATAAACAGCATCGGCACCTTCACCAATTGCAGCGTCAAGTGATTCTATATTTCCCGCAGGAGCTAATAATTCAACCATAAGGCTAACTGTAACATAAAGAATCTTTTTTTACAAATGCCTTACATAATTCCCTACATAATTTCTCACAAAATCCTTACAGCAACATTACAAAACTCCAGGACTTGCTTCACTGGAAATACCCCAAAAATCGCTGCTGTTTTTTACAGGATATTCAATTTCTGCCCCAGAAAGAAGTTCTTCCAGCAATTCCTGACAGTTTTTTCTTACAATTGTTTTTACAGCAGTCAAGCCCTGAGTAATAAAAGCCTCCTCAATTTCTGCCGAAGGATAAATACCATATTTCACGGCAGCTTCTGCATATTCCCCCATGGATTTCTGCCATTTTTCACTACCTTCCGCCGCATAAAAAAAAGCATCCATTACTTTACCGTCAGCTCTGTTCCTCAGAATAATAACATCAGTTTTATTACCGAGCGCAGTTCCACTTTCTTCAGACCAAAAATCACGAACATTACTTCCAGTATAAAGACCATAAGCCTCTGCAAGATTATCTCCAATCTCATTTATGCATCCGTTTCCTTTATTTCGAAGATGGACTAGAAATACTTCACCACATTTGACTTCAACCGCAGGAAAAACAAAGTTTCTTGCAGCCCCGTCATATCCGCTGCAAAGCTCAAGACCAGCAAGATTTCCATCCGACAGAGCAAGAAATTCAACAAATTCCGTTCTATAAGTTCCATCAATTTTTTCGCTCGACTTTTGGCCACTGATTGTTTCAGTTTGAATTTCAGTCATAATTATTTTTGGAATTCTGGCATTATAACCAATAAAAGGAATAGAAAAAGTCAGAGTATTACCAATTTTGTCTTTAACATTTCCGTAAAGCTCATATTTTTTCCCCGTTTCCATCTCTTCTTCCAACCTAATCAAAACAACCGAACCTTCCGCCACATATTCAACCTGCACATCAATCGAACCATAAGCCCCAGATGCAGCCGCCAATGCCTGAGACAAATCTTCAGTTTGTGAACTTTCCATTGAATCCGATATTCCTTCAATAAAAGGAGACACGACACAAGCACTCAAAGTCACTTCTTCCGAAAAAATCATCTCCAGAGTATTAGAGTCATTTACCGAAAAATTCTGCAAAACGGGAGGAATATAATCCCCGTCAAGCATTTTGATTCCCTCAGCAGTTACCTTGCACGAAATAGGTCCCAAAGAAAACAAAACAATCCCCGCAATAATCAGGGCTTCCAGTAAAGTAACAGATACTTCACGTATTTTTGTATGATTTATATGCTTCATAAGCACCTCTCTAAAAAGAAATAAGTCATGCAGATGAAAATCCACATGACTTATTCAGGAGGTTATTAAACGAATAAAAACGAAAAATAATCATATATATATTAGTCGCAAAATAAAGATTTCGGACCATTCATTTAAAATTTTTTTACATTTTTTTCAAAAATAACAAATATTTATATTTTTTTTCTTAATAGCGCCTATTTTATAATTGCCGTTTCAACCATATATCGGATAGAAGGGCCATCGTCATCCTCTACAGTTTTTTCAACAATAAAAATAAAATTATGTTCAGACTTATCACACACAATCTTTTCAATTTTATAAGCACTTACACCGGCTCTTACAACATCCGGAGAACCAACCTGAGTTCTTGAAATAAGATTACCTTCAGCATCCTTTTTTTCAACCATGATATAAAAAGAAGATTTTATATTTTTTCCATAACCAGAGAAAGTCGGAACCAGTTGAATATTGAAGGTGTTAGGATTATCAATTTCTGAACCATTAAAATCCTTAAAAATAATTTTATCTGTTCCACTCTTGCTTGCATCGTCACAGATATACATAAGCTGATTAGCATCTGCCTGCTTACAGTTAAGATTCTTCAGATAAAAATAGCTTTTAGCTTCGAGGGCTTCATAAACTTCTGCACCAGTTTTATCTGCCGTAACAGCAGATGGTTTTGTTTTAAAAACACCACCGGAAACAAAATCATTCTTAGCAATATCTACCTGATAAATTTCAGCCCAGCCCTGATACTTTTTATCAGTTCTTCCGTACTGACCAAAAACATAGTATTTTCCATCTTCTGAAAATCCTTTATCAACAAAAGTTGCAACATCCCCAGCTGATAAAGCCATAAGGCTGAATAATAATGTAAGACCTACTAATAAGATTTTTTTCATCTTATCCTCCCGAAAAATCGACTGAAAAACCAACGGTCGAATCAGCCTTTCAATCAGTAATTTTAAAAGTTCTTTATACTCTTTAATTTTCGGATTTTTTTTTTAAGTCTTTACTATTATTTCGCTAGACGCTAATATTTAAATATGACAATCAGGACAAGAAACCGGCTGAATATACTCCTTTTCATAATTTCAACAATCATTTTGTTTTCAGAAATCTTCCTGCTGCTCTGGCAGCTTCTGACAAAAAATCTTAACATACAGGCTCTTTACAGTTCAAAGTCAACCTTCTTCCTGACAAAATACAATCCCTACATAGTCCTAGTCTCTCTTTTCTATCAGATTACCTATGTCAGCGTTTCCAGTATGATTTTATTCAGAAGCTTTGAAAAAACCCAGGCCTCAGACATCGTTTATTTTTGTTTATTTCTGATTGCATGCCTGGTTGATTCTTTCCGCCTGCTTATTCCCCTCCTGAACATTTCCGAAACCTACTCAAATCTTTTGATTTTCTGCGGAAATGCTACAGTTTTTGCAAGGCTGATGATTCCCCTCTCCCTTTTATGTACAACAATTCTTGGCACAATTGAGCAGAGACAGGAAATAGAAAAAAATATTTTTATAATCACGCTGATTTCAATTTTCTTTGCCCAGATAATCCCGCTGAATACAGCCGTCACCTGCTCAAATTATTCAGTGGATTTTGCATTTAAAAGAACAATTAATCTGACTAGCATGATTATAATAGCGGCAAGCATAATATATCTATTTGTCGAAAATAAAAATCACCTTTACTCACAAAAGACAACAATAGGCTTTTCACTGCTTGCAATTGGGATTTACATGCTATTTGATTCCACAAATCTTTTAAAATTTACGATTGCATCTGTTTTTCTCTCAGCAGGCACTTTTCTTTACCTGAGACAGCTTCACAATCAATATTTGTGGAAAGAATAAAAGAATATAAAATAAAAAGAAAAATTAAAGTCCAATATAATTGCAGAGAATATAATAAAAATAACTGATTGAGATTGGAATAATCATATTATCAAAATCACTCAGAGGCAAAACTTCTATAAACATTGCCATCAAAGAAACCAGAAGACTTATAAAAAGATTTTTTGTAACAATAAAGGTACTTGTAAAAACTGCAATCAAACAGGCAAGACTTCCTTCCAGAGTTTTTCCACCGGTATGAGGAATCTCTACCCTACCGATTGCCTTTCCCACCAGACTGGCCAGCCCGTCCCCAAACGACAGAGCGTATATCCCAACCTTAGCATATTCAAGAGGAAGCACAAGAGCCGCAAATAAAATTCCCAAAACAAGAGTTACTGGTCCAAGAACAAACTTACATTCATCCCTCTTGCGCGAAGCAGTTTCTGTTACAAAAGAAATAAGCGGAATTTCATGCCCTTCAAGTCGGAATAGTTCAGAAAAATAATAAAGCACAACAATAATCATAAATCCAATGATTACAGGCCAATAATATTTTGAAAGTAAAAATGGAATAACAGCACTGATAAGATGAATTGATTTTCTGAAAAGCTCTTTTAAAAGTGTTTTTTTATCTCGTCCAAATATCTTTTTATCCATAAATAATTATTCCACTCTGCTAACTCAATCAAAGCCTTTCCGAATCTGTCAATGTTTTCGGAATATCAAGATAAATTGAAGGTTCAAAATCTGTAAGAGGATGAGTTACATATTTTATATTTTCAGCAGCAAGATTACTGCCTTCCAAACGTTTCATAGAAGTTTGATTTCTAGTTAAAGAATCCCAGGCTCTCAAAGACTGCTGGAACTGCACAATCGACTGCGCATTCTTCTGACTATTGCCCGTTCTGCGTGCAATTTTATGAAGCACAACACCGTAATTGTTAGCGGCATAAAGATAAAGAGTAACCAGATCATGCTGGTCTGTATTTGTCTGCGGATACATACTTCCACCCGCCTGAATAACTTCATAATCAAGCCGATTGATGAGCTGCTCAAAATAACCTTCGGCTGCATAATCATCATTGCGAAGAGCAAGAGTATTTCCCATAGCAAATAAAAGATTTTCAACTTTTACATTACCCTCGCCAGCCTTCATAAATGAGCCCAAAGCATCCTGATAATTCTTTTTGATATAACTCATGTAACCAAGTCTGTATCTTATAGAGGCATTGTCATAACCAAGATTAACCGCACTCTTATAATTTACAGCAGCATTATCATAATCTCCTGCAAGAAGGTAATTAATGTCAGCTAAATCTGCATACAATTTTCCAATTTTTTCGTTACCCTCAAAGAAAGTACTTTCTTTTTCCATTGTATACAGGGTAATTCCATTGATGTACTGCTCCTGAGCCTGAAGATAATCATTTGTTTTAACATAGTTTTCGCCAAGAAGCCTGTAAGCATCAATATACTTATAGATTTCGCGTTTATTAAGCTGTTTTGCAGAACTAAACTTATCAAGGGCCAGCTGTAAAGTTCTTTCTACCTGGCTGATTTCGCTGGTATTAATGTAATAATTCGAAAGATTATAATAAGCTACAGGATTATCCTTATCTGCTGAAACAGAAAGAAGAAGAAGTTTTCTAACACCTTCAATCTGGTAGCGCAGATTTTCTTCTGATGGAGATAAAGGCCCGTATAATTTTTCAAGCAGATAGCCGCTGAGTTCTGTCCAGTCTCTTGGTTCAAGAGATTTTTCATCCTGCTCAAACATTTTCTGGTAATTAATAACCTGCTGAAGATTATCAGAGCGAATATAATAACGCATCATGCGGGAATTGTACAAATTAGTAGGTTTATAAAGCTGAAGAAGCTTAAGGTACTGTTCTTTTGCATCCTCAAGTTTAGCAGGCTCCCTTTCTGTACCCCACTCCAGGAATACGTCCCCCAGTTTAAGAATACCGTCGGCATCGTTAACATGATAATCAAGAACCTGACGGCGGACAATTTCTTCGGCATTTGAATAATTAGATAAATCATTCAATTCCATATCAGCATATTCAAGACCAGCCTGCTTATCATGATCAAAATAAATCAAAGTTTTCTGATAAATATCTGCCGCACTGTAATACTGCTTCTTTTCCCTATAACCTCGGGCATATTTATAGAACCACTTTTTCTTCATCTTATAAGAAGCAGCTTTATCAAAGTTTACCTGAGCTTGTGAATATGCATCTGCTTCCAGAAGAGCATAGCCTTGACGATAATATTTGCTGGCTTTTGCAGGAATATAAATACAGTTTTTTGTAAAGTTAAAAAATCCCCAGCACAAAAGAATGCCGACCATTCCCACAAGAATACCTGGAAGGATTTTATTTTTTAACTGATATTGAACTGATTTTTTGTATGCTTCGTATTCTGCCGCTGTTCTGTGCTCATAATCACGAGGAACAGGAATTGAAATATCCAGCATTTTTTCAAGCATACTTGCAACCTGACGTGCAGGTGCTTTATTTAAAATCTTTTCTATTAATTCAAACTCTGCATCATCAGTGAACTCGTTCTGGACAATTAAATCTTCAAAAGCCAGACGCACATTTAAAGGATATTCTGAAAAGTTTTTTAGGAAAGTTTTATAATCTTCATCACTCAGACTATTCGGCGGAAGCTCATTGCCCTGAATTGCTTTTGAAAAATCTGGAACATCAAGATTTTTATTTTTTGGAGGAGCTTTTTTCTCTTCTGCAGGCTGATTTACATCTGAAAATCCTGGGATTTCAAAATCAAGGGAATCCATAGAAAAATCATCTGTTTCGTTACCCAGGGAAGCATCGGTTTCAGGAACACCAAAATCAATATCTTCCATTCCGGTTGTATCAAAGGTTTCAAGCGGTTCATCAGAAGCTTCAAAATCTTCTGCGCCTTCATCTTTGCCAGAATCTTCGTAATCAGGAATGTCTTCGCCAAAATCAGGCATTTCGACTTCAACAGGCTCAGAGGCTGGTTCTTCATCTATTGAATCTAAGTCTATTTCATCAAAACTACCAATATCTGATTTTTCTGTTTTTTCTGTATTTTCAGCTTTTTCTGATTCATCTTCACCAAAAGAAATATCAGGCAAATCCAAATCTGAAGCATCAAAAAGTCCGGCAGGAACATCGTTAAAATCTTCAACTTCCGTCGTCTCTACAGGAGCTGCTTCTAAAGGAACTTCTTCTGTTGGTGCTGTCGTAAATGCAAATGGCTCTGAAAGCGATTTATCTTCCGGTGCATCCATATCAAAGCCAAAATCAGAAAGAGAAACTTCTTCACTGTCTGAACTTGACGCTGCTGGTTCAGAAATATCTTCAATTTCTACAGGAATATCATCAAAAGAAGGAATATCTTCAAAGTCATCAGTTGGAAGGTCAGCAGAGAAATCATTTTCTCCAGTCTGAGCTTCATCAAAATCTGGAACTTCCGGTAAATCAAAATTATCTGTTCCAAAATCAGCCGAACTCATATCATCCGTGCTAAAATCTTCGGTTTCAGAAAAATCTTCTATTGGAGCTGGCTCTGGAATTGCTTCATCTACAGGCTCCGGTTCATTTGTAGCATTTAAAAAAGCAAGTTCTGGAGGAAGCTCCATTTTTTTAGGTTCCGGAGCATTTACTGGTTCAACGGGTTTAGCTGGTTCAGCTGGCTTCTGTACCTTTGAACTTTCCTTTGCAACTTCCTCAGGCTCAAAATCGTCAATTATTGACTCTGCTTCTTCCGGCTCATTTGAGGCACCTTCAGAACCATCAAAACCAGCACCAGCAAGCAATGCTTCCAAGCCCATATCAGCTACAGAAACTTCAACTGGTTCCTGTGGCTCTGGTTCAGCTTCCTCTTCAACAGGAGCATCCATAAACATGGATAAATCCGGCATTTCTGTTCCACCAGAATCAGAAGAATCAGAAAAATCAGCAGGAGCTAAAAGTGAGGATAAATCAGGTACATTTTCATTAGAAGCATCTGCATCCGCAGAAGAAGATGAAGAAGTTTTTGCACCTGTGATATCAGATAAATCATCATCAACTACAGATTCTTTTTTTTCTAAAGGCTGTTCTGGCATTCCGAGAACAAAGTCGTCTGCATCGTTATCAACTGTGATATTTTTAGGGATAGGTACTAAAACCGGCTTTTCCCCACGGGAAGCGCGAAGAGTTGATTCATCACCAATAGAAAGAATATCTTTTTCAAATTGTTTAAGTTGACTTAGTCCCGGCATATTACTGTAATTTTACCCTACTTTTCCCCTGATTTACAAGTATTTTAAAATATAGAAAACACCTGCTTTCTTTATATAACGGAAAAAAAATAGTTCGACTTTAATGGATTGTAAAAGACTTTATATTTAATAAGAAAAACAGCTTCCATTGCGCGCTCTTAAAAAGTCACGGTACTGCGGTGTCCTACGGACCATCGCATTTGTGCGCAAGCGCTTCTGTTTATTTTGTGTCCTCGTAAATGACTTTTTAATTTCGCTCCATTTACGCTGTTTTTCTTATCATCTCTATATCCAATTTACACTCCATTATCAATTCTTTATTCTCCATTGTCCATTTTTAATTCTCCATTCTCCATTGTCAATTATCAATTTTTAATCATCCATTGCATTACGCTAATATTTTTTTTATATATTCCGATACTCATAACATGAATATGTCTAAAAAACTCAAGATTATAACTGTAACAGGCATTTTATTATTCTCTTCATTTTCCAGCAGGGCTTTTGCTAAGGAAGCAGAAATTATTTATCAGCCTTATGAACTGGATTTACTTATTCACAATATAGAAAAACCAACTGCACCTATTATTACTGATGATTATATTATTTTTACTGCTGATGTTTCTAACAGAAATGTGGGAATAGTTTTTGATTTTGAAGATTACAAGACAATCCATCCTTACAAGCTTTTGAACGGAATTGATATGGACGGCAATAAAACGCCAAAGCTTCTTTTTTACTGTTATGAACGCAAGCACAAACTGACCACAATAAAATACCGGGTGATTATGGACGGACTTTGGACTTATGATCCGCTCAATTCCAATAAATATTATGATGAAGATATGAATCTTTATCTTTCTTATATTGAAGATGCCCAGGGAAAAACTTTTTTAACAGAAAAAGAAAAAGATGATTGTGTTCATTTTATTTACAAAGGTGAAAAAGGTCTTACAATTCATCTGGCGGGAACTTTTACCAACTGGGATCCATGGATTTACACTCTCAACGAAACAAAACCAGGCTTTTATGAATTAAACCTGCCTCTACCACGTGGAAAATATTATTATAATTATTATATTGGATTGACGCCGATTGTAGATAACACAAATCCTAATAAGGCCTACACCACAGACGGTAGAACTTCCTCAGTTTTGTTTGTAGACTAGACTGATTATCTGAATCTTTTAGCTAATTCCTGAAGTTTTTTCATGTCCATGCCTTTAAGGCTGTTCATGTCCATTCCGGCAGAGAGTCCACCGCCTAAACCGCCCATCATAGAAGGGTCAATTCCCAGCTGATTCATCATTCTTCCCTGCATACCTTTGTTGCGGCTTACTTTTTTCATCATAAGCTTTGTTTTTTCAAACTGTTTGATGAGTTTATTAACCTCTGCAACGGAAGTTCCTGAACCTTTAGCAATTCTCTTTCTTCGGCTTGGTCCAATAATCAGATGATTTAACCTTTCTTTATAAGTCATAGACTGGATGATAGCTTCGTTCTTTTTCATACTGCTTAAATCCATCTGAGAAGCATCCATTCCAGCCATACCAGGCATCATGTCGATTATAGACTGCATGTTTCCCATTTTTTTAACAGACTGGAACTGTTCAAGCATATCCTGCAAAGTAAACTCATTTCTCTGCAATTTTTTCTGAAGCTTTAAAGCCTGTTCAGCATCTACCGTTTCCTGGGCTTTTTCTACGAGAGAAACAACATCACCCATACCAAGAATACGGGAAGCAATTCGTTCTGGATGGAAAACTTCAAAATCTTCTGTTTTTTCGCCGGTACCAATAAAGAGAATTGGTTTGTTTGTAATTGTTTTTAATGAAAGAGCCGCACCACCACGGGCATCTGAATCAAACTTTGTAAGAATAACGCCGGTAAGTCCAAGCTGCTCGTCAAAAGATTTTGCAATATCAACGGCATTCTGACCAGTCATTGCATCGGCAACTAAAAGAACTTCATCTGGAGATACGGATTTTTTAATGTCTACCAGCTCTGCCATCATTTCTTCATCAATCTGAAGACGACCGGCAGTATCGATGATTATTGTATCATAACCATTTTTTCTGGCAAAAGAGATTGATTCTTTTGCATTTTTTACAGCATCTTTGTTATTTTCTTTATAAACAGGAACACCGATTTTCTGACCAAGCTGAGAAAGCTGTTCTACGGCGGCAGGACGAACTAAGTCACAGGCAACTAAAAGTGGTTTTCGTCCGTTTTTTGCAAGACGGGCTGCAAGTTTATGAGCGGCTGTTGTTTTACCGGCACCCTGCAAACCTAACATCAAAATTACAGACTGAGTATCAGGTCCTTTTAAATGCAAATCCTGTTTGGAATCACCAAGCATGGCAACCATTTTGTCATAAATGATTTTTGTAAACTGCTGTCCTGGATTTACTGATTTTAAAACCTTTTCGCCCTTAGCTTCTTCAATTGTTGAATTAACAAAGCGTCTTACAACTCGGAGGTTTACATCGGCTTCAAGCAGGGCCATTTTAATTTCTTCAACGGCTTCTTCAATGTTTTTTTCTGTGATTGTAGATTTTCCGCTTAATTTTTTAACAATTCCGCTAAAAGTGCTTGTGATTTTTTCTAACATAGTGATTCCTGCGTAATTTTGCTAGTTTATATTCAATAATTCATTACATGCATCCTGTACCGAATATTCTTTGTTCAATATTTTATACAAGGCATTTGTCAAAGGAAGTTTTATATTCTTTTTGAGGCCGATTTCGTGAACGTACTTACAGGCAATGGCACCTTCTGGTAAATAACCGATTTTACCGACATTGGCAATCAAATCATCAATGTCTGTAAACTTTGAAAGCATGTCTGTCTTTACTAAATCAAGACCAAATCGTCGGTTGCGGCCGTATTTACTTTTACAGGTAACGTCCAAATCACCTACTCCACTTATTGAAGTAAAGGTTTCTGCATGAGTTGCGCCCATTGCAAATCCAAGAGTCTGGATTTCGTTTAAGCCGGCTGCCATTAAAAGACTTTCAGAATTATCACCAATGATATCAGAAGTTTCGGAAATTGCATCCATGGCACCGTAAACTACAGCAACTACGTTTTTTGCAGCGGCACAAATCTGAACGCCAATTACGTCAAAACTTGAATATACCAAAAGCCCAGGAACTTTTAAGAGCTCACGAACTTTGATAGAGTTTTTTGGATTTAAGGAAGCGGCAACCAAACCTGTAACTTTGCCCATTGCAACTTCTTCTGCATGGGAAGGTCCGGCAACATAAACTGTACAATCCCTGTAATGTTCAGGGAGAGCATTTTCTATTGTTTCAAGAATTAATTTTGGTCCCTCGGAAGAAGGAACAAAACCTTTTGTAAGAGCTGCAATAATTGTAGTTCCGTCCTGAATGTTAGGCACATCTGCAATCTTTTTAATTGTAGATTCCAGATAGAGCGAAGGTGAAGCAATTATTATAAAATCCTTATCGCTTGCTACAGCCCTGATATCATCACTGCAAACTATTGACTCATCAAGCTTATAGCCAGGCAGAAACTTTTTATTTTCATGCTCCTTATTAATTGATTCTACAACTTCTTTTTCCAAGGCCCAGATTGTTACTTTATGAGAACCTCGTGCCAATGCCTGAGCAAGACCTGTACCCCAGGCACCACCACCAATTATTCCTACAGTCTTACTTTCCATAGATTAATACCAGCCCTGGCAGCTGTCATTCCAATCAAAGATTTCTTCGTCTCTGAACCAGAGTTTAATTTCGCGTTCTGCACTTTCTTCACTGTCAGATGCATGAATAATATTGCGCTGAGTGTGAGTACAGTAATCTCCGCGGATTGTTCCAGGAACTGCTTCTGTTGGTTTTGTTGAACCTACATATTTTCGCATCAAAGTAATACAATCATCTGCCTGCCAAACCATTGCAATTACAGGACCAGATGTAACATAACTTGTCAGTTCATCGTAGAAGCTTTTTCCTTCATGCTCTGCATAATGTGCTGCAGCAAGTTCTTTTGTAACGTGAACGAGTTTCAATCCAACTAACTTAAAGCCTTTCTTTTCAAGGCGGCTAATAATTTCACCAACCAGGCGGCGATTCAATACACCTGGTTTTAACATTGTAAAACATCTACTCATAATCGGTCATTATAATAAATGATTTGAGTTGTTTCAATGCCACGAGCCCGATGTATTTATATTATAAACTTCATTGGTACTAGGCTCGTTCACAGTTTTGTAGTACAAAACTGTGCATGGATGTAGAGATTACGAGCCCGATGTATTTATATTATAAACTCTATTGTTACTAGGCTCGTTCACAGTTTTGTAGTACAAAACTGTGCATGGATGTAGAGATTACGAGCCTGATGTATTTATGTTGTAAACTCCATTGATACCAGGCTCGTTCACAGGCTTGTTTATAATTCATTCACAGAAACCAGCTCAAAACCGCAGTCTAAAAGAGCGCAAATCAGCAGGTCTAAATAATTGTAAAGAGGGTCAAGTCTGTTGCCTTGAGAAAAACCGATGGAAACAGGGACAATTCCACCTCCAAGCTGGCGCAGAGTATAGCAGTAATCGAGGATTATTTTTTCAGGGGAAATATTTTTGTCGAGTTTTTCACAGTCATTGTTGAGGTGATATGAGTTTATATAAGTGTAGCCGGCTTTTTTTCCATGAGAAATTATATCTGGAGTAACTGAATAAAAAGGTGTATGCCAATATAAAGACAATTCTTTTCCTGTGCACTGGAAGAATTCATCTTCATTTCGAGCCAAGCCGCGGCGGATAAATTCTTCATCAACGTGGAAAGGATTATCAACCAAATCTGTATTAGAAAAGAACATTGAGCCTACAGAAAAATCATTCATGACAATCTGAGAGGTTTCTGCAGGATAGCGGCGGATAAATTCCCCGTTCAAGAAGAAGGAACCCGGTACATTGTATTTTTTTACCATTGAAATAATCTGTGATAGTCCGTCTGCATTATCATAGCCGTCAAAAACCAGAGCAACTTTTGAAGTCTCGCCGTTTTTTTCGCCTGATTTTTTATACATAGGATTTGTTACCGGCTTCTTAGAAAGAGAACGGATATAAAGGGCATTTTTATAATATTTATTGGGTGTAGTTCCCGTAAAAACCCTGTATCTTCCATTTTGAATCTGAGGCTGATTATCCAAACTTGCAGCTTTTTTCCAGGTAAAGCTTTCACGGCTGAACCTATAGAAAGCATTATCTTCCTGAATGGCAATCACAGCAAGAGAAAGAGGCTCCCAAAGACAAGCCTGGGCTGATGAAAGCATGTAGAGCTGCAAAGTATTTGAAATTAAATTCCACTTCTGAATGCTTTTATTTCCGCCTACAAAAAGCGTATTTCTATCGCTCCATACCACAGAAATATAATTTTCACCAGTAAGCTCATTTGTAAGCTTCCAGGTGTTTATATCAAAAATAGAAATCTTCTGCCCGGAAAGAACTGCAATTTTTCTTTTATCTGGAGAAAGACTTGGTTTATTTGAATTTTTCAAGCTTAAAACCGGAATTTTTGTTTCGGAAAGCATGAAGACATCGCACATTTCTGAACTTCCATCATAAGGAAGTTTTTCCAGCCAGAGAATTGGATTAGATTTGTCATCCCAGAAAATATAAGCATCTATCAAAGAAGCGGTAGAATCTGTGTAAGGACTTGAATATACAACATCAAGATAATCAGCCGAACCAGAATTCTTTTTTAACTTCAAATATGAAAACAGTTTTTTATTCTGAATTACGACAAAAGAATTAACTGCTGCATTTGCTGAAAATTTATCAGTCTTTGGATTAAACTGGAAGGGAAAACGTCCAATGGCCTTCCCCTGCCCTATAATTCCAGAATAAAGCCCGATTGTATATAATTCCTTCGAATTGATTTGATAAATTAAATAATCATCAACATAAACAAGATTTTTTTCTGAAGTCCAGTTTACGGAATTGATTGTTCCCCGCCCTATTTTTCTGTATTTTTCATCCATTTCAACAGAGCGGATAACTGCATCAGGATTGCAAAAAAGAATATTTCCGTTATTTTCATAAAGAACAAGAGATGAATCCGGAGCCCATTTTACAGGAACACTTTCATAACTCAATCGAACCTGCTCACACAAAACTGCATTCTGGCCCGTCAAAACATTTTGAACAATCAGAACTCCAGAACTTAAAGTATCTTTTTCTATTTTACAAATCCATTTTCCGTCAGGACTTACAGCATAAGGTTCAACAGGCAGGGAATTTTCAGGAATATCAGATTCAGACTCTACCCATGCGAATCGCTCACTTACTGTATTAAAGTGCCCCCTTCCATAGCGGTTACGAACCTGTAAAATTTTACCACCGTCCAAAAGCTCCATTTTCTCAGGATAGCAGGTTAACAATTCAGGTGTTTTTTCAGGCAGCCCGTCCTTCAATTTAGCATAAAACAAAGAAGAATATTCTTTCATTCCGGTCATATCCTGCTTTACAGTGAATAAAACTTCATCTGAGGAATTCAAATCGACGCTTCCAAAAGAAATCTTTGCAAACAGCGAAATAGAAAGTAAAGAAAAGAAAATGACCGAAATTATTTTTTTCATTTATGCATCTCCGCACTCAAAGCCATAACAGAAAGCTCTTCTTCAAGCTCATCAATCTCTTTTTTCATCTCGTAAAGATGCTTTCTGCGTTTATCTCTTACAGATTTTTCATAATAATTAAACATAGCATCAAGCGAAGTTTCCTTATTATGACTGATTTTTGAAAAACCGCACCAGGGACAATACAAAAAATCATTATCTATAGTTCTTCCACAACCTTCACAAACACAAATATTATACATATCTTTCTATCCTTATAAAATCCTTATCAGGTAAAAATCAAAACACTAACGCTTTAAAATTGTCATTGGATCTATTCGGGTGCCGTTTTTATAAACCATAAAATGCAGATGAGGTCCAGTTGAATATCCGGTAGAACCTACAAGCCCTATTCTTGTTCCCTGACTTACCCAGGCGCCTTTTTTTACCAAAGCCTTGTACATGTGGGCATACAAAGTCTGATAACCGTTTCCATGATCTATGATTACATAATTTCCATAAACACGATTTGAACTTACAGCCGAAACCCGTCCGCTTTGAGAAGCAAGGATTGGAGTTCCCTGAGGACAAGCCATATCTGTTCCCGTATGAAAAGACCTTACTCCCGTAAAAGGATCCGCTCTCCAGCCATAAGGAGAAGACCATCTGAAAGCAGCAGAAATAGGAAGAATAAAAAGCTCCCCCATAGCATTCTGCAGCGTCTTTCGGTCAAGAGCGGCTCCAGGAATAAAGAGAACCTGACCAACAGTAAGCTCTTCACTGGAAAGTTCATTTGCATCTAAAAGCGCTTCCATTTTAACATTATATTTCCCTACAATAGAATTAATGGAATCACCCTTTTGAACCGTATAAACTATTCCGTCCATTGAAGGTATCTTTAATTTCTGACCTGCCGCCAGCTGACGAACATTGCTTATATCATTAACTGCAATCAAAGTTGAAATATTTGACAATCCAAACTTTTTTGTTATTCCGCTGATTGTATCACCAGACTTAACTTTATAATTCTGATAGGTTACAGCCTGAACTATAATAGAAGAATCCACTGAAAAATCTGCATCCAGAAGCTTACCGTCAGAATCAACCTTTAGAGAATCATCCAAGGCAAAAGAAGACATAAAATTATCAAGATGTTCAAAATCAGCTGATTCAGAGTAATTAAGAAGAACAGGCCCGGTATGATTCAGATGAAAAAAATAAATATTGAGCGCAAAAATACCGGCTGCAAAAACTAAAGCCAAAATCAAGGACATAAGAGCTATAGTTTTTATATTCTGTTTTAGAAAGGCTCCAAATAAAGACACGCCTCTTCCTATTCCGGCAAAAATCATTCTTACAGAAAAAGGCTTACGAACTTTTCCCGCCTTGAAGGTATAGCGTTCCTCAGGATATGAAAAACTATATGAAACATCATTAACTGTTCTGCTTTTAGCTTTATATCGTTTTTTTATATTAAAAGCTCCGATTGCTCCATTAAAAAGATTAAAGGAAGGGCGTTTCGGGGATTTTTCTACATAACTTATAATTTCCATACTTGTCTATCGACAATTTTTTATTATCAGATTAGAAGATTATATGGATATTTTGTAAGATAAAGGGTATAGTTTAAAAGCATCTTTCTGTATGAAAGAAATATTTCTGGGCGGGAGAAATAATGAATACATTTTTTAAAAAAGGAAGACTCATTGTCTTTTTTACAGGATGCTCAATCATACTGGTTTTATTAATCTGTGCATATTTTAAACTGGCAATAAAACCTGCACCTCAAAAAATCAAAAATCCACCACTTGTTGAACGAGGTTCAATTGTTGACCGTTCAGGTGCACCTCTCGCAGTGCAAACCAATTTTTACAGAATCGGATTAAATACAAAGGACGTAAAAGACAAAAATAACTTTATCCGTGTAATGGCTCCGCTTTTTGACCTTACAGAATCAGAATTGGAAGAAAAAATCTCCCGCAAAAGAGAATATGTAATTCTTAAAAAGAAGGCAAGCCAAACTGAATATGAAGATATAAAAGAAACTGCTTCAGAAAATGGCTTTATATTTGTTAATTATGAAAAGCTTCCGGGTAGAATCTATCCTAACTTTGCCCTAGCTTCTTCTTTAATTGGCTATATGGGTGATGAGGGAAATGGACTTGCAGGAATAGAGTTTTCACAGCAATCACTGCTCTACCCGGAAATTGACAAAAGCCTTGAAACACCTGAGCAGGGAAAAAATATATTCCTCAGTATTGATTCAAATCTTCAATATAAATTGGAAAAAATTGCCTACAACACAATGGCAGAAACTCAAGCTGAATGTATGATGATGCTCGCTGTTGATTCAAAAACAGGAGAAATATTATCATACATAAGTCTTCCTGCCGCAGATTTAAATGAATACGGAACTGCTTCTCCTGAATCAAAAATCAACAGAATTGCAAATGATGCCTATGAACCTGGCTCTGTTTTTAAAATATTTACACTTGGTATAGTTTATGATTCAAAGGGCATTTCTGGACCACCATGGCTGGATTTCTCCGCGGGATGCCCTGAAATATTCCTGCAATGACGTTTTTGGGCAAATAAGCGACAGAATCTCGGAAGAAGACTTTATAGCAAGAATCCGACAGCTGGGCTTTGGGCAGAAAACAGGAATTGAACTTTCTGGTGAAACTACAGGAGTTGTAAAAGACCCGGACAGCAAATCCTGGTCTGCACGTTCAAAACCTACAATTGCAATTGGTCAGGAAATAAGCGTTTCTGCCCTTCAGATGGTTGAAGCGGCAACTGCAATTGCAAACGGAGGTATTCCGGTAAAGCTTTCGGTAATCCACAAAATCACAAATAAAGATGGAACTGTTTTTTACGAGCACGAGCCGGAATATAAAGACCGGGTTTTCAAAAAAACAACATCTGATTATGTCTTGAGTTGTATGGAAACCACAGCTGTTTCCGGTACAGGTTCGCGAGCAAATATTGGTGATGTAGCAATCGGCGTTAAAACAGGAACTGCTCAGATGGCAGATAAAGTAAAGGGTGGTTACAGCGAAACAGACTTCATCTCAAGTTGTATTTCCATTTTCCCTATTGAAGATCCGCAAATTATTCTTTACATAGTTGTAGAAAAAGCAAAAGGTGAAACTTACGGTGGACGAATTGTAGCTCCTGTTATTGCGGAAGCAGCAGATACTATCATAGATTATATGGGAATGAGCCGTGGAGGAGCTTCTTCACTGGAACACAACGGAGTTATAACCATACCAAATACAAAGAATATTAAAATTGGTGACTTACTTCCAGACTTTAGAGGCTTGTCAAAAAAAGATTTACTGCCTTTGATTGAACAGGCAGAAGTAAAATTGAATATAAATGGCAGCGGCTGGGTTGTAAATCAAACACCAGAACCAGATTCTCCTGTAACAGAGGATATGATAATTGAACTCTATCTGGAATAAAAATATTTCTGCCTTTAAAAAGCGTTTTCCTTCTCTTGCAGATATTTACGGGCAAGTAATTCAAGATATTCAAAAGCTTCAAGCTAATGAAGGAGACCTGACTTCTCTTATTCAGAAAATCATACCTTCCTGGGAAATCATTCCAGCTAAAAACGGAAGTCTTACTGCCCTTGAAAATAAAATTAGACTTCATTCTTCATATAATCCCCAAAGAGAAGCCCAGCAGACTTCCGAAAAACTTTTAAATGATGCGAAAAAGCTGCTCCAGAATAATGCAGGCGGATATACAAAAGCGTCAATTGTTTTTTTAGGCTTTGGATTAGGTTATCAAATCTGTGAACTGTCAGAAAAAATTAAGGAAGAAGGATTAGAAAATAAAATAAAGATTATTCTTATTGAACCAGAGCCCGCTCATTTTTTTGCAACACTAAACATTCTGGACTGGACCAAAGTTTTTGAAATTGAAGAGCTTATTCTTGCAATTGGATGCCCTGTCGATTCAATAATTCCTCTTTTGGAAAATCAGGAAAAACTGAACCTTGGGGGCCAAGGCATTTCCTCTTCCATATTTTTCACAAATCCACCTTTCATCGCCCATAATCAGGAATATTTTAATTCTGTTCTCACTTTGATAGAACGCAATAAATCAAAAAATGAAATAAATGTTGCAACTTACGAAAAGTTTGTAAAGCTTTGGGCAAAAAACAGCATAAAAAATATTCATCAGATAGAAAAATGCAGAACGATTAATGAAGTCATTACGGAAAAAACAAATTGTGCTGAAAAGGAAAGTTTAAAGGACAAGGATTTCTCAAAAGAAAAAAACTTTCTTTTGATTGCAGCAGGACCTTCCCTCGAAAAAATCCTTCCATATTTACATCAGCTAAAAGGACGAATGACTCTTGTTTGCGTTGAAACGGCCCTTCACGCCCTTCTTAAAGCCAAGCTTGAACCGGATTATATTGTTTTGACTGACCCTCAATTCTGGGCTTATAAACACATAGCTGGCTTGCAGGCTCCTGAAAGTACTTTAGTCTGTCCAATAAGCGTTTATCCTGATGTATTCAGATTTAAATGCAGGGAAATAATCCTCTGCTCTGATTTATTCCCAATAAGTCGCTATTTTGAAAAGCTGCTCGGAACTTTTGGGGATTTAGGGGCCGGCGGTTCGGTGGCAAGTTCTGCATGGACACTATGCCGGCTTTTGGGAGCAAAAAACATTTATCTTGCCGGTTTAGATTTAGCTTTTCCTAACAAACAAAGCCACATAAAAGGCAGCAGCGGAGAGCAGGCATTTTTTACTAATTCAAGCAAAATAAATGCTGCTGAAAAATCCCTTTGCCGCGTAATGTATGGCGCAAATCCAGAATACGGTCTGGACTACAAGGGAGAAAAAGTCCTCACAGATTCCAGAATGAAAATGTTTGCCTGGTGGTTTGAAAGTAAAATTGCCGCGAGCCCGGAAACAAAAACTTTTACTCTGTCTGAGCAAAGCCTTAAGATTCCGGGAGTTATACCAGTTGCTATAGAAGAACTTGCTGCTGGATTTAAAAACAATTGCGCTAATAAGGCAGAAAAATTAGTCAAACAGGGAGATATGAAGTCAATGCGTGCGGCTTTGTCTGATGCTATAAAATCATACCGAACTAATCTTAACAAACTGCAAGCACTTATAAACAAAGCCGTAGAAAAATGCATAATAAATGATGCAAATCTTTCAGCGGAACTCGAACAGATAAAGAATCAGCTCAGAGAAAATCCTCTCTACGAAATAATACGTTTAGGAAAACCATCACAGAAATATTTATCTGAGCACCAGACCACACCTCCACAACTCGCGCTATACCAGAAAATACAAAAAGAATTGGAATATTATCTTATATAAAAAAACAGAACCAATTACAGGGCCTTAAAAAGGCAATTCCCTCCCATTTACACTGTTTTATTTATTCATTTTTCCTCCATATTGCATAAAAGATTAAAAAACAGCATAATTTTCTATCATTTTCATAATAAATCTATTTTTTTGGAAGACAGGAATATTTTATGTTTAAACCGGAACTTATAAACTCGCTTAAAAACTACAATGCTAAAAGCTTTTTCAGCGATTTAATTGCTGGAATTATTGTAGGAATTATCGCACTTCCTCTGGCAATCGCTTTTGCAATTGCTTCTGGCGTAAACCCTGCTGCCGGTATTTTTACGGCAATCATTGCAGGCTTTTGTATCAGCGCCTTTGGTGGCAGCCGCGTTCAGATTGGCGGTCCTACAGGAGCTTTTGCGGTAATAGTTTACGGCGTTGTCTCTCAATATGGATTAAGCGGCCTTGCAACAGCAACTGTAATGGCTGGCATTCTTTTAATTTTGCTGGGCGTTTTTAAGATGGGCGGTCTTGTTAAGTTCATTCCATATACAATTGTAACAGGCTTTACAGCAGGCATTGCAGTAACAATTGCAGCTGGTCAGATTGGTGACTTTTTTGGACTGTCTCCTGATTTTTCAGTGCCAATGACAATTCTTGGAGAAGAATATTCAAAAATGCCTGGTGACTTTTTACCAAAGATGATTGTTTACATAAAATCTGCCGCCACAGTAAACTGGTATTCCTTTGCAATTTCTGCAATCTGTCTTGCCTTTATTTTTATCTGGTCAAAGTTTATCAAAAAGATTCCGGGAAGCTTTGTCGTAATCATTGCGGCAACTGTAATCACAATTATTCTTGATAAATGCTGTGGATTAAAAACAGATACAATCGGATTTTTTGCAGACGGCCGGGAGCATTTTATAATTCCAACTACCCTTCCAAAACCACAGCTGCCTGACTTCAGTATAAAAACAATTACAACTCTATTCCCAACTGCTATTTCCATTGCAGTTCTGGCGGCAATTGAATCTTTGCTTTCGGCTGTTGTTGCAGACGGTATGATTGGTTCAAAGCATGATTCAAATACAGAATTGATTGCCCAGGGAATTGCAAATATTGCTTCTCCAATTTTTGGAGGAATCCCGGCTACAGGTGCAATTGCAAGAACCGCAACAAATATTAAAAACGGTGGAAAAACACCAGTTGCAGGAATCATTCACGCACTGACTCTCCTTATCATTCTTCTTTTTGCAGGAAAATATGCTACCTTCATTCCTATGGCAGCTCTCTCGGCTGTTTTAATAAATGTTGCCTGGAATATGGCAGGCTTCCCTGCAATCAAGGCTTTAATGAAAGGTCAGAAATCAGATATTTGTGTATTTTTAGTAACATTCTTAATTACTGTTTTTGTTGATTTAACTGTTGCCATCGAAGTTGGTCTGGGCTTTGCAGCCTTCTTCTTTATCAAGAAAATGATTGATTTGTCAGAAGTTCAGGACAAACGTGCCAACCTCACAGGCGGAATAAAAACAGATCAGCCGGAAGAAAATCTTGATATTCCTAAGGATACTCTTGTTTTTGAAATTGAAGGTCCTTTATTCTTTGGTACAGTTCGAAAGTTTGAACTTGCTACAGAACGGGCCCAGACAAACTGTAAGGTCATTATTCTTAGAATGAGAAACACTCTCTATCTTGATGCAGGCGGAATCCGTGCCCTTGAGCAGTGTAAAGCCGACTGTGATAGAAAAGGCATTACAATTGTAATTTCAGGAATCCACACACAGCCTTACATGCTTCTTGAGAAAACAGGCATGGCAGACAAGCTGGACCGCAAAAATATTTTTGACAATATAAACGACGCGTTGGCACGGGCAAGAGAATTGACTATAATGTAAGCATGAGCAATTCAGATGATAAAAATGATAATACCGTTTATATTCTTGATAGTTACGGATTAATTTTCCGTTGTTATTTTGCTTTCATTTCACGGCCTCTTACTAATTCAAAAGGTGAAAATGTCTCTGCCCTTTTTGGATTTTTCAGAAACATGCACTGGATTTTGCAGCATTACAAGCCGAATTACATTTTTGCGGCAATGGACAGCAAGACAAAAACCTTCCGTCATGAAATGTACGAGCAATATAAAGCTACCCGAAACAAAACTCCCGATGATTTACACGCCCAGATTCCCTGGATTGAAGAAGTTCTTACAGCCATGGGAATCCCGGTTTTACAGTGTGACGGTTATGAAGCAGATGATATCATTGCTACAGTTGCAAAAAAATGTGAAGAAGAAGGAAGAAACTGCCGCATTCTTAGCGGTGATAAAGATTTGATGCAGCTTGTCACTGAGAAGACACAAATCTTAAAGCCTGAAACAGGAGCAAGTACCTGGAAAATCACTGACGCTGCCGGAGTAAAAGCAGAATGGGGTGTTGAACCCGCCCAGCTTTTGGATTTACTTTCTCTTTACGGTGATTCAGCTGATAATATTCCTGGAGTTGCTGGAGTTGGCGTAAAAACTGCTTCCAAACTTTTGAATGATTATCAAAATCTGGATGGCATTTATTCTCATATTGAAGATTTAAAGGGTGCCTTAAAACAAAAACTGATTGACGGCAAAGAAAATGCCTATTTCAGTCAAAAACTGGTAAAACTTTTTGATAGTGTACCATGCCCAGAAATTGAGACCGCAATAAATGCAGAACCTTATACTTTTGATTACGCAAAAGCTGCCGAAATCCTTAAAAAACATGAAGCCTTTAATGTAGCAAAATCTTATGCCGAGCTTTCAGTGAACCAGAAGTTTGAAGGCTCAAATCAGCCTGTAGAAGAAAAAACTGCACAAAACCAATCAGTTCAATCAGAAATCGAAGCGGAACAGGAAAAGCCGGCAATCGAAACCATTCAAAATGATACTTCAAAATACCGGGCAATCACAAAGCTTAAGGATTTGGATTCCTATATAACCGACTATCTTGAAAAAGCAAAGGCAAAAAAAATCCCGATTGCTTATGATTCAGAAACTGACGGACTGGATACAATTAACTGCAATATTCTTGGCTTTAGTCTTTGTTTTGAAGAAACAAAAGCCGTTTACGTTCCAATTCAAAAAAACAGTGACGATTTATTTGCTCAGACAGATTATATTGAACTGGAAGATGCACTCACACAGCTTCTGCGCATTTTTAGTTCTCCAGATTCCTGCATAATCATGCACAACGCTAAGTTTGACCTTAAAGTTCTTATAAAAAATGCTGAGCGCTTAAATCCAGATTCTTCATCACCACTTTTTACGCTGAAATATCAGGTTTTGAAATCAAAGATTCTTGATACAATGGTAACTGCCTGGCTTAGTAATCCTGAGCGTACAAGTAAAAGCGGCTATTCCCTTGAATATCTTGGTGAAACAATTCTTGGCTTAAAAGGAATTGAGTTCAATGATATTGTAAAAAAAGGTCAGACCTTCAGTGACATTCCTCTGGAAACTGCCTACAAATATGCCGCAGAAGATGCAGATTTTACCCTTAAACTCTGGAATAAGTTTTATGTCCAGATGAAAGAAAAGAAATCTTATTTAATTGAAAACGTTATTCCGGGAGAAGATAAAAATTATTCACTTTTTGAGCTTGAAATGAAGCTGCTTCCTATTCTTACAAAAATGGAACTGGATGGCATTCATCTGGATTCTGTACAGCTCAATAATTACAATCAAGAATTAACAAGAAGCATTGCCCTTATTGAACAGAATATTTATAAGGAAGTTGGCCACGAATTTAACATTGCTTCACCAAAACAATTGCAGACCGTCCTTTTCGAAGAGCGCGGCTTACAAACCGGCAAAAAAACTAAGACCGGCTACTCAACTGACACCTCGGTTCTGGAAGAGCTGGCAGATAAAGATGAAGTTCCAAGAATGATTCTGGAATATCGCGAGTTGGCAAAGCTTCAGTCAACTTATGTAGAAACTCTGCCAAAAATGACAGACAGCAAGGGAAGAATTCACACAGATTTTGTACAGACTGGAACCGCAACCGGACGACTTTCCTGCCGGGAACCAAATCTCCAGAATATTCCTGTAAGAAATGAAGAAGGAAGAAAAATTCGTTCAGCTTTTACTGCACCTCAGGGAAAAGTTCTTATTTCTGCTGATTATTCACAGATTGAACTGGTTGTACTGGCTCACCTTTCTGCCGACAAAAATATGTCTGAATCCTTTATAAAGGGGACGGACATTCATAAAGCGACGGCTTCCTTAATTTTTGGTGTAAAACCGGAAGAAGTTACTCCTCAGATGAGACGTACAGCAAAAACAATCAATTTTGGTGTAATTTACGGAATGTCAGCCTTCAGACTTGCCCAGGATTTGGGGATTTCCAGAACTCAGGCAACAATGTTTATTGATAATTATTTTAGAACTTATTCTGCAATAAAAGATTTTATAAACAATACAATTCAATTTGCAGAAGAAAAAGGTTACGTTCAGACAATTTTTGGACGTCGCCGCCCTATTCTGAATATAAACAGCAGGAATAAAATTGAAAAATCAGCTGCAGAAAGAATTGCAGTAAACACACCTGTTCAGGGAAGTGCCGCAGATATAGTTAAAAAAGCCATGCTGGATATTGGTCAGGAATTGCAGAAAACTAATTCGCGGGTGAAGCTTTTACTGCAGGTACACGATGAATTGATTTTTGAATGCCCTGATGACCAGGAAAGTATAAATCAGACAATTGAAATGATTAAATACAAAATGGAAAATGCAGTAAAGCTATCTGTTCCACTCAAGGTTTCAATTGAACACGGCAAAAACTGGGGAGAATTCCATTAATGAATCTGGAAAAACTCAGAAAGCTTCCGCCAGATTTGAAAGTTATTGCAGTCACCGGAAAAATGGCCTCGGGAAAAAATTATATTTCTTCTCTGCTGGAAAAAGATGGTTGGAAATGCATAGACGCGGATCTTCTGGTTCATAAGGCAATTGATGACTCTAGTGAAATTATTTATCAGACTTTTAAGGATGAAGCTGAAAAGAAAAATCTTCACATTCTTACTGAGAATAACAAAATCAACCGTCGAGAATTAGGAAAGCTTTTGTTTGCTGATCCGAAATTACTGAAAAAACAGGAAGAAATTGTTTATCCCCTTATTACAAAGATGATCAGGGATTTTATAAATCAAAATGAAAAAAGCCTGATTAACGCGACGGTTTTATATAAAACTCCTGAGCTGCTAAAATTATGCCAGACTATCTTATATGTAAACGCATCTTTTGTAAAAAGATTTATCCGCTGTAAAAAAAGAGATAAACTTTCTTCAAAACAAATACTCAAGCGCTTTTATGCCCAGAGAAATCTGCTCAATGAATATAAAAAAAGTGGAGTCCCAATTATAAAAATAAAAAACTAAAGTATTTTTTTCTCTTTCCGATATTTGAAACAAGGTGGCCGATTATTTTCGGTGAAAAGAGGATTTTATGGAACAGAAAAAAACTTTATGGATTATTGCCGCTGTAGGTATTTTTTTATTGGTTGTTTTGGGAGGAGCTGCTATAGTTTACCGCCCTTCTATGAAAGGTACACCAATTATCGCAAGTGCAAAGAATACAGATAAGCAGGCAAGTACAAGCTGGTCAAATCAGCCGGAAAATCAAAACAGTAATACAGAGATTCAGAGACCTGGTTTTGATTATAATAAAGTAAATGATATGTTTGTTGTTTCTGAAAACACAACAGTTTATGATTTGAATAAAAATGCACCGGCAGCAGAAGCAGTTCAGAATCAGGGGATTACATCAACTCCAACTTCAACAACAATCGATTTAAATGCCCTCAAAAAAGAATTGACAGCAGAAGTTGCAGCCGCTACAGCAAATCAAAATCAGCAGCCACAGAATATAAACATCACAGTAACAATGCCTTCAGATACACAACAGCAGGCAGTAATTGTTTCACCTGATTATTCAGACAATTCAAGCAAAAATACTGTTAAAGCTGAAAAGAGTGACAAAAAAGAAGCTCCTGCAACAGTTCGTCCAAATAAGCAGGAAGTACAGAAACAGGAAGCACCAAAAGCAACTGCTTCAAAAGGAACAACGGCAAAAACAACACCTAAAAAAGAAACAGCTCCAGCTAAAGCAACTGAAACAAAAGCTGCAACACAGGCTCCAAAAGCAGTTACAAGATACTGGGTTCAGGTTGCAGCTTATACAAATAAAAAGACTGCGGAAAATGCAAGAGAAGTTCTTACATCAAACAAAATTACTTCTGATATCTTCACATATCAGGATGCAAAAAATAGACTTTTCTATCGCGTTCGTGTTGGTCCTTATACAACAAAAAGCGAAGCTGAATACTGGCAGGCAAAAATTGCAAAGATTGATGATTTCAAAGATTCAAAATCTTATGTAGCAAGCACTACAGACTAAAAAAAACAAAAAATTATAAGAAAAATTGAAAAAAAGTTCCAAAAGACTTCCTTTTTTTTGATATTAAAGCAATTAACTATATATGAAAAAGATATGGTTAATTGCTTTTGTTTTTAACATGCTGGTCTTCTTTCTGCCGGCAATGGATTTAACACCACCTGTATTTGGAATTAAGGCAGGCTTTGATTTTGCAGAAGGCGTATTCTATGTAAAAGAAGATTCTGTAACTTATGGTCTTTCTTTATTTACAAAAGAGCTTTTTCCGACCTTGAATATGACCTTCAAAATCGGAAAGCTTTCTGTGGCGGGGGGATATTCAAAATTAAACTCTCCTACCCTTTCCTCCTCTGTAAGTGCATTCTCAAGTTCTGTAAGCTCAGCAAGCGGAATAACAGTCAGTTTACCAGGTTCAACTTCCTTTTCAAAAGCTCTGTCTCTATTCTGTGAATATGAATACAGGAAAAAAAAGTCACCGCATGAAAATAGAACTAATCAGAAAGGATTTATTCAGAACATTAGGCTGGAAAGCATTAAGATAAATACTTTTCTTCTTCCTTCGTTTGATTCTCAAAACAAGATAATTGAAAATGCAGCTGCATCTATTTTGGCAAAAATTAAAACTTCAAAAAAAACAAGTCTGACAGCCGCATATACAGCAGGTTTATTTTTTCTTAAAGAGAATATTAAAACTGCATGGTTTTTCAATGAAAAAAATGACAAGTATTTTCATGAAGAACAACTTTTTTGTCAGAACTTACAGCTTGGCTTTTTATCGCCTTCCTATTCCAATACTTCAATTTTCTCAGTCTACCAGTCACCCTTTGGAAAGCTTGATTTATGCGTAAGAAGTGAAAATCTTATAAAACTTAATAAAACCTCAATTAATTTTGCAGGCTTTTATGCAACAGAAGATTTTCTTTCTGGAAATCAAAAAAATATCAATGCCCAGCTGCAGGCAAAGGCGGGACTTCATCACACTTTTATAAAATGCATTAGCCATGCAGATAAAGTAATTCCTCTTTTTATTAATACAGGCTTTAATTCTTATATCCAGAGTGATTTTACGGATATTTTAAATCTGAAAGGTTCTGCCGGAATCCGTTGTACTTCGGATTATTTTACACTTTCTGCAACAGCAGCCTTTACAGGCACATACCTGAGTGAATATGGACAAGCAGGAAGCAATCCCATTACAATCAGCAGCTGGTCTATTCAAACAAAAGAAATATTTTTGATAAAAGCTTTCAAACCAACTCTGACACAAAGCTTTTCTTTTTCACCTTCACCAGAAAAAGAAAAAAGAACTTCAAGTCAAAAGCTGTTGATTACATGGATTTTTCCAAAGAATCCCTATCTTTCTGGAAATTTAGGACTGTCACTTTCGCAAAAAAACGGAATTATGGAAAATAAGGAGCTGTCATTTGGGATTTCTGCTTCCTATAGCTGGAAAAAAATCAAAATCCTGGCAAAAGTAAACGGGAAAATCTTATAAAAAAAAAATTATTTATCCTTTCTTGTGTGCTATATTTTTCTTAAGGACGATTGTGATAATGGATTTTTTGCGACAGCATCAGCTCAATATCATGCTGGTTTTAATAGGAATTTTGTGTCATCACCAATATCAGGATTGAATAATATATAAGCCATGAATACGCCCTTCAGAAGAGCCGAAGAAACATTGCAGATTTTTCTCTTTTCCTATATAATTGTACAGATAATTTATAAGTGGTGGGAAAATGGCATACGTAAAAAATTTATTTGATCAGAACTTCATCCAATACGCAAGTTATGTTATCCGAGACAGGGCAATTCCAGAAATTATAGATGGATTAAAACCAGTTCAAAGACGAATCATTCATACTCTTATCAAAAATGATGACGGACGCTATACAAAAGTTGCAAACGTAGTCGGAAAGGTTATGGCTTATCATCCTCATGGAGATGCATCTATCTATACGGCTCTTGTAAATCTTGCAAATAAAGACTTATTCATAGATAAACAGGGAAACTTTGGTAATATGTACACAGGCGATAATGCCTCTGCTCCCCGATACATTGAATGTCGTCTTAGACCGATTACAAAAGAAATATTAAATACAAATCCCAAAATTACATCCTATGTTGATACTTACGATGGCCGTGATGTAGAACCAATTGCTTTTCAGGCAAAATTGCCTTTAGTTCTTATAATGGGAGCTGAAGGAATTGCCGTTGGTATGAGCACCTATATTCTCAGCCACAATATCCATGAAGTAATAGATGCAGAAAGAAAATGCCTTAGAGGCGAAAAGTTCCAGCTTTATCCGGATTTTCCAACCGGTGGTTTGATTGACGTGTCTGATTATCAGGACGGATTAGGAAAAATCATTACCCGGGCAAAAATGGATACCAGTGATGACAAAAAAATCGTAATTACAGAACTTCCTTATGGTTCAACTACAGAATCCCTTTGTGATTCAATTGAAAAAGCTGTAAAAGCTGGAAAAATCAAGGCAACTTCAATTCAAGATTATACATCTGATAAAGTAAATATCGAAGTAAGATTGCAGCGTGGAGTTTATACAAAAGATGTTGTAGATGCCCTTTATGCCTTTACCGACTGCGAACAGACAATTTACTGCAATCTTCTTGTAATTAAAGACAATATGCCGGTTCAGATGACTTGTACTCAGGTTATTGAGTATCACGCAAAACAGCTGACAGGCATTCTTAAAAGCGAGCTGGAGCTTGAAAAAGCCGACTTAATGGAAAAACTGCATCTGAGACCTCTGGAACGCATTTTCGTTGAGGAACGCATTTATAAAAAGATTGAAACCCAGAAAACCGAAGAA
>CADCLG010000026.1 GCA_902802305.1 uncultured Spirochaetaceae bacterium
AACAGGTAAAATACCTAAAGCAGAAAGTTGCATATTATGAAGCCCTTGCAGAAGAATGCGGTCTGAAAATAAATGAAGTATCAAAAAAAAACGATGCAGAGCAATCAGGCGGGCAGCAGAAAAAACAGGAGGAAAACTGACAGTTTACTGCAGGATAGCAAATGTAAACCGAAAAAATTACTACTCAGATCAAAGAAATAATTCTCGCTCATCATAAGGCCAAAGCCCAGCAGCATGAACATTGGGGTTCCGATACAGAAATCCATCAGGTTTTTCATGATGATGTTTTCCGCATTCTTCGCCCTCGTAAATCCTGTTTCAACCATTGCAAAGCCGCACTGCATAAAGAATACAAGGGCAGCACCAATCAGGAACCATACGCTCCAAACTTCACTCATATATACCTCCAAGCTTCCGCGTCAGCGGTCGCATAAAAAAAAGCGATGATATCAGACATTGCATTGTGCATTCATGCACCTGCCCGACATCATCGCCCACAAAATAAAAAAAAGCCGTGTCTTTCAATGAAGTCTTTCAAGGAAAAACACGGCATCTTTGCCTTAAATAAAAAAAAAGGTCGCAGGATTGTTCCTACGATCTCTTTGTCTAAGTTATTTATTTTATACAATTTGCCGGAAAAATAGTCAATATAGTTTTTAAATAAAATTATGTTTTTCTGTCTAAGAAGCTTGTGAAAGCCAGTAGGCAAGATGCTTCACTAACACTAACCGAAAAATACGGAAAATGTAAAATAAACTATGTTATTTAGTTGGATTTATGTTAAAATAAATTAAAGCATAAAATTGAGGATTTACTATGAATGAATTAGAGCAGAAGATTGAAGAGTTAAAAAATCATTATTTCATAATTGTTATGGACTTGTGTTCTTCTTCAGTTATTCTTGAAAAACTCCAGACAGCTGGAAAAATTAAAGTCTGGCGGAAACTTTGGAAGAAGATTTTTAATCAGCTTACAAGAAAGATGAAGTTTGCTGCCCGCTGCAAACCTTATAAATTTATAGGTGATGGTTTTATTATCCTTTACCGCCATCAGTTCAGTGATTCCCTTTATGATTTTATGAAAGATTTGAATGAAATAAGCTGTACAATTCTAAAGGAAATTTTAGACGAATATAACATAAAGCCTAAACGTTTTGGTTTTTGCTACGGAATTGACCGTGGAGAACTTATTCCGACTTTTCTTTTAGGCTCAAAAGAATATATGGGCGAGGCAATTAATGCTGCAACCCGTTTGCAGGGACTTTTAAAGGCTGATGAAGATGCATGCTCCGTTATGGTTTCTGAAAAAGTTTACGAAAAACTTGTTCTTCCAGAAGGAACAAAGCAGAAAACAACGGAGAACATCCTGAGAAACTTATATAATGACAGGAGTATCTGCTGTCATCAAATCTGGCTTACAAACCTGTAAATTGTAGCAATTATATACACCTTTTAAGAATCATTACGTCTTTTGCATTAAGAGTAATTTTTTCTCCAGCCTTATATTCTTTTCCGCTTAATATGTCTGTCATTAAGTCTGGTGTCTTTATCTGCTTTTCAGCCTCAGAATGATTCAACACAAAAATGTAGCTGCCTTTTTCATTGGAGCGTTCTGTTACTTCAACTTCTTCATCGCATTCAATGACAGGTTTTATTCCGTATTCCGCACAAATTTCCAAAAGATAATCCGAATAGAAATTATCATCAGATATAGTGCCTACATAATAAGCTGTGCCTTTTCCATACTTATTCTTTGTAATAGCAGGATAGTCTGCATAGTAGTCCGCTTTAAAGCAGGCCTCTGTTTCAGCTCCTTCAGTATGTATTACATCACACAGTATCATGGCAGGATACTCTTTACCCTTGTAAATAAAATGATTCTGCTCGTCAGGAGGAAGCGCATCCAGTTCTTCTACCCATACACCAAGGATATCCCTAAGCTTTCCTGGATATCCCCCTAAAACTACAAGGTCATTGTCATCAACGTATCCGCTGAAGGTTGTTGTCATAAAGGCTCCGCCAGCTTTTACATATTCTCTGACCTTTGTATCAAAACCCTTCTTGCACATATAGAGCATTGGAGCAATTACAAGGCTGTACTTTGAAAGGTTATCTGTAACACTGACAAAATCAACGGAAATATTATGCCTCCACAAGGCATAATAATATGTTCTGATTTGATTTACATAATAAAGGCTTCTGGAAGGACCTGCTGATAAGTCTGCTGCCCACCAGTTATCCCAGTCAAATACAATACAGACTTTTGAGTCCGTTCTGCCACCGAGTGTTGCGTTATGAATCAGCTCCAGTTCTTCCCCAAGTTTTGTAACCTCTCTGAAAACCCTGGTATTGCTGGTTCCCGCATGATCAATAATTGCTCCATGGTACTTTTCGCATGCCCCAATACTTCTTCTCATCTGAAAAAACATGACGGCATCTGCTCCATGTGCAACCGCCTGATAGCTCAAAAGCCTCATGACCCCTGGTCTTTTCTGCTTGCAGTATAAGTGCCAGTTGCTTACACTTGCAGTCTGCTCCATCAGAGCAAAAGGTTTTCCCTGCTTCAAGCCCCTCATAAGGTCATGAGATAATGCAGGCTCGTAAGGTCTGGCATTATAGGCTGGATAATTATCCCATGAAATAAAATCCATATCCTTTGCCCATTTCTGATAGTCAAGACACTTGTACATACCCATCAGATTTGTAGTTACAGGAATATTCGGGGTGTATTTTTTTATAATGTCCTTCTCCAGATTGAAACATTCTAGTATGCTGTCAGAATTAAACCTTGCATAATCCAGAGATATTCCCTGAAAATTCGTTCGCAACCCATCCCATTCAAATTCCTCCGAGCGTAAATCCGGCGTTACAATGTCATCAAAATCATACAATGTATGGCTCCAGAAGTTCATGTTCCAGACCTTGTTTACATTTTCAATGGTGCCGTACTTTTCTTTTACCCACTCTCGAAATTTCCTTTCACAGTTTTCGCAATAGCATTCCCCTCCGAATTCATTGGAAATATGCCAGCCGACAATATTTTCATAATTCTTGTAGCGTTCTGCAAGTTTTTCAACCAGAAGTGCTGCAAAGTGTCTGTAGCTTTTAGAATTCGGACACGAATTGTGTCTTGAACCGAATTTTCGCTTCATTCCGTTTTTTTCTGTCCGCAATATATCAGGATATTTTCTTGCCATCCATGCAGGGTGAGCAGCCGTAGAGGTAGCAAGACACACCTTCATTCCGTTTTCTCTGACAAGCTCCATAATCTTGTCAAGCATTGAAAAATCATACACATCTTCCGAAGGCTGCAGCAAAGCCCAGCTGAATACATTCAGCGTAACAATATCAATATGAGCCTCTTTCAACAAACGCATATCTTGTGCCCATACTTCTTCAGGCCACTGCTCTGGATTGTAATCCCCACCGTACAGAATTTTATTAACCTTTTCTGATTCAATCATGATTATTTATCCTCCCACAAGTGGATGATATCCGCACTATAGCGGACAAATGCAATAAAAAAATATTACCCCGTACAGACAGCCCAGGCAATGTAATAAGATGCTGTCTTTAATAGTTTTTTGTGCAGATTTTGACTTGCAAAGTTAGAAGTTAGTGAAGATTACCTGCTTTTTTCAATTTGTGACCAACTGGAACTTCGGCGGAACTCGGTTGGAGTTAAGCCCGTTTCTTTTTTAAACTGCCGCATAAAATGAAACTCACTTTTATAACCGCATTTAGTTGAAATTTCAGTAATTGAAAAATTGGTTCTGGAAAGTAAAGATTTAGCTTTTTCAATTCTTCCTTTTATAACATCATGAATTACGCTTACCCCAAAAGTATGAGAATATAAGTGCTGAAAACCTGAACGGCTTAAGTTCATAAAATCTGCCATTTCATCTATACCGGAAAAAAGAGCTGGTTCTTCAAAGAGTCTGGTTCTTAAATAGGTGAGTCTGTCATTTTTACTGGCAAGAACATCCGGAGATTGTATGATTTTTAATTTAGCCTGTTGTGCAGTTTTTAGAAAAAGAACAGAAGTAAGCAGAATTTTTATTTCTTCATGATAAATATCTGCAGAAAAATGATTATAAGAAATTTGATGGATTAAAGAGGATATTTCTTCGACATTACCCAGAAAGACTGGAGTATCGAATACCAGACCTTTTTCTAGAAGCTCTGATTTTTCTTCGTCAGTTATGTTAAAGAAAAACCAGTCATCCTCGTAATTTTCATTTGCTCCCTGATACATGCAGGGAGTCTTTGGCTGTAAAAGTACATAGGAATTCTTTTTTACAAGATTTCGCTTACCGTTTATATAAAATATTGCGTTAGATTTTACCAGAAGAAAAAGGTATGCACCGGGACCTTCTGGTTTATCCATCTTGAAATCTGGTTCGTGATTATAATTATAGCCAATTATCCCGATATTTATTTTCATTCTTTTATTATAGCAGAATAAATAAAAATCTGCACAAAATGCTATATAATTTTGCATATATCAATATTGTAATTATAGAAAAATATAATAGTTTAAACGCAAGAAAATATGATACTAAAAGCCAGTGATGGCCTGCCGCAGACGCGGAAGTTTTGAGGTAAAACATGAGCGATGTAAAGAAAAAAGCCCCTATGGGCTGGAACAGTTGGGATTGCTGGGGTGCTGCCGTTACGGAAGAAACTGTCCGTAAAAATGCAGAATTCATGGCAAAAAATCTGAAAGAATTCGGCTGGGAATATGTTGTTGTAGACATCCAGTGGTCAGGAGCAAATGCACAGAACAACGAATACATTCCTTTTCAAAAACTGTGCATGGATGAATACGGAAGGCTTATTCCCGCAGTTAACAGATTTCCTTCTGCAGCAGGAGGAAAGGGCTTTAAGCCTCTGGCAGATTATGTTCATTCCCTTGGCTTAAAATTCGGAATTCATATTATGAGGGGTATTCCAAGGCAGGCGGCACATGAGAACCTTCCTATTTTAGGCTCAAAAATGCGTGCCGGAGACATTGCAGATGCCTCAAATGTATGCGCATGGAATCCTGACATGTACGGAATTAATCCTTCAAAAGCCGGAGCAAAAGAATATTATGACAGTATTTTTAAGCTTTATGCACAGTGGGATGTTGATTTTATAAAGCTTGATGACATTTGCCGTGAGATGCCCAGACTAAAAGATGAACTTATTTTAATCAGTGAATCACTAAAGAACTGCGGAAGAGACATGGTCTTTTCTATAAGTCCTGGGCCTGCTGTTCTGGAATATTCTGAGTTTTACAAGAGCGTTGCAAATATGTGGCGTATTACAGATGATTTCTGGGATAAATGGGAACTGCTTTACGCCATGTTTGAAAGGGCAGAAAAATGGTCAATTCATACTGGGGCAGGAAACTGGCCGGATGCAGACATGTTGCCTGTAGGGCCTATACGTCAGGTTTACGGAAAAGAAAACCGTACCAATTTTTCAAAGGACGAACAGATTACTATGCTTACCCTGTGGTCAATTTTCAGATCCCCTCTTATGATTGGCGGTGACATGCCGGGCTTTGATGACTTTACTGTAAAGCTCCTTACAAACCGCGAAATTCTGAAAATGCACGAGAATGCAAGACATTCACATCAGGTGTACAGACGTAAAAATGAAGATTCTGAAGAAATTGTATGGGCAGCAGCAGACAAAAACGGCGGAACCTATTTTGCAGTGTTTAATGCAGGAGAAAAAGATAAAGACATAAAGGTCAGCTTTAAAGACCTTGAAATTGATTCAAAGCCTCAAAAGCTTACAGAACTCTGGAGCGGAGAAGAAATAAAGGCAGACAAGGAAATCTGCTGCAATATTCCTGCTCACGGAGCAAAGGCATTCCTTTTACACTAAGGTCAATAGCTTTCATTTGTCAAAGGTAAAGCGGTTAAAGCGGGCAATCTCTGCATCTGCTGCAAGAGAAGCATCTTTTGAGCGGAATTCAAAATAAACTGCATGTTTTCCAATCAGGCTCGAATCCAGACGGCTGGTACATTCTTTTTCGCCTTTGTTCATAGAAAAAGAGGAGATGATTTTTCCGTCATGGCTGTCTGCCCTAACATTTACAGTTATATTTTCCATGGCTTCAATCTGAACGCTTATGGTTAAAGGAGATTTCAAGCCGAACTGCAGATAACGGTAGCCTGCTTTTAGTCCGTCAGAAATATTTACTATAGGAGCGGTAACATCGTCCGTCTTGTCGTATACGGCCTTGATGTAAGCGTTTTTCTTTCCTCCGTGAAGATGGCAGGCATATCCTGCAGAAATCCATTTGTAGGCATCCAGACCATTTACCTGTACTCCCTGGGAAGTCATTTCCACAGGAACAGAAGATATCGGCTCTCCATCCTTATAAGTAATTTTTCCGATATAAAGCTTATCGTCTTTTCCAAGTGCTACATCAACCGGCTCAATCATTCCCTGACGGGAAAATTCATCTGTTCCAGTCTGACGGTGGTAGAAAATGTACCACTGTTCGTTAATCTGAACAAGGCCTCCGTGATTGTTGCCCCAGCGGTAAGTCATAGTTCCGCTTCCATCTGCATTTTGCAGAATCTCACCGCCATTAAAGCTTATGTCACCACCGTCCTTAAAGCCTTCCAGAGGCTTGTCGCTTACCTTGTAAGACAAAAAGCCGTTATTCGGCTCAAAAACTCCAAGTTCCGGTACATTGTTTATAGTCCTCTTGGAATAAAGGTAGACATACTTTCCCATTATTTTTCGGGGAGAAGATGCTTCAAAAAAAGCATCCTCTGCACCAATGTGTTCAGCATCCTCTCCAAGATTCCATGGAACAGGGGCATGAAGCAGCGGATGATCATGGAAAGTACCTTCCTTTATGGTTGCCATATCATCGTTTAATTCTCCGCAAAAACTGTGGCAGAAGCCCCAGTATGCATAAACCCTGCCGTCATTATCAACAAGAATTCCCGGGTCAAAACCAAGTTCTGTTTTTCGAGGATTTACAAAAGGACCTGCCGGATTCCTGCTTTCTGCAACCATGACACGCTGACCTTTTGCTTCTGCCGCGTACAGATAGTAAGTCCCGTTTTTTTCAACTACGTCAGGAGCATACAGAATGCTTCCGTCTGTTGCAGTATAACATACACCGTGACAGGTCCAGTTTGTTAAATCATCAACAGGAGCACTCCACACCACCTGGTCACGTCCGCAGTATTCAGATTTTTCTATATCGTGAGAGCCGTAAACATAAACTCTTTTTTCACCATTGTATTCAAAAACTCTTGGTTCTCCGTCTGGAACATGCTCCCAGAGCGGCATGTAAGGATTTGCGCTTTTTATAACTTCTTTCATTCTTTCCTCCATAAAACAGACTTAAAAACAGACTTACAGCACTTATTGTTTGTCATAATCAGCATATTTTTTGCTGAATGCGGCATATTCACCAATAATTACTACTGCAATTAAGCAGGTCTGGGCAAAACTTAATGCCCTGAATAAATTTTTTGTTTTCATAAGGCAAAATATAAATCCATTCCAATGAATTACAATGACAGTTTAAGCATATTTATATATCTTTTTGTGCAGAATAAAGTTTTTCTAACAATTTATTCTATAATTATCACTTAAATCAATAAAATCTGCACAAAATGCTATAAAAAATAGATTAAAACGTTATTGTTTTTATAGTATTTGATTTTATTCTTATTCCAAGAAAGGAGGTACTGTGATGAAAAAAAATGTTATCTTTTCTTTAATAATTGTTCTTCTGCTTTGTTTTGGCTGTTCCTGCAAATCGAATGCTACTTTTAGCAATAGAAGTCAGATAGGATCAGACAATACTGATCAAGGAGAACTTACTGTGAAAATAAGCAATAATAACTGGAAATTGACAACAAGAGCAAATCCTATTTCTGCAAACGTATTCTGTGCAGATCCTACTGCCGTAGAATATGAAGGCAGGCTTTATGTTTACGGCACAAATGACCACGAGCAATATTCTAAGAAGCCTGAAGAAAACAGCTACGATAAAATAAAATCTCTGGTATGTTTTTCAACTGATGATATGGTCAACTGGACTTATCACGGAGAAATCAATGTAGGAAAAATTGCTCCATGGATTACGAACTCATGGGCACCTTCAATCTGCTCAAGAGAAGAGGATGACGGGCTGACCCACTTTTACATGTACTTTTCCAATAACGGCCTTGGTACCGGAGTTATTACGGCAACTTCACCATTAGGTCCATGGACTTCTCCCTTAAATAAATCCCTGGTTTATCCTGGAGTAAAATCTTTGACAGGCGATACTCTTACAGACTGTCCGAGCCCCTTCGATCCTGGTGTTTGCATTGATGAAAACGGAGATGGCTGGCTTTCTTTTGGAGCTGGAAGAGCAAGTGATGGTACAACAGAATTTCCGGGAAGTGCAAGAATTGTAAAGCTTGGAAGTGACATGATTTCTCTTGCCAGTGATTTTGTTGAAATAAAGGCGCCATATCTTTTTGAAGCAAGCGAACTGAATTATATAAACGACACTTATGTTTACACCTTCAACAACAGCTGGGATTCCCGTGACGTATGGTCAACAACAACTGCCAGTCCTTCTTCAGCCTGTTCAATGTCTTACATGACAAGCAAAACTCCATTAGATACAGACAGCTGGGTTTATCAGGGACATTATTTTAAGAATCCTGGAGAAATGGGTCTGACCTGGGGGAACAATCACACCCATTTGCATAAATATGCCGGAGAATGGTGGCTTTTGTATCATACAATGATTCTTGCGGAAAAAGCAGGAATTGAAGGCGGCTTTCGCAGTATGTGTGTAGATAAGGTTACCGACAGTGTAGATGAAGAAAATGTAAAAATCAGCAATTGTCAGGGAACAAGGGAAGGTGTGAGTGCGCTGAAGAATCTTAATCCTTTTGAAACTGTAGCAGGAACAACTATGTTTACCTGTGCAGATATCTGGTATGAAAACTCAGAATCTCCATCTGACATTGCGACAAAATCAAGCAAGAGCTGCGGCTGGATTATGGTAAAAAATGTAGATTTTGCTGACGGTGCATCAAAAATCACAATTCAGGCAAAAGGTAGCGGGGAAATTCTTGTTTATGCAGACTCAATGCCTGAAACTATAGAAGATGAAAGCAAGGCCATTGCAGTAATCACTCTTGAGGATGCTTCATATAAATCTGTAGCAAGTGATTTTTCAAGAAATCCGGAAGGACTTCATAACCTTTATTTTGTGATGAGTAACAAGGATATATGCTTCAAAAGCTGGAGCGTAGAATAAAAAATACCATATTGATGGTAATTATTAATTTTTTGGAGGTTTATTATGAAAAAGAGTTTAATTTGTTTTACTAGTATTTTGTTTTTGTTATTTACATCATGTGGTGGAATTTCTCAAACTGAAGAAAGTAATCCTTATGTTTATGTAAGTGTAGATGATGATGATTATGAAAACATGGAAGCCCTTCAGCTTACAAAGGTGATGGGAAACGGAATCAATCTTGGAAACACCATGGATGCTTGTGGTGGCGGTTGGATTGGTTTTAAGAAAGATCCTTTAGAATATGAACATTGCTGGGGAATGCCTGAAACACAAAAAGTAATGTTCACTGCTTATAAGGAAGCTGGCTTTGACTGTGTGCGAATTCCTGTTTCCTGGTTGAATGCTATGGATATTGCAAATGGGGATTATACAATAGACAGCCGGTATATTAATCGCGTGGCTACAATTGTAAACTGGGCTTTGGAGGCTGATTTATTTGTAATTCTTAATGATCATCATGATTATGAATGGTGTGCACTTTTTGGTCCAGAAGAAACCCGGGAAGAAGCTTACAGAGTTTTTGATGCAATCTGGGATCAAGTAGGAACTTATTTTAAGGATTATTCTTACAAGTTAATTTTTGAAGCTGCTAATGAACAATGGGGTGCTGGATTCTATCATGCATTTTCAATTGGTGGCAAAGAATATACTACCAATACAGAAGTGAGTGTATGGTCTTCTTCTGCAGCTGAGTTTGAAGCCTTCCAGAATAAATGTTATGACATTATTGAAGAAATAGGTCAGTATTATGTAGATAAAATCCGTGCACAGGGTGGAAAAAATGATAAACGCTTTCTCCTTATGCCTGGTTATGACACTAGTATGACTTATACTGCCGATAGGCGCTATAAAATGCCAAAAGATCCTATGAACAGTGATATTAAAAAACTTCTGGTATCTGTTCATTATTACGGTCCTTCTGCTTATTCAATTCTTTCAGAAGATGCAGACTGGGCAAAAGTTGCAAACAGCTGGGGCACTGCACAGGAAGTTAAAGAGCAGAATGAAGATTTTGCCCAGATGCAGCGTTTTACAAATGAAGGATATGGTGTAATTGTAGGTGAATATGCAGTTGCAATGCTAAAGCAGTCTGATGGAACTTATGTCAGAAAAAATGATGACATCAAATGGATGACAAATGTTCTTGATAACTGTGATAAATATAATTACTGCCCTTTAATCTGGGAATGTAATGATTATTTCAAGCGTGGATGGAAACGAGTTAAAATCAATGACTGGCAATCAGAAGATGTAGAATGCGAACTGGGCTTTGTAGATTCAGACGTTGCTGAACTTTTCAAAAACCGCAGTTACGCTGTAGAAAAAGCTGCTCTTACGAGTGAATAACTTCAACCACACGGATTGCAAAAGTGTCATCTGCAATACAGATTTCTCCCCGGGCAAGCAGTTTGCCTGAGCGGAGAATCTGTGTCATCTCTCCGGCCCGCTGTTTTAAGATGATGTAAGAGCCCTGGTGCAAGGCTGCAATTTCCTGTTTTGTAAGGAAAGAACCTTGCCTTCATGCACAACAATTCCACGGCAGGTATGTCGCAGGTGTTTTACAAACCCGAGAAAATCATCGTTTTTTAGTTCAAGCTTTTTCATTTTTTTTAATCCTTATTTTTTATATTACCTGATTCGTTAAACCTTTCTGCAGCAAAACATTCCATATTCTTTTGGAACATTCAAAACTCCATTCACTACAAACTTTGCAAGCACCCCGCTGATTTCTTCCTTTGGAACTGAGCTCAAACTTGTCATGCTGGAAAGCGAGAAAATATATTCAACCAGATCATCAAGGTTTGTCACTGCAAGAGAATCTTCATAATCAAGTCTCTGGATTTCAGAAAAAAATGGCTCAAGAATTTCTTTTCCATTTTGCAGGGTAAAGTTTTTATTTGCATTATCTTCAACGCCATAAGCATTCAAAGCCTTACAAAGGAATTCCATAATTCCGTGCTCGCCAAAAGTTGCACAGTAAAAAGCCCCGCCATTTTTCAAAACCCGGCGAACCTCAGATAGCCCGCGATTCATATCCGGCACATGATAGAGCATCATATTTGCAATCACGACATCAAAGCTTTCATCTTCAAAAGGAATATTCTGAATATCAATAACGCGGTATTCAAGGCCGGCGCAGTCTCCGAGGTTTGTTTTTGCATTTTCCAGCATGCCTTCAGAAAAATCAGAGAGAACAAGTCTGTCACAAGCCTTGATTAAATCCTCATGTCCCTTCCACATATCGCCGGTTCCGCAGCCAAGTTCAAGAACCTTCATGCCTGGCGTGATTTTATAATTCGAAAAAATCCAGTTACCGAAGCCCATTTTATTTGTGGAATATTTTTGATGAATCGAAATGCGGGTATTCAGATTTTCCGCGTTTGCATACTGTTCTTTCACATCTTTCTGATTATTAATTGTACTCATTTTTTTATTCCTTATGGCAGTGGCAATCCTTAAAATCGTAAATTGCTTTTTATCTTATCTTCCATCTTGTGAATATATTTAATTCTGTTAATTGTGTTTCTTACTTCGGTTAATCCTAACTTTTGTCCATACTGGTACTAAGTGCCCTTTGAATGTTGAACTCAAGCCATTCAATCCAAGTGTAGACAAGACCAAACACGCTTTTGTAATCTTTAAAGCCGTTGTTGTAGGCTGCGAGATAGCCCTGAAAAAATGCCTTCTGTTTTACATCATCAAAATCACAGAGCGTAATTCCAGCCCACTGAAGCGACAATTGAATTACACTCGAAACTGGATTTCCATAATCAAGACATTCAAGATCAATTACTACTGGCTCACCATTTTCCCACATTACATTTTTCGGATCCATGTCTTCGTCAATAATTGTTATGATGTCAGGGAGTGATTTTCGGGCTTTGTTTAATTCACTCTGGGCATAATTGAGAAGGGAGAGATTTTTTTTAAGGAGCATTTCAACTTCATTAGCCGACACTCCAACAGCAGTTTCTGCAGAAGCTGCCAGCGCAAGATATTTGTTCCAATCAATTGAGCTGAGCTCAGGGACAAGAGATTTCTGTGCCATTGATGAAATATTTTCTATTTTAATTGCATGAATACTTCCCTGGATGTTGCCTGCTTTCCAGCATTGTTCAGGGGTGATGTTATTCCAATCGGTTATGCTTCCTTTGTGCCATTCAAAAATATAAAAAAACTCTCCGTCAATTTCCTGCATCTTTTTTCCATCAAAAGTGAGAGAAGGGACAATTGGAATTTCATTCTCCTCCAAAATCACTTCAAGCTTTTCAGCTTTTTTGTAATTATCCATCGCACTCGCCCGTTTCATAATTTCCGGATTCAGATGCTTAACGGCATAAGTGTGTGTCTCCGTACAAACCTTATACATTCTGTGCATAAAACCGCCGGAAACAGATTCGATGGGAGAAGTTATTATTCCTAATCCAAGTTCATTAAAAAGTTTTTCTATTATTTCTTTCATTTTTGCCATTCTTTACAATCAGACAACAGGCATACCAGACTTTCTGCCCACATACATTGCGTGCCCGCACATTTCGATTATTGATTTTTCTTCCGCAGTGGAATCAATTAAATCCAGGATTTTTGAAAAGACATTTTTATTTTTGAATTTGAAAATCACATCTTCTTTTTCATAACCAAAACCGCGGATAGAACGAAGCAGGATTTTTTCAAAATCATTTGCAGAAAAGAGATTTTCAATTTCTTCAGAAGCCGGATAGTAACCTTCCTGAAAGCCTTTGTCAGAAAGATTTTTAAACTTACCTGATTCAAAACAATCTTCCAGAGTATTGATATCAACCTGATCAGGACTCCAGCAGAATCTTTGAACAAGGGCAATGCTTCCCGACAGATGTGGAATAAAGCTTGCAAAAATCTTTCCGCCCTTCTTAAGAACGCGGCTAACTTCGCTAATACATTTTTCTCGCTCAGCTTTTTCTGTAAGGTGATAAAGAGGTCCAAAAAGCAAAACTACATCAAAAGACTGGTCCTTGTAACAGCTCAGGTCTGTCGCATTCACCTGGTCGCAGGAAATCAGATTCTGAACATTATCCTCTTCCTTCTGCTTATTAGCCTGCGCTAACAAAGTTTCAGAAAGGTCTGCAAGTCTTACCTTATATCCTTTCTTCGCAAGCGGGAAAGAATAGACTCCAGCCCCGCCACCAAGGTCAAGAATAGAGACATCGGCTGACGCCTCACTTCCATCGGCTCCTTCAGCTTCCTGCACCGGCGGCAGCTCCTTCTCCAGAATCCTCATCGTCATTAAAAATTCAAGCTTACCGCTGTTGTCATTTCTGAGTCTGTTTTTTTCATCAAAATGGCTGTAGTAGTTTTTTACTTTTTCAAAATCTGTCATGATCTTATAGTAACAAATTTCTTGAAGAAAGACAGTATAGAAAAAAGAAAGAGAGAAGGGTAGGTTTTCATTTACTAATTTCTTCCGCCGATTGCCTTAAAGCCAAAATGACACAGAGCTTCATTTACTTCATCAATTGTGTGCGGACCGTCTTTATCTTCAAAGCAATATTGAAAAATAACATCTTCTTTTATTGTAGGGACAGGGAAAGAATAACCCGCCCGCGAAAGTAAATCCTGGGCTTCTTCCAGATTTAGCTCCAGTGCAAAGGCAAGTGCCATCATGTTTTCACGTGTCGGAGTTTTCGTTTTTTTACTTACAATTTTCGAAAAACAACCTGGTTCCATTCCTGCCGCTTTGTACACTTGTGGTCTGGTTTTTCCTTTTTTGTTCATATAGTAAAAAATTCTTCGGGATAAATCATCCTCATTATCGGACTCGTTTAATTTTTCTTTTACTTTTTGAAAATCTGGTCGTTTTACAGGACTCATCGCGTGAAGGGAATTCATTCCTCCCCGCCCGGATATTTTTCTTGCAAAATCAAGAAGAGGGCTATTTTTATGGGAAAGAGGAATTTCTCTTTTTCCTTCCGCAGATTCGGGGTCGATGTAGTTTTTGTTTAGAAATGTGGTGAGTTTTTTGATATCAATCATTTTTTTCTCCGGAAATTTTTTATGAGTTTATTTTTGTTCAGTTTTTCAGTATGGATTTTAAATCATTTATTGGAGCCGCAGTTGAATCTGAGAGGGTAAAAACATGGAGCATTTCTATACTGCGTGTAATTGCTGTGTAAATCATATTGCGGTTCATTTTATCTGCCGTAGCTTCATCAAACACATCAACGAAATGTGCTCGGTGATCAAGATAAAACAGAACGACAGGAAAATCCAGTCCCTTGCAGCTTTGCGTGGTAGCAAGACGAATGACACCTGGCTTAGAAAAATCAAAATCAGGGTCATTCACAAATGCGCTATCCAAATCAAGCTCATTTTTCAGGCTTTCTTTTAATTGTTCCAAAAGGGATTTTCTTGGTGCAATGAGACAGATATTTTCCGGTTCATAATTGAGGGAATTGATGCACATTTTTACAGTTGAAATCATCTGCACAAAAGAATCATTCTGATTTTTATTTTCGTGAAGTTCAACAGGAGGTCCAAGGCGGAAGGTTTCGGGCATATTTTCTTTATCTGCACCTTTTATTGTTGCCCTATATTTTTCTGCAACTTCGTTAATTTGATTCGTACTTCTAAAATTGATGTTCAGAATTTTTGAATGCCCGCTTATATCTATTCCAGCTCTGTTCCAGGTAAATCCCGGCTGGAAAACTGACTGGTCATTATCGCCTGCGAGGATCATGCTTTCACGAACAGTTGCGCGAATAAGACGTAAAGTTTCCGCATTCAAATCCTGTGCTTCATCAACAAAAAGATAATCTGTTTTAAGTTCTTCCGGAATTGTATATTTGCCTTTTTCTATTTTCTGAACAAGCTTATAAATCACGTATGAAGCCGGCTGCTCTTCAAGTTTTTCCCATTCGGCAAAAATGGTTTCGACTGTTTCCCAGATAGCTTTTCGTTTTCCTGCATTCTGAGCTTTTTTCATTCCTGTACGATGGATTTTTTCTTCGCAGTATTCCTTTTGAGAAACGCACTTTGGAAGAATAAATTTATCAAGCTCTGTCCAGATGTCCTGACCAAGAGGATTTACAATTTCAGCATTGGGGATTCTTGGTAGAGCATAAGTCAGTTTGATATTTGGAAAAGCTGCCTTCAAAATTTTGTTCACATAACTTTCAGAAGTTCCAATTATTTCTTCTTCAAGAGGATTTTCGATATTCAGCAAAGCCGCCACATATTTATTATATTTTTCCAGACTGTGAGTAAAAGTAATCAGTTTGATTGATTTTTCGCCATCAAAAAGACTCTGTCTATTCTGCTGAATCAGTTTTTCAAGCGTTTTAAGAAGCACAAGCGACTTACCAGTTCCGGCACTTCCCTTTACAAGAAAATCTTTGCCAAAATTAATCTGATTTACAATTGACTGCTGCTGACGAGTAAGATGAACAAGCGACTGCTCATAATCATAGCGGGTGCGAGTATAACTTGTCATGCGGGAAAGGTTGTCGATATAATTTTCTGCATCCGTTAGTTTTTCTATCTGAGACTGAAGTTCTTTTTGTGCTATACGATTTTCCTGTTCGACTTCATTTTTTTCGCGGCGAAGTTGGTCTATGCGTTCTTTGTTCTGCTTGTTTTTAGTGATCTGTTGATCATAATCTAATTGCAAAGTTCTAAGTTTCGCAGAAACAAGTTCAAGTTCTTTTTTCTTTGATTCAAGCTCTTCAACCTTTTGAGCCATATCAGCATTAGACGAAGAAAGCCGTTTTAATTCCTGATTTGCCTTTTCAAGTTCCCTTGCCGTTTCTGCCGGAGATTTTCTTGAATCCCAGATTTTAAGATTTGCCGTAAGCTGATTAATCTGAACAAGATTTGGCAGATTAAAAATAGTTGCAAACTGCGAAAGAAGAAAAGCAGCACTGTTAGCTTCTTCTACCGAAAGATTCTTAAAATGATGCCGAACCTGATTTGTATTTTTTTGATTATTCTGAATATCACGGAAAAGTTGATATTCCCTTGGATTATGAACAGAATATCGTTCACGGTATTCATCCAAAAGTTCATAAAATTTTGTAGAGTTATCTACAGAGTTCCCCAGTTTTTCGCGAAAAAAAGCCTCCAGTGTTGAAAAAACAGCAAGGGTAAAAATGCCGGAGTCAACGCCTTGCAGAGATTTAAGGCGCTTTATCTGGTCGAGGGTGGGGATGAGAGAAGATGCTGATTGTGTTTGAACTTTTGAATCTGAGTTTGCCATATTTTTATCCGTTACTGTACTACTATTTTACAGGTGAAATACATTTTCTGCTACCGTACTTGGGGTATTTTACCAGTTTTGGAAAAAAAACTTTCTTTTTTTGAGAAATGCTCTCCGCAGTCCTGGCAGATGTATGGGATTGGGGTGTTGGGTTGTGGGGAAACGAATGTGTTAGAATTCGGTTTCATTAATAAACTCCTATATTCGTGAATATTTTATATCATTGTTATTTAAAATTTTACAAACATATCATTTTTCTTTTTTCTGCATTTTTTACATCTAATAGGAATATAAAAATCTTTTTTAGCAAGATAATCTAATTCCCCCCATGTAACATTAAAATTTTCCCCACAATCACAACATTTATAAGTTTTATAAATTTTGTTTTTACATTCTTTATGAATTATTTGTTCTTTTAAGTGGGGCTTTAATTCTAATAAGTATATAGGAACAAGAATTTCTTTTTTACAAGCTTTGCATATATTAACAACAACAGTCTTATTAGAACAATCTCTACAAAAGGTAGGAATTGCTTTATTATTTTTTTCCATATAGGTATATTCTTTATATTTGATGAATGGCTTTTTACAGTTGTTACATACTATATTCTCAACAAAAGAATTTTCTTTCACCCTGCATTTATCACATATTTTTGGAACAGGAACTTTTTTTATGAATTGTAAATAGTTTGAAAAATCAAAATATTCATTACATTTATTACATTTTATTTTTTTTGATTTTTGAAGACATTCTATGCATAATATATCTTCTTCACCTTGAAGTGTATTATGACATAACAAACAGTATTTTTCTTCTTTCTTAATAGAATTAAAAAGAATATCATTTGTTTTCTTAATATCTTCTATTCTTTTTTCTCCTGAATCACTCAAATCAGAACCTTGCTTTGATTGAGCCTGTTTCTGAAAATGTAAATCAAGATTATCATTATTCCAATCATTATATGAAATTATTCTAGCATTATTACTCAAATAACCTGAGACTTTTCCCATTATAGAGTTTCTATCATAAAGGGAAAGATAATTTTGCGAGGCAATCATAATAAGTGTGTTTTTTGCTCTTGAAAAAGCTACATTTAGTCTCGCAGAATCAGAAAAATATTTTGTTTTCTTTTTGCTTCTTGTTGTACAATATATAACTACATTTTCTTCATCCCCTTGAAATGCATCAATAGTATTGACAACAACATTCTCAATTTTATATTCTCTTAAATGTTTTATAATCAGAAATTTTTGACCTTTATATGGAGTAATTACAACGATTCGATCTTTATAGTATTTTTGTAATTTTACAATAATTTTCTCTACGGCAATTGGTTCGAATTTATTAACTGGACTTTTACCTGGTTCATTTATTTCCTCGTATTCAGAAATATCCGACATATCAACTAGTATTAAATTATTATTTAAGAATAATGGAACCTTAGCATAACAATTTTCACCTGTTTTAAGCTGATTGTCATAAAACATATTTACGAGATTTGCTATTACAGGAGGCATTCTAAATTGAATGTTTAGCATTATTTTCTTTTCATTGGGGCATAATTCATATAATCGTTCAAAAAAACTTTTATTTAAGAAATCTTCACGTTCTGCATCTTCTACAATATCTTCAATATCAATTGAATCGTGACTATTAATAGCATTATTTTTATATAATAATGTATCGACAACAGGTGGTAACTGTTTATGGTCACCAATAATAATTAGTTTCTTTGCATGGTTTATTGGTATTATAAGTTCACCTGGCAAGGCTTTACCGGCTTCATCGATAATAACCAAATCAAAATCTATGTTTGAAAGTCCGTAATTTTTATTTGCCAATCCAACACAAGTTACACCAATTATTTGAAAACCACTTAGTAAGTATTCTCCTACAATATTGGAATTATCTTTATTTTCTAACAATGAAATCCATTCTTTTCTTAGAGACTTACTTTTATCATCAAGTTCTTGAAATGATTGCAATTCTTTTTTATATTCTTCAAATCTATTTTCATATGAATACTTTGAAATATCGTTACTTATTTTTTCTTCGCTTCCACATCTAATTATTTGAGAACTTGAAATAAATGGAATTTTATCAAAATTATTTTCTATTCCTCTTATAACATTATCGACAGCAACATTTGCTTGTGAAACGATTAATATCTTTGATGAATTACATAAATTTAGCTGCTGAAATACTAGTTCTTTTATTACAGTTGTTTTGCCAGTTCCTGGAGGTCCCTGAATAATAAAGAAATCTTTTGATGCAAAAGAACGGATTACTGCATTCTTTTGAGCTTCATTGGAAATAATATTTCTGTTATAAAATGATACAATTCTATTATTATTATCAATAAATGAGGTTGCTGCTGGATTTATTATTGATAGTTTTACTTCATTTGAAGAACATCTGCCTTCCTTAAATGCTCTTAAACCTTCTTTTTGTCGTCGTTCTACAGTTGTATTAGTTATAAGGTATAAATCTATTAGAAAATTATTTTCTACCATTACCTCTGAAACATCATTTGGAATGGTTTCAGAAATAATAGTAATTATATCTTCATTAATTTTTAATTTACACAATTTTTTTTCAGAATCATCATACCCGTGAATATGAAATCCAAAAATTGCATATTTTAAATCCACTCTTTGTATTAATTTTTCAATTTGTTCAGTTTTCGTTATTTCAATTATAAGTTTGTTTAAATCTTCAAGAGGAATTATAGTATCTGCTTTTACTGTAACAAACTGACAATACATTTTCTTTTCTATTAATCTATCAGTAACTGCTTCCCATTTTTTTAAATATATACTCATTGGATTTTTTTCAAGCATTTTAGCCTGTGTAAGAAATTCTGTATTTAAATATAAGAAAAATCTTTGTATTTCTTCTACATAGGAATTAAATAAATCACTTTGTGTTAGGACTCTTTCTGCCCAATAAATATGGCACTGCACTTTTGTAGAAATAAAGACTTCATTAAAAGTAATAAAATCTTCATCAGAAAGCAATTCATCATAATGAAGAATCAATTTATCATCTTGAATAGTTATAAATGAGGCTTTTATAACATAATTCATGCGATTCTGCATCTTTATAGATTTTAGTTTATCATTTTCAAAAATTGGTGCAATCTTCCAATCATCAGGTTCATTTAGGTAGTTTTTTTGAGATATAAAATCTTGAAACTTTTTACCTTCTTCTGGAGTTGCTAATAAACAAATAGAATCAAAATTTTCTATAGCTAGACTTTCGCCAATCTTATCCGTTACGAGAATTTCATTTTTGAGAGCAAAATCATAACTCTTTACAAAAACTACCAACGATGAATGTAAAGGAGTTCTCAAATTAGGATTTATCATATCATTTTTATTTAAACGAATATGAGGATATTCTTGGTCTAAAAACCTTAAGAAAATAGTATTTTTTCTATTCTCTATTACTTCTGGAGAAAAACCAATAGTTCCTCCTATTGAGTTTTTTATCATACCCTTTGCTAATGAAAAATACATAATACTATTATAAGAATATGACATAAATGGTAATGGCTTATTTGAAGATTGTATCTCAAAAATATTATTTTCAAATTGAGATAATCGAATATTTCTATATGAATAAGAGTTCTTTGTTATACCATCTTGATTTATATATGATTTAAGTTTGAAATCTTCTTTATTTAGAAAAAATATTTTCCCTTCATAAGGATAGTCTTCTGGTAACAAAAAATTAAATGGAGGTATTATTTCACCTGAATCTTCATAAGTGTTAGATAATTTTTCGAAATATTCATCTAGATATCTTATATACGCTTCTAATTTATAATGGGCTTCCTCAAGTTGTAATAGTTGTGCTTTTATAAAATTATATCGTAAGTAAGAATTTTGCAGTTCATCTTTATTGTTAGATACTTCTAGTAAAATCGATTTACAAGTATCTAACAAGTTTTCTTGATCTTTTCTTCTTTCTTTATATTGCCCTACACATTTATTGTAGTAAATCCTATTGTCTTTTTTTAATTTTTGAATTTGTTCTAACCGAAATTGATTTAACTCGTTGACATAAGCTTCGTCAGCAATATTAATTAAGGTGTCATATTGAGCACAAATTCCATTAAACATACTCAATCTTGAGGATTTGTAGGCTGCATATTCCGCACGCATGGAATTTTGTTTTTCAATTTCTAAATCTGAAAGAGAATCACATAAAAAACTTATAGCTGTTGCTGCTACCCCGCCTACAACTAATGCACCAAGGAGCAATTCTAACATTATAAAGTCCCCAACGCAGGAAGCGATGTTGATATAAGTTTAATCAATTGATCATTAATAGTGTTTATTTGGTCTTGTTGTATTTTTATTTTTTCAAAATCATCTTTTAATGATAATTGTTGAATTACTCTTTGTATTTCATGTACCTCTTCAATTAAACTATGCATACCATCTTTTATAATCTCTATTGTTTTGTCAAATCTTTTATTACTTATATTTTGCTCATTAATTTCTTTCTCTGTTTCTATAATGAACTTAGTCAAAGCTATTTCTTCTTTTTTTATTTTTTCTTGGCATTTGATGAACACACGTTTTGTTTTTTCTACTTCTTCTATTTCTGTTCTCTTAGTTTTTTCTTGAGCCTTTATAATATCTCTTTGCGTCTCAAATTGAATCCTCTTTGTTAATTCAATTTCATGAACACAATTTGAAATACACTCCGTAATTTTTGGTATCGCTTTTACAACTTCAGTTGCTAACGCAATTGCTGGATTTATAATTGCCATTCCTGCTTCTGCAACTGCACCTCCGGCTGATTTTACTAAATTTGATGTTGCTTCCAATGAGTTACCACTTTGGTTAATTGTTATTACGGGTGGTTGTTTTGGATTTGGAGCAATAACATTCTTTTTTTTCTCCGAAATCACAGAAAAATCATCTTCAAATACCATATCTTTTCTCCTATACTAATTGTTTTAAATAAATATTAATTGTTTCTAAAGATTTTGAATATACATCATTTAAATATATATATTTTGCTGAATAAGAAATATTTATTTTGTCATTCAGCTCATTTACTATTGTATCTATTTCATTTCTTATCATTTCAAGATTGTTTTTTTCAAAATTAAGGATTTCTAGAAATATTGTACTTGTTTGAACTGCTTCTTCAAAGGAAATAGAGCGTAAAGACATTTGTTTTTTTGTTTCTAATCTTAATCTTTCAAATTTAATTGTTATAGTTTCTTTATCTAACTCCATTTGGGACTCTAATCGTTTTAATCGTTCTTGATATTTTATTTCTAATTGTTTTTCTGCTTCTTCAATTTTTACATCTAAAGACTGTTTAGAATAATTAATTCTTTTTTCTAATTCTGCAGTACGAACTTTTTGATATATTAAATTTGTAACACTTTTGACAGCATCAAGCCGATCAATACAATTACGTTCTATATTTTGTATTGAAGTTTCTGAATAAATATTGACTTCATATTTTTCGAGTCTCTCTAATTCTGGAAAGCGGATAGCAGGTCTTTCTCTAACCATTTAGATCCTCAAGTAAAAATGAAGTATAGTATTCTCTTTTTGTTTTATTATTAATTACTACTTTATAGTTTTCAGGTGTTTTCATATTTTGATTAATATAGTTTTCTATAAGAGAATCTTCTTGCTCAGTTGAAAGCATTTTTATTGGTAATACTAAATGTGGGTAAGTTCGCATTGAATTATTATTCACTGATTCATTTATTAAACCTGTAACATTATCCAAATAAAGTTTTTTCACTATCGCTTCCTGGCTTTTTATTTCTTTTATTTTATTTAATACTATAAATAAATCTGTAATTTTGTATGTTTTTGAGGCATCTTGATTTGTGAAATTATTGTTAATTATATATTTTAAAGAATAATTAAATTCTGTCATCTTTCCTTGTGCTATTAAAATTTTCTTTGTTTTATCAACAAGAATTGAACTATTCAAGCAAGGTAGTCTAGAAATATGTTTTTTTTCGTATACTGTTTTTTCATTTGATACCTTTATTTGAATATAGATATAATTAAGTGCCTGATTGATGTCTTCTTGATTTATAGAGTCTAATGTTTTCATATTTTCTACAAAATATTCCATTTTGTCATCAATATTTAAATTATCAATAATATTTTTATTATAATATGGGGAGAGTGCTATAGAATTATTATTTTTCTCAATTACTTCAATTTTATTTTTAATTGATAAATCGACTAGATTTATAAAGAAATAATTGCTTTCCTGATTAAGTTCTCTGACTAATTTCTCAGCAAATAAGATATTTTTAGAGATATCAGATAATGAATAAGTATCATTTTCATAAGTTAACAATTTTTGTGATTCTAATTGTAAACATATTTGTTCAATTACATAGGGGGTGAAATTTGTTACTTTCTTTATCTGTTCAATAGAAATACCGTTATATAAAGAGTTTAGTAAAAAAATCTGCACTGGGTTAAGTGTATAATCATTTTTAAGAAAGAAAAGAACATTAATTTTCGCATATGGAATCAATAAATCGCACTCGTATTCATAATAATTTCCCATTATAAATATTTCCTTTTTAATAGATATGAATCTTTTCTTTATTATTTAGACCTACTTATCCTTCTTTCCGATTTTTATTTCCCAATCGTCTGTTATTGTATCTAAAAAACTTCCAATCTTATGACCTATTTCAGAGTCATTGTCCGAAACATCGTCAATTGCATCACCAGTTTTTGTGAATACATCATTAATTTCATTCTTACCAATTCTGATTGTAAGATTTTTGCTCATGTCATTAATGTTAAAACCTTTCATTTTTTCTCCTTTCCTAGAATTTTGTTAAATTGTATTAAGACTAGAAGAAAAAATCATAGCTTGCCAGGCTAAATTTTTTAATGCCTGATGAATTTATAACTTTTCTAATAGAGCTATTTGATAATCTAACAAAAAACAATAGTTATTATTTTACACCCACCTTACCTGTTTGTAAATCGATTTCCTTATAAGATTATTTATTCAGCACGAAAAACTACTAATAGTATTGTTATGCAATCTTATTAGATATTTGTAAATTGGTAACTCTAATAGGAAAATAACTATATCTACGAGGATTATTATGACAGGAAAAGAAGTTCGCCAGACATTGGCTAAAAACATAAAGAAATTAAGGGCACAAAAAGGATTTTCCCAGGCCCAACTTGCAGAAGCTGCGGATATTTCGCTTCCTTTCATGAGTTCCATTGAGCAGAGTTCAAAATGGCCTTATCCGGACACGCTTGCGCAGATTGCGGCCGCACTTGGAGTTGATGTTTCAGATTTGTTTTCAACAAGCGAAAATGACGCTAAGAATCATCAGCAAACAATTGAAATTATGAAGGTGCTTGTAGAAACTCAGAAAAAGGCTTTGAATGATTTTGGTGAAAAATATCTGAAATAATTTTTTGTAGTTCTGAAGCAGTTACTTTATCTCAAAATTCTTATTCTTATACAAAACAGTTTCTGTATTTGTAGATTTCACTATCTTTTTCTTATATAGCACAGTCCATTTTGTTTGACGTTCTGTATAATCCTTTTTTCCTTGGGGAAAGAAGGTCTTACAAAATATTTTTCATTTTTATCTTTCGACAAAAACACAAAAATTGGAACTTTATTTATTTCATTCCTTAGAAGGAAATCAGCTTCAATAACAGAGAAGGCTTGCAATTTTGGATTGTATTTAAAAATTGTGTCATTACTGTCAAAGATATATTCAAGACTTGAAAGATATTCAACACGACCTTTTATGTAATTATAATTATTTGAAGATTCAATATAACTTACTGGTAATTGTCCTGATTCAATCTGATTATAAACTCCTTCTGCAGGTATAAAGAGTCTCGGTAAATCTTTTAGATATTGTAATCCAGCTAGGTGAAAGAAATGATACTTTTGAAATTCAATTGTAAGAGAAACAGTTTTATCTTTACGCCCAAGCACAAACTGATATTCAATATCTAGCAGTTTTGCAAAAGCATTCTGAGCATCAACAATATTTGACATCTAATCCCACTATAAAAAGAAAAAGCCCTGCGCCATTCGCAGAGCTTTTGTTCCGTTTTCTTTCGGCTTTCGCCTAGTTCAGATGAGGTCTCCGGAAAACCCTTCAAAGACTGGCAGAATACTGCTTCTGAAAAATTGGTTAAAAATCATTTTCAAATTTAGCCTGCCAGGCAAAGCCTTTTCCCCATTTCCGCATTATCTTATAGCCATGAACAGAACAATAAACAAACCACAGCCTGGCGACGTTCTTTCGGTGAACCGTGGGCTGTACAAACATTATGGTGTCTATGTCGGGAACAACACCGTCGTACATTTTTCGGGCGGAAGAGGTCATGAGCTTTCTGCACCAAAAGCCTGCATCAGAAAGGCAAGGCTTGATGACTTCTCCAAAGGCGGGGAAGTGCAGATTGAAACAAGATGTGCTGAATCTTTCAGTCGGAAAGAAACTGTAATGCGTGCATTGAATGCTCTTGGGGGCGAAAAAGGTAAATATGCGCTTCCCTGGAACAATTGCGAGCATTTTGCCAACTGGTGCCGTTACGGAAAAAAACGTTCGGTACAGGTTGAACAGTTTGCAGCTGGTCTTGCAGGGATTTCTGTCCTTGCCCTTGGAGCTGTACTTGTTGGAAAAATAATTGAGGAGGAAATTATATGATGAACTTAAACTTTTCTATTGGTCTGTTGCTCTGCATTGCTATGCTTGTCATAGTGATTATGCTGTATTTTTATGATCCGGATATCTTTATTTCCAGATATATCATTCGAACCGCAAAAATAAAATTCTTTTTCAAAAGTCGTTTTGGCAAGAGCGGAAAGGCTTATAAAGAAAAATGGGATAAACTCCGTATGACAATCGGCTGTTGTGAGGAAGCAATCTCTAAATATGTGAACAAGAAGAATCTTTCTACATTACAGGATGATGAAACTCTAAGAGACCTGCTGATTGTTTACAGAGAACTTTTGGATATGAGAGAAAGTGATGATTCTGAGCTCACATTAGAGATGATTGAGGAGGCCTTCTGTAAAGTTCAGAACCTTTATTTTCCGGATATGGATCCCTATTACGATAATTATGACATGGAGGAAGCTATATGATGCAAGACCCGTTTATAGCAAAAATTGTTTCTCGCGATGCAAGAGATTTCGCGAGGAAGATAAAAATAAAGAATCAAGCCAGTAAGGAGGAAGTAACTATGGCTATCACAGAAAAAACAATCAGGCAAATCAGAAAAGATTTTGACAAGCACAACGAGCAGGTTCTGAAGATTTACAGACGCAATGGAGATAAAGCGCTTCTGGAACTTCTCTATCTGAATTCCGATAATCCGGAAGATGTCGCAGAAGAGTTTGGAATCAGCCTTGAGGATGCCTGTGCACTTGTAGAAAAAGACAAGGCTGCTAAGGCTGATCCGATTGGAACAATGCAGGAAGCTTCCAAAAAGGCCTCGGCCGCAATTGCAAATCTTCTTGGAAAATCTGAAGAACATGAGCTTTACACAAAAGCCTTTGAATATGTTGCTTCTACCGGATGTGAAGAACCTTCTGTTCTTGCTGCTGAATTTGGATTCTCTGAAGAGCAGGCTGCAGAACTGATTAAACAGATGCGGGAAAATGGTGACATCGCTTGTGAAGACGAGGACGAAAAATCAACTGATGAAGATGAAACTGATGATTTCGATGAAGACGATTTAGATTTCGAAGAGTCCGATGAAGATTCTGAAGATGATTCTGATGGAGATTTTGACCTTGTTGACCTTTTCAAAAATCCAGAAAAGATTATTGAAGGTCTATGTTTCCTTGGCGATGTTATTCAGGATACCTCAGAAAAAATCTGCGATGCCCTTGATGAGTCAGTTGATCGCGTAATGGAGCACGACTTTGATGATTAAGTTGTTCTGACGATATAGTACCTCTCGATTTTTTTGGGGAGGTACAAAAAGAAAGGAGGAATGCATTATGATAATACTGAAATCTTTTTACTTTGCGTCATCAAGTAGTGAAGATAATTTTTTCGATCTTAGTAAAGAAGGAAGAATGACTTGTTTTAATTCTTATTATCCATTCAGAATTCTTTCAAGAAAAAGTTTCAGTTGTATAGACTGTGATACACCGATTACAATTCTATACGGAGGAAATGGGAGTGGAAAAACAACTGCATTAAATATAATCGCAGAGAAATTACATCTTACTAGAATTGCACTTTATAACCGAACCCAATTTTTAGAGCAATACTTAAGTCTATGTTCGTATAAAACAGATAATCAATATCCTAAAAAGGGGACAATAATCACAAGTGATGATGTATTCAATTACATGTTGAATGTAAGGGCCGTGAACCAAGATGTTGATTTTAATAGGAAAAAACTTTTTGACGAATATAATAAAGTAATAGTAAAACCTCGTCGTGAACTATTACATGTAAATTTTGAAGATGAAAAAAGTGTCAAAACTTTTGATAAAAACATGGCTATCATAAACAACTCAAAATCAGGATTTGTTAAAAAGACAATGAAGAATAACGTTAGGGAACATTCGAACGGCGAAAGTGCATTACGATATTTCATGGAAAAGATAGAAAAGAATGCACTTTATCTGTTAGATGAACCAGAAAACAGTCTTTCGGCAAAGAATCAAATTCTGCTTGCAAAATATATTGAAGACAGTGCATGGGCATGTGACTGTCAGTTTATAATTGCTACACATTCTCCTTTTTTGCTTGCAATGAAGCGTTCAAAAATTTATGACTTAGACGATGATCCTGTATCTATAAAAAAATGGACAGAACTTGAAAGCATAAAATGTTATAGAGATTTCTTTAAGGAACATGAGCAGGATAAATAATACTTTTTATGAAATTTTTGGGAGGTTAAAATGATTAATATTTTTAGAAAATCTAAATGGAAGATTTTGTATGTTGAAGAAGCTGGAGCTCCTAAGAAGGGGTTAATTGTTACTGCAAAAACAATTGAACAGGCTAAAGAACAGTTTCGGCAGTTTATCGGTGAAAAATCTGTTATTCATTTTACAATTATGATGATTCGTTAAACACTAATTGCAAGCCTCAGTTTTTCAATCTGTATAAGTAAGTATAATCCGGGAATTGAAACAACTTTCCGTTGAGTCATTTCCAAAAATAAATTGTTAGGATTTTCCTCTGACTTCTGCTAATATACAATTACCGCGCGGAATTAAAGACCGGCAGCTTTCAGTTCTGTCACCCTGAATTTGTTTCAGGGTCTCATAAATAAAGTTTGCCGGAACAACAGGAGACAAAACAAAATGAAAAACTCAATTGGAAGCAACATCAAATACTACAGAAAGCAGCTGGGGCTCACACAGGAAGAACTTGCGGGCCAGCTCTTTGTTACTTCTCAGGCGGTGAGCAAATGGGAAAGCGACGCGGGCCTGCCGGATACTGCGCAGATTGTTCCGCTTGCAAAGGTGCTCAATATTTCTACTGACGCGCTTTTTGGTCTTGAACAGGGAAATTATGATGCTGTTACGGCCGCTAAGGTTCATGTAAAATTCCGCGAACTACGCAGTCAGATTGATAAAAAGAAGGGCGCACTTGAGGCCTGCGAATATCTTCTATCTGAATGCGAGGCAAATCCACTGAACTTTGAAATATACATGTACTTTGTTCAGAGTGTTGCAAACTTAAGCCGCAATATCAATCCATTCGGCGAATACAAAAAAGGCATGAATGAAACCTACGACAAATATTTTGACGAGGCTTTGAAAAAATCTGTTCAGGTTATACGCTATTGCAAGGAAGAAGATTTTGTTGAAAAAACTCACTTCGCTCTTTCCTGGATTTACATTCACTGCAAAGAATATGAAAAGGCCCGCGAGCACATAGCAAAGCTCCCAAGCATAAAATCTAACATGCTCAAGGAAAGTATTCTTGCCAAACTGGAAGGCTTTGAAAATGGCGTTGAGGCACAGCTTAAGGCTCAGCACAATAATTCTCAGCTCATGTGCTTGCCCTTCAACAAGGAGTTTGTATATTCCGCAGAAACATATTTCTGGAACAAACCGGAGCTGACAGCCGACTATTGCGAATGGGCTTTGAACATAATTTTTGCAATCTGCAAGGACCAAACAATGAAGCCGTTCTGTCAGGGCTTTGTGAAGGATTTGTATGCCTTTAAGATTTGCAGCGAGTTGAAGTCTGGACGGTCCGAAGATATCAAAGCCGCCCGCGAAGATTTTGCCGCACTTAAAAAACTGATTTATGATTATGTCGATTTTTGCGCAGCCGAGCTTGAGCGTAAAGACCTTCTGAATGCATATGATGAAAAGGGCATTTTGAATATGAAGCTTTACACAAAAGAAGATGGCGACCGCCGCGTAAAAGAACTTGAAGAAAAAATCAAAAACTGGTGCGGCGAAGAAGCGTTGAAGAAAGTAATGTAATTGTCTTTCAGCGAGGGGCGTTGGTCGCACGCAAGCGTGCTTACCGAGTTTTCAAGCAAACTCGCGGAAAAATGGATTGGGGATTTTAAGGGGCTAATTCTACTACGCAGGTTTAGCCCCTTAGGAGAAGGGGTAGCGGAAAACCGCAAAGCGGGTTGGAGCGAGGGGAAAGCCTTCCCCTCCTAACTTTTTACAATTTAGGAACTTTCTTCCCAACGCAAATCACCATGGCAGGCACCTTTTCATTTCTGCTCGCATATTCATTTTTATACCAACCATTCCAGGCACCCTGATAAACAAGAGCCATAACAAAGGCATCTCCACAAAGCTGATATTTCAAAGTCTCTGGAACCTGGTTGCGCAAGTGCTTTGGAGCTTCAACAGGATTTACAAGCAGGGATTCCAGCTCGGCATGAAAGCTTTTAGCAAAATCAAGAATTGCAAAGTGAAAAATATTATCAAAAAGATATTCGGCGTCATCATTTTCTAAAACCGGAAGATTCAAGATTTCGGCAGTTTTTCCTGCGTCCTCCGTGGTCAATCCGACTTCCCCAAAAGCCGCTTCTGCTTCAGCTTCAGCCTTCGCCGCATTCCCCGCAGGAGTCTCCTTCCCCAGTAAATTACACTCCTCATAACGCTCAATCACTTCCTTATCAAAAAACTTTGGCGCAATCAAAGGAATATCACTTTCTTCCCCGGCATAAAGGGCATAGCAAACCTTAAGAAACTGCAGATGATCCAGAGGCCAGAACTTGCTGAAGGTAAAGCCAGCTGCAACATCATAAGCATAAAAGCACATGTCCTCGTGATTTTTATAAGGCCCGGTTGCAAGTGCGTGACAACCATTCAGTTTGCAAAGGGAGTGCCCGGTAACATAATCCCAGTCATCTTTATAATCAAGAGAAGTTTGAAAGCCGTAAGCATAGCCTTGCCACTTTGCCTGATGCTTAATACTCATAACATCGGGCTTAGAAATCTTCTGAGCTTTTACTTCGCGAACAGCTTCATGAATAATAAAAATTGCCGCAAACTGAAGGAGGCTTGCCTTCTGTCTTTCATTCATCTTTTTATAGCAATCCAGATGGCGGATTTTTTCAAGCCAGCTTTCCAGCAGCTCCCACATTTTCTGAGCGTGTTTTTCTGCAACTGCCTTATCGTGGTCATAAGCCATGTCTTTTTCTTCCTGAGTAAAGATGATAAAGCTTGTATAAACCTTGTCTCCCTTGCGAGCCATAAAATCATAAGAAATCAATTCTTCAACAATAGGTTCAATGTAGGCTGCAGAAATTCCAAGTCCTTGTGAAAGCTCTGTAATCGTGAACGGTTTTTTGTAGGCCATTATCAGAATGTTTTGATGAATGCGGCGGGTCCAATCATTTACATAAAAAGCCTGGCAGTCATTTTCCATTTCGCCATACATCCAGATTCCAAGCTGCTCCGGCTCGTAACTTTGCTTTTCGAATTTTTCCATTTCTTTTTTCTCCATTTGTGATTTCAGATTCATACGGGCGGTGTTGAGTCTGGATTTTACCGTGTTAGTATTTATGTCCAGTTCTTCAGCAATTGACTGAAGATTCTGTCCATGAATAAAATGCCGAACCAGAACTTCCCGATAATTTTTTGAAAACTGAGCGATGAAGCTTCGGACCTTTTCTCTTTCTTCATCTTTGATGAGTTTGTCCAGAGCGGGCTCTTCGCTGCTTTCAAAATCAAAGCGGGGAATTACACCGTAAGAAATGACAGGCTTTGAATATTTTGATCGAAGAAAATCGTTGAACTTGTGATTCAAAATGCCAGTAAGGTAAGCCTGAAGGTTTTCGATTTTCTCAGGCTCGGCAACGATTGCACTTAAAAGAGTTTCGCTTACTAAATCTTCAGCCTGTTCAAAATTATCAGTTTTTTTGACTGCAAGCTTCAAAAGATATTGGGCGTAATCAAATAAGTCTTCTTTCATTTTCGTTTCCTGTGATAAGCCGTGCACGCTTTTTCATTCTTTTCTCGTATATTATTATAGTCGTAAAATTTAGAAAATAGGTTGGTGGATTTTGAATTTTTTCTTATAATTTTTCCTTGACATACATATATTATATATGTATATTATAACTATGGCAGTTGTATTAAGAAAGAAACCGGTAACAATTTACCTTCAGGAAATTAAATATCTCATGTTTCAGAAAATGGCAAAAGAGCAGAACCGTAAGGCTGCAGAACTTGTTCGCGATGCGATGGATGAATATATCCAGAATCATTCGGCACAAAAAAAATGCCTTGATTCCTGGGAGCCACTTTCTCTTGGTGGGCTCAAAAGTGGGGCACAAGACTGGCTTTCAAAAGATTATCATGATGAGATGCTGGGGAGTTCCTTTTGATTGGCATTGATACAACCTTTTTGATTGATTTAGAAATTGCTGATTCACCACGACACCAGGCTGCCTTAAAACTTTTTAATAAATGGCTCGGAGAAAAGCATTCTGTTCTAGCTATTTATAATCAGACTTTTCTGGAATTTCAGCATGTGATTACAGATTCAAAACGATTTAATTCTCCGCTTACAATGGAAAAGGCGATTGAACGAAGCTGGTTTTGGATAGACCAGGAACGAATCAAAATTATTTATCCTACAGAAAGTTCTCTCAAACGCGCGCTTTTGTGGTGCAATATGTACAAGCTTGGAAGAAAGAGAATTCAGGATACACATATGGCCGCCGCCTTTGCCGAAGCAGGAGTTTCTGAACTGTGGACGGCAAATCCGGCTGATTTTGAGATTTTTGAAACTTTTGATCTGGTGGATTATAAGAATTTGTGAAAACTTAAAATCTGAAAAAAATGCAGTCACGAAGCAACTCGTGTCAGTCCGCCGTGAAAATAACATTCATAAACTTTTATATCCTTCCAGTAAATTTCTTCGTAGCCCTGAAACCAGGTAAAGTCTCCGTTTACGCTGTACTTGTAGATGTATTCTCCGTCTTCAAAATATTCGGGGCCACGATAAGGCATTTTGTAATTTGCGGCGCGCAGAGCAGCTTTTAAAAAGTTTCCGCTGAATTCTTTTGCGAGTACACGCCCCATGTAATTCATTGCATAAAGAGCTTTTCCTTTTTTCCAGATTGCTTCCTGGCCGGCAAATTGTTCACCACCAACATAAGTGTCGTGGTAGGTGTAATCACCATTTTCGTAGCGAAAGTCGTGAGAGTCCAGACGGGTAGAAGGAGCTTCGTTCATGAAGGCGGCGTAGGTGTTTACATTTGCTTCAAGGCGAAAGTCGATGAGATGCTCCAAATCTGTGTCTGTACTGGCAACCGGCGCCATCATACATTCTCCGTCTCGCACAAGATAATCAACCGTTACATTCATCAAATTACTTATCTGAATCAGATTAGAAATATCAGGATAGACCTGTCCCGACTCCCACTTTGCAACTGCCTGACGGGACACATTTAATTTTTGAGCAAGTGCCTCCTGGGTGATTCCTTTATTCTTTCGTAAGATTGCAAGCTTTTCAGAGAATATCATTCTGACCTCCTGTGTATGACCTCTGGCTGCTGGTGTTTTTTAGCAAAGCGTTAAGTTATTGTAACATGCTGACACTTCTTTTTACATAACCGTACAGTTGCTTTTCTGCTACTTTTAGTTGACTTTGTAAGCCCCACCTAACAGAAGCTTACTCAAACCCCAGTTCCTGCTGATTATCTACCCAGGTCTTTTGTTCCGCAATATGAAGCTTGCCTCTGGGCAGGCTGCCTCCAATCAGAAATGGCGAAGTAGGGTCGTGGAGCTTTTGATTTTTTGCAACCTGGGCAAGGTCGTTGTTTGCATAGCAATATTTGCAATAGTGACGGCAGGTATCGTAGGCACCGATATCTGCGGAAAGATAGCAGATACATTCTTTTCTAGACGGTTTGTAATTTGGTACCTTTAGCTTTTTGCCTATTGCCCTTTCGTAGTCGCGGATGGTCATGCAGCCACCGCAGTCTGCTCCATAAGGTGCAAGAAAATCTCCTTCGCCACAGGGCTTTACAAGCATTCCGTGGTCACTGGCAATTTTAATAATGGTACGACCCAGAAAAAGCTTGTCTCTCGGGCTAACCTCACGTACCCCCGGAAAATTGCGCTTCACCTTTTCATATAAATCAATAAAGCTGATTACAACAATTTTTGTAAAACCTTCGAGTGCACTTGCCATTTTTTCAAAAGACTGAAGATGAAAGTCCACTGTATATTTTGAATTAATAAAAATCGGGTCGTAACGCCAGCCGCAAGCTCCAGCCCCAACCACGCGTGACAAATATTTAAACGATTCAATAACCTCAGACTTCTCCGGCACCCCGGGCTCAATATCCTTTCCATAAGGTGTAATCGTAACATACCAGAACTGGCCAAAATCCTTTACAAGCTCAAGGTAAGGAAAAAAGGGGGCAGGATTTTTTGTACAAAAACCAATCACATCCACCACATGCGGATTAATTTCGTAACGCATAACAAGACTTGGATTATAAGGATTTCTTACAAGAACAAAGCCTTCCTTAATTCTGTTTGCAAGCCAGAGAGAAAAAAAAGCCGGAATGTCTGTGCGTTGACCGGTATTTAAAATCATAGATATCTATTTACAACCTTTATTTTTCACACAAAAATCCTGCATACGGGAACTTATAAAGCATTACCTTGTTTCCAAACATATCAACCGGACTCGCGCTGGCTTTGCCTTCAAGAATTTCCCTCGCCCCCTGAATAAGCTTTTCTACCTGCTCAGGCTTTTGCGGGAAGTCACCGTGCATGGGGTAAACTTCATCATATTTTCCATCCCAGTTCTTGAGATGTTCCAGACTTTTTACATACAAAGACAAATTGCGGAATTTTCCAAACATAAAAATCTTGCTGTTAGAAACGCTGTCGCCGCTTATGAGAATGCGATTTTTTTCATCGAGCAGGGCAATGCTTCCCGGAGTGTGGCCCGGAATATCAATTACAAATAGACTTCTGCCACCAAGGTTAATTTCATCGCCTTCTTTGATAGGAATAAAGCTGCCCGTGCCATCGTGCTCCCTGTAGTTTTCTTCTTCGGCAGGGCTCATGTAAATTGTATCAAAAGCGCCGTTGCCCGAAATATGATCCGGGTCCGCATGAGTGTTGATAAGAACCAGTGGCAGATTTGTAATGCTTTGAACCAGTTCCTTTGCGTTCGGCGTATTCATCCCTGTGTCTATAACAGCGGCTTTTTCTTTTCCGCAGAAAACGTAAAATCTCACGCCGCCGTCTTCGATCCTAAAGGTGTCGTCTTTAATTTTGATAATTTGATTTTCCATGATTTTATATTAGCATGCAAAATTGCTTTTGATAATATCTTTTCCTGCAAAGCTAATTCCCTGCACATTGCCTTATTAAATATAAAAATTTAATTCGCTCGGTTGACTTTTCTTCCATATTTACATAAATTTTCTAAAAGATAAGCAAGGAAAATTCAAGACTATGAGCCTTATAGAATGTAAAAATCTTTCTCTGGGATATGACAAAACCCTTATTCAGGAAAATCTGAATCTTTCAATAGAAAAAGGGGAATATGTTTTTATACTTGGCGAAAACGGAAGCGGAAAATCTACTCTTATAAAAACAATTCTTGGATTTATAAAGCCCTATTCCGGCTCAATTAATTATTCTTCTGAATGGAATAAAAAGGAAGTGGGCTATCTTCCTCAGGCTTCTGAAATTCAAAAAACATTTCCTGCAACAGTCTGGGAAATTGTTCTTTCGGGCTGTCAGTCGCAGCTTGGAATTTTTCCTTTTTATAAAAAAGAGCATCATAAAAAGGCAGCAGAAAATTCTCAGGCTATTCAAAAAATGTACGATATTGTAGCAGACCTGAATAAGAAAGGCCTTACTGTTATTACAATAAGTCATGATTTACAGGCTGCTCAAAAATATGCCGGTAAAATAATAAACCTGGAAAAAAGGGAGGTTCTCAAATGAGTCAGATCTTGGAAACCCTCAGAATGTCTTTTTCTTTTACACTGGTTCAATATGCCTTTATTGCCGGAATTATGATTGCCGCTTCTTCTTCCCTTCTGGGAGTAATTCTTGTTTTAAAAAGATTTTCCTATATTGGAGACGGACTTTCTCACACAGCTTTTGGTGCCATGGCCATTGCTTCAATTTTAAAAATAAGCGGCACAACACTTTTTGTACTTCCACTGACAATTCTTGCTGCCATTTTAATTTTGTGCGCCAAAGAAAATTCCAAAATAAAAGGAGATGCCTCCGTTGCAATGATTTCGGTTGGAGCCCTGGCCCTGGGTTATTTTCTTATGAATATTTTTACCCCTTCTACAAATCTTTCGGGTGATGTTTGTACAACTCTTTTTGGTTCTACGCTGATTTTAACTTTAACCAAAGCCGACATGATTGTAACCGTTGTAACTTCTTCCCTTGTGATTTTATTTTTCATACTTTTTTATAACCGCATTTTTGCCCTTACTTTTGATGAAGCTTTTTCTTTTGCCGGTGGAAATAACACAAAGCTTATGAACATTGTTATGGCAGCCGTAATTGCCGCCATTATTGTTCTTGCCATGAATCTTGTCGGAACCCTTTTAATTTCTGCCCTGATTATTTTTCCTGCAGTTTCGTCTATGCAGATTTTTAAAAGTTTTAAGAAGGTTACAATTTTTGCCTGCCTTCTTTCTGTTGTATGCGCCATTATAGGATTACTTTTATCCATCGTCGCAGGAACTCCGGTTGGTTCAACTATTGTAATAATAAATATTGCAGCTTTTATTTTGTGCAAACTTGTTAGCCTTGCCTTACACAGAAATTAGTTTTATGAAAAAGAGAGCTTATAAAAAAATCATATCTTCCCTTTTGACAGGTCTCTTCCTTTGCAGCATTTTAACCTCTTGTAAAAAAACGGATAAAGTGGAAGTTCCGGCT
>CADCLG010000027.1:0-36396 GCA_902802305.1 uncultured Spirochaetaceae bacterium
GAGTTTTCAAAAAAAGCCTTAACAATATCTGGAAATAAGGTCAGCACAGTAAATTTCATGGAATTACTCCAGAATCCAGAGGTGCATCAATTGCACCGTACCATTCTTTACATCTACCTTTCCAATAAACTCGTTATTAAAAGGTACAAGAACTTTTCGGTCACAACTTTCGGAGAGAGAAACTTCAAGCAAGTAACCTGCTCCGCCTTCCAATACGTCTGTGATTTTACCTACTTCTTTAGGCGCATCCAACGTTGCCGGATCGTCTTTTCCCTCATAAATAAGGGAACAATCACGTAAATCTTCAATGTACCACTCATCTTTTTTCAAAGACTTGCAATACTTTCTTGGAACCAGAATCTCCCATCGGTTATACTTTTGTATTTCCGAATCAGAATTGATTCCTTCAAATTTAACATAGGCAATTGCATGACCAAGAGAAACCGATTCAACCTTTATTTCTCTCTGCTCATCACCATGTCGTAAAGTAACTTCTTTGAGCTTTAGAAAATGTTCATATTCTCCAGAAGTACTCTCTACCTTACATTCACCCGAATACCCGTGAGAGCCTCGAATGAAGCCAATTACCAATCGTGCTTTTTCCATCAGCAATATTCCTAATTAGTTATCAAGAATATCAAGACTGTAATGTTTACCGTCTTTTACTGCTGAAGCACTCAGAACAGTTCTCATAGCCTTGGCAATTCTACCGTATTTTCCGATAACCTTACCAATGTCGCCATCAGCAACTCTAAGCTGCAGCACCATTCCTTTTTCGCCTTCAGTTTCATTTACAGTAACAGCTGACGGATCATCGACCAATGATTTTGCGATGAATTCAATCAGGTCCTTTTCCATTTTTTGCTCCTGTAAATTACTTTGCCTGTGCAGACTGAACATTGATTAATTTCTTAACAATATCAGTAGGCTGTGCACCAACACCAATCCAGTATTTAGCACGTTCTGTATCAATAGAAACCTGTTTTCCTTCAGCAGCAATTGGCTGATAAGTTCCGATTTCTTCGATACATCTTCCGTCACGTGGCTCGCGTGCGTCTTGTACAACTACACGGTAGCAAGGACGTTTTTTTGTACCAAATCTCTTAAGTCTGATTTTGACCATTTATTCCTCCAAAGAACCGTTTCCGGTCCCAATTTTGCAATTTAAATATAATAAGACCATTGTTATATTGAACTGATATTTTATAAAAAAATATTCTTTTATTCAAGGTCTAAGCAATCAGTTTAGTTTGCCTTAATACTGTTCTTTACAATAACATCATGAGCCCCACCCTCACGGATTGAAGCAGCACTTACAAGAGTAATTTTTGCATTTTTCTGCAGCTCTGGAATTGTAAGAACCCCGCAGTTACACATTGCATGAATTACCTTGCTTGTTGTAAGAGTAACGTTATCATGAAGGCTTCCAGCATAAGGAACATAAGAATCTACACCTTCTTCAAAAGCCATTCCTTTTTTACCGCCCAAATCATAGCGTTGCCAGTTGCGGGCACGGTTAGAACCTTCACCCCAATATTCCTTTACATAGTTACCGTTTACAATCAATTTATTTGTAGGAGATTCATCAAAGCGGGCAAAGTAGCGGCCAAGCATTACAAAATCTGCACCCATTGCAAGAGCAAGTGTTATATGGTGATCATAAACAATTCCACCATCAGAACAGATTGGAACATAAATACCAGTTTCTGCATAATATTCATCACGGGCTTTTGAAACTTCAATTGTTGCTGTAGCCTGACCACGACCAATACCTTTCTGTTCACGTGTGATACAGATTGAACCGCCGCCAATACCAATCTTAACAAAGTCTGCGCCAGCTTCTCGGCTCCAACTTTTGCGTTTGGCCATTTTTCATGAATATCATGAAGGGCCCTTCTCTGCCATTCTGTAAAACCTTCTGAAGAATCACGGGTCATTACATCAACACCGGCTGCAAGCAAGGCTGGAACTCTTTCCATATAATCACGGGTATTAATTCCGGCACCTACGATATAGCGTTTTTTGCTATCCAAAAGTTCAAGCGGATGTTCCTGATGATTTGTTGCATCCTTTCTGAATATCAAGCTCAAAAGCTTTCCGTTTTTATCAACAACAGGAAGCTGGTTTACTTTTTTCTGCCAGATTATATCGTTTGCTTCTTCAAGAGAAATACCTTCCTGAGCCATTACCAGACTTGAAAGCGGTGTCATATAATCTTTTACTTTTGCATCAGGGGCACAGTGTGAAAGTCTAAAATCGCGGTCAGTAATAATACCAACCAATTTTCCGTTTGCAGAACCATCTTCGGTTACAGCTACAGTTGAATGTCCGGTTCTTTCTATTGCATTAACAAGCTCTGTAATTGTCTGATCAGGTTTGATGTTTGTATCAGAAGTTACAAAGCCGGCTTTATAAGCTTTAACACGGGCAACCATTGCAGCCTGATTTTCTATTGTCTGAGAACCGTATATAAAAGAAATGCCGCCTTCTTTTGCAAGTGCGACGGCAAGTTTATCATCAGAAACAGCCTGCATAACAGCAGATGTCATAGGAATATTCATCATAAGTGGACACTGTTCGCCAGCTTTTTTATTGTAGCGAACAACAGGAGTTTGCAAAGAAACATTAGCTGGTATACAATCAGGGCCGGTATATCCCGGGATTAACAAATACTCATCAAATGTGTGAGACGGCTGGTCAAAAATAATTGCCATAAAAAACTCCTTAAATAAAAAAATGATTAAAATATTAAGCAAGTATTATAATTATTTACAGAAATTTAATCAATTCACATTTGATAGATTCGATAGATTAGATAGATTTCACATTTAAGCGATTTGAGTCTACTTTAGTACTTCCAAAAGACTTTCAAATGTCACAGCAGTCTGATTTTGTTGCTTTAGTTTTGCTTCCTTATCAGCAGCAGTTTTTTCATCAGCAAAAACAAGACTTCCCTTGCCTTTTAAGAATTCATAAAGCACACCGCCGTTATCGTAGATTTTTTTGGCCAGTTCAAAAGCAGTATCTACATCATTTTTTACAAATTTAGGATCAAAAGCAAAAGATTGATTTAATACAGTTTTATATCGTGGTTTTGGTGATTTCTTTCCATATAGTCTGCTGATTTTTTCAAGGATTTCCTTGCGATAGGCTCTTTCCTGCTGCTGAATAAAAATCTGCTCAGAAGAAACAAACAAATCTTTATGCTCCATTAAAAGCTGTTCTACAGACTTATTCTGCTGCTCACAAAGCTTTTTAAGGCAGAGCATAGTCATCATTGCATCATCAACAGATTTATGACTCATAAATTTTGCAACATTTACACCAAAAAACTCCGCCCACTGACTGAGTTTTTTATGTTCACCGTACAACTGCGTCAATAAGGGCTCAATATCAAAGGCACGGATATTAAAATAATTTTCCTGATAGCGTTCACAGGCTGAATTCACAAATCCAACATCATTAGAAACAGCAAAGCCCAGAATGTAGCGGTTTCCTGTAGTAAAAAGTTTTTTTATATCCTTATAATAGGCTGCAAAATTTGGCTTAATTCTGAAATAATCCTTGGAATATGCCAGTTTGCACTCTCCTTTTCCCTTCAATAAATACCAGTCAAATTCACATTCAGGATTAATGACAATATCTTCACTTTCAATCACATTCAATTCATCATCAGCAATAACATAACCCAGGGAGCAGATTTTTCCAACGCCATCAAAAGTATTTGCACATTCACAGTCGAAAAAGACAAAAGATTTATGATTCATAATTTAATTATACATTTTTGCAAAAGAACTTGCAAATTAACTAAAAAACTGATATACCTAGTATATCTATAGGTTTACCGTATTTTTATAAAATTCAGTTATTTTTATAAAAATACATTATAAAAATACATTTGAACGATTATTCAATTGTATATAAAGCATTTTTTTATTATATTATAAGATAGATTATTTTGATTAAACTGCGGTTGATATGCATATTCTGACATTTTCTGCGGTTTTTTAAGGAGTTATAAGTTGTTACTTGATATACAAAATTTAAGTGCAGGATTGGAAGATGGAAAACAAATTCTTAATTCTCTGAACCTGCAAATCAATGAAGGAGAAACTCATGTTTTGATGGGTCCTAACGGTGCAGGAAAATCTTCACTGGGAAACACAATCATGGGAAATCCTGTTTACAAAATAACTGGTGGTAAAATTATCTTCAAGAATCAGGATATTACCGAAGAATCACCAGACAAACGTGCTAAACTGGGAATCTTTATGTCATTCCAGAATCCTGTTGAAGTTCCCGGCATCCCACTCGAAGGTTTTATCCGTTCTGCAATTCAGGAGCTTACAGGCGAAAGAGTAAAGTTATTCCAATTTCAGAAGGAATTGCAGGCAGCAATGGATATTCTTGGAATGGATTATTCTTATGCTAAACGTGATTTGAATGTAGGTTTTTCTGGCGGTGAACGTAAAAAGGCAGAAATCTTACAGCTTTTAATGCTTAAACCAAGCTTTGCAATTCTTGATGAAACAGACTCAGGTCTTGATGTGGATGCAACCAGAATCGTTAGTACAGGAATTGAAGAATACAAAAAACGCACAAATGGTTCACTTTTAATCATTACCCACTCAACAAGAATTATAGAAAATCTTAATGTTGATTATGCACATGTACTTGTAAAAGGAAAAATTGCAAAAACAGGTGATCAATCTTTGATAAAAGCAATCAACGAAGGCGGATTTGAACAGTTTGAATCATTAAATTAGAAGGAATTATATATGGCAGGAAAAGATACAATTGCAGATATTGACCGTTCCATATACGATTTCCGATACGAAGAAACTGACAAAGAATTTTACCGTATAGAAGATGGTCTTACCAAAGAAATTATCGAAAAAATTTCGGATGAAAAAGGTGATCCGCAATGGATGCGCGACTTCCGATTAAAGTGTCTTGATTTATATCATCAGATTCCAAAACCAAAATGGGGTCCTTCCATTGACGGCCTTGATATGGATCATATTTCAACCTATGTTCGTCCTAAAACAGGTATGAGCGGAAAATGGGAAGATGTTCCTCAGGAAATTAAAGATACTTTTGAAAAACTCGGCATTCCTCAGGCAGAACGCAAATCTCTGGCTGGAGTTGGCGCCCAGTACGACAGTGAACTTGTATATCACAATGTTCAGACATCAGTTGCAAAAGAAGGCGTAGTTTACCTGGGTTTTGAAGAAGCCCTCAAAAGCGAAGAATGGGGCCCGATGGTACAAGAATATTTTATGACCCTTATAAAACCACAGGATCATAAGTTTGCAGCTTTACATGGTGCAGTCTGGTCAGGCGGCTCCTTCGTTTATGTTCCAAAGGGTGTAAAACTTTCATTTCCACTTCAGTCCTATTTCCGCCTGAATGCAAAAGGTGCAGGACAGTTTGAGCATACATTAATTATTGTTGATGAAGGTGCAGATCTTCACTTTATTGAAGGTTGTTCTGCTCCTAAATACAACGAAGCAAATCTCCATGCAGGTGCAGTTGAAATCTTTATTAAAAAGAATGCCCACTGCCGCTACTCTACTATCGAAAACTGGTCTAAAAACATGTACAATCTGAACACAAAACGTGCCAAGGTTGAAGAAAATGCCAGCATAGAATGGGTTTCGGGCTCATTTGGTTCACATGTATCTTATCTTTACCCGGAAAGTGATTTAGTTGGACGCAATGCAAAGGCCGATTTTACAGGAATTACTTTTGCAGGAAGTGACCAGCAGCTTGATACTGGTGCAAAAATGGTTCATCTTGCTCCAAATACTTCAAGCCTTATTTCTACAAAATCTATTTCAAAATCTGGTGGACTTAGTATTTATCGTTCGGCAGTTTATATAGCTCCAGAAGCAAGAGGAAGTAAAAGTTCTATCTCCTGCGAAAGCTTAATGCTCGATTCAGAATCAAGAAGTGATACAGTTCCAGCAATGGAAATATTAACTGATGATTGTGATATCGGACACGAAGCTAAAATCGGAAAAATAAGTGGTGATACAATTTTTTATTTAATGTCACGCGGTTTAAGCGAGGAAAATGCAAGAAGCATGGTTGTAAGTGGATTCGCCTCCCCTGTCAGCAAGCAGCTTCCTCTCGAATACGCCGTTGAGATGAATAATTTAATAAAACTTGAAATGCGTGGGAATATGTAGTTATGGAAGCAAAGACATATATAGTAAATCCAATTCCACCCAAGGCTTACACCTGGAGTTGGCTTAAAATAAACAACGACTCAGTTACAATTGATTTTGATATTGATAAAACATATCTTACAGCAAAAGATTTGCCAAAAGGTGTTACAATCAAAAATCAAAAGGAGATTGAAACAAAACTTGAAAAACCTAATACAGGAAGCGGAAAAATCTGGGATGAATTATTTTCTGAAAACGACCAGATTATTACAATCGATGGTGAAATAAAAAGTCCTGTAATGTTCTCTCTGAATGTCAAAGACGGCACAAATACTTCAAATGTTCATGTAATTCATGCAATGCCTGGTTCTAAAGCAACTGTTATTCTTTATTCCACAAGCGATTCAACTTGCAGCAATGAAGAAACTGGTGGTTTTAATGCAACTCAGACAAAGATTTATGCCGAAAAAGATTCAGAAATCAAACTTATAAAAATCCAGATGATTGGCAAAAACTTCAATCTGATTGACGAAACTTCATCTGTTACCGGCGAAAATGCAAAAATAATTGCAAAAGTCGTAAATCTCGGTGGTTCTCATATTGATTCAGGAATCCATACAGATTTGCGCGGAAATAATTCTGAATACACACTTGATTTTGCATATCTTTGCCAAGACACACAGTATCTTGATATGAATCATGAAGTAGATCATATTGGAACAAAAACTATCTGCAGAATGAATGTCGATGGAACTCTTATGCATGAAGCAACAAAAATCTACAGAGGAACCATTGACCTACAAAATGGAAGTTCCGGTTCTGATGGAAATGAAGTTGAAAATTGTCTGGTTCTTTCACCAAAAACTGTAAATAAATCCATGCCAATTATTATCTGCAGCCACGATGACGTTCATGGTGAACACGGTTCAACGATTGGAAGAATTGCGCCAGATATCATGTTCTACATGCAGTCTCGCGGAATAAGTAAAAAACGTGCAAAAATGCTTATTGCAAAAGCAAAACTTCAGGCAATAATTTCTGAAATTGAAAACGAAGAATTAAATGAAAAAGTTTCAGATTATGTTGAAAACGCTTTTGCAGGGGAAAACAATGAATAGATTCAAGAAAGACTTTCCGATTTTTGAAGCAGCGGAAAACAAAGGAATTATATATTTTGATAATGCAGCTACAACACAACGCCCTTATCAGGTAATTAACGCAATCAGCGATTTTTACAAAAAAAATAATGCAAATCCTTTGCGTGGACTTTATGATTTAAGTGTACGAGCTACAGATGATTACGAAAATGCCCGCGAAACTGTCGCAGCCTTTATAAATGCTAAAAAATCTTCGGAAATCATTTTTACACGAAACACTTCGGAAAGTTTGAATCTTATTGCCTACACCTGGGGAATGGAAAATGTAAAAGAAGGTGATGAAATTGTCGTTTCGGTAATGGAACACCATTCTAACATCCTTCCCTGGCAAATGCTCTGCAAGGCAAAAAATGCAAAATTAGTTTTCCTTGAGTTTGATAAAAAGACAGGAATAATCCCAGAAACAGAACTTACCAAAATCAACAGCAGGACAAAAATTGTTGCCATGACTCAGGTAAGCAATGTTCTGGGAATTACAAATGATATAAAAAAAATTGCCGAGCTTGCCCATAAAAATGGTGCAATCATGGTGGTTGACGGAGCACAGTCAACTCCTCACATAAGGATTGACGTACAGGCTTTGGATGCTGACTTTTTTGCCTTCAGTGGTCACAAACTTTGCGCACCTATGGGAATCGGCGTTCTTTACGGAAAATACGAGCTTCTTGAAAACATGCCTCCTTTTATGCGCGGTGGCGAAATGATTGAATACGTTACCCGCGAAAGTGCAACCTGGGCAGAGATTCCACATAAGTTTGAAGCAGGAACAGTAAATGCCGCAGACGCAGTCGGACTTGCAGCAGCAATTAATTATCTTACAAAAGAAGTCGGCTATGATTTTATCGACGAGCAGGATAAAAAGCTTTCAAAAATCATGGCCGATGCCCTTTCTACAATCAAAAATGTACACGTCATAGGAAATCCAAATCCCGAAAAACATTCCGGTATTTTTGCCTTTACCCTTGACGATGTACACCCCCACGATATTTCAACAATTCTTGATCAGGATAAAATTGCAATCCGTGCCGGACATCATTGTGCGCATCCACTTGGAGATTACCTTAATATCCCTTCTTCAGCACGCGCAAGCCTTTATTTTTATAATGATGAAGAAGAAATCGCTTATTTTGTTGAAAAACTTGCTAATGTCCGCAAAATAATGGGATTAAAAGATTAAATAAATCATACAGTAACTATAGTCACCCCAAAAAGTAACCCTAGTTACAGATAAAAGTAACTAAAGTCACTGCAAAAGTAACAAAGGTCACTATTGTCTCCATGTAAGTTCGGGTTTATATTAGACTCAGCTGTTAAATCAGCCAGCAAAAAACTATATGGAGGTAAAGCCATGGAAAGCATTATTTCAGTTTTAAGCAATAATCTTCCCTGGGTTTGGGTTGGCGTTACAATCATCTGTATTGTAATTGAATCCCTCACTCTCGCCCTTACTACCATCTGGTTTGGAATCAGCGCATTTGTAATGGTTTTTCTTGCCTTTACACCTATGCCTTTCCCCGCACAACTTTTCATTTTTGTTGCCCTTGCCCTGCTTCTTCTGATTTTTACGCGTCCTATCGTAAAGAAAAAGTTGAATCAGAAAAAAATAGCAACAAATTATGACAGTATTATCGGGCAAATTGCTGTGGTAACAAAAAAAATCACTGCAATTGAAAAAGGTTCCGTTAAAATCAATGGTATGGAATGGACTGCAGCCGTAAAAGAGGATATTGTCCTCGAAGAAGGCAGCAAGTGCATTATAGAAGAAATCGCCGGTGTTACGGCCTATGTAAAATCAATTTAAGTTAGGAGAAAAAAAATGATGATTTATGTAATTATTGCAGTTATTGTATTGCTTTTGGTTCTGATTATAACAAATATCAGAATTGTTTCTCAGTCAGAAGCATTTGTTATTGAGCGTCTCGGCGGATATCACGGAACCTGGAATGTTGGTCTTCATGTAAAAATGCCTTTTATTGATCGCATTGCAAAAAAGGTTTCTTTGAAGGAAAAGGTTTTTGACTTCCCTCCTCAGCCAGTTATCACAAAAGATAACGTTACCATGATGATTGATACTGTAGTTTATTTCCAGATTACAGACCCTAAACTTTATACTTACGGTGTTGAAAAGCCTATCAATGCTTTGGAAAACTTAAGTGCAACAACCTTGCGTAATATCATTGGTGAACTTGAACTTGATGAATCTTTAACCAGTCGTGATGTTATCAATACAAAAATGCGCTCTATTTTGGATGAAGCAACCGACCCATGGGGAATCAAGGTAAATCGTGTTGAAGTTAAAAACATTGAACCTCCACAGGCAATCCGTGAAGCAATGGAAAAACAGATGAAAGCAGAACGCGAACGCCGAGAACAGATTCTTATTGCAGAAGGTCACAAGCAGTCAGCAATTCTTGAAGCCGAAGGTCAGAAACAGGCTATGATTTTGGAAGCTGAAGCTCACAAGGAAGCTGCAATTCAAAAGGCTATGGGTGAAGCTGAAGCAATCCGCGAAGTTCAGCAGGCTAAAGCAGAAGGTCTTAAAATGCTCAAGGAAGCTGGAATGGACGATAAAGTTCTTAAACTGCGCAGTCTTGAAGCCTTTGAGGTTGCAAGCAATGGTCAGGCAACAAAGATTATCGTACCTTCAGATTTGCAGAATCTGGCAGGGGTTGTAACAAGCGTTGCAGAAATTGCTAAAAAATAATGTAAATTAATACATACACAGACAATAAAACTTACTGTCGGCTTGTGTCCTCGTAATTGACATTTTTAATTCCGCCGTAATCCAGTAAGTTTTATTGTCATTTTTACATATAATATTCATTATTCTTTTTTTTCAAAATGTGATATAATTTTATATATTTCTTTAGCATTATTATGACATCACAGGGGAATAAAAATGAATTACAAAAAGTTTTTGGACAAGCCTTTTCGTCTGATGGCGGCAATCGGATTTTTCTATCTGCTTTTCGTTTTTCTTTTAAATATTTTCACAGATTTTTATGAACCACAAAGACTACTGCCTTTTTCAACAGCAGTTTCCTACAGCGGAGAAATTTTAGGAATCATTTTGTGTGCCCTCACCTTCTTTTTATATAAAAAACATTTTCTTTATTATTCAGCCCTTGAAATTCTGGTATTTTCTAATCTTTACACAGGAAAAATATATACAGCACTTTTTTTGTCATCCATGCTTTTTATTCTTCTTCTGATTGAAAATCTTCTTTCTTCACGACCGCGAATAATCATCTATCTTGCGGTAGAAATAATAAAACTTTTTCTTGTTCTTCCTTATGGAGCAAAAACCTTTTTTGAATATATAGGCATAACGCTTTTTTCTCTCTGCACAATAGGCTGTATAAACCTGCTTTTCCGCCATGCCTACGACAAAAAAGATTCTGGTCCAATTTCTCTTGATGATTACAAGTTTTCTGACCGCCAGAAAGACTGTATTAAAGAAATTGTCCTGAATAATACAACTATAAAAGCACTCGCAATAAATCATAGAGTAAGCGAAAGTGCAATAAAAAAGGATTTATCCCATATTTACAGTGTTCTTGGAATAGTAGGAAAAGCTGACTTAAAAGCCTTGTTCATTGGATATAAATTTTGATATATTTGTGAAATGACAAAAATCGACAAAACAAATACAGAAATATCAGTTTTACGTGCTGAAGAAGAATGGCAGCGGGCAGGAGCTTATTCAGTACGCATTCAGGGAATGAACCGCCAGCATCATATTTCTTTACGTGATGAATTTGATGAACATGATGGCGACGAAACAAAATATATTGTCCTTTTAGATGATGGTTACCCAGTTGCAACCTGTCGATTTTATCACCTTAATACAGATAACGTTATGCTTGGAAGAGTTGTCGTTCTTCCCGAATACAGAGGTCAAGAACTGGGCCGAAAGGCTATTACAGAAGCAGAAAAATGGATAAAGGAACTCGGTTACAAAAGTATATGTATTGAAAGCAGAATTGAAGCAATCGGCTTTTATCAAAAACTGGGGTTTATTCAAACAGACACTTGCATAGTAAAAAGCGGTCAGTTTGATTGCGTTAATATGAAAAAAAATCTATAATCGTAGACTGAAATACGAGGAAATCATGGATATAAAAGAACTTTACGGTGAAATATTAAATGAACACAACCTGAATCCAGTTCATAAAAATAATATGGATTCCCCTACCTGCTTTTTAGATGGGGTTAATCCAAGCTGCGGTGATAAAATTACCCTTCAGCTTAAAATAGAAAACGATAAAATCACAGACGCAAGTTTTGTTGGCAGCGGTTGTGCAATTTCTCAAGCTTCAACTGATATGATGGCCGATTTGATTATTGGAAAATCTAAAGAAGAGGCCCTTAAACTCGCAGATATTTTTGATCGTATGATTAAAGATCATGTATCAGAAGAAGAACTAGAAGAACTTGATGAAGCCGCTGCACTCCAAAATATTTCAAAAATGCCTGCCCGCGTAAAATGCGCAATGTTAGGCTGGCGAACAATGAAAGAAATGTTAGGTCTTGAAACAAAATAAAATTTGTGATAGATTATCTTCATCGGCGCTTTAGCTCAGCTGGATAGAGCAACTGCCTTCTAAGCAGTAGGTCGACAGTTCGATTCTGCCAAGCGTCAAAAAACATTATATATCTTTTTATAATAGTTCCGTCTGTATATTTTAGAAATATTACATTCGGAACTTTTTTTTATTCCCCAATAGCTTCGATTATCTTCACGCCACTTGATGTTCCAATACGATTTGCGCCAGCTTCTATCATAGCAAGAGCAGTTTTGGCTGAACGTATTCCACCAGAAGCCTTGACGCCCATTTTTTCACCGACAGTTTCTCTCATAATCTTTACATGGTGCTCGCTGGCTCCATTTGGAAGCAGTTGACCGTCAGAACCTTTTGGAGTAGCAAAACCAGTTGAGGTTTTTACAAAATCTGCCTTAGCTTTTTTTGCACATAAACAGCAATTTTTAATAGTCTCATCATCCAGCAGACAGGTTTCCAAAATTACTTTTACGATAACTTCCTTTCCAAGCTTATGACCTGCACGTTTTGAAGCCCTTACAACCGCCGCAATATCACTGCCCACAATAGTAAAGCGTCCATCTTTCGCCGCCCCGATATTAATAACCATATCAATTTCATCGGCACCATTCTCAACAGCATCCTTAGCCTCAAATGCCTTCACTTTTGAAGAACTTGCACCAAGAGGAAAACCGATTACAGTACAAACCTTTACGCCTGTTCCCTGTAATTCAGAAGAAGCTAAAGAAACGTAAACAGGATTTACACAGACAGAAGCAAAATTATAAGTACGTGCTTCATTACATAATTTAGTAATTTGATTAACACCAGCATCTGCCGCAAGCAGAGTGTGGTCGATATAAGCTGCTATTTCTTTTCTATTCATGAGAATAATTATAATTTAATATTAAACGATTTGCAAATGTGAATACCTGCTAAATAAGTAAAGCTGTTCTAAAAACAATAAAAAAAACTATTTATTAAATCTCGAAAGGAATAATTTTGTCCTTTCTTTCTGTGGATTGTTAATTACTGCTTCCGGCTCCCCTTCTTCTACGATAACACCGCCGTCCATAAAAATAATATGACTAGAAATATCGCGTGCAAAAGCCATCTCGTGAGTGACAACAACCATAGTCATTTTTTCCAGAGCAAGTTCTTTTATTACTGCAAGAATCTCACCTGTAAGCTCAGGATCCAAAGCAGAAGTCGGTTCATCAAAAAGTAAAACTTCAGGCTTTAAGGCCAGAGCCCTTGCAATAGAAACCCTCTGCTGCTGACCACCACTCAACTGACATGGATAAGAATCACATTTTTCAGCCAGAGCCATTCTATCCAGAATCTCCATTGCAGTTTTTTTAGCTTCAGCATCAGATTTTTTTAATACACGAATCTGAGGTTCTGTAACATTCTGCAAAACCGAATAATGAGGAAAAAGATTAAAGTTTTGAAATACAAGACCGCTTTTTAAGATTATTTTCTGACGGTCTTTTTTATTAACATAGACGCCATTTTCTACAAGAGGATTTCCGCAAATCTTTATCGTACCGCCCGAAACTTCTTCCAGTTGCGAAATACATCTTAAAATTGTTGATTTACCGGAACCACTTGGACCAATTATACCAAGCACTTCCCCTTTATGAACCGAAAATGAAATACCTTTAATAATGTTTAATTCACCGAATGATTTCTGTAAGTTTTCTACTGTAATAATATCTTCCATAAAAATCCGTCCGAAACGCTCTGAAATTGTCACCAATCGTTTTTCTAATTATAATATGAAAGTTTCTTTTCCAGCTTGCGGAAAATAACAGAAACAATCCAGTTCATAATAAAATAAAATACACCGGCAATAAAAAGAGGAACAAAAGAAAAAAGAGCTCCCTGACGTTCTTTTGCAACCATAAGAAGCTCAGAAACTCCAATTACTGATACAAGAGCCGTATCCTTAACCAGAGTTATAACTTCATTTCCCATTGCCGGTACAATTCTTTTTATAACCTGAGGCAATATAATTCTAAAAAATGTCTGACCAGAAGTATATCCTAAAACCTTTGAAGCTTCATATTGTCCTTTAGGAATTGATTCGATTCCTCCACGATAAATCTCAGCAAAATATGCCGCATAATTTATTGAAAGAGCAATAATTGCCGCAGCAAATCTGTTCCACTTGAAAGAAATATCATATCCCTGATTTACTAAAAATCTGATGAAAAGGCCTGGACCAAAATAAACGACAAGCAGCTGAAGCATCAAAGGTGTACCTCGAATAATCAGCAGAAATACGTTTACACTTCCAGACAAAACCTTTCTTTTTGACATTCTTCCCATAGCAATAGGTAGTGCCAATGGAATAGAAAAAAGTAAGGTTAGAAAAAACACTTCCAGCGATGTCACGGAACCATCCAGCATCGCCTTTATCATTTTTAGATATCGCTCAAGATTCATAAAAAATTATTTACCGATTACACTTAAATCTTTACCAAACCATTTCTGGCTGATAGCTGCAACAGTGCCGTCTTTCTGCATTTCAATAAGAATCTTCTGAACTTCATCACGCAATTCAGGTTCATTCTTTCTGAATCCAATTCCGTAAGCTTCGTTTGCAAGAGCTTCGTTCAAAACATAGAAAGGTTCTTTTGTAAGAGAAATTGTATAATTTGCTACAACGCTGTCCATTACAACACCGTCAACACCGCCAATTTTCAAATCATTCAAAGCAGTAATATTGTCTTTGAAAGCAATAATATTTGCGAGATTCTTTTTAAACTCTTTATTTGCATCTTCATCAACAGCATCCTGAGCACTTGAACCACTCTGAATACCTAAAGTTTTTCCTTTCATATCAGCAAGAGTTTTAATTCCGCTACCGTTGCGAACAACAAGAACCTGCTCATTATTCAAGTAAGCAAAAGTGAAAGAAAGAGCATTTTTTCTGTCTTCTGTGATTGTAAAACCATTCCAGATACAGTCAATTTTACCAGTCTCAAGCTCCATTTCTTTTGCATCCCAGTCAATTGGCTGAGCCTTGAAAGAAACTCCAAGACGTTTTGCAACTTCTTTTGCAAGGTCAATGTCATAACCTACAATTTCATTATTATCATCACGGTATCCCAGTGGAGGGAAAGAATCATCAAGACCAAGAACAAAAGTACCGCGAGCTTTTAATGCAGCAACAGGATCAGCCTTTGCTTTTTTTGTACAACTAAGAGTTCCAAAAAGTACAGCTGACAACAAAAGTAAACCAATAATTTTTTTCATTTTTTTCTCCCATGAAATTATTATTATAAGGTAATCAGATAAAGAAATGTTTAGACTTTTCTTTATTCAGAAATCCCTTTTTTCACAAAATCTTTTAAGTCCTTTATCTGTTTTAAAACAGATTCTGAAGCAGGACCGCCAATTGTATTTCTTGTCTCTACACAGGCTTCAACTGAAATCTTTGAATAAATATCTTCTTCAATCAAAGGTGAACATTCCTTTAAAAGCTCGAGAGGCAAATCTTCAAGTTCACAATTTTTTTCGATTGCATATCTTACAGCCTTAGCAGAAACTCCATGCGCAGTTCTGAAAGGAAGACCTTTTCTTACAAGATAATCAGCAATATCTGTAGCATTAAGATAACCGCCATTACAAGCTGCTCTCATTTTATCTTTATTCCAGGAGGCAGTTGCAATCATCTGTGTAAATACTTTGATATTCGCAATTACAGTGTCGCAGGCATCAAAAAGACTTTCTTTATCTTCCTGCATATCCCTGTCATAAGCCAGAGGAAGAGCCTTCATCATTGTAAGAAGGGCAATTAAATCTCCGTAAACTTTACCTGTTCTTCCTCGAATTAATTCTGCAAAATCAGGATTTTTCTTTTGCGGCATGATTGAACTGCCTGTAGACCATTTTTCACTTAAACTGATAAAGTCAAACTCTGTTGTAGACCACAAAACAATTTCTTCGCAAAAACGTGAAAGATGCATCTGAAGCATAGAAAGATTAGAAGCAGTTTCAATACAATAATCTCTGTCTGATACAGAATCAAGAGAATTATCAGTTACTCCAGCAAAGTCCATAAGCTTTGCTTCAAAAGTACGGTCTAAAGGTAATCCACTTCCCGCAAGAGCACAAGAACCGATTGGAGAAATATTAATTCTGCTTAAAGAATCCTTCAAACGATTAAAATCCCTTACAAGCATCCAGGCCCAGGCACAAAGATGATGAGCAAGAGTAACAGGCTGAGCATGCTGCATGTGAGTAAAGCCAGGCATAATTGTTTTTGTATTATTTTCTGCGATTTGAGTAAGAGCATCTATCAGAGTAAGAATTGTATTCTGCAAATCAGGGATAAAGCGTCTTAAATAAAGTCTTTCATCCAAAGCAATCTGGTCATTTCGACTACGTCCGGTATGAACTTTTTTACCAGCTTCCCCTATTCTATCTGTCAAAGTTGCTTCTACAAATGAATGAATATCTTCTGCCGAATAATCTATAGAAAGGCTTCCATTTTCCAAATCATCTTTAATTGACTGTAAGCCCTTTATAATCTGCTCTGCTTCCTCGTTAGAAATAAGCTTTACCTGACAAAGCATTTTTGCATGAGCTATGCTGCCTTTTATATCATCAAGAGCCATTCTTTCATCAACGTGAATGGAAGTTTCAAAATCAACTGCCTGTGCATCGGGACCTTCTTGAAAACGCCCGTGCCATAAAGCCGCATGATTATCAGTTGTCATTGTTCCGTGTATTGCCATAATTATTCATTATATAGAAATAAGCCATATAATTCAATTATAGGGAAAAATTTGTGTACGGAAAAATTTGTGAAAAAATATGTCTAAAAATAATTGAAAAACTAATCAACCTGGGCTTTTTTAGATTTTTTATTCTTCTTTTTCTTGCCGGCCTTTTTATCGTCCTGTTCAGAATCAGTCTGCTCTTTCAGGCTCTTTTCATCTTCTCCGTCAGAAGTTTCTGAAGGTTCTGTATATACATCTGGGTTTTCGCTGTCTGTCAGAACAGGTAGAGTTGTATAAGCAGAAGTATCTTTACTGTCAATCTCCGGCAATTCTTCATCACCAAAAGTAACAGACTGTTCATTTTGCTTTAGCTCTTCATAAAGCTTTAACTCACGTTCAATATGTTCCTTGTACTCTTTTTCAGTAATTTTTTCGTAATCATCCAGCTTACCAAAGTTATTGTTTTCATCAAGAAGAAGTGCAATAGCCATTTTCTTAAAATAATTTTCCTCTTCAAGGGTATTTACACCGGTAAGAACATTATTAATAATTTCATGGGCAGGAAAATCCTTGATTAAAAGATGAACATTAGATATCTTATTTTCTCCCATGATTTCCAGAGTTTCAGAACTTGATCTTGCATCTCTGAATAAAGAAACATAATTCTTTTTCCATGCATCATAAGCAGAGTTTGTAGGTACTGGAGTTAAATACAAATCCAAAGCCTTTGCAATTTTTTCTACCCTACTATGACTGTACCAGGAAGGAATTATTGCAATCTTAGGATTGACAACAGTATTATATTGATTATCACCTCTTGGCCCCATTGGAAAACAGATAAAACCATAATCATCCATCATATTTTGCAGAGAATGATTTGCAATTGATTTATCCTGGTGACCAACGAGAAAGGCTGTTTTTCCTTTAATGAAGACATTATAACAATAATCATCATTGTCATTCTTTCCCTTTGGATACTGGTATTTTTTCCACATATCATGCATCCAAGTGAAGGCTTCAGAAGTTTTGGAGCTTACAAGATTATTGTAATAAATGCCGTTTACATCTTTTCTGACAAGCGAAGTACCATTTGAAGCAAGACATAATTCAGAAAAATCATTCATATCAGAGGACATTGCCCAAATATCTGTATCGCCGTCATAATCTGTATCTTTTGTAAATTTTTTACAGAGATTCTCAAAGTTTTTCCAGGTCCATTTTCCCTGTGCCTGCAAATCATAAAGATATTCAGAAGTATATCCGTGCTCCTGTAAAATACGTTTATTAAAATAGACACCAGGAAGATTTTCATTTTTTTCCCAGCCAAAACTATAAAAAGAATGTCCCCTCCCCAATCTATTTACTGCATTCTGATTATATTTTACAGAATCAAAATAACTTATATTACTTATGGTCGACAAATCATAAAACAAGCCAGCTCTTACCCCCTGCTGAGCTATACTTTCATCAATTATAAAAACATAGCTTTCATCAGGATTGCCTGCAACTTCCTCTACATAATCCTTTACGCAGTAATTTTTTACCATCTGGAAATAACCGTTTGCCCCCCAGAGCTTTTTTTGAATAATATTCACATTGTAAGTAGCTGTTGTCCATTCATGCCAAGCTTTTAGCATCTTTTGCTCTGTAGATTTTGGTTCGAGTTCAGGATTTGTATACCAGTCACCTATTACTATATTCATTCCCTCAAAATCATAAGGCTTTTTTGTATTGGGATTAATTTTTACTTCAGCATCAGCAAATGGATTTTCTTCATCTACCTGTTTTGTAGAAGCACATCCGCTTATGAAAAATAAAAGTGTAAAAGAAAAAATGAAAAAAGATATCCGCTGTTTTATCATAAAAATATAATTATCTCCAAATATTTACATATATTATATCATTTTTTCCAATGAATAAAAACAAAAAAAACGCTGCTACAGACAAAAATGACTGCAACAGCGTAAAATAATCTAAGTATTTATGCTAAGCAAGAAGAAAATTAACGGTTGATATCGTCAAGAAGTCCCTGCCAAACCTTCTGAGTTGCTTCATACTCTTCCTGTGGTGTTCTCCAGCCCCAGCAGATTGAATTACACATATCTTCCTGGCTAATTCCTGTAATAAGAACATCATAGCGTGGATTTGGATGCTGAGCCATCAAAACAAGAGTTTCATCTACAGCACGTGAATCACGGAAGCCTGCATAATAGCTTTCCTTCCATGCATCTGGACCATCATATCCAGGAGCTGGAAGATTGTAAAGTTCAACAGCTTTAGCCATCTTATTGATTGTTTCATCATCATAACATGTAGGAATTATCCACATTGGTGTATCATGAATAGTTCTGTATTCCTGGCTGCCGTGAGGTCCAAGAGGGAATGCAACAAAGCCCCAGTCATCAGCCATAGGAGACAATGCACCATTAGGCTGAGCATTGTATTCCTGATGACACATAAAAGCTGTTTCACCGTTTAAGAAGGCTGTAAAGAAGTAATCCCATGCAGCACCTTCAGCCTGTGGCAACTGATAATTTGAGAACATATATGCAATCCAGTTGAAAGCTTCCATAGAATTATCTGAACCGGCATTGTTGTAGAACTTTCCATTTGCATCTCGTGCAATTTTACTTCCACCGTTTGAATCAAGGGCATTTGCTGTAAAACATGTATAGAAAGAAGACATAGCATACTGATCAATAACACCGTCGTTATCGGTATCCCGTGTCAATGTTTTACACATTTCTTCAAATGTAGCCCATGTCCATTTTTTTTCTTTCTGCAAATCATAAGGATAGTCAGGACTATAACCAGCTTCCTGAAGAAGTCTTTTATTGAAGAAAATACCTTCGCGAGGTTCTGGAATACCAAAATTGAATGTATAGAAAGAATTGCCTTTTTCAAGAAGTCTTACTACAGACTGATCATAAATAGATGCATCATGATAATCTACTGATGTTACTTTTCCAAGGTCATAGAAAAGTCCAGCCTTGATACCTACATTTGCAGAACGACCATCAATACAGAACATATACAAATCAGGGTCACCTGCACTTCCAGTCATACAATAGTTAGCAACAAACTGAGGCTGACTTGCCCAACCTGCTGAAGCCTTTTGAACAACTTTTACATTGTAAGTATTCATTGTCCATTCACGGAAAGCCTTCTGATCTTCCTGCATCTTAGAAGCAGGTGGCTGGTTAGGGTCAGACCACCAGTCTCCCAGAATAATGCTCATTCCTTTAAAGTCGTAAACTTTCTTGGTCTTTGGATCCTTCTGTTTTTCCAGTTTTTTGTAAGGATCATCCTTCTTCTTCTTTGCAGCAGAAAGTGTACCTGCGAGCATAAGAACTGCCATACCAAGCAACAATGCTTTTTTTAATGTGTGTTTCATTTATCCTCCATAAAAAACATTATGTTTTTCTGAATTAATTTTATATCACAATTAAAAAAAAGTAAAATTTTATTTAAAGAAAATGATTAAAAAAGTTATTTTTTTTGTTATTTTTAAGTATTTTTACTTAATATTCCAATTATTTTGTACAAAAAAAGATAAAAAAAAGGATTGCCAGAAAAACTGACAACCCTTTTTGCTAAAAGCTTATTTTATGCAATTATCTGTTGCAGTCGTCAAGAAGACCCTGCAATACATTCTTGCCTTCTTCGTAAGCTTCTGTTGGTGTCATCCATCCGCCACAAATCTGCCAAATCATGTTGCGGTCGATACCAGGAATAAGTGTATCGAAACGTGGGTTTGGAGTAGCTGCCATCAATTCAAGTGTTTCATCTACAGCACGTGCATCGCGGAATCCAGCATAGTAGCCTTCTTTCCATGCATCTGGACCATCATATCCAGGTGTTGGTTCAAGCCAGAGGTCAACAGCTTTTGCAATTTTTTCAGCTGTTTCGTGGTCATAGCAAGAAGGAATTACACACATGTTTGTATCATGAATTGTCTTATATACTTTGTCTCCAGATGGTCCGAGTGGGAAGCATACAAAGCCCCAGTCATCAGCCATTGAAGCAAATTTTCCGTTTGGCTGAGCATTGTATTCCTGATCTGCAAGGAATGCTACTTCTCCATTCTGGAAAGCTGTATAGAAGTAATCCCAGTTTGCACCTTCTGGCTGTGGCAACTGATATGTCATGAACATATGCTGAATCCAGTTCCATGCTTCCATTGATTTTTCTGAACCACAGTTGTTGAAGTATTTTCCGTTTGCATCGCGTCCTACGATAGAACCACCGTTTGAATCAAGAGCTGAATAAGAGAATTCTGTGTTGAAAGAAGCCATAGCATATACATCGATAACACCATCGTTATCTGTATCACGTGTCATTTTCTTACACATATCTTCGAATGTTTCCCATGTCCATTTGCCCTGTTTCTGCAAGTCATATGGAAGGTCTGGATCATATCCGTTTTCCTGAAGGATTCTCTTGTTGAAGAACATACCATTCTTTGGTTCTGGTTTTCCCCAGTTGAAAGCATAGAAAGAATTACCTTTTACAAGCTTCTGAATACAACCCTGATCATATTTAGATGCATCCTTATAGTCTACAGATTTAATTGTTGACAAATCTGTATAAAGACTAGCTCTTACACCAGTAATTGCAGAACGTCCATCGATAATGAAAACATAGTTTTCATCTCCACCAGTAATACAGAAGTTTGAAACAAACTGTGGATTTGAAGCCCATCCAGAAACAGCCTGCTGTGTAATCTTTACATTATAAGTATCACATGTCCACTGTCTCCAAGCTCTTTCATCTTCCTGAGCTTTAGATGCTGTAGGTGCAGTTGGATCTGACCACCAGTCACCAATGATAACTTCCATACCTTTGAAGTCCCATTTTTTCTTTGTATCTGGATTTACCTGTGGCTTAATTTTCTTGTAAGGATCATCCTTCTTTTTCTTTGCAGCAGACAATGTTGATGTTGCCATAAGAACTGCAAAACCAATAAACAGAACCTTTTTCCATGTTCCTTTAATCATTTTTTTCGCCTCCTAATCGCTTTGTTTAATGATTATTTATATAATTTTTAATTATATCACAACTAATAAAAAAACGGAATTTTTTTATTATTGTTTTTTTTAATACAATAAACTTTATTTATTATTGCACCGCCATTTAAAGCAAATGTGCGGAGCCTGATCAGACGCCGCACATTAAACAAATAGTTTTATAAAAGATTACATCTTAACACCAGTAGAAGCCAAACTTTCTACAAAGAGGTTCTGACAGAAGATGTAAAGAATGATTACTGGAATAATCATCAACAGAACACCTGTAGAAAGAACAGCGTTTGAATATGCAACTGGAGCAACTACAGAACCGCCGTTTACAGCAGAAAGGTACTGTCCAAATCTTTCTACAAGACCAGAAATCTGTGTTGAAAGTAATTTAATCTTTCCTAAGAACAACTCAGTATAGAAACTGTCAGTCCACTGCCATACAAAAGAAAAGAGGAAGCATGATGTCAAAATAGGTTTTGCACCAGGAATCATAATTCTAAAGAAAGTTGCAAATGGACCACAACCGTCTACATAAGCAGCTTCTTCCAATTCAAATGGGAAACCAAGGAAGAACTGACGAATCATGAAGATATAAAGTCCGTTCTTCAAGCCCATACATCCAAGACACATTAACAGGTAAGGAACCATGGAACCACGAAGGTTCAACTGTTTTCCAAAGAAGTTAAAGTATCGGAAGTGAAGGAAGAGTGATGTAGAAATTGTCTGAGGAGGAATAACGATAATCAAAACTACACAGAAAAACCAGAATCTTTTTAATGGAAAGTGGAATCTTGAAAAACCGTATCCAACAAGACTGCATACAAAAACTTCAATAAGGGAAACCAAAATAGAAACCCAGATTGTATTGAAGAGAGAATGTTTGTAATCAAGCAGAGAAAGTGCAATTCTCCAGTTGCTCAATGAAAAATGCTTTGGAAGAACGATAATTGTCGTATCATACAAGTCTTTTTCAGCCATAAAACTGAAAGAAAACTTATTCAAAATCGGCTGGATTATCATAAAACACATACCAAAAAGCAGAATGCCGCGGAAAATAGCAATTGCATATTTTTTTGTAGTTTCAGTTAAAAGAACTCCGCCAGAAGCTTCATTGCGCTCCCAAAAAGATCTTTTTTCTGCAACTACTGTTTTTTCTTTCTTATCCTTTTTAGTCATAGTTATATACCACCTTAGAAATAATAAGTGAAGTTAGACCTATCAGCAACATACAAACAACAAAGTAAATCCATGCCAATGCAGAAGAATATCCATAATTCAACTGAATAACCATCTGATCATTAATCTTTTTCATAATTTGATTGTCTGTCTTCATAAAGAAGTCAACAATTGTGTAAATCCAACATACCAGCATCAAAGGACTTACCATTGGAACTGTAATTTTCCAAAGGCTTTCCCATGATGTACAACCTTCCATCTGAGCGGCTTCATACATACTTGGTGATATATTCTGAAGACCAGAAAGGAAGATTATAATCTGAATACCAGATGCCATGGCAACATCATAAATAGAATCGATAATTTCAAACAATGTTTTGAAAACTTTTCCACTTACTCCGTTTACACCACCAGTATTGGAAACCAGAATATTTTCAAGAACCGTAGTAATTGTATTTGAATTACCGGCTTCTTCAATAGTTTCCTTCAACTGAGCCATCAAAGTATTGCTATATTCCAATCCAACCAAAACTCCGGAAGAAAGAATAACTGCAAGGAAGAAAATTGAACGTGCTAAAGTTCTTCCTTTAAATTTCTGATTCAAAAGCAAGGCAACAAAGAAACTGAAAACTATAGTAGCAATTGAGCGGTATAACATTGTTGTTATAGAATTAACTAACATTCGGTTAAATTCCGGGTCAACTGTCAAAGCTCTTTTATAGTTTGCATAATCATTCCAGTTTAATGCAAAACCCTGATTTGAAATTACAACTTCACTAAAGCTCATGTGCAGAGACTGAGCAAGAGGTCTAACCATGAATACGATAAAACCAATGATAAATGGAAGAATAAATATATATCCATATACGGCTCTACGTCCTGTAAGACCTACCTTTCTTTTAAGGCTAAGCTTATTTTTCAACTGCGGCATATTAATCCTCCACCTTCTGAACTTTATACTGACGTGCAGGAATCTTTAATCCAGAATTAACGTTACAATCTACATAACCAAAGTTTACATAAACCTTATATCCATTGTCATAAGTTGTAACTGTAACATCATCTGTTATAAATTCGTGATCTACAATCAGGCTGTTCTTCACAGCACCAAGTTCTTTATCATATTTTTTGTAAATTTCGTTTAATTTATCTTTCCATGTATCAAAGCAGGCTGCATAATATTCTGTATAGTTTGTTTCCTGCAATGCCTTTTCCTTTTCATTCATGAATACAAAATAAAGACCGGCACCACATTCAGCTGATTCAAGAATAATCTGATCATTTTCGTAGCCTAAATTTACAGGCGTTCCGGTATAATCCTTGTAACCATGAAGAGCGATTTCATAGAATGGAATATGACGGTCAATAATTGCATAGCTGTTTCCGTGCATTACCATATTTGTAATAATATCAGCATCTTTTACAGCGTAAGCATTTCCTGCATTTATCATTACAGAAAGACCCTTATCTTTTGCTTCCTTCATTCTGGCAACCTGCTGTTCGCGAGCTTTTGCACGGCTTACAGTTTTTCCTACAGAATCATTGTAATCAGCTGACAACTGATAGCCATTTTCGCGGTAAGAAATACCTGCAATATTATTTCCAAGTGCTTCTTTAGTAAGAACTTCTGCAGCCTTGTCAATATTTGAAGGTCTAAGCAAATAATAAGAATCCATTGTATCAAGTTTACCATACCATACTGGAGAATACTCCTGAAGCTCGCAAACTTCGTCACTGGCAAATCGGGCTGGATCTCTATATCGGAAGAAGCCGTCGCTTAATGTTGAACGATAAGAGAACTGTGTAGAAGCATCCAGATAAACTTTTGCAGAAGAAGATTCTACAGAAGAAAGCATCTTCTTAAACTGGGCTTTTCCACCAAGAGCTTTAATGTACTTAACTTTTTTAAGCATCTTCTGTCGGATACCACCATTGATAAATCCAGACAGCTTAAATCGTACATTGTTAATTCCAAGCTCATCAATTTGTTTAATGATTTTTCCAGCTTCTGTATATGAAGTAAGTTTATAAGGTTTATTCTTAGGCATACCAAGTACCTGCTGAACCTTATCAACTGCACCAACAATTTCAACAGCAAGAGGAGTTTCTGCATTGTTTACTTTCTTGTCTTTTCCAAAAAGATAGCTTCTATATTCTTTAGCCATTTCTACATAAGATGGAGAATTAACAAAGGCGTAAACCTGAGTAATTCTCTCCCCTTCTGGAAGATTAGCTTGATAAGCATACTGTGCACTTGTGTTTCTTTGAGAAACTTCAAACTGTTCGCCGTGAATCATCTTATAATCAGCACGAACATAGTTATAGCTTCCAAGTTTTCCGCTGATTTCGGCAGTAACTCCAGCATATTCAGAACCGTTTTCCATAATTGAGATAAAGCTTGAATCGCCAAAAGATTCTCCGAAAACAGGATAAGCAATACGTGTTTCCTTAATTACAGCCTTTCTGTCAGATGCCCAGTCCCAACCATAAACATCAGCATAATAACCGTTCTGACGTGTTTTTCCGTTATTAAAGTTAATTATACTTCCGCCACCTTCAGGAACAAACATAAAGCCTTCATCTTTTACACCTGCTGCTCCAAAATAAGGAAGAACAGAAAGCTGAACAAGTGGATATGCATGTTTATAGAGAATTTCATCAAAAGGAATATCAACGACAAGCTTATTTCCATCAAGCTTATAATTTACAGTGATGTTGAATGCAGGTTCTGATTTTTCTGTTTTTTCCTGGTAAAGCTCACGGTGTCTTATATAATCTTCATCAGAATAATCGATTTTTGCAAAAATTGATTCACACTGCTCTTTCAAATACTGGTTCAAAGGATCAAAGATAAGATAGAGGTTATCGTCTTCAAGACCAGGATATTTACGGAGAAGTTCTTCCCTGTTATCAGAAGGCTTTAATCTGTCGATATCAACTTCGCGGTAACATCGGCGGGTAAGTACGTTCTGATCTCCACTAGAAAGCTGTTCAAGATATTCATCAAACTCTTCTGCATAAATTGCGAGTGGATATTTATACTCGCGTTCCATTGTACTTGCAGTATATTTTACCTGAATTGTATTATTTTTCTGGTCAACTTCAAAGAAGTCACGTTTAATACTGTAAGTATAGGAATCATAAGTATTATTTACACCGTTTTCTGTAGAATAACCGATTAAAAGCGTTGACATCATGTTATTTTTTTCTTTTGTCAAAGCAATTGGATCACTCTGCAGCTCAGGTGGGTTTGAATACCATACATGATCTGTATCTTTTTGAAGAATAGTAAACTGTGTTGTTCTTGAATCCATTACCATCTTCAACTTATCGTTTTCAATAGTAAAGGTTTCAGGTGTTTCATCTGCATCAAACTGATAAGCCTTGATAAAGGCATCTGTAATTTTACTTACATTTACAAGTCTGATAGCGAGATATGTGATAAAAGCAGCAATAAGCAGGAAGAAAGTCAGACCAATATAAAACTTTGCAGTTGGTTTATGAAACTCAAAAGTTCTTGTGCGCATTGGCTTTGGTCTTCCAATATAACCTTCCGGCATTTTTGACTTTTTCTTTGAGGTTTTAACTTTTGATTCCTTTGGAGCCTTAGTTTTTGGCTCAGTTGAAGCATTTTCGTTCAAATTGTCTTTCATTTCTTTGTCTTTTTTCATTCGTTTCTACCTCCCATCAGTTCAATCGGAACATAATTTCTCGTGCGAGAGAAACGAAATATGCAATACCTTGTGAAATCATACTGAAGAAGAGCAGCATGATAAAGATAAATACAAGCATTCCAAATAAAGTGAAAATGGTAAAAAGCAAAGTTTTACCAAAACCATACTGATGAATCATCATCATTGCCATAAATAAAAGGGCGGCACACCAGATAAGGGAAATGTTACTGAATACAGTGTAGAAAGTCCCCTCTTCCATTGTTACAAAGTTACTCATGATAATAATTGGAAGTTGGATTAAAGGATATGGTGTCAAAGCATAAGCTGTTCCCATATAAACCTGTCCAAGTTTACCCTTACCATCAAATAAGGTTGTAACACCCCAGTTACAAATACAGAAAATTGCAAGAGGTAAAAGGATTGTAGCAATTTCCATGAAAATATTTACTTTTTCCCAGTTTGTATTATTAAAGAGAAAGCTTGTATAACGCAATTTCCAGATATGAGTTAATACAGTAAGAATTACAATAAAGTTTGCTGCCGAATAAGATCCACGCTTAGCATGAATCAAATCCCAGAAACCATCAGCAGGATGAGTAATTACATACAGACTATAACGAAGAGTATCTAAAAAACGCTTATAAGTTTGCTTCTGCGTTAATTTCTTAAATTTAGTTGCTATATAACTCATAATGATTTTAACTCCCGAGATATCTTCATGCCCCATTTAATAAATAATGGAACAAGAATTATGATTACAATGAAGGCAACAACCCAACCAAGGTTTTTCTCCATCCATTCCTTTCGGTAATACATGTAAGCTTTGGAATAATTTCTCTTATCTCTCTTAAGACGGAAATAATCCATAGCTTCTTTGTATTCTTCCTGTCTAAAACAAGATTTACCCAAACCTATATATGCAAGATCATAGTTTCCGTTCTGCTCCAAAACTTTTGCCCATGTATCAGCTGAAGCGTCGTAATCACCCATAGCATAAAGTTCTGTTGCTTGATAAATCAAAGAACCATATTCAGTTGGAGTAAATACTGTAAGGGAAGCATTCATTGAGTCCAATACAAACAAATCTTTTCCGATATGTTCTATTGCAGAAGGAGCACGGAAGAAACCATCAATATTTCCTCGTCCACCAAAAGCAAAAAGAAGATATCCCTGATTGTTATAGCCGAAAATTCGTCCACGGGATTCATCGCAGGTTATGTAGATTTCATCATCAAGAACAGTAATATCTGTAAAATGAGCTGGTTCAACAATACCGGCAGCATTTCCCCACTGCAAGTCACCAATTGGAGGGTATTCAGCATTTTTAACAAGAATATCGTTACCAAGAGCATTTAAGCGTCTAATAGGCTTAGCCTTGTCTGAACGCAAATCCCACTGACTGAAGGTTTTTAATACACTATAAACAAATCCTTCTTTATCAATATATGCATTTGAATATTCTGTAGGAACGAAAGATTCCATTTGAGCGCGCTGAGCCTTTGTAGAAAAGAACTTTTTCCAGATGTAGGTAGAAAAATCAAAGTTTGCTTCACTAGCACCATAGAAACCTGTAAAAGTTCCATCATATTCATATTTTAAGAAACCTTTATTTACGTTCTTAGCAAGAGCATAAACACGTCCCTTTGAATCTGCTACAACCTTCTGAGGATAAAAAGTCTTTCCTTTTTCATAAGTAGGATCATCAGGTTCTACAAATGAAAGAAGATAATTAAGTTTTTTATCAAGCTTAACAATTCGTCCATTTCCTGTATCTGCTATAAAGAAGGAACCATCTTCTTCATTAACAAAAATATCCATTGGACCATTGAAGGTTTCTACAACCTGTCCATCTGAATTAAAGCGGTCTATAACACGGCTTAAAGAAACCGTTTTATTATCGTTATAAACGAGCTCGATAATTCTGTTATTGTCTGTATCAACAAGATACAGCAAATTGCCTGCTGCAAACAAACCGGAAGGATTTTTTAAGCCTAAATCCAAGTCCAAATCATCTGCATATAAAACATGTGAAACTCTATATACATCAGGAGATTTTTCTACTTCGCCCCAATAGTCGTATATGTATGTATCACCTTTTGCAAATGCACTTGTACAAAGAGCAGCAAGACAAATAAATAATACTAATAATTTTTTCATTTTTGCCACCATTAATCCTTAAGTCCGGAAGAAGCCATTGTTTCCATAATCTGACTCTGAGAGAAAATAAAGAAAATGATAGGAACTGACATTGTAAATACGATTACTGCCTGAGACTGTCCCATACGGGCAATACCACCAAGCTGAATCTGGTCCAATGCATATCTAAGCATTTTTTTACTTTCGGTATAAATGTACTGTGTCTGGGCGTTATTCCATAATCCCTGAATAGAGAAAATTGAAATTGTAAGCCAGGCAGGACGTACATTAGGCATAACCAGCTTCCAGAAAATTGTAAACTCTCTGGCACCGTCGATTTTTGCAGCCTCAATCAGTGACATAGGAAAGCCTTCCATAAACTGTTTCATAAGGAAGAGACCTAAAGAACCACCGATAGCAGGAAGAACTAATGACCAGTAAGTATCAACAATGTGAAGACGGCACATAATCAAATAGTTAGGAATACCGGTTACATAACCACTGAACATCAAAGCAACTACTGCAATTCTGAAGAATATGTTTCCACCAGGGAAGTTATATTTTGCAAGAACATAAGCAGCCATTGAAGCAATTATTACATGACCAAGAGTACCAACAAAAGTTACAAATACTGTATTGAATACATAGCGTGTAAACGGAACCCACTGAGACTGGCTCAAGGTAACGAACAAATCTGAATAGTTTTTGAACGTTGGGTTACGTGGGAAAACGCTAGGAGGATTTTTCAAAAGTTCATCAAGAGGTTTTAACGAACTTGCAATTGAGAATACCAGAGGGAAAACCATGATGAGAGAACAGATTCCCAGGAAAATATAGATACCGACATCACCACCGACAGAACGGTTTGGCTTTCTTCTATGCTTATAATGATGAATTGTCGGACCTTCAAGATATTTATTATTTTTTCTACTCATTTTTTATACCTCAATTAGTGACCGACCCTATTCAAGAGAGCCTGAATTACCTTATTACAGATAATCATTACAAGGAACAATACCGTCGCTATTGCAGAGGCATATCCCATCTCAAATCGGGTGAAACCATAGTCAAACAAGTGGGTTACTACAGTACGTGCACAATAGTCTGTAGAAGGATAGCCAGCCAGAGCCATAGGAACATCACAAACATTGAAAGCACTTGTAATTGACATAACAGCACCGAAAAGCAACATAGGTTTCATATTTGGAAGAGTGATATACCACAATTCCTGCCAGCGGTTCTGAATACCATCAATATATCCGGCTTCATACTGAGCCTGATCTATACCTTTTAATCCGGCTACGAATGAAAGGAAGCCTGCACCTAATGACTGCCAGAGAATTACAGGAATAACAACTCTCATTACATTTTTTGGGTCTGTAAGGAAGGCAATAGGCTGTGCAGAAATACCAACTTTAATCAACCACTGGTTTACCCAACCGTACTGGTCATCATTGAAAAGCTGTTTGAAAATTAAATATGCCGTACCTGCAATTGAAGGAGCATAGAAAAAGAAAACAACTAATGTTCTGACCCACTTAGGAAGCTCATTGATAAGCCAGGCAAAAATAAATGCCATGATGTATCCGACAGGACCTGTAATGATAGCTACAAAGAAAGTATTTTTTACAGCTATCTGGAATACCTCATCCTGAAGGAAAAGGTTGATATAGTTTCTTGCTCCGATAAACTCTGGTTTTTCCAAAATGTTAAAGTTGGTAAAACCATAATAAATTGAGTTTATCATTGGAAGAACGTTGAATGTTATAAATAAAATTGCATAAGGAAGAAGAAATGCATAGCAGAACTTCATCGTTTTTGCCCTATGCACTGCATCTGACAATGCAAGTTTTCTTTTATCAAAATATTTTGACCATTTACTGTCCATCATATTCTCCTTTTATTCTTCAACCGGCAAGTTGAATTCCTGACGCTTACGTGTCAGCTCTTCATTAATCTTGCGGGAGTAGTCAATAAGAGTTTCACGAGGGTCATCTTTAGAATTGATAACACGGCGAATACCATTAACTACATGACGCGACGTATAATAACTACCAGGAACTTCTGGAACACCAATTGTTTCATCGAGAGATTTTTCAAGAACCTCAATCTGAGCGGTTTTCCAGGAAAGCTGCTTTAATGCTTCGACGTTAGCCGTTGCATAGCGGGCAGAAGAACCGAGAATAGCTTCCATTTCACGACCGAAACGAACCTGTGTTTCTGTAGAAGACCACCATTTCATGAATTTCCATGAATCCTGAACACGGTTTTCATTCTTCATTACGAGAGCCCAGGTCTTTTCGTCTACACCAGGAACAGCACCCTTTTCAAAGGCTTTTCCATTAAATGCACTGTAAACAAGATCCTTTGTATTTGACAAGTCAAGGTCATCAAGGTTCTTGCCTTTTTTAATCATCATAGTACAAACTGTACCAGCAATATTAGCACGGTCAATTGTACCGTCTTCTTTTTCGGTACCAAGAATATAAGTAAAGTCCCAAAGACCACGGATTTCTGGAGCACCAACTACAAGTGTGTTATATGTAGCATAGTTTGCAATACCAAGAGGCATTTCACCAGTACGGAAACGGCTCATAAAGTCGTAAATTGTTGGAAGTCCGTAGCTATTGAAGAGACTTGTATAAGTTTTGAAAGCAGCAATACCCTCTTCACTATCAATGATTGTCTTTGTTCCTTTGTCATTGTAAACACATCCACCATTCTGATAAACCATTGAATAGAAGGTCGTCATATCTGGAGCGATGATATTTGGATAAGGAATACCAACTGTAAGGTTATTACCCTGCAATGTAGGTAAAATCTCAATCAAATCATCCCAAGTCTGAGGAATTTCAAGTTCAAGCTGTTCAAGAATATCTTTTCTGTAGAAGAGCAGATTGAAAGATTCAGTTTCAGGCAAAGCGTAAACACCATCATCATAAAGATATGGTGTATAGGCACTAGGCTTGAAACGTGTAAGAACTTCTTCACAGTCTGGGAAGCGCATTAAGTTAACGTCTGCATTACGCAAAGCATAATCTACAGGAGCGGAAGAATAGATAGAAATTACTACATCCGGTCCGTTACCTGCAACTACTGCATTAAGCAAGGAGTTCTGATTAATAAGTTTTACGTTTACTTTTACGCCTGATTCAGGAGTAAAGGAATCATCAACCATATTTTTAAGAATCTGGCTCTGATCACGACCTGTAACAATCCAAACTTCAATAAGATGATCTGCATCTTTTTCATCATAAACATCACCAAGATTTGTTGAATCAACAAAGAATGAAGTAATGAATGAAAGAATTTCATGCTTTGCATTCTTAAAGAAACCGGCACGAACAGGCTTAACCTTTTCATTAGCTCCCTGAACGAGAATATAATCTACGTCAAGCTTGGTTTCTGTCATTGTAAGTAAAGAAGAACCTAAAGAAGTAATGTTATCTTTAAAGTTTGCAAATGCTCTTGTAATTTTATCAGGTCGTTTATAGAACTGTTCAAGCTGAATTGCAAGAGTTTCTGCAGGAGCAATCTTATCAGATTTTTCACCTGTAATTGAAACAAACTGGTCAATAAGCTTGTAGAGACGGCAGCTTTCAAGATACATGCCATTAACTTCATCTGGATAAACTACGTCAATTTCGTAATCACGGAACTGATCTGGATATGTACCTGTCAAAACAAGAATTGTTCGGTAAATCTGATTTAGACGGAAAATACTGTCCTGAAGCTCATTGATAATCGAACCGATTTCACCAAGAGTTGCTTCCAGACGGATTTTATGGGTTCCTTTTGTAAGATAGAATTTATAAGGATTTTTGTTTTCATCTGACAGGGTAAGAAGCTTCCAGTCTGTTGTATATTCAAAACCAACTGTCTTTAATCCATCAATTGGAATTTCTCCATCAATGTAAACTGAACGGCATGCGATAAAACCGCGCTGATAAAGCTGACGACCTTTTATGGAAATTGTGTACCAGCCATTTTCTGGAATTTCCATATCCCATTCAATCCACTGTCCAGGAGATTTCCAGGAATCACCACCAGTATAATTCAAGATTGTATTTTTTACGCTGTATGGTTCAGTTGTTGCTGAAGAACGATCATATCTGGCAAAGAGAGATGGATCTGAACGTGCAACAGAGTTTTCTCCCTGTATTTTTATAGCTTCCGGACTTCCAGTATATGAATCTGGATTAGAAGGCTGTTTTGCAAGATATTGTGCGTAAGTGTCGTAAGTCAAAATTGGAACCAATTCACATTTACTGATAGCCATCGGTTCGTTGGATGATTTAAGTGTAATTGAATTTTCACCTTTTTCAAAATAGAAACGGTAAGGCTCAACTTCGTAACCTAAGTCACTCTTAAAAAGTGATGTCTGATATTCAAAAAATTCAATCTGAGACGGTCTGATATTATTACCCTGATTATCAGATTTTATAGGACCGCCATCCTTCCATAAACGATAGAAGGCCAGTGTTTCGGCACCAGAGAATGGAACGCTTCCGTTTATATAAAGAATACGCTCCATTGTTACATTTCGAGAAGGAACAGCAATATATTCTAATGATATATTGTAGAAACCTGATTCCTCTACATCAAAATACCATGTTATGGAAGAATCTTCTTCCGTAACTACTACATCTTTACCCTTGTAATTCATTTCTGAATGTACGCCAAAAGATTCGTCTTCATCAAAATCCTGGATATCAATAGTAACTCTGGATTTTGCACTTCTCGCATTGGAGTGTTCAGCCAGATACTCACTGTAACTTTTTGTTGTATTGACTGTTGCTTGAAGTGAAGAAAAATCAACATTTTCGTACTTTTCATGAAAATCTTTTTCAGGTAAAAGGCTTGAAATTGCGAAAATCAAAACCACCGCTGCAACGGCAATTAAGACATTCCGCAAGGTCTTGTTAATTTTTATTCCTACCATAATGTTACTATTGTATCACAAGTAAGATTTTTTTACATAGGGAAATACACTAATTTATGAAAAAATCTCTTTATTTTTTGAAGAATTTATCAAATTCTTCATTTGAATGTGGAGCAGATTCCCCTTCACCTTCTTTATTATTGTAATTATTTTCCCTTGTAAATTTTTCTGAACCGTCAACATTGGCACTTTTCATATTTTCTATATCGTCATCAGAAAGTTCTGGTGCCGGCATTACGATTGCAGCAACTATATACATGATAAATCCAATTCCGCTGGTAAAAAGAATTATAAGTGCAACTATAAGACGAACGATTGTCGGATCGATTTTAAAGTATTCTGCGATTCCTCCGCAAACACCTGCAAGAATTTTTTTATTTGATTTCTTTAACTGTTTCATTTTGAACCTCCTATTGAAATATTTACTGTTCCCATTCCACAATTTACGGAAAAATGATTTTCCTTTCTTACATCTGAATAGCTCTGGCAAACGCCGCTTTTTCTTTCTTTATTGAATTTAAAGTCACCTAAGCCAACTTTTGCATCATAAGAATAATCTGATGCAGAGCCGCTTAATTCAAGTTTTACACAACCCATACCACAATCAATATTATTTTTACCTGAAATAGAGCCTTCAACTTTTATATTTCCCATACCGCAACGTATATTCATATTACTTGCAACAAGACTCTTTAATACACAGTTTCCTGCACCGACATCAATTTTACCGGAATTACATGAAATATTAACATTTCTTGCTTCAAGGCTTCCAGCTCCAATTGCGGTACTGAATTTTTCAACGTTTGTTTTAGCAGGTACAGTAATAAGAATACGCGGAACGATTCGGCTTACACGTTCATGTGACCAAAAATTAAGTCCATTCAGTTTTTTAAGATTTTTTACTACAAAAGTGCCTTCTGTATCGATACGACAAAGAAGATTTTCTTTTAAGATTCCGCGGGTTTCTACAGAATAAGTATCACCTGTAATAACTACAACTTCTGCTGCTCCAAAACTGAATTCAATATTTTTTACTTTTGCTTTATCAAATCTGTAGAAAAGCGCATCGTAGGCAAAAGCAGTATTAGATTCAGAATTCTTTTCTTCTCCACCTTCTTCTTTTTTAACATTTACTACAGCATTTGCAAAGCGTTCAATAATTGATTTTGCAAGAATCTCGGGATCACCCAATTCCTCAATAACCTTCTGATCATCTCCGGCTTCCTCGAAATAATCATAATAATATTGGAGGGCTTCATTCTGCTCATCGACAGTCAAAGCCTGAATATTATTTTTTAAAGCTGTCATGTACTCTTCTTTTGACATTTTTGTCTCCCATAAATAATTATTCTTGTGTTATTCCCAAAAGAATTGAATCAATCTTTTTTTTGTATTCAATCCATTCCCTTCTGTAATTATCAAGCAGAATTACACCGTTGGAGGTTATTTTATAATAACGACGGTTTCTTCCTTGATATTCCATATCATAAGTTTCCAAAAATCCATCTTTCTGCAGTCTGCGCAAAACCGGATAAAGAGTACTTTCGGAAACGTCCATTACACTCCGGACATCTTGTGTTATTTTATAGCCGTACGACCCTTCTGCAGAGACGACAGATAAAACAACTGCATCCAGTAGTGCCGAACTTGTTGTAAAAATCATGAATACGACTCCTACTCTCTTTCTGTTTATAATATTATACACAATATAATATTATGTCAAGAAAAATATTATAAAATTTTAAATATTTTTTTTATAAGCACGAAAAAAAATAAAAAAAATTAAGAAATTTTCAAAATTTTATAAAATGACTGTTGACACAAATTTATAATTTTGATATAAATAATACATCACTTCGAAACAACGGGCAGTTAGCTCAGCTGGTACGAGCGTCTGGTTTACACCCAGAATGTCGGGAGTTCGATCCTCTCACTGCCCATAAGGCTCCTTCAATATGAAGGAGCTTTTTTTATTTCCAGGAGGTAAAAAAGAAAATGAAAATTGCATTAGTTGGTTACGGAAAGATGGGACACATGATTGAAACATGTGCAAAAAGAGACGGACATGAAGTTGTTGCAACTATAGATGTTATTGCAGAAGATGCAAGTGTAAAGGTTCCTGCAGGAGATGGAGAAGCTGTTGCTCGTGCTGTAAAATCAAGCGGTGCAGAAGGAATTATTGAGTTTTCTCATCCTACAGCAGTTATGACCAACATAAAAGCACTTTTGCCATTAGGTTTACCTCTTGTTGTCGGTACAACAGGCTGGAATGATAAAAAAGAAGAAGTTTCAAAATTGGCGGCTGATTGCGGCGGTGTAATTATGACTTCTGCCAATTTTTCAATTGGTGTAAATATGTTTTATAAAATTGTTGCTCAGGTTACAAAAATCATGTCTGAATATCCGGAATATGATATTGCAACATGGGAAGCTCATCATAATCAGAAAGCAGACAGCCCTAGTGGAACTGCGCTGGAAATTGCCCGCCTTATTCTTGAAAATACCCCAAATAAAACAGAAATCGTTACAGATGCTTTCCATGAACGTCCAAAAGCAAATCAGCTTCACGTAAGTTCAACCAGATGTGGAAACATTCCTGGCACCCATAAGGTTTTCTTTGATGGAATTGCAGATACAATCGAACTCACCCATACCGCCAGAAGTCGTGAAGGTTTTGCAAGCGGAGCAGTTAAGGCACTTGCACGTCTAAGCGAAAGCATAAAAACAGGTCGCCTTTCTAAAGGTAAACTTTACGGAATGGAAGATTTGTTTTAATCAATTATTGCAATCAAAGCAATTACTGCAATTACTGTGCAATCATTAATATTCCACTTACACTTATTAATGATTGT
>CADCLG010000027.1:36431-49128 GCA_902802305.1 uncultured Spirochaetaceae bacterium
TAATGATTGTGCGGAAATTATAAAAAGTAATCTCAGAATAATTTCGAGATTTTTATTTATTTTAAAAGCTTTTGTACTCTGCTTTATATAAAATATTACTCCCAGTAAAAGAAGAGTAGTTCCAATCACCAGTAAAACATAATTCAATTTCAAATCATAGCCCATAGATATAAAGGCACAGAAATTTAAAAAGGAAGCTTCTGCAAGTGCAATAAGAGTTCCCAGATAGATTCCAAAGTTGTTCTTTCCAGAAAGAATTAGAGTAGCAACTAAAATTGCAAAATAAATCAGTGAAGCAGTTATTATCATCCAGGTACGAACTTTGTAAATGTATAAGGTCGAAAAATAAAGCTCAAGCCAAGGAAAAAGGCTGATTAAAAATATTACCCTTCCAATAAAAACCAGAAGCTTCTGATTTTCAAAGGTAAGAAATATTTCACTTATACAGCAGATTCCAAGAGCTAGTATAGACAAAAATAAAATATGACCTGCTTCTGGTAACTGCTCTTTTAAAAACATAAGAATAATACCAGAGACAAAAGGCAGAATAAATATCCGCGAGATTTTATTCAAAATAGACCAGTTTTTTATCATTGAAAAAATAAAGAAGAAAAGGGAAATTACCAATAATCCCGTAAAAATCCAAGTAAGTGTTTCCATAAATTAAATACCGTTTGTAAAAATAATGCTAAATATTTTTAATGCGTAATTAACTATACCACATTTTATAAATTATTTTACAACGAATTTATAAAAAAAGTTCATTTTTTCGTTTTTTAAAGCTTTATAAATCAGCGCACAAAAACGTTCTCCGCTAAAAACTGCAATATTCTTTCCATCAGGAATTGAATCAGTACTTTCAATAAACCAGGAGGAGCGAATATTTTTTCCGTTTTCAATTTCCTTTTCAATTTCTGTATTTTTTAACTCAAGCGTATAAAAACCACACAGAGCCGCAGCTTCTTTATCAAAGGATTTTATTTTTTCCCTTATTTCTTTTTTTACAATTTCATCTTTTTGAATATCAAGATTATTCAAAAGTTCAGATTTTTTACCGGCTTGTGCTTTTTTATCATCTTTTTCGATGTCAGAAACCTCAGATACCAGCCGGCGATATTCACCAACTCTTTTTATACAGCTTTCAATTGTAAAAGCATCCAATAAATCGTAGCCAGCTGCCTCTTCTATTCTAAAGTTTCCAACCTTAGTGCGATACAAGCCAATTAAATGACCAGAACTACCACATTCACGCGCGATATCTCTTGCAAGAGAACGAATATAAGTTCCTTTAGAAACCAAAAAAAAGATTTTACAGGCACTTACATTGCCTTCCTTATCAAGCAGACTTTCGGAAATCTTAGCCTCAAAAACATTAATCTGACGTTTAGGAATATCAGCCTGCTGTCCAGCTCTAGCTAAATCACTGGCACGCTTACCATTTATATGAATTGCACTAAAATCAGGCGGAGTTTGCATTTGCAAGCCAATATGCTCTTTTACGACTTTTTCAAGCAGATCGAGTTTGGGTAACCTAGTTTTTCTTATAACCTTTCCAGTATATTCAAGGGTATCAGTTTCTTCACCAAACTGAATTACTGCTTCATAGGATTTATCAAACTCAGTGATATTGCCAGCAAGCTTTGTCATTTTACCTACACAAACAACCAAAAGCCCCTGGGCAAAACTATCAAGAGTTCCGGTATGACCGACTTTTGATGTTCCAAGGGCTTTTTTAACACTGTTCAGAGAATAAAATGATGTCTGATTTGGCTGCTTTGCTAAAAGTACAATTCCATCATTCATCGGAGGACTGCTCTGTAGTCTCTTCACCAGACTCTTCGTTAGAAGCTTTTTCAAGTTCATTTAATTTTTGAACCATTTTAAAACCTTCTTTCATTCCGTAATCAACAACAAACTGCAATTTAGGAAACTGTCTGATTCGCAATTTTTTTGCTATTTCACGCTGAATAAAACCGGCAGCCGCATTAAGACCATCAACGCCTTTTTCAAGCTGATTGTCCGTTAAAAAGGTAGAAACAAAAACCTTGGCATAAGCAAGATCCTTTGTAACTTCTACCCTGTTTATACTCAAAAAAGTATTTACGCGGGGATCTTTTACATCCCCATGCAAAATCAATTGAGATATTTCATCACGGAGCTGATCATTCAGTCTCTGTAATCTATACTGTCCCATACATTAAGCCCCTTCAGAACCGCTTGCAGTTACATTACGTTTTGCAGCTTCAGCTTCTTCTTCGGCAATTGACTTTCCAAGTTTTTTTGCAACTTCAACAATTTCAAATACTTCGAGCTTATCACCAACCTGAATATCCTGCCAATTTTCAAGACCGATACCACATTCATAGCCTACACTAACTTCTTTTGCATCGTCCTTAAATCGCTTGAGGGAAGAAATCTTTCCAGTAAACTTAACGATTCCATCTCGAATAAGGTTAACGCTGGAAGTACGTCTTACAATACCTTCGCTTACCATACAACCAGCAATTACGCCAACTTTTGGTACCTTGAATGTATCTCGAACTTCAACCTGTCCGATAACTTCTTCTTTTGTATCCGGCTGCAGCATACCTTCCATAGCGGCTTGAATCTCTTCAACACACTTATAGATGATATTATATTTGCGGATTTCAACCTGTTCCTGTTCAGCAAGAGTTTTTGCTTTTGGAGTAGGACGAACATTGAATCCAATAATAATTGCATTTGAGTCTGCGGCTGCAAGAGTAACATCTGATTCGTTGATTGCACCTGCACTTGAGTGAATAACAGAAAGTCTGATTTCGCGAGTTGAGAGTTTTTCCAGAGAAGATTTAAGAGCTTCTGCAGAACCCTGTAAATCAGCCTTAATGATAACTTTAAGTTCTTTAACTTCACTGTCGGCAATATCTGTGTAGAGTGATTCAAGGGTTGTCTTCTTAACTGCTTTTGCAGCCTCAAATCTCTTTAATTCCTGACGCTTGTTAGAAATTGCACGTGCATCTTTTTCACTTTCAGTTACCTGGAATGGATCACCAGCATTAGGCATTTCTTCCATACCGAGAACTTCAACAGGTGTTGCTGGACCGGCTTCCTGAACTCTTCGTCCCAAATCATCAAACATAGCACGAACACGTCCAGAATAAATACCTGCTACAAAAGGATCTCCCTGATGTAAAGTACCTCGCTGAACAATTACAGTAGAAACTACACCGCGTCCCTGATCTACACGAGATTCAAGAATCTTTCCTTCTGCACGACACTTATCGTTTACTTTAAGTTCAAGCATTTCTGCCTGCAAAAGAATGGCTTCGAGTAAATCATCAATACCTTCTTTTTTCAAAGCAGAAATATGAACGTACTGAGTATCTCCACCCCACTCTTCTGGAGTAAGTCCCTGTTCAGAAAGCTGAGTCTTAACTCGGTCAGGATTTGCTTCTGGTTTATCTACCTTATTTACTGCAACAATAATTGGAACCTTTGCATCCTTAGCATGAGCAATAGCTTCCAAAGTCTGAGGCATAACGCCATCATCTGCTGCAACTACAAGAACTACAATATCTGTTACCTGAGCACCACGGGCACGCATCATTGTAAATGCTTCATGTCCAGGTGTATCAAGGAAGGTAATTTTTCCTTTTGGAGTTGTGACTGAATAAGCACCAATAGACTGGGTAATACCACCGGCTTCGCCTTCTGCAACATGAGAATGACGGATAGCATCAAGGGTTTTTGTCTTACCATGGTCTACATGTCCCATTACAGTAACAATTGGAGGACGGAACTTTAATTCTACACCATCTTCATCTTTTTCACTTTCGATTACTGTTTCATCATAAAGACTTACAAGATGAACATCGCAACCATATTCAGCGGCAAGAATACCTGCTGTTTCATGGTCGATTGATTGAGTGATAGTTACCATCTCCCCCATTCCCATGAGTTTTGCGATAACTTCACTTGCTTTAAGATTCATTTTTCGTGCAAGGTCAGAAACAGAAACAGTTTCCATAATATCAATTGACTTTGGAACTACACTTGCAGGAGTTTCAATCTTCTTTTTCTGTTCAAAGAACTTGTCGTCAAACTGTTCTTCGTCCTTGCGGTTATAAATCTGTTTTTTACCCTTGTAAGCAGCTTTTTTATTTGAAAGCTGACGTGAATTATCTACAGGAAGAGGAGCTGCCATCCCCATATCAGAATTATTCTGACGTGGACGGAAATTACCACCGTTATTATTAAAATTATTAAAACGAGGATTTCCACCGTTTGCTCCGTTCTGGCGGTTCTGGAAATTACCATTGCCACCCTGGCGGTTCTGTCCCTGTCTATTGTTATATCCGTTCTGGCGATTCATACCGTTTGAATCGCGTTCTCTGTTCTGATAGCCCTGTCTGGCCTGAGCGCCGGTAAAGTTACTGCTACCACCATCACGGTTGTAAGGTCTGCCATTACCACCATTCTGATTACGGTTATTATATCCACCGTTATTTCGCTGATTCTGGCGGCCTCTGTCAGAAAGATTTCCGGCTTTTACATTAGGACGAGATGGATTTAATTCAAAAGGACGGTTTTTCTGCTCTCCTCTCGACTGTTGTGCTGCCTGCTGGCTTCCCTGTTGAGTTTTCTTTTCTACAGAAGCGGATGTATTATTTACTGCATTAGCGGAACTGGCTGTATTAGCGGCAGCTGCTGTATTATTTACTCCATGGGAAGAACCCGCATTTAAGTTGTTTTCAGTAGCTTTTACCTGCTGAACCTTATTTTCCTGCTGTTCTGCAGATACTTTTTCATCTGCAGCAGTGTTTTTTGTCGGCTGAGGCTGAGATTCTGTCCTTTTTACAACAAGATGTACGTTCTTTTTCGGCTGTTCAGACTGATTTTTCTGAACAGTCGCATTTTGAGCCGGCTGAGTCTTTTTCTTGACAACTACCACACGCTTTTTTTCACCACTGCCAGAAGCAGGAGTAGAAGCTGGTACAACATTTTGTTGTCTTTTGTGGACAATAAATTCTGGTTTATTATTTAATTCATCCGCCATAAAAAATCCTATTCTTCATCCTCTGTAAATTCGAATTCAACGCCGCAGTTTGGACAGTGAGTCATATCAAGTGTGATTTTATGACCGCATTCAGGGCAGAAATATTCATCTTCGTCACCGTCTTCAGATTTTTCTTCCTGTCCTTCTTTTTCAGCAGCATTTTCACTACTTTCTGTCTCTTCTGCAGAATCTTCCTCTACAATTTCTACATTTTCATTTACCAAATCATTTACTTTATCAAGAGCTTCTTTTGAAACTCCTTCAATTTCAATGGATCCGTTATCGTAAGCTTCGACGAAGTCTTCGATACTATCAATTCCATTATTTTTAAGAAGCTGAGCAATTTCTTTATCAATACCAGGCAAATCAGAAATTGTCAAAATTGAATCTTCTTCCTCTTCATCATTGAAGAGAGCATGAGCATTCTGAACTGTACTGAATGAAGACAAATCAATATCAGCAGCCTGTTCAACAGTTTTTACATCAATATTCCAGTCGCACAATCGGTTTGCAAGTCTTACGTTCTGTCCCTGTCTTCCAATAGCAAGAGAGAACTGAGATTCATCAACAATTGCCAGAGCCTGTCTCTTATCTGCATCCATGATAATTACACGGTTTACCTGAGCAGGAGAAAGAGCATTTTTAATGAATACAGCTGGATCAGGATCCCAAGGTAAAACATCAATTTTTTCATTCAACAATTCACGAATTACATTCTGAATGCGAACACCTTTAAGACCCACACAGGCACCAACAGCATCTACTTCTTCACGTTTTGAATAAACTGCAACCTTTGTTCTGTAACCAGCATCACGAACAATCTTCATTATTTCAACAGTTCCGTCTGCAATTTCAGGAACTTCTTTTTCAAGAATCGAGCTTACAAGCTTTGTATCACTTCTAGAAAGAACAAGCTGAATTCCAGAAGAAGTTGGTTTTACATCAACAATTAAAGCCTTAATTCGGTCATTTTTTTCGTAATATTCAAGTTTAGACTGATATTTTACAGGAAGAACGCCTTCGATTTTACCTGCATTTCCCAAATCAACATAAATATTACCGTTTCTTTCTCTCTGATAATAACCGATGATGATTTCACCAATCTTATCTTTATATTCATTCATTAATGAAGTTTTGAAAGTTTCATTCAATCCCTGGTGAACTGTCTGTTTTCCAGTAGATACAGCAGATAAATCAAAAGATTTTGGATCTACTAAAATATCAACTTCATCACCTTCATGAAGGTCAGCTCCTTCTTTTTTTCTTGCATCTTCAAGTTCATACTCACGTACAGGGTCATATACCCCATCAACAAGAACTTTTCTGGAATAAATTGAAACATCTGACATATCATCTGCAAATTTAACAATTGCATTCTCATCAGTACCAAAAGTTCTTTTATAAGCAGCCTTAAGGGCTCTTTCAATAGTCTGCCTTACTGAATCTTCAGAATATCCTTTTTCCTGAATCAGCTGGCGGATAGCTTCTGCCATTTCTGACATACTAAGCCTCCTGTTTATACATAAATTTTGCTTTAGCTATATTTTCGTAGGAAACAGTAACTAAAGTACCGTCCTCTTTTTCTAATGTTACAGATTTATCATCAGCTGAATTAATTGTGCCGTTAATCCAGTCTGTAGAGATTTTATCCCAAACGCGAACTGCCCTTCCCTTAAAAATTGCAAACTCAGCAGCATTTTTTATATTATGTTCTATTCCTGGGCTTGTAAGTTCCATTGTAGTTTCTTCAGTTCCAAGCAAAGCTTCAAGTCTCGTAAGTAAAACACGATGAACTTTTGCACAGTCATTTACACCAATATTCTGATTAGGATCTGAAGCTGCAATCATTGCAGAAATTTTTGTGACGGTTTTAGCAGGGATGATTTTCAGGTCAACAAGAACAAAACCTAAACCTTCAACTAAAGGAGCGCAGTCCTCATAATACTTAATTGTTTTGTAGGGTATGTAATCCATAATCCTCTTTTTTATATTTACTCTAAAAAAAATGGACTCGAGAAGCTCGAATCCATTTCATATTAAAAATATTAAAATGTATTAATTACTTATACAACTATGCGAAGAAAAAGTCAATACAGGAAAAAATAACAATTAACAATTGAGAATGGACAATGGACAATTAAGAATGCATAATGCATAATTAAGAATTGTGCGGCGTACATTTTATAATTACTGACTGGTATGGTTTTAATTGTTTTAACTTTTTATCAGTTTCTTTTACATCAGTTTGATAGCTGTCGTAAATAATTGTATGTGCAGCTTTTAATTTATAAGCAGAACAAGTTTTTGGGCTTAGGTTACAATCTACTATATAATTACCTCGTCGATAGACAAAACGGCCTTTTTTGCGGGACAATACTTCAAAATCTGAATACACAAGACTCTTATCCTTTTTGCGCAAAGAAATCAAAGTTTTATAGGTTTCAAAAATCTCATCACACATCTTTTGCTGTTTCATAAGATTTTTTGTAGTCTCTGTAAAGCAGTCAGTCTTTTCCAGATTTTCTTCAAAAGGAAGAGGGATTCTTGCATGTTCTCTTGTTCCAGCTTTTATTATTTCAAAAGCCTTATCTTCCGGCATTTTTTTACACAATTCAACATAAAGATTTTTGGACTCAACATCATCTATTTCCTCAATCGATTCAAAATCATAGTTGATAAGTCCCATTTCCTCCCCTTGATAAATAAAGGGAGTTCCTTTTAATGTAAACTGCATAACCGCCAGAAGCTTTTGAAGTTGTCTCATAAGCAAGGCAGAATCAGAAGATGAAAGAGAAAGATTTTTAATCTTACTTGCCATCTTAGGATTATCATGATTGTTATAAAAAAGTGAAATCCAGCAGTTGTTTCCGTAATTTTTATGCCAGTCAATCATATAATCCCGGAGATAATTCAAATCATATTCATAAGCTTCAAAGCGAGTGTGCCCTGGACTTTCAAGATGATCAAAGGAGAAAACCATATTAAGCTCGCGGCGTTCTTCTCCTGTAATCAGGCGGCACATCTGCATACCAAGTCCTGGAGTTTCGCCAACAGAAAAGGCATTATGAGGTTCAAAAGCTTTTTTATTAATTTCGCGTAAATATTCATGAAGATGGGGTCCATAAAAATAGTGTTCAATACCGGTCAGTCCCATCATTTTACCAATAAGTTCATCTCCGTCTGGCAGGCCTTTCTGCTTTGAAATGCAGTTGATTACATCCATTCTAAAACCGTCAATGCCTTTATCAAGCCACCAGTTTATCATGGAAATAACTTCAGACCGCAGCTGTGGGCTTTCCCAGTTCAAATCCATCTGTTTTTTAGAAAAAAGATGAAGACCATATTCATTCAGCGGCTCATAGTAGTTCCAGGCAGAACCACTAAAAAAAGAAGTCCAGTTATTAGGCTTCTTTCTGAAAATATAATAATCGTGATATTTTGATTTTTTATCTTTAAGTGCTTTCTGGAACCATTCGTGCTCATCGGAAGTATGATTTATTACTAAATCCATTATAAGCCGCATACCACGTGAGTGAACCTGCTCCAGCAATTGGTCAAAGTCAGCCATGGAACCAAAATCTTTAAGTATCTTCTGATAATCGCGGATATCATAGCCGTTGTCATCCATTGGAGAATCGTAAATTGGAGAAAGCCAGAGCGCATTAACTCCAAGATTTTGTAAATAATCAAGCTTAGAAATTATTCCCTGCAAATCTCCAATACCGTCGCCGTTAGAATCGCAGAAGGTTCTCGGATAAATCTGATAGAAAACAGCTTCCTTCCACCATTTTTCTTCAACTACACCGTCCGTGGACGCAGGCAAATCCTGTTCAGAATTGACAAGTTTTATAAAAGCATCAAAAAAGCCGCTTCCAACAATATTCTGAGTAAGCCTTGCAAGAGCCTTTAATTTTAAATTACCGACAAGAGGATTTAGAATCAGTTTTTCTGATTTCCCTAATTGAAGCAGCAGTTTTGAAAAAATATCATGTCCAACAGGAGTTTTATAAACATCACTTATTCTGCTTTCTAGAGAAATCATAATCCTCTCCTGTCTTTATTTTACAAGCACTTGCCCATCACGAACCGAAGCAAACTTTGTATAGCCCTGTTTTTCCAGCATATCATATTGTGGGCCAGGCTTTTTTGCTTTTTTGATGATTGCCACATTGTAATCTTTTCGCAAGCCTTCTGCAAACTTCATCACCTCTGCAAAAGAAAGAGAATCATCATAGAGGAAGGCACATTTTTCGCGCTCATTTGGGATTTTGTAATTCTGCTCTAAAAGGATTGAACAGATTCTTTCAAAACCAATACTAAAGCCAACTGCCGGCACCTGCTGACCAATGAACTTACCAATAAGATTGTCGTATCTTCCACCGCCACCAACAGCACCGCCAAATAGAGGAGTTGCAATTTCAAAAACAGCGCCAGTGTAATAGCCCTGGCCGCGAACAAGACTTGGGCAATACTTAATCTTATATTTTCCATCGGCAACAACTTGAGCAGTTTCGATTATGTATTTCAAATCATCAGCAACCGAAGGATTTGAACATTTTGCAACTACGCTTTCCAGAGTGATTTTATCGCTTGAATCTGCAAGAAAATCCTTTAATGCTTTTACAGCCTTTTCCGGCATTCCCTTTTCTGTGAGTTCAGTAGCAACACCATCAGGGCCAATCTTATCAAGTTTATCAAAGGAAATACATACAGAATCCAGACTATCTGCAGCAAAGCCCATACTTTCAAGCATATTACGAAGAATACGTCTGTCATTTACGTTAATGTAAAAATCCTTAAAACCAATATTCATAAGGGCACGGGCTGTAACATCAATAAGCTCAACCTCTGCATTTGGAGAACTGTCACCAAGAATATCAATATCGCACTGAACAAACTCCCGACTTCTTCCCTTTTGAGGACGCTCTGCACGGAAAACCCGGTCAGTCTGAATTACTTTAAAAGGAGTCTGAAGTTCATTTTTGTTAGCTGCATAAAATCGAGTAAGCGGAAGTGTAAGGTCGTAACGCAGTCCCATATCCGAAAGTGATTTTTCTTCAACAGGATTTGCAGCCAGAGCCGATTCCAGTTTATCGCCACGCTTAAGCACCTTAAAGATAAGATTAAGATTTTCTCCACCGTCTGATTTATCAAGATTTTCGGCATCTTCAAGCATTGGTGTAGAAATGCGCTCAAAACCAGCTTCCCGGTAAGTTTGCAAAATCTTTCCCTGAACATAATCGCGCATTCTCTGTTCTGCTGGTAAAATATCTTTCATTCCTTTTAAGGCATTTATCTTCATATTGTTTACTCCTTTAATAAAAGGTATAATAGCATAAAAATAAAGATTAGTACATTAAAGGCGTTGTATAAACAAGGAAATCAATTTTGTAAAATTGATTTCCTTGTAATACATTTTTTTGGCAGGTGATACATGATTTTAGTTTTTGATATAGGTAACACAAACATTAAAACAGCGGTTTTTGATGATGAAAAGCCGGATTCTGACAGCACATTGCTTCACGTGTGGCGCATTTCTACGGATATTCGCAGGACTGGGGATGAATATTTTTCTATTTTGAGTCCGCTTTTTAGGGATGCTAAGATTGATTGCCAAACAATTGAAGATATTGTGTTGAGCTCTGTTGTTCCGGCTTTGATTGGTCCTTTTGTAAACCTTTCTCAAAAGCTCACAGGGAAAAAGCCTCTTGTGATTGGACCTGATATTTACAATAGGCTGCCTGTAAAGGTTCCTGCAACTGGTGTTCATGAAATTGGTACTGATCTTTTGTGTGACGCTCTTGAAGCCTGGTGTAAATATAAATCTCCCTGTATTATTGCCGATTTTGGAACTGCCCTTTCCTTTACCGCTGTTGATAAAAACGGAAACATTGCAGGTGTAGCAATTGCACCTGGTATCCGGACTGCCTTTAATTCTCTTTTTAATAATACTGCACAGATTCCAGCCATTCCGCTCGAAATACCGCCGACAAGTCTTGGTAAAAACACTACTGTTGCAGTACAGTCAGGAATTGTACTCGGCTACAAAGGTCTTGTAGAAGCTCTTATTAAAAACATGAAAGCCGACATGGAAAAAGAATCCGGTACAAAAGCCAGTGAAATCAAAGTAATTGCCACCGGCGGTCTGAACAGCATGCTCCAGCCAATCACCAATATTTTTGATTTTCTGGACAAAGAGCTTACAATAAACGGAATGGTTCGCATTAGTAAGTTGCTTAAGAAATAATACATCACTCCATATTTTGCAGGATATATCGTGTTAAAATACAGCAGATACAATATTAAAATTTGCTTCTCAAGCAACATATAATAAAGTAAAAAGTAGTGGAAACGGAAAAGCGGTAACGCCTGTTAATGGTGATAATTCAAAAGGTGTTAATCAGCTTGATTCAAATATGATTTTGAAAGTTACTAGAGATAGAGAATGTTCTGAATGGCTTTCATTTGAAACAAATATCGGAGGATCAGAATCCAGATATATTTCAACATCAAAAGAGTTTTCTTTAAATAACAACAATAGTAACATAAGGACATGTACAAGTCTAAACGAAGATAAAACATGTAGTACTATTGGTTCAGGTTATGAAGAAAATCTTGATGTAAAGCAATATATAAGCGTGATGAAAGGTGAATGGGCAAATAATGATTTCTCTGGTTTTGCTATTCCAACATTGAAGAGTGTTGAAAAGGCTGGTTGGGCGGATAGATCGATTGTGGCTGGGTCTACTTCGATTTTTACAGCGAATGAAAAGTATGCAAAAAATCAGGTTTGTAAGAGTTATCCAGAAAGTGATTCACCATATAACTTTAGTGATAAATACGAAATAAAATTACGTAAATGTGGTAATAGTAGTAATGAAATAGGAGTTGTCGGAAACACTAGTGTTTGTAGCGATGATTTGGAATATGATTTAGTGGAAGTTAATAGAAATCAAGCTTTATGGGGAAGTGGAGATTGTAATGATTGGTGTGTTGTAAAAGATAATACTACTGTTTATAGTGATAGAACAAAGAAAAAAGTTCTTGCATTTACTTATGAACAATTTAAGGAATTTGTTCCAAGACGTTATTTTGGTGATACTGTAAAATCTAGCATAACATTGCCATATGAAAATAATCGTGGTCCGGCTAATGAGTTCTTAATTTGGATTGATGATAATCAAGAGTGTTATTATCAAAAGTTTACATATAGCAATAAACCGCAGGATCAATATTTTGGAGATAATTCATGGAATTTACCAACACAGGTTTGTTATAAACCAAATACTAGTGGACAAGGTGGTGATGTAAATATTGCAAGATGTCAGGATCCTACTGATAGAGAAAATGTTACAATTAATAAAGAAAAAACGACTTTTAATAATATAAATAATGATAGTAAACGAGGATATTGTATAGAATATAGTTATTCAAATGAAATATATTATTCTAATTCTGGGAAGTATAATTGTATAACTTGGATCCCGGGATATGTAAAATAAAAGAAAAACACAGTTCTTTCTTAAGAACTGTGTTTTTTGTGTCTATTGTATGCTTATTGATAAAAGACCATCTTTTTTATTCATATCAACAGCACTCCAAGTAGAGTCTGCTGCGGTGCTTCTTGAGAACAAATATCCAGAACTGTTTATAGCGTAAACA
>CADCLG010000027.1:49141-51070 GCA_902802305.1 uncultured Spirochaetaceae bacterium
ATCAACAGCACTCCAAGTAGAGTCTGCTGCGGTGCTTCTTGAGAACAAATATCCAGAACTGTTTATAGCGTAAACAGTGTTATCTGAAACACTTATTGATAAAAGACCATCTTTTTTATTCATATCAACAGCACTCCAAGTAGAGTCTGCTGCGGTGCTTCTTGAGAACAAATATCCAGAACTGTTTATTGTATAAGCATACTGTGTTGTTGGTGTTACTACTGCTGTCCACTTTGCATAGACTGTTATACTTCCGCTTACTGTTGTGTTTGCTGTAAATTCTGTTCCGTTTCCTTCGGTTTGTGTAAACCATCCTCCAAATTCAAATCCAGATTTCACTGGAGCTGTTGGCAGACTTGCAACTGTTGTTGCAGGTTCTGTTACAACTATTGAACTTGGGTTTGCTGCTGTGTCTGCATTCTGACTGTCAAAAGTAACAGTGTAAGAATACGGAGCAAGAGCAAGAACAGTTACAGAGAATGCTTTTGTATCACTTGCAGTACCTTTTGTTAAAGTAGCTGTAAGAGTTACAGACGCATTACCATTCGCAAAAGCAGGACGGGTTATAGTACCGTTGTTTGCAACTACTGAAGTATTACTTGAACTCCAAGTTACATTTACACCATTGCTTCCAGAAGGAAGAATAATGTTTTTTGTAACGGAAGTAGCAGAATCTCCATCGGCAAAAGAAATTGCCAAAGTTGATTTTAATGAAGCTATATCCTGAGCTGAAGTATCAATCGGAGCAGTTGCTGTCCATTTTGCATAAACAGTGATGTTACCATTTACAACTGTAGAAGTAGTAAATGCTGTACCTTCACCATTAGCCTTTGTGAACCATCCACCAAATTCAAATCCACTCTTTACAGGAGCTGTTGGCAGACTTGCAACTGTTGTTGCAGGTTCTGTTACAGTTATTGAATTTGGGCTTGCTGCTGTATCTGCATTCTGACTGTCGAATGTAACAGTGTAAGAATACGGTGCTACAGCAAGAACAGTTACAGAGAATGCTTTTGTATCACTTGCAGTACCTTTTGAAAGGGTTGCTGTGAATGTTACAGTAGCATTACCATCCACAAAAGCAGGACGTGTTACAACACCATCGTTTGAGATTACAGTAGTATTGCTTGAGCTCCATTTTACAGAAACATCACCAACCTTTGCAGGAAGAGTAATATCCTGAGTGATGGAAGTTGCAGAATCGCCACTTGCAAATTCGATTGCAAGAGAGGACTTTGCATCAGCAACATCAGCTGTGTAATCTGTTTCAGGTTCTACAGGTTGAGGACAACCGGTACCAAGAATAAGGATTAATGCTGATAAAACGACAGCAAGACGATTACGAAAACTTTTCATTTTTTCCTCCTACTTTTTGAAAAGCTTTGTTAAACAAGATTTCCGGAACAAGTCCGAAAATGACAAAAAAAAAGCGCACTGCAAAATCATCACTGATTTAACAGTACGCTTTTTTTCACAAAATAATTTATGTATAATACTATTTAACTGAACTGAACTGAACTGAACTGAACTGAACTGAACTGAACTGAACTGAACTGAGGTTGCCGTTTTGTAAGTTTTTTGTCAAGCAGATAATTGTACTTTTTAACATATCTCTATTCAACTTCCCACTCGGTAATATTTCTTTCTTCTGTACTAAAATTTACACCAATTTTGAACAACTTACGCTTATCAGCCGAGTATGGAACTGCATAATTCTGAGCCTCAATCTGTGCCAGCGCATCTTTTGCAGAGCCATCACGCTTGAACTCAAAAATGTAAACGTAATCATCCGTTTCTACAATGCAGTCTGCACGGCCTTTGGCGGAATGGATTTCTGTACGTACAAACTTTCCAAGCAACATAAAAATAATGTAAATTGCATTCTGGAAGTTTTGTTCTGTAACATAATCTGTAACATTTCCTGTAGGA
>CADCLG010000028.1:0-58311 GCA_902802305.1 uncultured Spirochaetaceae bacterium
TTCAAGATATGCCTGATCATCTGTGAATTTATAAACCAGTTTTGTGCAGATCTGGCGGGTAAGGTCCGGGTCTGTTACAAGGCGGATTTTTCCAAAGACTATTACACTGTTGATGTTCAGCGCCCATTCGCCTTCCTTGTGGTAGCCCTGGTCATAAACGCAGAAGCTTGCCTTATCATAATTTTTGATGGCATCAATTTTGTGGCCTTCCTTTGCGCAGTGAAAATGAATCTTATTGTCTTCTTCGCTGTAAAAGTGGGAGAGGGGAAGTCCGTAAGGATATCCGTCATCGCCTAGGAGTGAAAGAACTCCGCGTTTTTCGTTTTTCAAAATCTCTTTGCATTTGCTGTCCGCAATCTGCTGCTTGAATCTTCTCATTGGTCGAAACATATGTTTACTCCTATTTCTTATTTATAAAATACAGCCCTACAAGGCAGATTGCAACTCCCAAAACCTTGCTCCAGTTGATTTGTTCATGATAGCCGATAAGACCCACAAAAATCAGAATGACTGCAAGAAGCGCGTTGGAAACTGTTGCCAGTGTGCTGACTTTCCAGCCTGCCTTGTAAGCAAAAATGAAGCCCACTTCAAGTCCGGTAATTACAATTCCAAGAACGATTGTAGCCCAGTTGGTGTGGGAAAATTCTTTGAGAATGTTTCCGCCCTTTGTGGTAACAAAAAAAGCAGCAGCCGAAAAAAGCGTTGCCACAGCATAAGTGATGGTCATGCTGGCATAAGTGTTCATCTGCACAGGGATTCCCTTTGCGCAAATCTGATAAAGTGTGTTTGCAAAAACAATGATTAAAAGCGGCCAGATGTAATTGAACATATGTTGATTATAGCGAAAATGGGGGTGGATGTCATTTGTTTATTACATTACTTCCTTAATTTGACAATTTGCGGCTTTTCGTTTCTTCCCAGAAATAATTCAGAAATTAGGTTTTAATTTTCAAATTCTTTAATTTCATTTCTCCAACTGCACCAGAAGTGTTTTCGATTGCCCCAAAAAATCATACCTTCCAACATCATTGGCCATTTGTTTTTTTCAATGCTTTTTCTTGAAGAAGCAAAGTCGAACAGGTGAGCGTAAAGAATTGCCATTTGAAAATCATGAGTACAAAATAAATCAACTTTATTTTTCTCATTTCCATTTTCAAATATGTAATCAAGCATAATATTTGCTGCGTCTTCGATGCTATTAAATCCTGGAAGTCCATGATTTTTTAATTCATAGATTATTTCTTGATTGTTATAGTTGGAATCTTCAAATACTTTATTGCTTAATTCTGCATCTTTAGTCTGAGGCCCTTCTAATTCATTAGGAGCTAATATAATCTCTCTTGCAGTGTTTGCACCTAGTAAGATATTTTCGCAGGTTTCTATATTTCTTAAGCAGGAACTGGAAGCAACGAAACCTATTTCATATTGTAAATATCTTCCAAATGTTTTACACAGTTCTATTCCTTCATTTGTTAGTGATACTTGTCTTCCAACTCCAGAGGAAATTTTTCCTCTGATTGAATGTCTGAAAACAATCTTACAATTGCTATTTGCAGGAACTTTACGTGCTCCATTTTCCATATGTTCATAGATTGATATTAATTTCATTATTCAACCTCCAGAATATTAATTTTTTTCTTTTTCAAAAGGAATGCGTAAGCACCTCCGGAAACAATACTGTCAAAGGCATTGCCGATACCAAACAAAAGTGCAATTCCTGTGAGAGTAGGAGTCCAGAATCCACACAGATACAGAATGAATGCTGTTCCGTAATAGATGGTATTTGTTACTACAGATTCAAAAAGCATGTAGTTTGTTTTACCAAGGCCATAGAATTCACAGTCAAATACATTCTGAATTGCGTACAGAACATAAAATCCGAGAAGGAGCATTACAAGATTGAAAAGTTTATCAACATCTGAAAATTGTAGTACATTTGCCATAAAGCCTTTCCATCCAGGAATTGTAATGAACCAGATTGCACATACGAAAAGGGTAACTGCAAAATAACCGAGTGTATTTTTTCTTACTGCATTTTCATCTGTTCCAGTTTCCTGCTTTATAAGTTCACCAAGTTGATTTATTGGGAGCAGAAGCCATCCCCAGATGAAATTATTTGCAACCCAATAGGTTCCCTGTTCATTTACCATATTTACCATACGGCTTATCATCAGCATATAAGCGATATTTCTTACAAAAGATTCAATGCCGGAAATACCACCGATTCTTACAAAATCTTTTGCCCATGTAAAAGAAAGCTTTTCCTTATTCAAAATTGAATAACCTTCTTTTGAAAGCAAATACACTGATGTTGCAAACAGAATAATATTTACGATGATATTACTGTATCCGATTCCATTTACTCCAAGATTTGCTGATATTTTCAAAGTTGAAACAAAGAAAGTATCAAAAATCACACTTAAAATTAGTTTTGCTGCAGTAAGAATGTAAACAAATTTTGATTTTCCAAGAGTTACAAGACAGACAAGCATAAAACTACTAAGCAGGGCAAAAATATTTGCAACGCTCTCAATTCTGATGTATACAGCAGATTCTGCAATAATATCTTTACTTGCTGCCATAACATTTAAAAGCGGATTTGTAAAACAGCAGATAAGAACAGAACACACTGCATATACACTAAAAGATATTATCAATCCTGTCTTAATACGGTTTACATATTCTGTTTTTTCAGAAACAACTTTGCCCATAAAGAAATACAATGGAAGAATTATTGCTTCATCGAGAATCTCGTAAAGCAGATTAACCCAAGAAAGCTGACCTGCAATTGAGAATGACCAGTCTCCTGGTAACTGCCCAAGAAAGAATACGCGTAGGGTAGTGTAAATAGTAGGACACAAGCCCATTACCAAAAGAGAAGCAAAAAGCTTCCAGTTAAGATTCTGTAATGATTTTCCAATTTTATTCATTTGTAATCTCCTTGAAATATTATTATAGTTCATATTTGTTTCAAACACTATTTTTCCTCCCATATACAACCGCTGTTTCGTATTACTTTCGAAATATCTTTGACGGTTTTTATTCCACTACGTGAATCACTTGGGGTTTTATCTACTTCAATAAGTAATTCCTTACCACAAATAAAGTAGCTCATAATGTAGTGATTTTTGCAGCGTACGATTCTAAAACCTAATTTTCGAAGTTTCTTTTCCATGTTTGCATCAATTCTTTTGTAGCCTCTAAAGATTGGTTTTAGAGATTCTTTTAATTTCTTTAGATCTTGTTCCGACATAATGTCATACCTCCTTTATGAGTCAGATAATAATCATAGAAACCAAAAGTGTAAAAATGTGACTTTTCTATCATTGTTTGTATTGGAAAAACAATGATTTTTATAAAAAAAATTGATAGAAAATTCACCTGTTTTTTTATTAATTCAAAGCGTATAATGTATAGAAGTATGAAAACTATACATGAAGAATTAAGAAACCTTACAATAGAGGAAATCACAAAACTGGAAGCCGATACAATTGGACTTTCATTTTTTTCAAAAGAGTCTATAGAATTACGTGTTCCATTTAGAGAAAATGAATCTATAACAAAATATCAGAACTTGCTTTCTGGAAACGACAGGACTGTTAATAGAGAAGTATTTGTACAATTTGAACGACGTCAAAGAGATATATTGGAGTATATTGTTAAGAAAATTATTCCTAGTGGACAATCTCTTTTTATGGCAAAACAAATTGATAAAGGCATAAAAGAGTTTTTTGACAAAAATGATGGAAGAAATTTCCAGATAGTTTCTTATGGATCAAACAAGCAGTATATTCCAGATTCAAAAGCTCAAAGTACTGATTGGATAAACTATTTTTCTCAAGTGGATTATGCCGAGCTACCAGAATCTCTATGTGAAGATACTTTTATTAAAAGTGTATATCAGATTTTTTCTTATCAGATTTTACCTCTTCGATTGCAATATCATAAGGAAAATGAGGGCTCTGAGGAACTTTTGAAGATTGTAAAAGAAGTGCAGTGTTCTATTCGCTATAGATTGATAGATTTTTCACATCTTTCTCAAATAAACGAGCTTATTGAGCATCCATCAGATTTGAAACTACTTAAAAAAGATTTTAAACACGATATTTTTACTTCGTTTGATGATTTTTGTATGGTGATTAATTATCTTTTTGATTTTTATTCACATCTTTGTGATCGTATTGGGGAATACGAAAAGACTAGGGCAGAGAAATCTAGAGAAGAAAAATGGTATAGCGTTTTTAGAGAGTGCGCATATATAGAGCGTCCTACCTACAATGATTATGATTATGGTGAACGAAAAAATGAATCTTTTTGGAATTCTCTTGAAGTTTTGCGTTTGTCAGATTCTTTTGAAATCTTTAAAAAGGAGTTCGGAAACACAAAAGAAGATGAATTTTTCAAGGGTTTTGTTCAAGGTGGAGCTAGAGGTTTGATTCAAACTCCTCATAGCTCAAAAACATCAGATTTTAATTCGTTTATTGTATTGTTTATAAACAGTATTATCGAAATTGTAAATTCATTTTCAGGAAGTGCACATAAATTAGAACGCATATCAAATATAGATGATATTGATTCTGTGCTTAAAGCTATTACACCTAATCAAGATGAGTTCTTTCATATAGGAGAAATGTCAGAAAGTGAAAAATCTACTTATCAGGCAATTTGTTCAATAACATCTGAACTTTTGAAAGAAAGTAAAAAATACAGCGAAAAACTCAATACAAAGCAATGGTTTGCCTTTATGAGATCTCTTATAGACGATAAAGCATTTTGTATGAAAGAAGAACAGAAATCAAAGAACTTTGTTTGCTTTCAGAATGAAGTATTAAGAAAGTCGTATTCTTCTTCGGCATTCAATGATTTTGTTGCTCAACTTACTGGTGTTTTTGAATATCAGGGGTTTCTTACAAGTATTGATATGTGTTTGGAAAATCTTGAAAGGCTAAAGATTTCTGATAAAGATTCTGAAGAAAATTGGAATGGATTTGAATATTCATATTACAAAACCTCTTTTGATTTTATAGAGAATGCCTTTAAAAAGATTAGAGAAAAAGCTAAAACCTTTAAGAAGGATGAAAAAGAAAAGGATATGTCTCCTTCCTGGGAACATAGAAGGTGGTGTGAATTATTGGGTAGTCTTATTGACAAAGCTTTTAATTTAGAAGGACTTCCAAACCAAATCGATGATTGGTATTTTGATTCAGAGAGTAAAGAATCAAAATTAAAGTATGATGGAAAAACTTCTTTTAAACCACTTAACATCCAAGACTTTAAAACTATATTGCAGAGATGTGTATACAATGTTCCAGATACAATTGCAACTATTATTTTTGATATATTTGGTTTGAATGATGATTACAGTTTCCGTAATTCAAATTCTATTCTTGATAAATATAAATATTCCGGACTTATGGAACAAAATCCCTTCGCACATTCTACGGTTTCTATATTCTATAAATTTCTCTATGATTTTTTTATGTATTTGAGATCTAATATTAGTGATTTTTTACCACGAGGACTTTCTCAAAAGAAAATCCTTGAATATTCTTTGATGAATTATATTGCAAAATTCATCATAAACACAAAAGAATTTGATTATCTAAATGGAAAAAACGAAAAAGATAAAGATGAAGAAAAACGTAATTTTACACTTGCAAAGCTTTTTGTTAAACGTTATTTCGAAAAGAAAGGTGGTATTTATCGTCCTTCGATGAAGTGTGCAAATATTGCTTTAAAAAATAAGGTAAAAGAAGCAGGGCTTTCAATAGGAGGCGCTCTTTCTGAACTTGCAAAGAGAATTGATACCAAGCGTAAAAGCGAAGATCTCAAAAATATGCCTTCTTCTTCCACTTATGTATTTAATCAAATTATATCTGATGATTCTCTATTTCCAAAGGAGATTCCTTCACGTGTTGTAAAGAAATACAGAATGGACTATTTCAATTATTATTTGTTATGTAATTTTATCAAAACTGTTGAACCATATTTAGATGAGCACATTGATGAAGATCGAACAGGAAAGATCTTTTCTGAAATTATTGAGGGAATTTTAAATTATACATTTTATAAACCTGAAGAATATAAAAGAAAACCCATAAAAAGTGGATTTGATTATCTATTGCGGCAAAATCTTAAAAATAGCAATAGCTACCATGTACCTTTTTTTGAAGAGTATTTCTGGTATAGTGAGCAAAAAGATGATCGGCTTTTAAAAAAACTTCGTGGGGTTAATTATGCTATCGTGCAAGATTGCTATTTTAGGATGAGAAACTTTTCTTTCGATTATTATACATCTAATAAAGATAGAAAATTTGTTGATATTGAACTCGAATTGAAATATGCAGAGTATATTCGTGATCAGCTTGGCGAAGGAATAGGAGACTTTTATTATAATTATTATCTTGCAAAACTAGAGTATTATAAATTCATGCATGATCAAAAAAATAATTCACTTAATACTGTAGTTGAATATTATGAAAAAGCATTCAAGTTCATATATTCTGCAGGGGATTTTGCAGATGAGTTTGTTTCTGATGTGGTTAAGCTTTATTCTCCAATTCGGGAAAGTTTACGTATTTTTAATCGTCGTAAAGAAGACCGTAAACGAAATGAAGAATGGCTCAATTATTCAGAACCAAGGGCAAAAGAATATTATGAGAATCAAAAAATCCAGATAGAGCAGGAATATGAACAAAGTCTAGAATGTGCAAAGAAAATTTTCCACTTTGATATTTCCAGCTCCAGTATTAGAGAAATTTCTATAATTACATTCAAACGTATCTGGCAATGGTCAGAAGCAGCGGGGGTAGTGGGACATTCTTATGAACAATTAAATTGCAATAATCGTCTTGTAGGAAGAATATGGAATTCTTATTATTATCCCGATAATTCGGTAAGCGTTAGAGAGAATTTTGAGAAACTTATTGAAGAGTTAGAAAAAGGAGATGATTTATTTTCGGTATATAATTGAGTTATAATCTTTGATGAAGTACAAAAGTTCCCTCGGGCACGAGAAGCGATTAAATATCTTGTAAAAGACGGCCGTTATCATTATATCGAAACAGGATCTCTCATCAGTATAAAAAAGAAAAGTCAGGAAATTGTAATTCCTTCGGAAGAAGATAAACGAAAAATGTATCCTATGGATTTTGAAGAATTTCTCTGGGCAACCGGGGACAATGTGACTGCTCCTTAGATTTGGCCCAGGATGATGATATTACCTTTTTGCCTGTTTACATGACGATGTGCTTGTAAAAGTTAATAACCAATCGGTCAGCTTGCAAAGTCAGAAAAACTTCATTACATTGGGAAACTCGATTGTTAAAGGAAATAATATGAACGAACTTACACCAATTCAAAAAGAAATAGTAACTGCCCTTGAGCAGATGAAAGAAAAATCTCTTATAACAGAAGCAAATCTCGCAAAGAAGGTTCGAGAAAACGCAAAAATCTCCGGTAAGAATAAGGCTGGAATCTGTCTTAAAGATCTGGAAGTTTGCATTGAGTATCTGGGTGAAAATAATCAGCTGCCTTATGCACTTCATCTTAACAGCGTAAATGATATCCTGATTAAAAAAGAAGAATCATGGAAACTACTGGATGGGGATGCCAAAAAACGCCGTCAGTCCAGTGAAAAGTCTATTTCTGTTTTGACTAACGGCGATTTACGACAGAAGGCTTCAGGCGGGAAGGGCATGCAGAAACGGAATGACAGGAAGAAGATGAGTTTTAGGGATATTGAGGAGTTTGAGTAATTCGCTGGATGAAGCAAGTCAGTTTCAAGGTCTACTTTGGTTAACTGGTTATCTCGCCAGTCGCATTTGCTAGAATTGTTTTCGCAGCGTCTTGTACATACTCTTTTAGCTTTGGCGGATTTAAAACCTTTGCGCCACCTGTAAAGGACATAACCCAAGAAGCAACCTGGCTCAGCTGGTTTGTTTCAAAAGAAAGATAAACGGTACCATCCTTATTCTCACGAAGAGTCTGCCCGTCATGCCAGGTTCTTTCCATCACAAAGGTTTTTAGTCCTTTTACAAACTCGATTTCAACCTTGTACTTTTCGCCACTGTTTCCCCAGGCACCTATCTGAACATCGATATGGTCATCTAGCTTAAAGTCTTTCAGAATAACATGGCTTCAATTTTCTGAAATCCTGGCCATGTATTCTCCTTATCACGAAATGGATATTTCTCAATTTTGCGATAAGATGCTTGAAATATATAAAAAACGAAAAAATGGTACGAACTTAAAGTTGTTTCGTCTTGAAGCAGGTCTTTCGCAGAGTGAGTTAGCGGAGATATCCGGTGTGCCATAGCAGAAACTGTTGTTAAACTGGCAAAAGCTCTGAATACATCGGTTGAAAAATTGATGGAGATTGAAGTAGAATAGGGGGTGAAGTTATTAGCTTGGTAGACAGAATGTATTAATTCTGTTGAAAAAACTAGAAATAGCGTATTTGTGTCTAAAATAGTATACTAATTCAGAATAAAAGGTGAGGCTTTGGGAAGAATCTAGGATAATGTTATTCTGTTGCCTCTCCTGTAGGGTATAATTGGAATGAACTTGTTGCTCCTTTAGGCTACGAACCAATTGAAAATTTTTATATAAATGGTACATTTAACAAAAAGGGGACTTTATGAAAAAAATAATAATAGCATTTTTTATAATGATTATATCTTCTTTGGCTGTTTTTGCCCAAAGTAAAACGAAAATTGAATTTTCTGCAAAAGATATTTACAACAAAAATATCACCAGTGACGTTTTTGAGGATGCAGAAGTAACTATGATAAATATCTGGGGAACCTTTTGTGGTCCTTGTATCATAGAAATGCCAGACTTAGGTATTTTGAGTAAAAAATATGATGAAGAAAAATTTCAGATTATTGGAATTGTAATTGATGCAGTAAATAGAAAGGGCTTGCCAGATTCAAAAACAATAGAAGCCGCAAAATCAATTGTAAAGCAGACTGGAGCAGATTATCTTCATATTGTTCCAGATTTTAAATTACAAAATGGAATATTACAAAATGTATTTGCAGTTCCAACCACCATTTTTGTAGATAAAAATGGAAATCTGATTGGTGAAATTTATACAGGAAGCAGAAGTCTTGCAGACTGGCAGAAAATCGTAGACAAATTATTAAAATGAAACATAAAATAATCTCTATTGGCCTTCTGATTTTAAGTATTTCTCTTATAGTTTTAGGGATTTTTACCGGAGAAGCAGAATCTGTAATTGAAAAAGCAACAAGAATCTGTATGGAGTGTATAGGAATTGGCTAAAATTTCAAAAGTACGACTTATAATACAGGCAGCTTTTACAGCTCTTTCAAACGGATATATAAAAGATTTTGCTCACGGAAAAATTTATCAGGGAGATTTGAAATATGTTTGTCTTCCAGGAATGAACTGCTATTCATGTCCGGGAGCCCTAGGTTCCTGTCCGATAGGGGCGCTTCAATCCACCCTGAGTTCCCGGGAATATAAAATTTCTCTTTATGTTTTTGGATTAATTTCATTATTTGCAGTTATCTTTGGACGGCTTATCTGCGGCTTTTTATGTCCTTTTGGTTTAATTCAGGATTTATTATTTAAGATTCCTTTTGTAAAAAAAGTTAGAGAATTAAAAGGGGAAAAAATTCTCCGGTGCATCCGCTTTATAATTCTTACAGTTTTTGTAATAATTCTGCCTATGTTTGTAATAGATATTACAGGCTTAGGAAAACCCTGGTTTTGTAAATATATTTGTCCAGTAGGAACTTTGGAAGGAGGAATTCCACTGGTTTTAATGAATAAAACTTTACGTTCTGCAATTGGCTTTTTGTTTAAATGGAAAGTTGCCATCTTAATTGTCATCCTGATTTTTTCAATTATTATATTCAGACCATTCTGCCGATACATCTGTCCACTTGGTGCAATCTACGGCCTTTTTAATAAAATATCTTTTGTAAGCTATAAAGTAGATAAATCAAAATGTACAAAATGCGGAGTCTGTCAAAAAACATGCAAACTCAACATAAAAGTTTACGAAAATCCAAATTCAATGGATTGTATTCGCTGCGGAGAATGTATAGAAGCATGTTCCGTAAAAGCTTTAAAAATGGCTAAACCTGACCAAGCAAACTAAACTTTGTAATATATAAATTACTACTTATAATCTATCTTCTGTCTACCAATGTAGGCCCGTTGGCGGCCGTTATCTATATGGTAAGCGTCAATTTTTTGCCCTATCAGGCTATTAAGAACCGTTGAAACATCTAATCTTTTAATCAATTTAATGTTCCAGGGAAGAAGTTCTGACCAGTTTGAATCAGTCCAGCCGGTTGTGTCTGCAGCTAATTCAAAGATTGAAGAAAGATATTCTTCAGGATTGATGACGAATTGAGCGTTCTGCGATTGAATTATCCAAATAGATTTCAGGACAATCAAGATAGTTCATAAGATGAGGCCAGGCTTTAATTGCGTAATCAAGAGCTTTTCCAAATTTAAAGCTTTCAGGAACTGTGGGCTGTGTTTTTGTCATACAGTCATAGAATTCATTCATAATCGGCTTGATGATTTCCTTTCGTTTTTTTATGAACTCTGAGTCAGAGAGATTCTGCTCTCTCAAACGATTTTCTTCATAATACATTTTCTGGATGTATTTAAGGGCAACGGCTGAGTTCTTTGATTTCCCGTTGAGCAATGCATCATAAAATATTCTATATTTCAAATGAAATCTCCAAAGCATTTGCGTAAGGTGTTGGCATTTCTTTTGGAAGTTCTACAATAAGCAATCCAGCATGCTGCATAAAAGCTAGTTCTCCTACACTCAAAAGCCGTACACTTGTAACTCTTTCATCGTCTCGAATACTTTTAATTACAACAGTTTTTCCAAGCTTCATTCCCATCATAAATGCATATAATTTTCCATTTTTCTGAACAAATCGGAAATCGTCTTCTCTCCAAGGGACCTGTTCTTCTGTAAAACCTTCAATAATTACTTGGGATGATCCCTCTCCAGAAACTCTCCACGGTCTGGTGCCATAAACTGCTTCACTATTTACAGCAAACCATTTTTCCAGTTCCTTTAATAAATACATTGTTTCTTCATCTACAGTTCCGTCGGGTTTCTGCAAAATATTCAGCAGCATTGTGCCATTTTTTGCAATTGTATCAATTAATATATCAATAACATGTCTGGGCTTTTTATATTTTGCACGGGCATTGTAGAACCAGTCGCCAATACAAGTTTCCGATTGCCATGGCACAGGTGAAATATTTGGTAACTGACTTCGTTCAATATCCAGCACTCCTACTTCATATATTTCCTGTTTACGACTTTTTTGTGTATAAACCGCCATGTTCTTACCGTAGATTTTTTCAGATTTATTATACAAATATGCCACAGCCTCCAGTCCATAACGAAAATCCTTATTTTCTACTGACTCAAAGTTTTCGCCAAAAGGAAGCCAACTGTCTGAATACAATAAATCTGGTTCATACTTATCAATAATTTCCTTCATAACCTTCAGCCAATACTCGTGAAATTTTTCATTTTCAGTCAACCAAACCCACTTGTCACTTTCTCCAGGTTTAGCAACATGCTGATAGTTATCATGGTAAAAATCACGATAAGCGGGATCATTCCCGTCATATGGAACACCTGCGTAAGGTCCATGAGTATCTGAACCTTTATTTGTTCGCCACCAAGCAAAGGAAGCTCCCAAATGTTCTGTCATACCAAAAGGTAAATTATATTTTTTTGCAGCAGCCTTCCACATACCACAAATATCTTTGTGTGGACCAATCTCTACTGAATTAAAACGATTATAGTCAGAAGCAAAATTAAAAAAGTGATCATGATGCGAAGCCTGTGCAACAAAATATCTAGCACCTGACTTATAATACTGTTCCATCAAAGCATCCGGATCAAAATTTTCCGCCTTCCAAAGTGCACAAATATCTTTATATCCAAATTTGGATGGATGGCCATAATGTCTTAGGTGATACAGATATTGTTCTGAGTCCTGAATGTACATATTTCTAGCATACCAGTCACCAAACATTGGTACAGATTGTGGTCCCCAGTGACTCCAGATTCCAAATTTTGCATCCTGAAACCAATCTGGACATGAATGTGTTCTTAAAGATTCAAATGTTGCATTAAACATATCTCTTACTCCTGTAATTTTTATTAAATAATTCTAGACTTTCAGAGCGTATACGTATATAACAAGAATTGACGATAATTTTATAAAAATATGCATTGAGGAGATTATATGCAACACGAATATTTTATTTTATCCTGTGGCCGTGTACGAAATCCTTCAAATTGGTTTTATAATCCAGCTTATATCGTAAATCGTATCTATTATATTTCCTCTGGAACTGCCTATTACAAGAACAATTATCAACTTAAGCCAGGCTTTTTATATATTTTTCGTGCAAATCCAGATTTTAGAGTAGCTCAAGATGAATCCGATCCTGTAGATCATACTTATTTTGATTTTCTTACCTATAAGAAGCTTCTTCTTCAGGATTTTATAGAAATTGACTTGTCTAATAATTCCATGCTTTTTCACCTGGTTAAAGCAATGGAGGAAGATTTTGGTCAACATCAAATTGATCGGGATTTATCCTGCGCCTATCTTAATCTGCTGATTCATGCACTAAATCAATACCTTTTGCCCGATATTACTTATTCAGAAACCACTTCTGCTGTACTGAAGATGATACATAAAACTCCAACTGCTGAACTTTCAGTAGATTATATTGCTGAACATTGTAATCGAAACGTAAACCATGTGATTCGCACTTTCAAAAACGAACTTGGTATTACACCTCATAAGTACATTTCTATGTTGAAAATTGATCAGGCTATTTCTTACATGCGGCAAGGCTTAAACTGCACAGAAATTTCCGAATTGCTGGGATTTCAATCTTTGTCTGCCTTCTCATATTTCTTCAAAAAAGAAACTGGAAACAACCCGACAGATCTATTTCATTTGCAAGACTAATTGCACATAGCATTAGAAGTTCTGCAATTACAATATTCTTATCCCGCTAAATTCGTATTTATCTTTCTAAATTCCTGAAACATTTTCGTTAATTCTTTTGCTGTTTTTATAACTACTTAATTTTTTTACAATGAGCCTTAATTTTTTTGATAGCCCAGTCGTAATGACTAGAACAGGTACTTACAAAATACGCCCCTAAATCTGTAGTTCCAGTCCAGTTGTAATATTTTTTTGTGAATAACTCTTCATTGGTAAAGCCAGCTGCCATCTCCATCACTTTTTTGTGACTCGACTCAAACATTTTCTTTGCACTTTCAAGGTCAGTTCCCTGATGTCGCTTCCACAGCATAACATTCATTTCGCCATAAGTTTTCCAAGAATATTCAACAGGCAAAAATGCAATCTTACTTTCTTCTTTCATATTGTGTTCAACAAACTTAATTAAAAGCTGGTGCCATTCATACAGATGAATCAAAATATCACGAACATTTTTATCGCGTCTCCAGTGAGCTTCTTTCTTGCTGGCATCATCAGAAAAATCAAATTCCGTATTAAGCTGATTTTCTGACATTTCATCTATCATCTTCAAAAGTATCGAATAATTCTCTTCCGAAAAATTTAACAAATCGTCTTTACTTCTTGCTCTTGGCATTCAAAATCCCCCAATTATTCTGTGAGAGCTTCCTGTATTGTCACTTCCCTTTTCATGTTTTAAATGTTAACAGATTTAAAAACTTTTAAAAAGGGGGTGTTAAATTTTTTTTATCTATTTTTAGTCCCAATCAGCTACATTCGGCCAAGGTAATGGTGTTCCAGGACCATCATAAAGATTCTGAACATATTGGCCGAAGAAATAACCTTCAGTTCCATCTGGCAGACGTACTTTTATCCATTCGTCAGTAATACCGCCAATTGTCTGTTTTACGCCGCTTTTTTCAAGGATTCTGAAGCCAGTTTTAATTGGATATGTTCCCAAACTTTCAGTATCTGTTCCAGGGCCTTTTCGGAGACGGATTTTATCATCATTAAGAATACCAAAGTATTTTAAGTGATTACGAACAGCTAATAACTTTGCATTTTTATCTTTTACATTATAAACAATACAATAAATTTCGCCATAATTACCGGCTCCATAGGAATAAGGCTTATTTTCTATTGCCCATGGAAGATTTATATGAAGTTCAATTTCTCCATTTGAATTTGTTATATCTATACCGTTTGTTTTATGAATAAAAACACTGTGCCCAGATTTCAGTTTTCCATTGTACATTCCAACTTCTTCATCAGTATAACAGGAATATACATATCCATTTTTTAGCAGGCGTTTATCATCATCAATTGAATAATTTCCTTTTTGATTTTTTAGCCATTCGTTTATTTCTGAAATATCATCAATAGATTTTTCAATTTTATGATTTACAACTTCGAGTGCCACAATCTGTCTTTTTGCTGGCTTATAATGTTGTTTTTCAATAATTAAACCTTTTGGCACAAAGTAACAATTATGGCTAAAATCTCTTTCATAATCAGCATAATCATTTACATTTATTTCTTCAAAATGATTATTTTCAAAATACTCAATCTTGGAAGTAATAATATATCCGTTTTGACTATAGGGCTCATAGTTAGTAGTTTCTGAAAATGGTATATTACTAACCTCTTTCCAAATATTTTTATCAAAAAGATAAAGTCTATTTTTACCTTGTGTATTAAAATATGAAGCTGGGGCAAATAATTTATCGTTATCAATTACACTTATTCCTAATATTGAAAAAATATCATTACCAGTTTCATTATAGATAATTTGATTTTTTTCTTTACCTACAGCAATAGTTGATAATAATTCGAATTCTGCAAGTATTGTTTCGTGAGCAAATGCTAAACAACATGTACAAACTAAATAAATAAGTAAAAAATGCTTTTTCATTTCATAACACTCCTATTTTGTTTATACCATTTTTTTTAATATTTACAAAGTTCTTTTCTCCTAATCAATACTTTCAAACATCATCGGTTCATAGGCACAGAAGAAGTCGATTCCTTTAAGAAGCATTTTCACTTCATCTATTTTTATCTCTTTTGCTTCTTCTGCTGTATCCGGCCATGGTCACTGCCCTTTCTCCAGAATTTTTTGAGCAATCCAGAAGCCATTTGTATCCCACCATACAAGTTTTAGATGTTTTCTCTGGGCATTGCAAAACATGAAGACAGCTCCACTAAACGGATCCTGTTGCATAATATATCGCCGTCTGGAATATTTTAAAAAGTATTGTCTCTTCTGTTGTTATGGGAATATCGATTTCTATTCCCCCCCTGCCCTGACTGTTATCAGTTCTTTACGGTCTATTCCAACAGCATATTTGAAACCGCAAACTCATTGATTAATTCTTCTTTGACTCGTTTTACTGGAAAAATCATAAAAAAAATCACCTCAATTTTCTGGAATTAAGGTGATTGTATATTCAAATTTGTTTGATTTTTAGGGGGTGTTGATTAGACGCTTACATTGCGAAAGCAATTTTTAGCTCATCCCTATTTATTTTATTGTTCCAGAATCCATTTAATCCCTTTAGCAGTACGTAACGCAGCATCCGTAAAGTGATTGCCTTTGTTTAATTCAAAAACCGCAGGAATTTCCAGTGATTTATACAGTTCAAAAATGGATTCCGTTTTATTTTGGACTGTTGATAGTACCTTATTTTTAGCTTTAGCTTCAGTATCTCCAAGGGAAAGATAGATAGAGTCAGGCTTTTTTATAAAATTGTGGGATTTAACATATTCTTCAAAACCTGGAAACCATAATGAACCTGATGCAGATAAAATCCGTGAGAAAATATCAGTTTTATAGGCTGCATATATGGCAAAAAGACCAGCTAGAGAATATCCGGCAAGTGCCAGATATGAAGGTTTTGCCCCCATTGAATCACAGACAGCAGGAATAATCTTTTCTGTCAGAAGCGAAAGATAAGAGTCTGCTCCTCCGAAAAATCCGCCGTCATTTTTATATAACGCAGGGCTTTCCCAGGGAGAAAGTTCATTATTCCAGTCCAGATTACTGATTGCGGCAAGGCAAAAAGGCGGACAATTCAGTTTCTGACATTCATTCCATACTGCCTGGCCTTCATCCCCGTAAGTATTGAGAATTACAAGGGGCGAAGATTCATTTTTAGAGCCAAAAATTGAGATTTTTTTGCCTTCAAGTTCAAAAGAAGTCATGTATTTTTAGAAATTACTGCCGTTCCAGCCCCAGTTGGCCGTTCCCCAGTAGGAAACATAGACCGCATTTCCCAGGATTCCAAGTTCTTTTTCAAGGATTTCGCATAGTTTTGCAGTCATTTTATCGCTTGCACCGCTGTCAATGCTTCCAAGAACTTTTACTTCAACATAAGCGCCTTTATCAAGCTTCTTTCCGCCAAAGTAGAGATCCTGTTTATCTACCAGATTAATCATCAGATATGATTCCGGTTTTCCCATTATACTAATAGCCTTTCCAAATTCGGCTTTCAAAACGTCTCTTTTTTCTGCAGGTAACTCCATAGTCACCTTAGCTTCAATCATTGGCATGTGATTTCCTCCAAAAATCTTGTTAATTTTCCCGTAATTATAGCATAAATTTGCATTTTTTGATGAAATTTATTTTCAATGCCATTATATGACACTTTGACAGTTTATAATAGAGTCATAACATCGAAAAAAAAGGGGTTTTATTATGGAAAACAAAATTAATGCATTAATCTTTGTAGCAGGAATCGTTGCTGCTGTATGTCTAGCAAAGTATACAAGAACAGAAGCTTCAAGCAAACATGAACAGAAATGTAATGATATTTTTACATTTTTTATACCTTGTATTACAGCTCTGACACTCAGCATTCTTTTAATCGATTCTTATTATCTTCCAATCGTAATTACAGTCGCTTTGTTTGCCGGAACCCTTGCCCTTCTTGTCAGCTGGACTTCAGAAAAAAAGGCAGGTCAGAAGGCTAAAAAAGACGTAGTTGAAAAAGCTGTAAAAAACATTATTTTAATTATAGATGACTGCAAGACCGATTTATTTTTCCTTCCCTTTCAGATTCAAAATCACCACCGCAGCCAGAATCAAAAGAATACCGACGGTAGACATAAGTTTTAATTTTTCAGAAAATACAATCACACCGATTAAGGTCGCTACCATAGGTTCAATAGTTGCAATAATTCCTGCTTTGCTTGCTTCCACACTTTCAAGGCCTAGGGTGTATGATAAAAAAGGAATCACTGCCGTAATCAATGCTGTCAAAAAACAGAAGGCTATCAAAAATCCCTGATTTGGAGCAGATGAAAACTTCCCTATCATATCTGCCGGCTGGCTTATAATCCATGAACCGGCAGCGGCAAAAATAAAGGTATAAGTCGTAACAGTATAGGAAGAATATTTTCGCAGTGCAATTTTTCCAAGAATGCTGTATAGACCATATCCAATTCCAGAGCCAAGACCAATCAGCAAACCTGTTACAGTCATTTCCTCCCCCGAGATTCCCGAAACCAGCACGCAGCCCGCAAAGGCAAGAGCCAGGGCAATCAGCTTCCTTTTATCCAGCTTTTCATGAAAAAAGAAAATGGACATGAGCATAATCCACACAGGTGATGTATAAAGCAGGATTGCCGCAGTTGAAAGAGGCATCATTGTGATGGCGGTAAAATAGCAGACCGTAAAAAACAAAATGCTTCCAAAGCCAAGCCCAAGAAAAAGCGGAATATCCTTTGGAAAGATTTTAAAACCCCTACGGTCTTTTATAAACAGTACCAGAGAAAAAATCAGAGCCGCCAGAGTGATGCGAATTGAAACAATTTGAATGGTACTGAATCCGTAGCTTCCGAGTTTTCGCACAAAAATGCCCATACTTCCCCAAAAACATCCGGCAAGAATGATAAGGGCAATTCCCAGTTTAGAACTTTTTGTTGTTTCCAATTTTTATCTTCCCTTGAATTTACACAGCTTCTATTACTCTCATTCTAACACACATGAATGTCAGTGGGTAGCCACAGGAGCAATGAGGGGGTATTAATTCGTATAATTTATTGAATGGATTTATTATTTTAAAATCTCTTCTATCTTATCCAAAATCAACTGATCCGCAGGAAGCCAGTCAACAGAACGTAACGTTTCCTTTGAAAGCCAGCGGGCCGCTTCGTGTTCAAGTAACTTCAGCTCCCCAGAAACTATAGTACATAAAATACAATGCATTGTCAGATGAAAAGTTGGATAATCATAATCAACGACACCAAGAACCCTTTCGGCCTTTACTTCTGTTGCAAGTTCTTCGCGGATTTCGCGTTCAATACACTGCTGAGGAGTTTCGCCTAGTTCGAGCTTGCCACCAGGAATTTCCCAACCGTCTTTGTAGTCGCCATAACCGCGCTGAGTTGCGAATATTTCTTTTTGAAGCACGGAGGTTGAGCCTGTCGAAACCTCTCTTGTGCGGAGAATGATTGCCCCGCTTACTGTTACTTGTTTCATTATAGAATATTATAGATTTATATTTCTTCAAATCCAATACTTTTTAGATATTTATATGTACCTTAGAATGCCCTTCATACAAAGCCTTTGCAGCTTCAATTATTGTTGGGGTTGGAGCATCACCGTGATATCTTTCACAAAGTATTCCTAATATTGCTTCTTTATCTTTATCAAGAAATGTTTCGATATTGCTTTTAGCGTTAGGCTATGGAGCACCTGCGAAGCAGTCCACCGCAAGGAGCAAAGCGACTGAGGAGGATGAGCGTAGCGAAGTGCGGAACAGCCGACCGGATGCCCAAAGGGCAGCCGGGAACGCCCTTCCTACCTCAGATTCACCAACCTCAAATTCACCAAATATTCCTCAAAATCTTCAATATCCAGAACCTTGTAACCGGCCTTAATGCAAAGCTCTGCAAAAAGGCCGCGGCCCGGGATTTTTGTACCAGAAAAAGTTCCGTCATAAATCTGTTTGATTCCACAGGAAGGACTTCTGCTCTGAAGAATTATTAAATCGGGATTTTCTTTCTGTACAATTTCAAAAGCAAGCTGAGCACCATGCGAAAATTCTTTTGTGATATTCTTTCCGCCATTGTATTTGCAATTATCACCGGCAAGGCAGGCACTGACTATTACTTTCATCATGAAATTAATTATATCATAACACCATTGTCTTTCAAAAAAATTATTGCCTCTCTGTCCTAAATCACGTTAAACTATAATCATCACTATGGCCGAAGCAGAAATCAACATTGAGAAAGTCTTCAAAAATATGATGTTCGGGAAAAACACAACCGAGTGCGGTTACTTCCCGGACCGTCAGGCTGAAAATATTCTGACTTATTTTGACTGGCTGAACTCAAGCACGGGCTCGGCTCTCCCCGTTGAAAAGCTGGACTGCATTGTTTATGAAAGGCTTCTCCATCAGGGCTTTCGCCGCTACTCTTCCATGGCCTATAATACCCGCTGCCAGAATTGCCATGAGTGTATTCCCATTCGTATCCCTGTAAAAACTTTTGCTCCTTCCAAAAGTCAGCGACGAGTCCTTCATAAAAATCAGGATGTGGAAGTTATTATTTCTGCCAACCCGGCTGATTTTTGCACTGACGAAAAAGCACTCATGTACCGCAATTATTACAATCACCATAATGAGGAAAAGCCAGGCTTCAACCGTCTTACTCTACAGGAAGCTGCCGAAGATCTTAAAAATATGAACGGTGGCTACAGCGGGGTTATCAATCTTGATTATAAACTTAATGGCCAGCTGATCGGCGTGAGCATCCTTGATTATGTTTTTGACCGGCATGGACTTATCACCGGCCTTTCCTCAAATTATTTTTATTATGATATCAGAGAGGAAGTGCTTAAGCGCAGCATTGGCGTTTACAGTGTTCTTGTGGAAATCAACTTTTGTCTGCAGAATCATTTTCCATATTACTATCTGGGTCTTTACTTGCCTCACTGCCGCAAGATGAATTACAAGGCCAACTATAAGCCCTACCAGCTTCTGCTTTATGGAGTCTGGACTAACAGCACAGGCCTCGAGCAGTGCCCTCAGGTTCTGGAAAATTATCTACGCATTGAAAATGAAAAATCGCGGGCAGCGAAAATTGATACAAGCGACATCTTTACCTTCCCTACCCCCGGCCTGATTTACGGCTATGATGAGATTTCCCTTGTGACGGATAACATTTCTTTGCGACTGCTTTATTCGGCTTATAATCAGGGAGTCTTTCCCTGGTTCAACGAAGATCAGGGAGAGCCGGTTTTGTGGCAGTCTCCAAAGAAACGTTTTGTTATTCCTATCCGCCAGCTGCACGTTTCAAAATCAATTGAAAAATTCCTCAAGCACAATCCTTACACTTACACAATTGATAAAGCATTTGGTGATGTAATCAAGAACTGCGCAAATCAAAAACGGGTCGACCAGATTGGCACATGGATTGGCCCCAAGATGATTAAGGCTTACAAGAAATTTCACAAGGCAGGATACGCCCACAGCATCGAAGCCTGGAAGGACGGAAAGCTGGCCGGCGGCTTTTACGGCATCTTACTGGGCAGCGTCTTCTGCGGCGAGTCCATGTTCACAATTGAACCCAACAGCTCCAAGAGCGCCTTCGTCCTTTTTGCCAGAGCTTTTCAGAAAGCCGGCGGCAAGCTGATCGACTGCCAGACCTACACCGAAAACATGGCCCGCTACGGCGCCCGCGAAATCACAAGAAAACAATACCTGGCAAAGCTGGAAAAGTATTCCAAGGTGCCGCTTAAGTGTGAAATAAAAAAACTGTTGACTTTATAATATAACGTTGTTATATTTACAGTGTTATACAAAGAGAGGCGGTAATGCGAAAACCAAATACAGAAATCAAATCAATCATAAAAGAAAAGACTCTGGAACTTCTGATGCATAAGAATCCTGAGCAGATTGGCATGCGTGAAATTGCAGCTACCTGCAAGATTACAGCTACAAATATCTATCACTATTACAAAGATAAAGACCGTCTCTTTCAAGAAATATCGCTTGATTGTCTTTATGAATTAAATACCAGACTTACAGAATCAGCTCAAAAAAGAAAAACTTTACGGAACCAGATTCAGAATGCTATTGAAGCTTATCGCGACTGGTGTTTTGAAAACCCACGACGAGCCCTTCTTGTAATGCAGGGAATAAAATCAGCTGATGATGCAAGTCCGGAACTTATCGAAGAATATTATGTTTGTAACAGAACTGGAGAAAAACTTCTTAAAGAAGCAATCAAACAAGGAATGGCAAAATCTACAAATCCACGGCTTGATGTGAGTATTCTTGTATCAGGCCTTTGGGGCTGTATTGAATCAGTTTTATTAAAGAAAAGTGAACCGGATTACTGGGAAAAAGGAAATACTTATACAGACCGTTTTATAAAGCTTTGGATTAATTCAGTTTTTGAAGGAGATGAAAAATGAACATTCTTGTATTAAACGGAAGCCCGAGAAAAAACGGAAACGTTGTTAAAGCCTTAAAAGCCGAAACAGAAAAAATCCAGCAGAAACATGCAAACTGTCAGATTATCTGGAAAGATATTTCTGATTTGAATTTTGACTTTTGCAAAGGCTGCATGGCCTGCCGCTCAAAAATGAACTGTATTTTGCCAGCTGATGATGCACACAAACTTGCAGAAGAGATAAAAGCCTGTGATATGCTTCTTGTTGGTACTCCCGTTTATTGGGGAAATATGAACGGAAAATTAAAAGCCCTTTTTGACCGCCTTGTGTATGTTCTAATGAAAGAAAGTAAAAGAGGAATTCCGCTTCCACTGCACAAAGGAAAAAAAGCTGTAATTGTAACTAGCTGCACAACCCCCTTCCCTTTCAACTATCTTTGCGGGCAATCAGGCGGAGCAGTTCGGGCTGTAAAAGAAGTTCTTAAATCTTCAGGATTTAAAATCATAAAGACAAAGAATATTTCTAATACAAAAAAACGAGGATAAAAATGAAAAAGCTTACACTATTATTTATACTTTCTTTAAGTTTGAGTTTTCTTTATGCAAAGGAAATTACTATTTCAGTCGGAGCTGGTCAACATTGGAAAGAAAAGAGAGAACCGCAGTTTTCTGTCTGGCTTGAAGATTCTGATGGAAACTTTATAAGAACTTTATATGTAACAGAACGTGCCAGTCATAAAAGCTGGATAATGAGTCCAAAGGAAGGAAGGCCAGAATCTCTTCCTGTATGGTATCATTCGTCAAAGCATGAAAGCAGTAAGACAAAAAAACATGATGCTAAAGAGGCTCAGCTTGATGCAGTTACCAGCGCAACTCCAAAAGGTGGAATAATCTTTAATGCAGAAATTGAAGATAAGGAATATCTGATTAAGGCAGAATTCAATACCAGTTTTGATTACAATGACTTTTATACAAAAAAGAATTCCAGAGTAAACGGCCAGCCATCTGTAATTTATTCCGCAAAAATCCCATCTGATTTTAATAATGAAAGTGACGAAATCAAATTGTCTTTTGAAGGCTGCGGCTCAATTGACGGGTCAGATGGAAAAGTTCATCCAGATGCAAGTAAACTAACCACCGCCACAGAAATCGTAAAGCTGATTGCTGTAAAGGGTGTAAGATAACTATGGAGAATAATAGTACCAGAGAATGGTACTATTATTCTCCACATATAAGATAGTACAAAATGTTGTAAGAACAACATAAAATCTTTGTAAACTTTTGTAAGTTGTAACTAACAAAATATAGAGAGGTATAACTTATGAATACAATTAAAATAAACACAAAAACAAAACTTTCAGAATTAATAAAAACTTATCCACAACTCCGTAGCCGTCTTTCGGAAGTAAATCCTAAGTTTAAGATGCTTTCTTCTCCAATGGGAAATATAATGATCCCAAAAACGACTGTTGCAGATATGATTGAACGCAGTGGAATGTCAGAAGAAGACTTAATAAAAGGAATTACAGACCTTATTTCAGATATTGAATTTTCGAGCAAAATAAATAATGAACCTGAATGGCTTTCTCAAATTTCTTCTTTCAAAGAGATGGATGTAAGAAATGCACAGGAAAACTTCTTTCCAGCTTTAAGAGAACAGGCTGCAAAAATGCAGATTGGCGAAGGTTTTGAAATAATACAGAAGTTTGAACCACTTCCTTTATATGAAGTTATGGAAGGACTTGGATTTGAACGCATTACAAAACAGAGTTCAGAAAATGAATGGCATGTATATTTTTACAGAACAAAAATAGATGAAAAAGGAATGGAAATCCCATTCCGCCCTGCTGCTCTTTTGAACTTCCCTATGATTGATGAAGAACTTGGAAACGTGGCTGTCAATTTCTGGGATTTAACATGGAATAATAAAAAGCGTTATCTTCCTTATGAAACCAGACTTTTATTATCTCTTACAAATGCTGTAGGAGCTGGAAGAATGCGTCAGGCAACACGAGAACTTGTAAAAGCATACATTCATGGAATAGATAGTCAGGCCCTGGATGATGTTTTTGAACTTCTTGCCTGGAATCAGGGAATCGGATTTTTTGCTTCAAAAATTGGACCATCAACTTTATTCAAAGCTTATAAGCATATTAAAAACAGAGAAAAAAATGGTATTGAACGTGAAAAAATCTGTTCTGAACTTATGGAAAAATTTGGTGAATCTAATCCAGATGTAAAAGTCTAAAATGATTTTTCCAGTAATCAATCAGGCCGTCGGCTTTCATTTTGCTGAGTTCAGCACTTAAAGCAGAACGGTCTACCTGTAAATAATCTGCAAGTTGCTGCCTGTCATAAGGAATATCAAATTCTGCATGAGGGCTTTTTGCAGGAAGGCAGGATGAAAGATATGCCAGAAGTCTTCCTCTGATTGTCTTTGCATTTGTATGAAATATACGCTGTGAAAGATGAAGATTCTTATTCATGCTAATCTGCAGAATATTTTTAATCAGAACCGAATTAATTTTATTGTTGCTGTGAAGAAAAATGTTCCTAGGTTTTATCATCATAATCTTAGAATCTTCAACAGCAACAACATCTACCATCAAAGGTTTGCCTGTTAAGGCATAAGTCTCTCCGAAAACCTTTCCGCTTCCAAGATTATCAATAATAGTTTTATTTCCCCAATAATCTGTGCTTTCTATTTGAATTCGTCCTTCAAGTACAAAGCCCATTACTTCTGTTATGCTTCCTGAATTAAAAATACACTCCCCTTTCTTTAGAGACTTTTCTGAACTTTCAAAAATCTTTAATGCCTCTGGCAGGCTTTTTTCATCAAGGCCTGTAAAAAGAGGATGTTTAATCAGCTCAAGGATATTCATATTTCTAGTTTATTTGATTTTTGTTGTTTTAACAACATTCTTTTTCACTCCACGCTGGTAAATTAAAACCGTAAAAAAGATTAAATCGAGGTTAATTATGATTAGAAAGATTGTTAAGATTGATGAAGAAAAATGCACTGGTTGTGGTTTATGTGCTTCTGCCTGCCACGAAAATGCAATTGTTATGGAAAATGGAAAGGCTCATCTTTTACGTGATGATTTTTGTGATGGTTTTGGAGACTGTCTTCCGGCCTGCCCTGCAGGTGCAATTTCAATTGACGAGCGGGAATGTGCAGAATATGATCCGCAGGCTGTTGAAAAGAGAAAGCAGAATCTCATGCAACAGCACTCGGAAAGTTCTATGCCACATCAGCATTCTGGCGGCTGCCCTGGAAGTGCAATGCATACGTTTAATCGGGCTCAGACCTCAGTCTCAGAAAATGAACCTTCAGAGAAAACTGCTGTAAAAAGCGAACTGATGCAGTGGCCGGTTCAAATCAAACTGCTTCCTGTTCAGGCACCTTTTTATGAAAATGCAAATCTTCTGATTGCTGCTGACTGTACAGCCTATGCATACGCTGCTTTTCACCGGGATTTTATCAAGAATCACATTACGCTCGTCGGCTGTCCAAAACTAGATGAAGGCGACTACACAGAAAAGCTTTCAGCGATTATAAGTCAGAACAACATAAAGAGTCTTACTATTGTGAGAATGGAAGTTCCCTGTTGCGGAGGACTTGAACGTGCTGCAACAGATGCCCTTAAAGCAAGCGGAAAATTCCTTCCCTGGCGTGTTATTGTAATTAGTCGGGATGGTGAGATTTTGGAATAAGGTCAGTTACTCTTTGTGCATCACTATAACTTAATTGTGTGATAAATAGTCATCAATATCTTCAATATCCAGAACCTTGTATCCGGCCTTAATGCAAAGCTCTGCAAAAAGCCCCTGTCCGGGGATTTTCTTGCCGGAGAATGTTCCGTCATAAATCTGCTTGATTCCGCAGGAAGGACTTCTGCTTTGGAGAATTATCAAATCAGGATTTTCTTTTTGGACAATTTCAAAAGCTTTTTGGGCACCGAGGGAAAACTCTTTTGTGATGTTCTTTCCTTCAGTGTTCATAACCTGACCGTTTACAATTTCTGCGGAAGGACGCGGAGTTGGAAGACCGCCCAAAACTTCTGGACAGACTTTTATCATTTTGTGAGATTTCAGAAAATTCATCATCTTCTGATTGAGGTTGTTTCCGCCGTTATATTTGTAGTTGTCTCCTGCAAGGCAGGCACTGACTATTACTTTCATCTCTTACTCGTTAATTACGTTAATCTGACAGAGCTTCATGGCAGAGAGTGCTGTTTTATGACTATCCGGAGTTACACAGGCACAGCAGCTGGCATCAACCGTAATCTTCACTTCTGGCAGTTTTGCTTTAAGAATGAATGCATTGCTGATAACACAGATTCCGGTACAAAGTCCAACAAGTTCAATTTCTTCAAGATTGCCTAAAGTTGCAACATAATCAGCTAGCTCCATAGAACCAAACGATGGCTTATTAAAAATGCAACTGTCCCCTACTTCCAGTTTGTTCGAAATCTGCCAGCCTTCACTATCTTCAACACAGTGAAGAACCGGAAGATTCTTTCCTTCCTGAGTTTCCAGATAACATTTTTGATGAGTATCGCGGGTAAAGATTACGGTCTCACCTGCAGCACGGGCACTGGCGATTTTCTTTGCAACATTAGGCACGATTGCTACAGCTTCTTTTGTTCCAAGCGAACCGTCTATAAAATCATTCTGCATGTCGATTACGATTAAAAGTTTCATGTTTTTTTCCTTTATTTTTTTAATGAATATGTTCTGTTTTTATTCTCTCCAGAACCTATGATTAAACCTTCTGCCTCCAGCTTTTTGAAAATCTTACGGACAGCAGCTGCTGTAAGACCTGTTATTTCTCTTGCCTTTGAATTATTAATAGAAGCATTTTCTTTAAGATAATTAAAAATAATATCGCTACTTTTTTCTTTTGTCGCTGTTTTATCGCTACTTTTTGGAGTGTTTATCGCTACTTTTTCATTATATTTGATATGACAGTAACGATTTTTAAGCTCATTATGTTCACTTAGAAGCAAATTACGGAAGAACTTCTCCAGATACTCCGTATTCATATAAACGCTTTTGTTCATATTTGTATAATTTGCACGAACAAGAGCATTACGGAAATACCAGCTGTTCTTTTCAAAAGGCTCATTGTTTACATCAAAACCAAGCGAGTTCAGATATTTGATTGTAAATACTGCAGTTGTTCTGGTATTACCTTCTCCAAAGGGATGAATCTGCCAGATATTTGCAATAAAACGAGTAAGATGTTTTACAGTCTCTTCTCTAGAAAGTTTAGAATAATCAAAAGATTTCTCCTGGCTAAAATCATAATCAAGAGTCTGCCGAATCATATCTGCGTTGGCATAAAGGACTGATTCTCCATCCAAAACCCATTCGCGTTTTGAAATATTATAATCTCGGAAATGACCTGCCTTTACCCTGCAGAATACTCCAGTAAAGAGCCTTTTATGGATAGAAAGAAGCAAATCTGGCGTAAAGCTGAAAGTCTTTTCTGCTAAGATTTCACGGATTCGTACAGAAACTTTATCTGCTTCTTCTGCATCATCTTCATCTTCTGTTCTGCCCTGGCGAGTTTCGTAATAAGAATCAATAAGCTGCTTGGCCTCTTCAATTGTAATTTCGCCATCAATATTCCTCTTTGCAGTTTCGTAAAGGTATTTAGAAGGCGTAAGCCCATCTACCTGCTGCAAGCCGATAGCAGTCTGCCAGAGTTTTCCGTTTTCCTGTTTTTCTGGTTCACTCTGGAGAATGTATGAGTCAAAGTCTATTTCGAAAGAATTGTCATTGTTCATTTCTTATTCCTTTTTGTGCTGAGTTTCTTTCCAGCTGATTATTTCTTGTTCGAGTTTTTGATTATTTTTGAGCATATAATTCATTATTTCTACGAACTTTCCTTTTTCAATTAAAGATTTTGCTTTAGTTATATCGTTTTCTTCAAGAGTTTTTGAAAAATCTGAATACTTCTTAAGTTCTTCAGTTCCCATTTTATAAGGCTTAAAATCAATGTGAGTCTTTTTCTGTAAATTATCAAAAATAAAAAATCCGTCTGGATCAAGATCGCCGAAGTGATAATATTCTTTGTTTGAATTTTGTTGATAGATTTTTTCTAAAAATTTCTGCTTTACACTATTGTGATAGCCTGACAAGAAAATGAAGAATGTTTCTGATTCTTTTACTCTATTGAATGAAGTAAGGTTTTCAACAGTCATAATTTTTGAATCAGCAATTTCAAAGAAATCAATTTTTTCGATTGAGGCGGAGGAAATAGCAAATGGTATTTCAGAGCAAGTTTTTGTAATGTTACCGTTTTCAAAAAATATTGTTCCATTTCCCTTAAAATACACATATGAAGGATTTGCAAAAATATTACATTCTTCAAGAATGACTTTATTTACTTCTTTTTCATCAGCACAATTTTCAATTAAAGAATCAAAATATCCACTTTTTTTAAGAATGCGTAAAATTTTGGTTTTGTATTTTGATTCCCAAGACTTGGAATTTGCTAATACAGAAATAGATAGTTCCCGTTCAAGGATTTCATTTTTGTTCTGCAAAATAAAAGACAAAAGTGCAATTATGTTGTTAGCGTCTTCTAAAGAGTACTCTGCAATCTTCCCACCCTGGAGTCGCTCAATTTGAGTTTTGCAAAAATCGTTTATTATTTTATGAGAAGAAGTTTTTTCACTAACAGATGAATAAAAAGCGATTTCCTCTTTTAGCCTTGTATTCTTATCTTTTACACCAAGAATTATTCGAATCTTATTCCAATTTTCTTCTGTTGCAATTGAAATTATTTTTGATATTCTTTCATATTTCCAGGCAAGCTGAATAAGCCCTTCAGATTCAAGAAGCTCACATTGTTTTTCAAAATCTTCAATTGCATTAATGTCTGTTGAATCCTGTTCATATTCTTTGAAAATATCAGTAGACTTTATTGAGAAATTTTGTACAACTGAGTTTGTTCCTTTATAAGTTTTACTGGATTCATATTTTGTGAGAAGCTTCTGTAATATTTGTTTTTGAATATTTGAATAAATCATTCTTTGATTGCGCTCCTGGAGTACCACGAACCTTCAACCGGTTTTGTATACTTTCCCTGTGTATAGAGAGATACTGTATTATCAATATGTTGACCAATACTGTTTATTTTTTCAGGCGGTGCTGCATAGAAAACCTGGAAATTATTATCTTCTAAAAATTTTACCATCTGCTCAATTCGTTCTTTTGATAGTGCAGAGAACGCTTCGTCGATAAATGCAATACGGGCACAACAAACATCTTTAGGATAGAATTGCATAAGACTTGCAGCAAGAACTATAAAATATGGGGTTTGTTTTTCACCTCCACTGGCAGAGCCTTGTTTCTTTGATAAGTCCATTTCAGATTCTTCATCACCTATATGACTTCTGATTGTCATATCATAGGTAAAATAATTTCTATAATCTGAATAATCTTCTTCCTGTTCTGTATCAAGAATCTTGTTTAAGAAAGACTGAACATCATCTGCAAGCTTTTCATCACTTACAGTCTTTTCGGTAAATAAATCTGGACTTTCTGAATATAGTTCAAGATTCTTACAAATAGTAAAGAAAACTTCTCTATCTGATTTTTCTTCCATTTTGAACTGATATATATCACGACCAAATGGAATACGTTTTAATTCTGAATTGATTGCTTCAATCTCTTCTTTTGCCGCAACTATTTTTTCATTAAGTTCTGCAACAAAATCATGTAAGAAAACATCACGAAGCTTTTCTGACTGCTTTTCAACTTTGTTTTTGGCTTCATCAATTTTTACATTTGCAACATCACGATAACGATCACGGTAGAAAGGAATAAACTCAACACCATAATTTGAAGCTTCTATTTCAGAAAGAATATTATATTCTCGTTGCTTATCTTCCATCCTTTTTTTTGCGTTTTCTACATCAACAGACAACTGTTTTCGATGTTTTTCACCAATAATAATGAATGTATTTCGCTGTTTGCTGGCACGTTCATATTCTTCTTTCATTTCATCAACTAATTCTGAATGCTGTTCTTCAAGTTCATTGTACTCAATTTCTATCTTTTCAGACTTTCCATGTGTTTCTGAAATTTTATCCTGAATGTTAGAAATTTCTTTTTCTGTAGAACCAAGAGTTCGCTCAATTAGTTTTGACTCTCTATCCGCTTCATCATAGTTTGATTTAGCAAGTTCATACTCTTTTGCAGCCGCCAGCATCTCAGGGCTGTTTCTTAATTCTTCAATTTGAACCGAGAGTTTTCCAAAATTCCTGTTTTCGTCAGAAAGTTCGATTGAACTATCAAAATTATAGCGTTCTGCTTTCCACTCAACATTATCGATTAATGTAACTAATTGTTTTCTATCTTGGATTTCTTTTTCATATCCATTTTTTTCATATACAAGTTTTTCAAGTTCTTTTTTAGCCTGTTCCAGCTGAATCTTTACTACATTATTTCCTAAACAAACTTGCGTCTTCTGAATCTGCATTTTACTGGCTGCATAACGTTTGCAAAGCATTCCATCTTTTGTTATACCGCCTTTTGGATATTCATGAAGTTCTTCAATATTCTCACAAAGATGTATTCCGTTTAAAAGATAATTTGCATAACGTCTTGCACCGTTATTAGGAATCTTCAAAACTGATGCTACTGATTTTTCTTCAATATCTGTTTCTGGAATTTTATCAGTGAGGACAACGCTTGTTTTGTAAATATTTTTCTCATTTAAGATTTTAAGAGCTTCATGGCAATATTCATCATCAACGATGATGTTGTACCGTTTATTCCATAGAAAAGTTTCTATGGCTTTACGCCAGCTTTCATCACTTAGAGATTCAACAAGTTCCGCAAAAAGACGGACCTGACATTTTATTCCACGCTTATTGAATTCATTCTGAATAATTCGTTTAGCTTCCACTGCTTCTTGCGGAAATTGACGGATATTTGCTTCAAGGTCTTTTATTTTCCGCTGATATTCTGTTATTTCATTTGATACTTCAACAAGTTTGTCTTTTGTTCGACCATTTGCTTCTATGAATAAATCTCGCTGAGTTTTTATCTTATTTGAAAAAACAATGAAGGTAGAAATCTTTTTATCAGACGGAAAATCATTTTCACTAAGATTGAAAAGAATTGTCTTATCTTCATCAGCAACATCAAAATAATTCATGATTTGTGGAAGAATTACTTTCATTGAAACTTGGAGATTCTTTAATTGAGAAAGTTCTTTTTCTAATTCAGAAATCTTATTCTTGATCTCATCCCTATCATTCTCCATCTTATTTAAACTTTCTGTAATTGAATGGTTTTTATTTTCAACTTCTGAAAGCCTTTTTCGCATCTCCGAAAGTTTTGCTTCTGATTCTTTTTTCTTTTCTTCCAGGTCCTTTAACTGAATCTGATTATTCTGCTGTTTTATTTCGAGTTTTGAAATTTCATCCCTATATTGGTTTATATACTGATAGCGGAACATTAATTCACGTATATTGTAATTACGAAGTACCTTTTCATATTCAGCAGTCTTCTGTTCTATTTCCTCAAGCAGATTCTTTCTTTCTTGAATCTGCTCGAACATTTGTTTTGCCTGATCATAAAGCTTTCGTTGCTCCCTAAGCCGGTCAAGAGATTTTACTTCTGCCTCAGCAAAAACTGAAGTCTGCAAAAATTTATCTACATTTCGTTCAGGATCAAAAGCCATCATCTTAAGCAGCTTTTCTTTATACTTTCTGTAATCTGTAGTTCGTATTCCTAACTGACGGGTTAGCTGTGGAATAGCCTTTTCGCGGCCCAAAAAATCAGCCCCTTTCAGCGGGATGTTTTTGAATGTAAGATTATTTTTTGATGTTACGGTAAGTTTCCCATTTTCAACAGAACTGAAATTAAAATCCTCCAATCTGCATCTTTCACGGATTATCCATTGGCTGATTGCCCTGTCACTTTCTGAACGAGATTCCATACAAACAGCAATTACGTGATAATCAGAAATAAGAGGATCATAAAATTCCATGGCAATATAACTTGTAACATTCCCCGGGCGAAGATATCTGTCTGATCCATTTGTCTTTCTGTCACCATGAATATATGCAGTTACATTTCTTCCATTATCATCAGCCGCTTTATTAAACTGCGTGTTGGCAGTAATAAGATAACTCATTGCATCAAGAATTGTAGTTTTTCCGGTACCATTTACACCAGTAAAAAGAGTAGAACTCCCAAGCTTTATTATTTCATTTTGAAAACATGACCAGTTTACAAGGAGAAGTCTTTTTGCCGTTTTTCTGTTATCTTTCATTACTCTTCATCTCCAGTATCAATTTCTATATCAAAAGGATCTATTTCAGAATCTGTAGAGTCAAAATCTTCTGGTTCATCAATCGCTGTTATATCTTCTTCGTTACCTTTCATTCTTTTTTCTGCATCTTTTACAAAAGAAACAAACTCACTTTCATTTAGTGCAAATTGTAACGAAGGATAAAGAATAATGGCAAAATCTTCATCACCAATTTCACCGATTGTTCCAATTAAGTTGAATTTGCAAAACAACTTCAATATGTCATTCAACGGACCTTTATCAAATGGTTTCTTATAGTCGTATTTTTCTAGTTCTATATTTAAATCTGACAATGTAATTTTTATAAGTTTATCCAATGAACCACGGTGCAATCTATCAGAAAGTAAAGTCCATAAACAACAAAGAATAATACTTTCAATTTTCTTAAAGCGGAATCTATTAACTGCTACCGATGCCGATATATTTTCATTTACAATATTGGAAAGCATTACTACACCGGAATCTTTTTGAACTAAAACTTCAAATCCAATAAATGAAAAATATTGAGAAAAGAAATCAGAGTTTTTTGACACAAAATAAAACATCTTGCGGTTTTCTTCGTCTTTGTCACGAACAATAAATGTTTTCTTTAATAAAATTCTGGCACATTTCTGGAAGAATTGTTTATCACTCGAGGTAAATTCTGAATTCCAGTATTCATTAATTGATTCATTATTTGTCATTTTTTCTTGCCCCCCAGTGCTTGATTATATAGTTTTCACTTTCTATATAGGTACCATCTGTTTCTATTAAATATCCATTTTCTTTTGCATAACTCACTGCAGCCAAAGATTTTAATATATCTTCTTTATTTGAATAATTAAACTGACTGTTATCAATAATTTCATTTTGCATGAATAAATCATCCATGTATTTTTTCATCTGGTCTTTTGAATATGGATTGTGAGATTCCTGTTCGAGAATATATTTTTGCCGTTCTATTTCTTCCTGTGTTAATTCAAAATATTCGGATTCAGTATTATGCAAGATCTGCTGGCTCTTATGTGGATACATTACAGATGACTGATCAACATACTCATACTTTTGAATATTAAATAAATTTCCGAGCTCTTCTTTTTCTGAACTGTTTTCAGAAGAAATGAGAATTCGTAATGTTTGCTCAACTACACCACGGATATCAAGTCCTTTATTTCTTAGCATTCTTTCACGTGCAATTGCTATGTGAATATAAGTGTTAATCTTCAGTTTGATATCATCCATTATTTTATTGTAATCGTCATGAAGGAACTTCTTTGTGGAATCAATCATTTCATAAACTCTTTCTTCTGCTTCCATATTTGAAATCAGGACTTTATGAGCTTTTTCTTCTGCTAATAATTCTGTGCACAGAAGATTAAAATATTCAGGTTGCTTCATTTCATCTAGCTTTCGGGTAATAAAGTTCCTATAAATGTGAATATTTTGCTGATGAACAAGTCTTGAATATTCTTTTATAAAATCTCCGTCACAATAACTGATAATATTTTCAGTAAGACTTTCCAGACTTCCTTCATGATTCATTTTCTCGATAATCTTTTTTATAGAAGTTGAAAGTTTTTTAAGATCTGAAGAAAGGGCTTTTGCATCGGAAAAAGTAGGTTTTAGAATAAAGTTGTATAGTTCCTGCTTATTTGCATATTCCTTTGAATTAAAACGGTTATAAATATTGAGAATGTAACTGGAAAACTCTGGAGTTGCTGGCTTTTTTAATTTTTGTAAAAACTCTGCAAGAGCAATTCCATTATCAGTCATTACAATATATTTTTCAAAAGTAGAATCATCCTGATATTCTTCAATCCAGCCAACAGAAATGAATTTGCGCAAAACAAAATTAGCTTCATCATTTCCTGCATTTGCAGTGCTATCTTCGTCTGACAAATCAAGATGATTTTCCAATAAAAATGCAGCCAGTACGTCTCTTAAATATGAACGCTCAAGTCGCCCAGAAATTTCTTTATCATTTTGATTATGTATTAATTCCAGACAATCAGCATATACACGATTATTGCTTTTTCCCGCGAGACAATTGAAAAAATCTGATGGAATTATATCAAATACGTTCATATTTAGTTACTAATCTTAAAATCCGAAATTGGAATTATTGCTGTTAATTCGTCAGACGCGTCTGACGAATTTGTTTTATCTGGCAATTCGTCCGTCATAACGGACGAATTAGAATCTTCTAAAAATTCCCAGTTTTCATAAAACAAACGCATTTTCTTAAGACTTGTAGCCGAAAATCCGCGTAATCCAGGAAGTTCCTTTCTAAGTTGAGAACTGATAGTTTCAAGAACACTTGTTCCCCATGTTTTCTTTCCTTTCTTTGAAGAAAGATAGCGACCAATGCCATAATAAAGAATAAGCTGACCGCGAGTAGTTTCCTTCGCTGCCTGATACTGAGACTGTAAAATTGCTGTTTTTATTGCCTTTACGGCGGTTATTAGTTCTTGATTCATTTATATTCCTTTTCTCTTGTATTATTACTTTCTAATAAGTCTTTGATTTTTCTTAAATTCTCATAATTACCTTTAGAAAATAAATCTTCATAATCTTCAATTCTATCAATCTCATCTGGTGAATCCAAAATTGTATTTATAAAGGTTAATTGCCTTAAGACTTTTTCGATTTTTACTTTCAGCTTTAACTCTTCCTTGTTTACTTCTTGAAGTTTGTCATTTAATTCAGCGTTTTTAGTTCTGTATTCAATTATCGAATTCCAAAATGATTTTTCTACACTTTCTGGAATTTCTAATTTATCAATACCCTCTACAGGAGAATTTAATAGTTTTTCTATAGATTGAGCTTTGTCAATCAACTTAAGAATTGCTGTTATTCTTTTAGATTCTAATAAAGTAAAATCATATTTATCTACTAACTCTTTATGGGATAGAATAAGTGAATCTTCCATTATGGATAAGCAATACAATTGTTCCGCATATTTTTTTATTTTTTTACAACAATCATCTGGTAAATAGTTTATTATATGATTTCTATTTCTCAATATTTTTTCATAGTCTTCCTTTGATGAATAAGAAAGCTCAAACAAAATTATTTCTAAATATTTATCATTTGTAATTTTTTTTATTGATTCCCACTCAGATTGTGTAAAATAATTAGGTTTCTCCGTTTGGAGAAACTGTTCTATATACCTTTTATCAGAATCTGATGATAATCCATTTATCCACTGCTTTAGATTTTTTAGCCACCACTGTTTTATATCTTGTTTAATTTTACTTTTTTCAATATCTGAAAGAATTATTGAAGAAAGGACGTTATCGAAATATACGGCCGTATTTGGTATGTCATAAAAATTATAGCATCTGCTTATACAATAATCTTTATAGTTAGATAAAAGTCTTTCTCTTTCTTCGTTCCATTTTGATTCTTCAACTAACTCGGGGCGTAGAATTGAGAAAGCTCTGATATATTCGTATTCACTGTATGTTCTATTATATTCGATTCTTAAATTTTTAAGATAAATTTCTGAAGTCTCTGAAATCATTTTCTTTTTTTCATCATCAGAAAGTTCTAGTTTTTCTAAATTTTGAGCAGTTAAATAAAATGTAGCTTTTGAATCTTTTAATCCTTCTACTGAAATAAAAGTTTCATTTCTTATTTCAGCTAATTCATTTTTTATCGCTAAAGTTTTTATTTCTTTCCATTTTGATTCTGATAAATAAAAAGGTTGTTTTTTGTTAAGAATTTTCTTTTTGTCATATTGTAAAACAGATGAAATCCAATAATCATCAATAAAATATTTTGTACTAGAAACCAAATAAAAAAGAATGGAAATAATAAAGAACAATAGAGCATATCCAATTTTTGACTGAGACGAAAATACTTCTGTTGCTTTTCCTTTGTCATGTTTAATTTCAACTTTTAGAGAGTCCGGCTTGCTAATATTCATTGTTATAACGATAGATCCCTCTTTAGGAAGTTTTGAATAACAAATTTGTTTTCCGATATTATCGCTCAGTTCATATTCCTGATAATAATCTTGTTCAGAATATTTTTTTATTTCATATTTTTGGATATTACCATTCAATGTAATTACTAAATTTTCTGCAGTTGCATTCCCAACATTTTGAATTTTTAACTGTTGTACATAGTATTTTTCAGATGGAATAGAAATTGGAGCAGATAGATTGTATTTTATATCAACTTTATCTTTTGTTATATGTAAGAGAATGAAACCTCCAATAACAGTAACAATAATACTTGTTATAACACCGCCTATATTTATGCTTTTTCTCATCGCATTATCTCCTTACTCTACCTTCCACACAGTCTCATCGCCACAGATATTCCTGATTTTCAGACGCAGCGGTTTTGTTTCGCTTTTGATTGTGCCGTCCCAGAAATCTTTTGTTTTTGTGCCGTTCTTGATAACAAAACCGAGTTTGTCTATTTTGATTTCAGAATCGCTCTTCCACTCTCCGTCTGCATTTGTGCAATCAACAGAAAGCCATTCAATGAGCTCAAGACCTTCTTCTGAAATGATGATTGGCTTGAACTTTTTACCTTTTGAGTTGAGTTCGCATTTTTGATTGTAGGCGTTTATGTGTCGCATTACCCGATCGCTCATAAATGAATTTATGGTCAGTTTATATTCCGGGATAAGTTCTTCCTGTACTTCGCTCACTTCAAAATCTGCGGTGTCTTCAATTACTATGTCGTCAAGCAGTTCTTTTAAGTCGCGGAATTCGATTTTTGCAAGGGTTGATTTGTCTGATTTAACGAACTCTTCAATTTCTGAAATGTCCGCCACATCAACATAATAGATGATTACGCGGGTCGGAGTGAAAGGAAGATTTCCCAGATGCTCATGCAGAATGCGGCTCATAAACGGCTTGTCTAAAATCTTGCACTCGCTGTTTTTTAAATCCGGAAGATAAACTGGAACAGTGCCGTCCTTCACGCTTTCTATACAGCCCGCCCAAAAGTCAGAAAGGCCTTCCATTTTTCCAAGCCCGGGTACGAGAGACTTTAGTTTTTCCATTGTCTGAACGGGATTACGGAAAAGGGAAACGCCGTCTTTTATTTCCAAAACGGAGAAATCCACGTCACCCTGAACATGATTCGGGGTCTCTTTTTGAGCAATCAAGCGGTCGCGTACGGTCTGGATAGAATTGATGCCCACATCGCAGTGAATGAAACGGCGGTTAAGTTTATTTGCTACAGCTGCCGTTACACCAGAACCGCCGAAGAAATCTGCAACAAGCATATTTTCATCGGAAGATGCTTTAATGATGCGTTCAAGCAGGGCTTCAGGTTTTTGTGTGGCGTAGTCAACTCTTTGCGTATCAGTTGAAGCAATATAAGGAATTTCCCAAACATCTTTAACTTTTTTATCATTTGATATTTCATAGATTATATTTCCATTCTCATCCCTTGCTCGCATGTTTTTTCCGTCAACTTTGACTCTCTTACTTTGCTTTACAGGTTCTTCTCTTAATTCTGTAATTACATTGTATATGTAATTAGAATTTTTTGAATATCTGAAAATAGTATCATGCTCACAGACAAAATCATGAGGACTTGTAGAACCACTCATTTTATTTGTATAATGCCAAATAATCTCATTCCTAAAATTATCTTCCCCAAAAACCTCATCCATCAATATTTTTACATAATGCCCAATATGATAATCCAGATGCACATAAATGCTGGCGGTCTCGCTCATCACGCTTTTTATGGCACAGAGGTTTTCATACATCCAGTTCAGGTACTTTTCTTTATCCCAAACATCGCCGTACATTTTTTCTTCAAAGCTTTTCAAATCTTCAATTTCAAGTTCTTCTTCTGCCTGCTTCAAAGCCTTTGCCAACTTGGGATTCTGACGGATGTAAACGGTCTTGGAATAATCAGCTCCGCTTGCAAAGGGCGGGTCAATGTAAACTAAATCAACAAGAATGCCTTTTTCTTTTAGATAGGCACACGCAGAAACACATTCCCCGCGAATCACAAGATTCTGCTTTGCTTTTTCAGCTTCTCCTACAGTTTCAAGAGTCTGCATTTCATACAAGGGCATTCCGCGCACAAGCTTACCTTTTATGTCGTAGTTTCCTTTATAACGGAGTGTTCGAGTAAAATTATCTAAAAGAGCCTGCCCTTCTATCGGCTCCGGAGTGTATGGGATGTATTTAATTGGCATTTTTTTTCTCCATTTTGCGTTCTAATTCTTCCAAATATAAGTCATAATCGCTTTTATACAGCCTGTCCTGTACAATGCGGTATTTTTCAAATTCAGTTTCGGCATGAAGCTTTGCAATTTCTGCACTGACTTTTCCAGCATCCTGCAACAACCCATATTCGAACATCTGAATAAAGCCGTTCAATCTTTTTTCCCAGTCTGCCATTGTCAGAGGGATTTTTCGTAATGCCATATTTTCCGCAAAGTCAAGATAAGCTGTAACCATACGATTCAACTGAGAAAGCTCAAATTCCGAAAGATAATTCTTTGCAATCGTTACATCGCTTTTCTTTATTTTTCCGTTCGGAGCGTCCTTCCATGTAGTCAGCCCCATGTGCGGTTTTTCTGCATTTGCTCGTTCTACAATAAGTTCTGCTGCTGTATGCCCGTGAACCGCAAAATGCATTTTATTCTGGACTGTTGCATAAAAGCGTTTTGTAGAAGCTGCATCCCTGTCATAATCAATTGATGTTGCATAAATATCCGTTACTTTCTGATAAAATTTGCGCTCACTTGCCCGTATTTCACGAATTCGTTCAAGTTGCTCTTCGAAATAGTCTTCGGTGAGGACAGAGCCGCCGTTTTTAAGCCGCTCTTCATCCATAACCCAGCCTTTAATCGTATAATCTTTTGCAATCTGATTTATCCATTTTCTAAACTGAACTGCACGCTCAGAATTAACTTTAAATCCAACGGCAATTATTATCTGAAGATTATAATGCTTTGTGTCATAAGATTTACCGTCTGCGGCAGTTATCCGAAAATTTCGGATAACTGAAGCTTCTTCAAGTTCTGAGTCATCAAAAATCTTCTTGATATGATAATTTATTGTTCGAACATCAACATCATACAAGACTGCAAGCATTTTTTGTGTAATCCAAATGTTTTCATCTTCATAGCGGACTTCTACACTATTTTTATCATCCCCATTGGCTGCCACAAAAGTTAAGTATTCAGCTGCGGAACTTCGAATTGTAACTTCTTTTTTTTGCTTCTTTGCCATTTACATTTCCTCCCCAAAAAATGCATTAACATGGATGATTGTCTTTTTAATTCTTTCTTCGTCCGACTCATTATCTTGCAGATAAAGATATGAGAATTTTTCAGCACCTGTTTTTTCATTGTTCATCTTTATAAAATACTGCTCAACAAATTCCCTGCGGGCAATGAAATTCGGGTCATTTGCATATAAGCTGCCTTTTGTTTCAACAATTAAAACTTTTCCGACTTCGTTTTCTGATTTCCTTTGCAAGATGATAAAATCAGGTGTATATTCACCGACATTTGACCAATCTTTTTCAGTTTTTTTATAACAGTGAATCCTAAAATCAGTCAGCGTGCGGTCTCCGTTATAATAAACTTCAAGATTGTATTTTAATACACACTCTTCCTTTAATACTTCGTCAAGGAATTTCTGTTCAAAAGAGCTGTCTGTTTTATATGGAAGGTAATGAAAAGTTCGGTCTTTATTTGGATAAGGGCAAGCCTTATTTTCAATATCATCAGCCTCTTTATTCAAACCTGCTGCACGGAGAGCTGTAACGGCAGCTTTTGTCTTTTCATCAATTTCAGTTTTTCCAGATTTATCTGCGTCAATTATCTTTTGAACTTCGATTTCTTCAGGATAATAATCCTTAATTTTAGATGACGCAACTTCGACTTGTGGTGAAAACTGTTCTATGCACAGCAATCTTACTGATTCTTTTATAAATTCTTCCCTGACAGAAAAATCTCGTTTTTCATAAAAGGCAGTTCTGATGAGTGAATTTAATTTTTGTATGTCATAATGAGAACTGAAATATGTCTCGTCATCAGCTTTATATGAGACTTCATTAAAGACCTTGCGCAATGCCTTGTCATGTTCATGGAGTTTTGCAATTGTTACAAAACCAAAACTCTCTCTCGCTATTTCATAAAGCCAAGTATTGTATCGTGCCGGAAGTTTTCCATGCTCAGAAGAATCAATATCGATATTTGTGAAATCTGCTTTCCTGACATCAAACTGTTTATTTATAACTGCTTTCTGCTCAGAATTTTTTACAGCATTTGAAATAACAGTTTCAGTATCAGGCTCTTCCACAAGCAGAGTGTCATATTTGATTGAATACTGATACAGCGGTATTGGAGGAAGCTTTAAATGCTCAGTACGATTATATCTGTTAAGCGTTTCGGTAGCACCTCTTGAGCCCTTCTGGAATTCATCAAGATTGATATGCTGCTGTTGCTCAAGTTGCTTTTTTAGTTTTTCCGCATTTGTCTCATTTAAATATATTAAGGCAGTTTCTTTTATGCCTCGCTCAACCTGACGCAAACATCTACATGAAGTTTGCAAAACCATATTTGTAGGACAATCCCCCTCTTGCGAAAGAATCACCCCTGCAAGGCTCCTGCAGTTCCATCCTTCTTTTCCAATCTGACAAAGGAGTATTATTCGTATTTTTGATTCACTTCTATCAAGAATCCTGAACTGATAATCACTATCTTGTGGCTTAGGATGATTTTTGTTTCCATCGTGATAGCGCAAAATATGCTCATTAGGATTTAGTCCGTACTCCATGATGAGATTTGAAATAAATGGATAAACTTCTTCTTCAAGAAAATCTATTCCTTTTCCGCAATAAACCGCAAGTTTAGCCTGTAGTGTGCGTGGCGGGCGGTCGTAAACGGTGTCTTTATATTTTTGTAAGAATTCACGCACACCGCTTTCAACAATCTGCATACTGTCTTTATTGTCAGAAACCTTTACGGTTGGATATTTCAAGAAGTTTCCTATTGCATCTACAAGCGGATAATAATAAACGGTATTAGAAATATCAGACGAAGCAACAGAAAGAGAATCTGTAACAGGTATTTTTTCTGCTTTATCCAAGTATGGTGTACCAGAAAAGCCGATTACATTTGTCACATTTTTCTTTTCACCATTTGCCCAACGGTTCACCACAGAGCGGAGTTTTATGTCACCATCTGTTGCATGATGAACCTCGTCGATAAAAACAGAAAGCTGTGGGAGTTTCCCAATCCAGTAACGAAGTTCATTTGCCTCACGGTCTTTTGTTTCCGAACTTTCTTCAAATAATTCTCCCTGTTCTGCACGAACAAGTCCGTCAAGAATAACCTTTTCAGCATTTGTTACGGCCACAAGGCCTGTTAAATCCTCAAATGGCTGATGAAGGGCAAGCTTCTGAACATTCGGATTTTTAGATCGGTTTGATTTTTTTGCAGATTTGTTTTCATCCAACACTTCAAAAATCATTTGTCTTTTTATTTCGCTCGCTGTTGGTTCAGGCAAAACCCAGGCCGGATTAAATTCCTGAATTGTTCTAAGGCTTGGAATAACCGAAGTTTTTAAGCCTGACGGAGCCAAAATAATGAAGTTTCTGGCAAATCGGCTGTCATCAGGATTCTGCATTGCAAAATACATATCAAGATAAATGAAAGCCGCCATCAAAAATGTTTTTCCGGCACCCATCGGAAGGCTGAAAAGATAATCGGAATAAGTAACGCCATAGAATATTTTTTTGAATATAGTTTCGTAATTTATATTTTGTGGATTCTTTTTTATTTCATCTGTAAGTTTTACAGAAACCTGCTCTCCCTTTTCGTTTTTCTGTGATGCATATTCATACAATGCCAGGGCAGCTTTATTACTCAAAAGAGTTTCGCGAGTAAGCGTAGAAAGTTCCATACTGTTCAAATCTGCCTCTGAAAGAGAATTAAAGGCTCCATTGCAAAAAAGATCATAAAGAGGTTTATTATCACAGGCTATTTTTAAGAAAAGATATATTTTTATTGCTTCTATCTGCGCGTCGCGAAGTTCCCCTGTAGAAATCATATAGGAAATCAAGTTTTTTATTTTGCAATCACTAGAAGAGAACCATTTTTTGCATGATTTTTGAATCATTGTGTGAAGCATTTTTATTAATTTCCTTTTTCTATTTCAAGCTTTCGTAATATTCTTTGATTTTTAATGCCATAAGCTTACGTCTCATATCAAGGAATCTATTAAAATCTTTTACATCCATTTTAACAAAATCTTCTGGAACACAGTTTGCCTTAAGATTCTGCATCAGTTCATCTCTATCAACTATTCCACCATATACAGGCTTTTTATCTTCACACTGTTGGAGGACTGTAGCCATATATTCATTCGGTGCTGTATCTTTTACTTTGATGTTTATTTCAGATTGTAAATAAACATAATTTGCAATCTGATTATACATTCCTTTATCTTTGATTCCATTGTTTATTAAATACTGTTTAGGGAATAAGTGATGTATATCACCTCTCTGTTCAATCATTGACTTAACATCAATTTGTTCTGATAAGAATCCTTTATCGCCAGCTTTTACTTGAGCCATAAGATAAACATTATAAAATGGACTACTTGCAACAGCAGTGTTAAGCCTTGTAATAAGAACATTGCTCCAGAATGCTTCAGAAAGAACACCGGCTTCAGTCTGTTCAATATAATCAATTGGATCGGCTGCATCCACAAATCGAGTAATATCATAATTAAACATAGATTCAGGAGAACCAGAATATCTACCAGTAAGAATTGCAAGTACAATCCAACGTCTTACAGCCCTTTCTATAATGACAGCATCGATTTTCTTTTCTCTAAGTGCAAGGTATAGAATATATCCAAAATTCATAACGTTGTCAGAACGAACAAGTGATGAATCTATAATTCCTGTGGATTTAACAATCATTAAATATCTTTGGAAGTTTGTTTTATTTACAAATTGTAAAACACTTTCTTTTAAGTCTTTAAATGACTGTTCAGCAATTTCTTCTTTAAATTCACGAGTCTTAAAATCACGTCCACTTAACAAACTTACAAGGTCAGCCAGTTTACCACGATGGAATTTTGAAGTAAATGCAACTCTCAAAAGGTCTGTATAATCTGGTTCATAAATATCTTCGTTTTCATCTTTTATCCAAGCAATTGCCTTAAACTCATCCGTATTTGCAAACTCAGAATCATTATTTTTTATAGTATCGAAATCACCAAGATTCTGAAGAAGATGACAAAAATAATCTATAGTCTTACGAATTAAATCACCTTTATATTTTTCATTCGAGGATATCTTTGACATAGCAAAATCTGCTTGTGAAAGGACTTTGCCTTTAGAGTTGATTCGAATAAAAATATCTGTGACACTATCAATATCAAGACCAGAAGAAAGATCTATTACACCAAGGCTATTGTTCTGAATCTGACTTAAAGTATTGATTACTTTGTTAATAGAACTTTTTTCAGCATTATCTGTGATTTTGTTTTTATCACAATATTCATTTACAAAAGAAAAAGCATCAAAACCGGGCTGTAATACGGTTGAAATATCTGAAATCCACTGAATATCTTTTTCTATAGCAGGGTTACAAGTTTCAAATCTCTCTTCTTTTGGATTAAATGCAATCTTAATTCTCTTCTTTTTATAATCCGCACCAACAACTTCAAGACCAACAATTGCAGCAGTTAACGCAGTAATTCTCTGCTGCCCATCAATAATGATTTTCTTTCCAGAAGAAATAGTTCCATCTTTAAGTTTTACATCAGGATTCTGCCAAACAATAATATATCCAACAGGATATCCTTTATATAATGAATCAATTAAATCACGAACCTTTGTAGGGTCCCAAACAAATGGTCTCTGTATTTCAGGAATTGCAATAGTTCCATCTCTAATACTAGACAGAAGTGAACTAACCATAATATTGTTTACGTTATACTGTGCCATTTTATATTCCTATTAATGCTTAACTTTATTAATTACACAAATATCCCCGACATCACAGTTCAGAGCTTTGCAAATGCGTTGGATACTATCCATGGAAATGAATTCGCCCTTTGTCAGTTTGGCCAGAATGTTTGTAGATATTCCTGCCATCTCAATAAGGTCTGTTTTATTCTTATACCCCATCTCTTTATAACGAGTCCAAAGCTTTGTATAATCAACTTGCATATTATGGAAGATTATACCACGACTTTGTGGTTTAAAGGTGAAAAAAATCACGATTTCACAAAATATTTTTCATTCAAATTTCATTCTGCCCCAAAAAACTCCCTCATCTCCCCACCATACTCCGTTATATCCTTCTCCCCCCACTCATACTCTCTGTTAAACGCCGCAGATAACATCGGAGCAATCAATCCAAGAGCTTCCAAATCTGAAAGTTTCGCTTGCTCCATCACAAATGCCAGGGTTCGCAATATACTTTGATAATAAACTCTTTAATTCCTATTTGTTTTCATTTATAAGCTGCTTGATTGCTTTTACTAGATTCGGGCTGTTGATTACAAGGTCTTCAAAATCATCTGAAAGGCTGTTCTTTATGATTGGCATGGATAAATTATAGTCCTCCCGGATTAACCGGCCATCTTCCAAAAGAATTAGTTTATAACTGCCTCCAAAAAAGCATATACAATCATATTCAAAAACAACCTTGGGAAGCTTTTTACAAGCATCAAGAATTGCAAAAGGCGTTCAAAAAAGGACAACCAGCGTCCTAAAAGGGACAGCCTAAATTAGGCAGTTTCGATGTTCAGAATAAAGCCGGAAGTCAGTCGTCTGCGCAACGCCCGGTTTATCATCAGGAGCTTTTACCCGGGCCGGCATTAAGGCTGTTCCATACCATTGTGCCCATTCGTTATAATCCTTGTTCAGAACAGGATCTGCATAATCGTTGTTGCTTGTAACTGCAACCTTTGCATTGTCAGGTGTAATTATTGGAGTAACTCCTCCGAAGAAATGGACCATCCGTGTATTCACATCAAGCCATTCATCAATCCCTGTCTGCCGTCCAGGTATTCTCGCAGTAACGCTTAAACTTGTTCCAGAGACGTTGAAGAGTCTGACCTTTCTTTGCCATTTCCTTAAAGACATTTTCATAGTCAGGCTCTGCAAATTCAGCTTTTGTCCCGCCTCGTTTTTTGTAAAGGGCAGCTTCAATCTGCTCGTTTGAATAATTTTGAGGCAGTGGATATGTAAACTCCGATTCTTCAAATCTCGTAATGAAACGACCGACGGCAGTTTTACCGCAGCCGACACTTGCACCAATTTCACGGAAACTAAGATTCTGCGAATAGTGCATCCTTAAAATTGTCAGATAGTCCAGCATGTTGCTGTTCCTCCCAGTAAAAAAAATCAGGCTATAAAGCCTGTTCTTTTACTATATCTGACAATTTTTAAGCTGTCCTCTTTTGAACGCCGAATGTCCCTTTTTCAACGCTCCAATGCCCTTTTTTGAACGCGGTATGCAATGCCTAAAAGCGGAAATTTCTCGCCGGCATTTTTAGGAAGTTTAACACCGGCAGCAACACAAATCTCTAAAGATTTTCTTCAAGATTCCACATATAATCAACTTCGGTAGAGATTTGTTATATTTTGTAAATTATTAAATATTTGCCTTGCTTTATTTTTCTATCGTTAGATATTCATCAAAATCTTCAATATCCAGAACCTTGCAGCCCGCCTTAATGCAAAGAGCCGCAAACAGCCCCTGCCCCTCAATCTTCCGCCCGGAAAAAGTCCCGTCATAAATTTGCTTAATTCCACACGAAGGGCTCCTGCTCTGAAGAATAATCAAATCAGGATTTTCCTTTTCCACAATCTCAAAAGCCCTCAAAGCCCCCGCCTCAAATTCCTTAGTGACATTCCTGCCTTCCGTATTTACAACCTGCCCCTTTTGAACTTCCGTCGGAGCCCGTGGTGTCGCAAGCCCGCCCAAAACTTCCGGACAAACCTTCACAACCTCATGAACCGCCAGAAATTCCACCAGCCTCTCATTAAGGTTGTTTCCACCGTTATATTTACAATTGTCGCCCACAAGACAGGCGCTGACCAGGATTTTCATTTTCGTTCCTCATAAGCAAATGGCAAGCAAATAAGATCTTACTTTCCGCAACGATATATAGTGTTATTTGTTTACATTTTATAAATAAAACAACACTAGACCAGCATATTTATTACCCCATAAGCAAATAACAAGCAAATGGCGAGCAAATAAGAATTATGCCCAGCCAGGTATATATTTCATATAACGCTGTGAGGTTTCTACATCAAAAGGTTTTATAACGCCCTCCGAAACAGCTTCTTTTATTAATCTAGAAATCTGTGCAGCTGCTGTATCTTCTAGACCAAAACGCTGTCTTAAAGAACTATTCGTAAGCCCTTCGTGTGTTAGATATTTTATACAAGCATGAAGATAGCAAGACCATAACTTTTCTTCATGAGGTATATTTGCAAAAGGCAATTCAGAATAAAGGATAACCTTTGTATTTTCCTCATAAAGAAGAATCTTTGGAGCTGGAAGTTGTTTCAATTCGCATTCTAATGCAATTCTATCCCAACCAGAACCAAGTTCCTCGCACATTTTTAAGCGACGCATTAACGAAGAAAGAATCTCATTTCTTGATTTTGGTGGATTATCAATAAATCGATTAATATCAACAAGCGGAATGCCAGGATTTGTAACTTCAATTCTTGATTGGAAAATTTCTACCAAAGAACTTGAACCAGAAACTGTAAAATCCTGATGTATTAAGGCATTCGCAATAATCTCACGTAAAGCAATCATAGGATATTTTGTTATAGTCTTTCGTACAGACTCTGTAATAATTTCCTGTGACGGTAATAAAGCTTCTAAGAATCCCATTAGACTTTCGAATCCTACAGCGTACCCCTTTGTTCCATTATATTCTTTAAGAATTTTTAATTTCGTATCATCTGCATACTGAACAACACGTATTGCTTTTCGATTTAGCAGGCATTTTTTCAAAATCATTCATACGTAACTTATCCCAAAGTTGAGCTTCCATTGCAGGAAAGTCTCTTAAAGGCTTTGTATTACTTCCAGAACGGATATATGTATTTTTCTTAAAAGTAACTGGCGTTCCAAATGCTTTTCGTATAATTAAAACAATAATCTTTTTTCCATCAATCTCTGTTTCATAAAAATCATAATCTGCATTTTTGGAAAGAAGAGTACGAAGCCAAGTCCCTATTTCCTGATTTCCCTGAAGTTTAGAATACTGATTATACCTGCCCTATCATTTCAGGATCAAAGTTTTTATGTTTGAACTCCACACATTCATTTTCATTCGGGAGTTTTACGAGTTCTCGTACTAATAATTCCAAATTTTCCATATCTTTCCTTAACCATAACAGGTTTATTGTTTTTGTTCATTAAGGTACCGAACGACTGTACCTTCTTAGTACCTCACGAAAAGCGGTCGATAACTTTTTTCACTTCTGCCACTGTCTGTTTTTATTTTCTTTATATCAAGTTTCTTATGATTTTTAATTTCTGTTCCTAATGAAAATAATTTATATGATTCTCCAATACCAGTACTTCCAGCAGGATACTTTAGTTCTTCCATTTTCTGTTTATCTGTTACAAGCACTTCTGATTGATTGACAGTAAAAATTCTAATACCGACAGGCTCTTCATTCTTACCATTTGTATACAAAACAATTCTTGACGGAGTAATTCTTAAATTCATTCCCCGCAATGCACCACGTCTGTCACCAAGTCGGACATTATAAAGTTTATTCTGCAAAATCCAATTAAGATGTGCTTCATTTCTATAATATCCAAGCAACATATATATATCATCAGAATTAATTTTGTAATCTTCTGTAAGAATCTCACTTTCATTTTCGAATACCTGCATCGGTTTCGTTGGATTAGAAGCTGGTAATTTATCTGGATTGGCAGCAAGTTGCATTATCTCGCCAATCTGCCGTTTATAACCTTCTTCATGATTTCCCTCATCAGCAAGATTAAACGGATAAACAACCAGCTTTAGACCATATTTTGCTTTTATCTCTTCATAAACAAAAGGCTTTAATTCTGCCTGGAACTTTTCTGTGTATGGATATACGAGAACAAGTTTTGGAATTATATCAAGAAAATAACTGTCACCCAGATGATACTTTTGACCATAGGCATAAAGCTGATACATATCTTTTATATCAATAAGATAGTTTTTGTCAGGCGCGCTGGAATCTAAATTTTTCCATTTTGTATCAATTATGATTGTGTCATAATCAGAAAAGTTTCCACTATCTTTTGATTCTACTACAATATCCGGACGCAGGCGGAATTTTCCGCGTTCAGTATCACCATATTTATCTACAAGAAAATACTTTGAATGCTGGCTTGAAACAACATACTCGCTTGCATATTTTTTGAAAAGATGCGCTATAAAACTTTCAAACAATTTCTCTGCACTGAACAATAAAGATTGATTTACATGATTTCCGCTGAAAGTCGTAAATCCTTTATTCAATAGAAACTGACTGCTCCATTGCAAAAGATTTTTGTATGATGAAAAAAGACGGTTTGAACGCATAGATATTTGCAAATCAGCTTCAACATTCGTACATTGCGGAATATCAGAAAAAGCAGAAAGCAAAGCATAACATCGTGATACATTCAGAGGATTCTGCGAAGTTTTTGAAAGCCTATAAAGAGTTGAAACAATTAATCTGTTTTGCGGTATGTTTTCGATGTATTTTGAATAGCGAACAGCAAAGTGTGTTTTATTTGTACAATTCTTTACAATCTGTTTGGAAATGAGAAGCTTGCCTTTCAAGAATTTTTGATTTTCTTCTATGAGCGTATAATTCTTTTTTATTCCGTTCATTAAAATCTGTTCAACTTCGCTAAGATACCGACTAATATAAGATTCAAGAATTGGAAAGTTCTCTCGGGTATCAAGGCTTGCATCTTGGAATGTTTTTGCTTCTGAATGCTGGAAACTTGAAAGCATTCTCAGAAATACTCGGCGGCACAATTTTATATCATCTTCTTCTTTGTTTCCGCTTTTATATATCTTTGGAAGAATCTCTATGATTTGTCCGTCTTTTGTCTGAATTGTTCCTACATAGCGTCCTGTTTTAATATATGGACGACCACCTTTTACATGAACAGACATTACATTGTCTGCATCCTGCCCGCCTTTGTTTTCAAGAATGAAATTCCACAGGTTTTCAAAGGACTTATGAGGAAGAGAAATTTCTTCCCCGATATTAACCTTATGCTTTTGCGTATCGCTGAGAATTCCAAATTCATGAATAACAGCAAGCTTCTTTTGCATGAAAACTATTCCGCAATTGAAACAATGTGATTAATGAAAGACTTTGCCTTTTCATTATCTTTTACATCTGTCAAAGCTGGATTGAGAATATACAGTTCTTTTTCGTTGTCATAATCATTCTGCATATTATCAAGTTCAGACATTGCATCAGAATCTTTTACATAAAAATTATTTTCAGATTCAGAAGTTTCATTCAAAATCTGACGGATTTTTTGTGCATCATTATAGAAATACTCTTCCAACAATGGAATTACGCAATCTTTGAACGCATTAAAAATATCAAGGTCAGTTTTTACTTCAATAAAATATGAATGACCTATTTGATGATCTTTATCGAGAAGACCGCGGATTCGTGCATTGATTTTCTGAAGAATTAATTTTGCTGTAGTATTTTCAATTTTATCATAATCAGGTAAAAGTTCTTCAAATCGGAAGCGACGACGCAAAGCAGAGTCAAGAAGCTGAATTGAACGGTCTGCCGTATTCATAGTTCCAACAATCATAAGATTTGCAGGTACTGCGAAACTTTTCTTTGAATATGGTAGCTGAACAATCATTTCATTTTTTGCACCAATTCGTTTACTTGGTTCAATCAGAGAAATCAAATCTCCAAAAACGGCAGAAACATTAGCACGGTTAATTTCATCAATACAAAGAAGAACAACTTTCTTATTCTTGATGGCTTCAGCCATTTTTGTAGAACGGTTAGAATCATCTATGCACTTTTTCAAAGCAGACTCTTCTATTGAAGCTTCATAACCTGCAAGAACAGCAGCACGCTCGCAAGCCTTGTAAAAAATACCTTTTTGGATTTCGTACTTTACATCAGAAGATGTGCTAACATTTGCAGAATCAGTTGAAAGAACAGGTTTCAATCCTTCTACAAATTCCTCATAACTGAATGACTGATGGAAAGTTGTTACAAAGCGATCTTCTTTTGCAAACTTATCAATATAGTTATGTTGCATTTTATAGGTTTTTCCGGTTCCTGGTGGACCGTAGAGGATTAAAGGCTGTGTTTCAAACTTAATGCCCGGCTTAAAACTGAGATAATAATTTCCTTTTTCATCTTTTGAAAATGTTATCTTATCATTTCCATACTTTTTTACTGCATCTTTTGTAATAGGACATCCAGATTCAATTCCTAAACGAGATCGAATATATTTACCTAATTCTTTGTTGCCTTCCTGTCCATTGTCATCAGTTGTTTCCAGGGCCTGCCCTTTTTCATCTTTCTGTGCTCGCTTAAAAATATAAGATTTTCCATCATCTGTTTTTATAACGAAAGTTTTTGGATTTGCAGGATAAAAATCTGATTTATAGATTTGTGGTGGCAATGCAATATAAGCTTCATTTCCAGTTCTAGCAGAACTTCTTAAAGTAACACCATCTGGTTCAAATCCCCATCTAAAACAATATTGCAGTTTTCCATCGTTATCAAATAAAGGAACATCAAATGATTCTAATGGCTTTTGAGTAAAAACATCAGGCACCTCTCTTCTAAGTAAATCAAGAAAAGATTGCAAATTTTTCTTGTCAAAGGTTAAGGATTGCGAAACCTTATCAGGATTTGCTCTATCGGAATTTCCATATGTATCAATTTGAAAAAGGATGTTATCATTTAGATTATTTATAGTATATGTCGCTTTTACATATTCCTGATCTCTCAACTGTTTGTCTTTTTTCTCAATTGTTGAAAAATTAATAAGTGCCATAACATTTCCCCTAATTAAATATTAGAAATCCAATACAAAGATATCATTATCATACTTTTTAAATACAACATATGTTTTTCCATATTTTTCAAGCATTTCTTTTGTAATGAATGTTCCTGTAGGTACTCCTAATTTTTGTCTGAAATAATGACCTAATAAAGCATTATTTTCTGCAGAATGAATTCCTTTATTTCCTGCTTGAGCTACACGCATAAGAAATGGTGGAAAATCTTTTGTTACAACTTTAAATAATGGATTATGCTTTATATGAACATTCTGTTTAAGTGGGAAAAAGCCTTCTTTTTTATCTTGTGAATTATAAGGAATATAAGCTTGATCTCTATCTCTTTTTGTCCCATTTTGTCTAATTCCCCAGTTTAGGCCAGAACCAAATCCTGTTTCTTTTCCATCTGCAGTCAAAAGAGAAATCTTACATATATCAACAGGCTTTTTATTGGCAAACATTTCCCATGAAAGATTTTCAAGATTAAATTTATCAATTTCTGTATCTGAAGATTTCTTCCTTGAAAAGTTTATCTTTTCTGAAACAGATAAATCAGTTGCTAAAATCGTATCTGGAAGAAGTTGTTCAAAATAATTTTCAGCCTCTATGGAATCACACATAGCCATGCATTCTCTACGTTTGAAAAAAGCATTCATTGAATAATTTGCAGACCCACAAAATGCAAGAATTGGTTTATTGTTTTTTAACCAAACATATACTTTTGAATGAATGTCAGAGCCGGAAACTTTATACCTACAAATAAAGTCAGGTATTTTCTTATTTTCTTTGATATTAGTTATTAATCTATTGATATCTTTATGTTTTTTTTCAGACAAACCATTACTGTTTATCATACCTAAAATCATTTCCACAGAAAAAGAATTTGTCTTTCCCATATCAGATAAGTTAATAAGATGACGATAAATACATTCTATATCTGTATAACCTGTAATTATTTTTAATGAAGTACAACCCTTTTCTAAAGCTGGCTTCAATAATATTTCATCTTCTAAATTATCTGTATACATAAACTTTACTCCTCAATATTTGCAGGCATTGTTTCATAAGGAATACCAGCAAAAGTTTTAAGAATTGCTTCAAAAATTATCTTTGCCCCTCTGCATGGAACTGCCATACCAATTTGCTTTCGAACAGATTCCTTGCTGCCTTCAAAAATATAATCATCTGGGAATGTTTGCAATCTAGCTCTTTCTCGATTTGTTAAGGCTCGAGGTTCTTCCCAATGATACACATGAGTTCCACCACCACCAGAACCAGTAATTGTATATGATGGCATAGTCGGATCAAGACGTTTATAAATCTGACTCATTCTAGCACCGCGGACATTTAGTCGTAAATGTTCAGGTAAATCCGCATTAAAGGCATTCTGACCAGGTAAAATATGCTTCAATCTTTCAATAACTAAAGCAGACTGAGCCGTTCTCTCATTATTGGCTGCATCAATAGGAATTGGAGGATTTTCTATTGCATTACGACAAGAAATATCAATATTTGCATATGGTTCTATTGATGGTATTTGAAAATCGAATGGAAGATCATTGCGAATGCCAACAATTATAATTCGATGCCGAGCTTGTGGAATTCCATAGTATTCGAATTTATAAAGATTAGGATAGAGTCGATACCCCGCATTTCGCATTGCATCAAAAATTGTTTGCATTGCTCTACCTTCGTTTGCACTTTGGAGACCGCCAACATTCTCTGCTAGAAACCACATTGGATGAATATCTTGTAAAACACGAATTCCATATGTATAAAGCGGGCCAAATTCTCCATCAAAACCTCTCTGTTCTCCAACTACACTGAAATCATTACATGGAAAACCAAAAGCAAGTGCATCAATTTCACCGAGTTGATATAATCTCTCGAAATCAAGTGTTCGTATGTCACCACAAATAACAGAATCAGTTCGATTAGGACATATATTACGCGCATAAGTATTACAGGTATCTTGATCGTAATCATTTGCCCACTGATGTGTAATTCCCCATTCTGGATTATTAATATCAGCACTCGTAGCTCCTTTTGCAATTCCACCAGGGCCACAAAATAATTCACCTAATCTAAAAATCATTTTTTTATTCCCGTATTAAACAAAAGACTCATCTGATTTATAAAGCCTTGTGTTCCACCAGCACGAACTAAAGGCTCTATATAAAGAAGAAATTTTCTTTTATTATCTTCTGAGAGTTTATTATATTTGTTCCAAAGTTTTTTGGATTCTTTTGAAACTTCTGTCATAAAATCATTGTATTCTTGTTCTTTATTGATCATTTGTCATCATACTCCTTTTTCAAGTTCGGTCAAAATTTCATCAAAAAGTTTCGAATATTCATTTGCGAGTTTTAATGTATCTTTCCAGACTCCCAATGATATTTTGTGTTTATCAGTATGTTCCATACAATCATTCGGACAAATTCTATCATTATATTGTTTTAGAGTGTCATAATATTTTAAGAACTTCTTTTGCTTACAAATATTAATTTTTTTATGAGCAACCTTATTTCGAGTTTTTATTATTTTATCTTGATACTCTTTTATTGATTGTTTTTCAAAAGTCTTATTTTCTTCTAATAAAAGCATCTCTGAAAACAATTCATAACGATCCGTTATTGGGAAAATATAACTAGGTAAATCATGCAAATGTTTATACTTATATGAATTTTTCTTTAAAAATTCCTCTACATCATCAGCTTCATTTCTTACCTTTTTAATTTGCTCATTTATCATCAAGTGTATTTTTTCGGACAATTCATTTTTAACGGAATCTTCCAAATTATCAAATTTTTCAAGTAAATATGAGTTCATAACATAATCATTTTCAGAAGTCTTATCCATTAATAAACCTCGTATATTCAACATAGAGGTTAATTTTCGAATATTCTTTTTATAGAGTTTTAATGCATGTTCCTGAAAGTCTTTACGATTGGCTAGATAAATACCATCAAATGCAGCAGACGAGTTTAAAATCAACTGTTTTTTCTCATCTTTACTAACATCTGAAGACTCTTTTAAATTTTGAGAATAAAACAAAATATCTGCATCGATATCATATTTTCTAAACTCTTCAATTAACTTATCTCCTGTAATCTTCTGAGAATCTTCATTTCCTGTTTCATCTCCAGAAATATTGTAATCTACAAAAATAATATCATAAACTTTATATCCTTCTGCCTCTGTTTTTATCTGATCATACAGGGAAGGAATTCCTTCAGAAATGTAATTAATATAAGTTAGAAGTCCATAATCCTCAATTTTGAGTCTAAGCAACTTCTCAGCTTGTTTTTGCCATTTAGGAGAATCTTCTATCCAAAGAATATTTATATCACTTCTCATTTTTTAACTCCTATAATTAATTTGAAACCTTTTTCATAATTCTCATCAATTGCAACATAACCTTTTAAATCTTGTTCAACAATATTTTTTATATGATACAATCCAACTCCAGAACCATTTTCTGTAAATCCCTTCCCAAATTCGAACAAAGAATTTACATCTGCGATTTTCTTTTTATCAAGACCATTTCCATCATCAACAAATTCAAGAATATAAAATTTTGAATCTTCCCTTATACTAATATAAAGATTCTTAGCTTGAGCTTTTCCTGAATTGCTTTCAATATTATCAAGTATAACCCCTATATCTTGTGGAGAAAACTTTCTTAGACATTTTAACGAGTCTTCATTACAAACTGTAATTGATAACTTTTTATTAATTATTGTGTTGCAATAATCTGAAATAAAAGCAAATAAATCAGCATTTATTGTTTCATCTTCTGTATTAAATTTAGCCCGTATAGCATATGAAAGAATCGATTCTATACGTTTTGTATAATAAGAAATATCTTTTAATCCATCCCATAATTCATCAAACGATAAATTATTCTTGTTTTTTTCAAAGGTTAATGTTTCTATAGTATCATTAATCGTATTCAGGTTTATACCAACTTGATGAAGCCGTTTGGCAAAATCCAATTGTTCAGCAGAAAGATTTTCCATCAGAAAAGAATTTCTCTTCTTCTCCGAATGTAAATCAGCTTCGGCAACATCAGCTCTTTCATTTGCTTCATTTCTTTCATAATATGCTTTATCACGTTCTGATTCAGCTTGTTTTTGAGCTTGTTCTGCATATTCGGCACGCTTTCGTTCAGCTTCTTCTTTTTCTTTTGCTATACGTTCTTGTTCATCATAGTAGGCTTTTTCTTCTGCCTTTATATCTTCACCAATTCTTACACGTTCACGAATTAAAGATCCAACAATTGGCTTTAAAATTTCTATCAACAATTGTACACGATCGCTTTCTTCATCAAATCCTTGTCTATTTGACGTTGCAATATCTGGAAGTCTGTTATCATCAAGAATATCAAAGCTTATTTCACCTTCAATATAATTACTGAATGCCTGTGTGTTATGCAAATAATCAAGAAAATTCTCTACAGCAAGCTTTTTTCTTACATATAGACGCAATTTATTCGGGTTATAAACCTTGTTTTTTAAATAATGACTATCATTTTCACTTGCAGTCTGTTTATCAATTGTAGAATGAATACCTATCCATCCTTCTAACTTATATTGAATTTCATCCTTTGTTTTTGTTCCATCGGCAAGCAAAAAACATTGTTTACCTGATGTATTCGCAAACTTGTGCCCATCGAAGAAAATCACATCCCTTAATTTATTTTTTACAACATCAACATCTGAACGAAATGTCAAATTCTTTTGAATTTTATTTCTAAAATTTGAAGATGTATTATCAAAAAAAGCATACATATTTTTGAATGCAATTTCTTTTTTTACATTTTCAAATATAATTGGCTCTCCTTGATATGTTAGAAAGGCAACTTGCATTTTATCTTCAAGATAATTTTCCAAAAAGAAATCAGCTAAACGCGCTTTTAATCCTTTTAATGACTGAACTCCAAAGTTACGTAAATCAACATTAGTAAGTTTTATCATTGTACCGGTTTTATTTTTTTCCCAATATGAATCTGCTTCTATTTTTATTTTACCAGCATCAATTCTATCGAGTTTCGGCATATCAGAATCTTTAACATTCAAAGCATCTAAACACCATGCAGAACTTTCTGTCTCGGTCTTTGAAATAAGATAGTATTTTTTTGAAAGATATAAAGCCGCAAGTTTTCCAATTCCTTTGCGCCCCATTAATTGTTTTTTTGTTTCTTCATCAAGAGTATCATCATCTCGTTTGTCTTTTCCAATTAACGTATATTTACTTGCAAGATCATCATACCCCATTCCAAAACCATCATCAAAAATTTCGATTACCGACTTTTCTTTGTTTGCAGCATTTATATAAATTTTTACATTATTTGCTTTAGCATCAAACCCGTTTGCTACTAATTCCGCAATAGCTGTCCATGCATTTGAATACAAACCTTTTCCAAGCAAACGAAGAGCAAAATATGAAAAGTTAAAATAGATTTCATTTTCTGTATTTTTGACATTCATAAAATAACTCCTCATCTTCGAAACTGTTCAAACGGAATATGACGCATTTTATTTGCTAATGCCATTGCCAATAATGGTGGTACGGCATTTCCGACTTGCGAATTTCTTTCATGCTTATTTCCAAAGAAATGCATTGTATCTGGCATAGATTGCAGTCTTGCCCCCTCTCTTGTTGTCAATGCACGATTTTGAAACGGATGTATACAGCGTAAAGCCGAAGGTGTTCCCAAGCTATTTGTAATAGTTGTACTCGGTCTATCCCACCATAAACGTCCATAAGTATTCTTATATCCAGAAGTAAGATAATATTTGCGTGGAAGTTCACCTTTTTCTACTAGCTCGTTGATAAAAAATCTTCCCTCTCCCTGTTTCACAACTTTTATAACTGCAGATATTTTTTCTCCATACATACCACATTCATGATCTTCCAATATCTGAGAATCACCTCTCATAAGTCTTTCATAATCAGTTTGAGGCTGTGTTTTATAATTTGATTTCTTCTGCCCACATTTAATACAAGGTAAATCAGAAATAGCCTCACTTATTTTTACATAGTTTTGCAGATTACGTTTTCTACCATGTGTTGGTAATGGAAAAGTCCATTCATAGTCTATATCTTTTCTAAAACCAACGATAAAAACACGTTCTCGACTTTGAGGAACTCCGAAATCTTTTGCATTTAAGGTTTCAACGAATAGTTTATATCCAAGATCACCATCAATTGTTTTAAATGAGTTTTTTATATCATCTATAACAGGTGTTCCAGAATCATTTTTCATTGTAAGCATTCCGGTAACATTTTCAAATATGAAAACAGACGGTCTAAATATTCTCAACATACGCATATATTCACGATACATTTTTGCACGTTGATCATACTGTCTTTTTCCTACTGTACTATAAGATTGGCAAGGAGGACCGCCGATAATCAAATCAACCGGAACATTAATACTTATATTTTTTTTTAAGAGAAAATCTTGATTTATATCTGCAATATCCCCTTCAATAAGATTTATTTGGGGAAAATTTGCAGAAAAAGCTTTTGCGGCTTGATGATCATATTCATTTGCAAATAAAAAGTTGAAAAAATCATCTTGAACAAATGTGTTATTGTCTATTATATGAGAAAATCCGTATGTTAATCCACCTGCACCGGAAAACAGGTCTATTACATTTGCTGGCATTTGAGCTCCATAAAATTAAATATCATAAAGAAGTCAATTGCACGCAAGGTATAGTCCTCCCAAATTTAAATCCTGATTATTATAACATATTTATAGAATCTTTGCATACTTTTTATAGTTAGAATTGAAAGAATCCCTTTTCGTCTGTAAATTATAGATATGATAAATCCATTTCAAGATACAGAAAAAGCGAAAAGTATTGCTGAACATATCAATATAATTCGTCAATACCAGCAAATAGGTATTTTTAACAGAGATAAAGCACGAAAAATATGCAAGAGGTTTAATGCTGAAAATCCCGAATACAACAGTACAATATCAGTTGTAGCAAAGGAAACCAACAGTCTTACATCAATTGATTTTCTTACAGATAAAGGGCTTATTAATAACTTGAAATATCAGATTGTTTGGACTATGGGAGAAGAATATTTGAAATCATGTGGAATAGAGATTTAAGACATTAATTCTAATAGCTATTTTTTCCATTTAAAATCTCCCTTCTCCAATGTATAATATCCTCATGGACACCCTCACCCCCTCCGACCGTCACAAAAACATGTCTCACATCCGCTCCAAGAACACCAAACCCGAAAAATTAATCCGTTCTGCCCTCTTCAAAGCCGGCTTCCGTTACCGAATCTGTGATAAACGCTATCCGGGCAAACCAGACCTCATTTTTCCCAAGTATCATGCAGTAATTTTCATAAACGGCTGCTTCTGGCATGCTCACGAAGGTTGCCGTTATTTTGTTTTCCCGAAATCAAATCAGGAATTCTGGAAGAAAAAGTTTGAACGTAATAAAGAACGCGATGCCGAAAATCTGAAATATTATCAGGAACAATGCTGGAGAGTTTGCTTTTTTTGGGAATG
>CADCLG010000028.1:58316-75594 GCA_902802305.1 uncultured Spirochaetaceae bacterium
AGATTATCCAGTGGCTTGAAGAATCTGGTGAACCATTCCTTGAAATTAGAGGGACTCCTTTGCAAGCATCTCCCTCAGCTTCAGACCGTTCTTAGCTCCGCTTCCATTAGGATGATTGTTGAAGTAGACTTGCACTTTCTTTCCTTCCCGTTTTGCCTGCTTTATTATAGGAACAAACTGAGCTAATTCATTTTCCGAATAGTCATAACAGTAACGGGCACTGCCATTTGGAGATTCCCCCGCAGTATACCACGCCCTGTCATTTCTTCCATGCAGACGGATATAGGCATTGTTTCCAATAAAGGGAGTTTTCATCACACTCCCATCAGGAAGATTCTTAAGTTGCGGCATATCACAAAAAACAATACCTGCCTTCCTCTTTTCCAGTCCTTCAAAAACCGAATCCCGAATCCATTCTTTATGACGAAACTCCACCATCACTGGAAATCCCTCAAACTCCTTAATCAGTTTTGCAAGGTAAATCCTGTTGTCCTTGGTGTAATGAAAACTTTCCGGCAGCTGGAACAGAACTGAAGAAAGAGAATCTTTTTCCTGAATAGGAGTTAATGCAGTTTTAAAATCCTCAGCCACCACCTGCCAGTCAGCACCTATTTCATGTGTCAGAAGTCTGTTCGCTTTCACACTGAAGTTTAGCCGGCCTTCAGACCGCTCATAAAAACTCAACAATCGTTCTGCTGTCGGCATGTTATAAAAAGTATTATTCAATTCCAGCGCATTGAACTGAGTCGCATAAAAAGAGAGAAAATCCTTCCTCTTCAAATCCTCCGGATAAAAGACTCCCTTCCATTCGGGGTAATCATATCCGCTGGTGCCGATTAAAAGGTCTGACATTTACACTTCTTCCACCAGCTCAAACCGCCACTTCTGCTTCACATCCGGATACTTTTCGTGATCTACCTCGCTTAAAAACATCCCCTTCTCCCTAATCCAGAGCGAATTGTCCCCATAAAGCCTGCGGTAAACCACATATTCTTCCTTGGTTTCCGAATGAAAAGCCACCTGTCTCCGCATAGCTGCGACCGAGACTCGCCTACAAACTCACCTCGTGAGTTTGTTCGCTTCGCGACCGGCTCCCTATCCTCAACGATGTAATACTTATTCTTAAAATGCTTATATATTCCATGGATTTTTACTTCACGTTTTTCCATTACATCCCCTCCAATTTCTTCAAAAGCTCCGCCTTCAAATACTCATAGCGCAGCCGCTTTTCTTCCTTCTTCCAGTGCACTTCCCGGAACTGTTCAGGATTATTCTCATAACAAAGCTTCTCATCCCTAAACTGCTCGCTGGTAAGGTCAAAAATGCACTCACCGCCATCAGGAAGAGCAACTACATTATAACAGTGAAAGTTCTTTCCCCCTTCCCGAGGGATTCCATACACCTTCCCGCCAAAAATATCCTGAGTAAGAAAAGCCGTAATCGAACACTGCCCCAAAGTCTGATTTTCCCGACTCCACTTTTCCCTCATTCGTGGCGCACAAGTATCCGCACACCAGATTTGGCTCAAAATGTCATAAAGATTTCGCGGATTTTCTATCTTTTCATAAACTTCATCAGCAGGCTTACATTCAGCCGACTGCCAGCCATAAAATTTATATTTCTTCATCACTTTGATTCCCCCATTTCCAGCGTCAGCGTCACCGCCGCTTCCCATCTGCTTCCTCTACGTTCAAAAATCGTGATATTATCCACCGGAAAGTCTTCCTCCAGCTTCAGTTCATTCATAACCTGCAGTGCATCTGTCATCACACCTGCCGGAATATCACGGTTAGCAACAGTTCCATGTGGCTGAAAAGGCCTCTGATCCTTCTTTGTACATCCCGGGCAGGCATTCAAAACCGCCTTAACAGTTTCATCCCTCAAACGCGTCCACTTATCATCTGCTACAACATTTGCAAAAAGTGTCCTGTCCCCAAAAGCGTTAAAATTATCGATATGAGCGGTAAAACCTAAGCCTTTAGGTAATACCTCTTTCTCTATTGCACGGGCCAAGTCTTCAGTTGAATATTCATCCTGCAGCCTAAATGGCGGAACTAATGTAACATGAATACGAGTTCCATGCCCGCTTTTGCAGCCATACGCCTCTCTCATATAACGGCGGCAGTCTTCCAGAGTAAGCGTAATATCCTCAGGAAGAAGAACCCCAATAAAATGTGTCTGCTGTGTAAAATTGTTTTGCTTCATATTCTTTTTATCATTTTCAGTCGTCTCCTAAATGTCGACAACTTGTCGACATTTCCCCTATCCTTCATACCTTCCAAGCACTCTCTTAGCATTCTCAACTACTTCCGCCTTCAAACTTTCTGGAGCCAACACCTTCACCGCAGGTCCAAATCCCATCACCCAGCTTAAAACCTGCTGCCTCTGATTCGAAGAAAACTTCAAATACACCGACCCGTCTTCCCTCTGCTCCATCTGCTGGCCCTTGTGCCATTCTCTTTCAAGAATGTAATTTGCAAGGCTGGAATCAAACAAAAGCTCATATTCTTCCGGGTCCCCGGTGTTATGCCAAATTCCAAAACTCAAATCAACTTCTTTACTGATGTCAAAGCCTTCCGGAATAGTAAACTGTTCAGCTGTGATTTTCGGATTTCTGAAGCGGGAAAGTGCGTAAATGCGGTTCTCCCCTGCCACCTGGTCATAACCAAATACATACCAGTTACCTTTCTGGCACAAAACATGGTAAGGATTCAAAACTCTTGCCTTATATTCCGCACTAGCTACAGAACGGTAATCAAAATTCAAAACCCGCCTAGTTTTAATTGCTTCAAAAATGTTTTCAAAAACCCCTTCTTCAATAGAAGGAAGCGGATCACTGATAAAAGAAATATCCTTATTCAAAAAGCCCGAATCAACGCTTACCTGATTTGGCAAAAGCTCGCTGATTTTTCCCATCATGTGTCGAAACTGATTTTCTAGCGGTGTATTTTTGTACTGTTCCATTAAATGCATTACCGTGCTTACAGTAAAAAGGTCGCCTTCGGTAAGCAAAACGTTCTTAATTGCAAAAGTCGGGTCAGTATAATAGTAACCTTTGCGCCTTCTGTCGCATTCAATCGGAGCCTGATATCTGTCGCGCAAAAACTCAATATCACGCAAAATAGTACGTCGGCTTACCCCATGCTTGTCCATTAAAAACTGAATACCCGGATAAATCCCTGAACGGATATCTTCATCAATCTGAATAATACGATGCGTCCTAAACTTGTCTTCTCTTTCTGCCATAATATTAATATTGTAGCACAGTTTTCAAAATACAGTGCCATAAAGTGGCATAATTCGTAAATTTTCTTTCTAAGAGGGGAAAGCCTTCCCCTGCGGTCGCACTTCGTTGCGCCCTACCCCTTCTAACGGGGGAAAACAACTATGTTGTTTATCCCCCGTAACGCCCCCTTTATTCCAAATAACCACCGTAGCACCAGCCAATAGTCCCAGATTTAATTTCTTTTCCGTCTTTATCTTTCGATCCAGTAAAAACTTCTATTTGTACCCAGTTGCTGTTTATACCGTCAATGGTTTCTGATAATGAATTGCTTGGATTCCATTTCTGCTTAGCTTCTGGAGACCAGATGTTTTCGATACAATAAAGTAATAGTTCTTTCTTTTCATTAGAATAATCTAAATAAAACAAGTCACCCGTTTTTGAAAGTGCTGGAAAATAAGTCCTGCTGATTGAGTATTCATCTTCTGTAAACTTATAACTGGTTAATACTTTTGCATTAGAGTCTTGGACAAGAAATCTTCTTCGATTGTTTACATAATATGAATTTCCTGCCAAATCTTTTCCGATGAAAAATGAAGAATCTTTAGAAATTATATATTCAATAACATTATTCATGACTAATTTATTTTCATCATTTATTCTGATATTTGAAATCTTTGCTTTTGATAAATAATTATTTATCTGCTCATTTTTCATAGGACTGTTCTTTTCTTTCAGCAAATATATACCGTCCTTTGAATAATGAAACAATAAATCATTCTTCTCATCATAAATAAAACTATATTTAACTAAATCGTCAGGTAAATTAATCTCCCACCTAATATTTCCATTCCAATCAATTAATATTATTGATTCGTTTTCATTATATAAAAGAAGTCCAACACTATATGCTTTGATTAAATTAGGAAGACAAACAAGATTATTTTTATTTACTGCAATAAATCGTTCACATTCAAATTTTGCATTGAATACATATATTTTTAATGCTATCTGATCAAAGATGATCAAATTATTATTTTCATCAAAACAAATTGCAGATGGACCTTCCCAAAAGTATTGATCTCCGACAGCTAATCCATCAGGAATATTATATTTATCAGAAACTCTGGAAATACCTTTTTCAAGCTTTCCTGAGTCTAAGTTTTTAATTAACTTCTGCTGTATTTCTGCTTGTGAAAAAATATTGAAACATGCAAATAATGAAACAAAAATAAAAATGATTTTTTTCATATACTTCTCCATTTACTTCCAATCAGCTACATTCGGCCAAGGTAATGGAGAACCTGGACCATCATATAGATTCTGAACATACTGACCGAAAAAATAACCTTCAGTTCCGTCCAAGAGGCGTACTTTTATCCATTCGTCAGTAACGCCACCAATAGTCTGTTTTATGCCACTTTTTTCAAGAATTCTAAAGCCTGTTTTTATCGGATAAGTTCCAAGACTTTCTGTATTTGTACCAGGTCCTTTGCGGAGACGGATTCTATCGTCATTTAAGATTCCAAAGTATTTTAGATAGTTACGAGAAACTACAAGTTCTATTTCTTTTTTTCCATTATTCCAATAACCTTCTGAATCCATTGGAGGAGCAATTAAAGAATATAACTCCCCCCAATTACCAAACGACCAGGAATAAAAAGATTTTCCCTCATCATAATTAAAAGATGCAGACCATGGAATTTCAAGAGTCATTTCAATTGTTCCATCTGGACGTGTTATTAAAAATTTTCTCATAAAATAATTTTTTGATTTATCTTTTGTAGTAAAATCAGAATTCACTACTACTCCAAGACGATATGGACCATGATCGTGTGCTAGGTATTCAATTACTATGCTATTTTCAAGCGGGTAATAATATGAAGCAGAATTCACATCATCAAAAGATACATTCTCATCTTCAAGAAAATCATATATTTTAATAATTTTATTATCAGCATATGTAAAAAAATGATATTGATTTGAAGATATAGTTATGCCATTAATATTTTGTCCAGATAAGGGGAAAAAATCATGTTCTATTAAAACATCTTTTAATAATTCAATTTTATGATTCTTATATCTGATTGAATTATAAGGCGGTTGATTAAAGGAAAAAATAAGAGTTCCATTATTATCGATATAAGGACCTTTTGGAAAGCTATCCATTTCTTCATCATATCCAACTAGTTCTGAAAATGTATTAGAAGTTCCATATTTTAATACAGACAAGATTTCTTTTTCTGCTTTTATATTATCTTGAGCATAAAAAACGGACAACATAAAAAAACTGACAACAAATAATATTAATATTTTAACTTTCACTTTAATCTCCTTACTGAATATGATTCAACATTTAAGGTTGATGACCCTCCAAAATTGCGGGTCGTTATACTTATTTTTCCAATTTCTGTATCATTTCCACAAGTTTCTGCCTGTGTGCTGGAAGTGTTACATCTGCAGAAGTTTTTCCGTCATCTGTATACCAGACTTGTTTATCGAAATACTTTGATAAATCTGCGCTCTTAAAATGAACACCATAGAGAGCGAAAATTGTATTTCTTAGAAGCCTCAAATCTGCTTTACTCATTTTTGGAAGCACTTCATTTACATATTTACCGTATTCATCATCAGTGTAGCCGTTGATTGCCATGGCATAGAAGTCCGGGTCACCCCATGTGCGGCGGATGCGGAATACTTCGGTATATTCTTCACCCGCTATGTAATAGTAGATGTTACCACCGTAACCTACGTACCAGCTAAAAGAATAGTCTTGTCCACTTTTCCGAATTTCTGAATATGAGTTCAGATTTTTCAAATAAAAAATATTATCATCATTAAAATAACATCCAAGGACGTTACCAAGACTTCCGTAATCTTCAGAAAAATATCTATATCCTTGAATATCATATTGTTGCAATGTATCGTGTTTCTTGTAATGATTTTTTTTGCTCTGCTCATATTTTTCGGGATCATATTGTTTCAGATATGTCATTGCCTCTTCTTCTGAATAAATACGTCCATTTGAATCTATGGCACCACCTAAAAAATAAACTATATAACCGCTATCTTTTTTGAGTATAAAGCTTATACCAGGATTTGTATCACTTATGTATTTAGAAGGTGTATTATTTATTGAATACTCAATAGAGTCCGAATAAACTCCCCAATAATCATTTCCTAATATCAAGAGTAATGGAGCATGCTCACTAAAAGATGGTTTTTCTTCTTTTGAAATTGCTTTATTTTCCAGATTGATTGTTACTATAGTTCCAGGTAAAGGGTCCTGTACAACTAACAGCTTGTCCATTTCATCAAAATATATTCCCAGTGGAAAATGCCCCATTCCACCTCCTGGATATCTTTCAAACTTTACATCCTCTAATACTGCAATTTTTTCAACTTCCTGTCCAAAACAGCCTAATACCATAAAAACTGTTAATAAGAAAACTACTGCTTTCTTCACTTCTCAATTTCCCCTTCGTATTCAATTATCCCGCCAATCTCAACAACATTGGAATAACCCCAATCCACCAGCTTCTGACTGGCCTCTTTGCTGCGTCTCCCACTCCGGCAGTATACATAAATCTTCTGTGCCTTATCCGGCAGAACTTCTGCTGTATTCTCTTTTGTCATGCTTTCGTTTGTAAGCTGAACTGCTCCCGGAATATGACCAGCTGCAAATTCATCCGGCCGTCTTACATCCAGAAGGATAAAACCAGAATCTTTTGACATCAGCTTTATACCTTCTGCCATTGAAACCGATTTGTAAGTCAATTTTTCTTCCTCAGGCTTCTTTTCTGTCATGCTGATTTTTCCGTTTTCTTTTACTGTCACTTCAAAAAAGCGTACTTCTTCTGCCTTTTTATCTTCCCAGGGACGTTTGTATTCGAATTTCAGATTTGTATTTCCCTGTTTTAGTGAACGAACCGTGTATGTAAAAAGACTTGGAGCTCCAGCCATGCCCTCTTTTCCCAGATACTTAATATCTTCATCTACCTGAATTATTGACTCATCGCCAATTGTGTAAATCCAGATGTAGCCTGTGGTCGGATTGCCCCTGAGTTCCAATCTTGTTTCGCTTGATTTAAATGCTATAGACTTGCATCCTTCAAAAATCAGGCCAAATAAAAGCAAAATACAGATTTTCTTCATAATTCTCCTTTTGGGCAATAAATACCCTTTATCCAACTATTTATAAACTTCTCAAATATTCTTCCGTAAGAACAAGCGGAACATTTACCATCTGATTCTGTTCTTTATTTTTCTAAGGGTATTACACTTAGTTACACTTTTGAAATAAACACAGAATCTATAGCGCTAAAAATAGTAACAGTTTTGAAATAAAGAAGCTTTGCAGATAGAAAAAAAATAGTTACAGAATTGAAATCCCATTGTTCTTTCATCATTTAAGAAGATTTCTTCCCCTCCCCTATTAAAAATAGAGCTTCCCCTACAAAACCATAGTATTAGTTACACTTTTGAAATAATTTAGTAACAGATTTGAAATACTTTTTCACAAATTTCCTGTGGATATCCTCTTTTTTTAGTAACAGTTTTGAAATATTCCTGTCTTATAACTATTTCTTTATAATATAAGCATTTACTATTATTTGATATTTCCGCTTAGTTACACTTTTGAAATAAATAATAACAGTTTTGAAATATCTTCTTATATATACTATTAATTAACTATTAATATTTTAAACTAATAATAGCATAAGCAGAAAAGTGGATAAACTATAAATCATTTCAAAAATGTAACCATTTTAAATATCAGAAGTAATAAGAGCATATCTTGTGTCTCCTGTCAAAACTGGAGCTGGACTTTTAAAGAGTGTTATCCCATTTCCACCTTTATCAATGGTCACTTTTAATTCCGGATAAAATTTTTGTTTTATTTCTTTGATATTTTCAATGATTCTGAAATAACTAACATTTTCCTGATTTTCATTCTTCGCATCATCTACAGGATTAAACTGTTCAACAAGTTTGCTGCGCGAAATAAAAATTGGTTCTGTAATTGAATTATTTCGGTAAACAAGCCAGGCATAAATATCCTTTCCAATAGCCGAAGAAATTGATTTATAAACTGTATAATTTATTGGAACTGCGTGTTTTTTACAAAAAGCGGCAAATTCAGGTGATAAAATGATTTTAAATGCAAAAGACTTTTTATTTTCTGTTCCGTCATCTGCTTCCTTGTACTGTACTCCTTCTGTAAAACGAATATTACCTGTAGAATGAGTTGTTACAAAAATATCCTGCTTTGGATACTCTCCTTTTTCGTATAAACCGTCAAAAAGATATGCAGATTTCAATTCTGTAACCTTTTGTGTAAAAGAAAAGGCTGCATTACTAAAACATTCCAGCTGATCCTTTATGTCTTTTCCTCGTGATTTTGGCAGCTGCATTTCGTTCAGCAAATCAGATAATTTATCATATTCCAGAAGAACTGAACCGGTTCTATTTTTTTCAAGTACAGCATGAGTTGTTAAAACGCTTAAAAGAAGGCGACCATAACGGCCAAAAGGAACATTTGTAGGCGATGTAAGTTTGAGGGTAATACCGTTACTTCCCTTTCTTTCAAAAACTGTTTTATTGACGTTTCTAAAAGGCAGAGAAGCAGTTGTAAAAAGTGCCGGGAGATAGGCCAGATACTGCTGCTGATCAGGCTTTTCAATGTCAAAAAGCTCGCTGTCCGGATTATCTGCTGGAATGAGTTCTTGTTCCTGTTTTTTAATATTTTTTTTCATTTCGCTGTCCCCAAAATTTGCCCTCAGACGCTTTAAAAGGTCTGTTTTAACGTTTTTTTTAGATTTTTTGAGTTTTATATTACGATACTCAAAAAAATCATGTTTTTATGCATTTAACGTTACAAATCCATCTTCGATTTTTATCTTTCCCTGCTGTTCCATTTCTTCAAGAAGCTTCATGCCGAGTTTCAGACAGTCTGTAAGACTCATGCTATGCTGTGTACTGTAAAGTTTCCATTTTTTCTTGAGGCTGTTGGGAATAACTAAAGACACATATCCAGGCTTATCATCTGCAGAATTAGTTACAGTTTTGAAATCCTCCCCTACTCTGCTTTCGTTTTCTGTCTTTATTTCAGAAGTGTTACTATTTGTGCTGTTTCCACTACCAAGCCCTGAAATTGCGGTCATAAGATCCTGCATCTGATTTTCTGAAGCAAGTTCAGCCTGCTTCTTTTTATCTTCAATTGCTGACTTTTTTGTTACAGGCATTTTAATCTCCTATCCGGCAAGTGCCTTTGCAATAGTTTTCAAAACATCCAGAGTTTCTTTTTTTGTGCTTGTAGCAGCCTGATCTTGAGGTGCAACTTTAATTTTTTGAGATTTACTGAATGCCTGGTCGGTTGGAAGTGTAAAAAACTGAACTCCAGACATGTTCATGCTCTTAAATTTTGCAAGATTATCATTCTGCTGGGCAATTCGTGCGTCATATCCGTTCAAAACAATCTTTGAAAGAACCGGTTTTTCACCAAGACGCATATCTTTTTTTATTTGACCAAGATTATTTGTAAAGATTGTAAGACCGTCTACACTAAACTGATTAAGCTGAAGTACAGGAACAACTTCATCACTTGCGGCAAAGCATGAGCGTTCAATTGCTCCCAGGGCTGGTGATGTATCGATTACGCAGAAATCAAAAATTTTTGAGAGTTCCGGGATAATGTCATCGGCAATATGATAGGGTTGCTTTGTTGCTTCTGCTGATTCCTGATAAGAACGGAGAGTTCCTCCAAGACCTGCTGTTGGAAGCAGAAAAAGATTCGGAGAAAGAGTCTTTGAAATACACTGACCTAAAGGAGCTTTTCCTGTGAGTGCATCAGAGAATTCGTATTCAAGTTCATTTGGTCCAATCCAGTCAGAGGCATTTCCCTGAGGATCAGCGTCGATAAAAATAACTTTGTGATTTTTTGCAAGCTCAAGGGCAACTGCAACGCTGACACTTGTTTTGCCAGTACCGCCCTTTTGAAGAGCAAAGGTAATTGTTTTCATTTTGTCCCACCCAACTTATTTATATTTGTATTATAACTAGCTTTTAGTGAAATTGTCAAATTTTATATAAAAAATAGTTGTGAATTAGTGAAAGTATAACTAATATAAAACTAAAAAGGGATTAGTAATTAGTGAAAACACTAAAAATGCACTATAAAATTTCAGTTTTCAAAACACGCTCAAGAATTGATTTTGAGAGGCTTTTTTGAAAAAAACGTGTTATATATCGAATGGTTTGTAAAGTCGCTCTACGGCCTTCTATCAGCGTTTTGGAGGTGGTGAGAAAAATGGCGGGGTAGGGGAGTGAAAGAAAAATTGATGCACTAATATTTAGTTAAGAAATAGCGAATTAGATAAAATATAGTTAAAATAAAACTAGAAAATAGTTAAATACTAGTAATTTAGTTAAGATTTAGTGTTATGTATAATAGTTACACTTTTGAAATCCATTTAGCAATAACTATGTAAAAAATAGTTACAGTTTTGAAATGGAGTGTATGAATCGGTTGTGGAATATAGTAACAGTTTTGAAATAGAAGTACACTTATTTCAAAACTGTTACTAATTTTCTTTACGAAATTTTGAGCCTCGTTTATATTTCAAAATCCAGACAGGCACGGCTTGCGGTAAATGGACGAACCTTGCTGTCTGCTACTGCAACGTGTTCAGGGTGTTTTGAATATCCTTTGAGGGCTTCTACAGATTCAAAAGTGGAATCAAGCATCAGGTCGGCGGTAGAGGAGGGGAGGCAACCGCTTGTATTTACCTTGATGTCAACAAGTCCCGGGATTTTTCCTTTGAGGTCTTCCAGACCTTCTTTGATTCCGGCTTTTACAGATTCTTTTTCAGAATCACTCATTTCTTTTAATGTCCATAAAATTATGTGTTTTACCATTTGTCTGTCCTCTTTTGATATCAATTTAAATCATATTGCAGTCGTTTTTTCTTTCTTCAGGGTGTGCTACTTCAAAGCCGCAGTTTGCTTCCATGTTCAGTTCGCGAAGTTCTTTGACCCCGTCTATGTAGAGCTGATAATTGATTCCTGTAGATTCATATCCGCAGCCTACATCGTAATCTTCGCCCAGTGATTCGCGGATAATCTGTTCACGCTGTTCGCGGGTTGTGTCTTTTATCAAAATACTTGCCATAAGATGCATTTTATCACGAAATAAGGATTAAATCAGTGTTTTGACGAACAATCTCTGTTATAATGCAGAAAGGAAAAAATCATGATGAATGAGTTTAATGAAGGATATATAAAATGGAAATCAGAAAAACAAATGCAGATGATATAGAAACATTGATTGCTATCCGTTTTGAAATGCTGAGAGTTGTGAATAATTTGTCGGGAGATGTAGAGTTTGACAAAGTTCTTGTTGACTGTTCCCGCGAATACTTTCTTTATGGTGATCAGACTACAGTTATTGCCATTGATGGAGGAAAAGCTATCGCTTGTGCCTCTATTAGTTACATAAACATAATGCCAACATATGACCATCCAACGGGAAAACGTGCACATCTTATGAATGTTTACACAAACAAAGATTACCGCAGACAGGGAATTGGTAAAAAAATGGTTGAACTACTGATAGACGAAGCAAAATCAAAAGGCTGTACAGAAATAAGCTTAGATGCTACAGAGCAGGGACGATTCCTTTATACTCAGCTAGGTTTTACCGCAAATAACAGCGGAATGATACTGAAGCTGAAATAAAGGAAATGAGTTATGTTCATATTAGTTGGGGTGATGTTCCCCTTGTCCTCCAATTCTTCCTGCTGAGCTTATGAAAACGATAAACTGATTGGATTTGTTCCAGCCTGGGTAGAGATGACAATAAAAGCAACAAGCGAAAAAAGATTTGACATTTAGAATAATATGCAATATATTGCATATATGCAGATAACAAATGATCAGATTCTTGGTATGATGCCGCCTCAGTTTGGATTGTTCGGGCTTCTCTTTGCTTTTATGAACAGACTTCAGGCGGCGGGGGATTCTTTTTATGAAGAGATAACCTGCAAGCAGTGGTTTCTCCTCGCTTGTATGAATCTCTATTCAAAAGAGGCGCCAACTGCCAATGACCTTGCCGAAACAATGGGCTGCTCAAGACAGAATGTAAAAGAGATTCTCAATGCTCTTGTAAAAAAAGAAATCCTTGTTCTGAAGCAGGATGATAATGATAAACGCAAGCAGCGGATTTATTTAACTTCAAAGCAAAAAAAGCTTGCAAAAAAATATCAGAATAAAGAGATGGATTTTTTAAAGCTTTTATATGAGGGCATTTCTAATGAAGAAATCAAAAATGTATTTCAAATAATTTCCAGAATGGAAAAAAATTTAACAGGGGCGGCAAGCGGAGTGGCCAGAGGTGCTGCCGGTGCTGAAGGTTGTTCAGTTCAGGAGGAATCAAAATGAAAACAATCGTAATTTACACAAGTCAGACAGGCTTTACAAAAAGGTACGCAGAATGGATCAGCGAGGCGAGTGGGGCAGAATGCGTAGATTTTAAGCAGGCTAAAAAAATCAAACTTTCTGATTTTGATGCAATTATTTTCGGCATCAAACTTTCTGATTTTGATGCAATTATTTTCGGCAGCTGGTTCATGGCTGGAGGAATTAAAAATATTGACTGGCTTAAAAATCAGATTCCGGCGCTCTCTGCTGCGGGCAAAAAAATCATAGTTTATGGAGTTGGTGGAAGCCCTGCAGAAAGTCCTGAGATTCCTGCCGCAATGCGCAGAAACTTCACCGACGAAGAATGGAATTCCCTGAAAGCATTTTATTGTCCAGGTGGCTTTAATTATGAAAAAATGAGCGGCTTTTCTAAGTTCATGATGAAAATGTTTACAACAATGTTAGCAAACAAGAAAGATGCAAGCGAAGCTGAAAAGAACATGGCCCAGATGATTTCTAATTCTTACGATATTTCCGACAAAAAATACATCGAGCCAATTCTTGCGGAGTTGAAGTAATGAAAAAGATATTTTGCGTTATTCTCGGAATAGTCTTACTTGGCACAATTGGCTGTCTTTCCTTAACTGCTTCCATGAAAAAGAGTCTCGCTAAAATTGAAAATGAAGTCATTGATATGGAAACTGTTGAGGACGGGAGCTTTGAAGGCCACAGCGAACTTGGCCCTGTAAAAGTTGATGTAAAGGTTCTGGTTGAAAATCATAAGCTGAAAAAAGTAGAACTTCTTCGTCACGAATGCGGTCTTGGTCACCCGGCAGACGTAATTGTGGATAAGATGGTAGAGCAGAATACCTGGGATGTTGATGCAGTCAGCGGAGCAACAGTTTCCAGCGGAATAATAAAGAATGCTGTGAATAAGGCTTTGCGCTAATTATCTGCTCAGTCCGAATTTCTTCAGTTCCAAAAACGGCGAGCACTGGTAAACTGCAAGCTCTTCAATGTCAGCTTCCAGTGGTAGCGAGATTTTCTTTGCGATTTTTTCTGCCGCGGAAAACTGACTCTGATTCAATCTTGTTGCAAGGGTTGTGTGAGGAAACCAGATATCCGGCAGATAGTAGCCGTTTTCTGCTTTTTCAAATTTCGGAAGCAGAAGGGTATGAAGTTTCTTGTTAATTTCGGAAAGAAAGTTATTCTTTTCTGGCTGCAAAAAAAGTACTTTGCCGTTGAAATCGCCGACTTCGCTAAACTGCACCGTGCCGGCCTTCTGCCCTCGCGCAAAGTCTTCTACAAGCTGCATCAGTTTTGCTTCTTCTTCTCTGGCAGCATGAAAAGCCCCGATTGTAATATGCGGCGGAATTTTATTTTCAATCATAAAGCGGTTTCCGGTTTCATCCGCGATGGCTTGTAAGGTTGAGATAACAATTTCATTGACCTTTTGCGAAAAGTGAAGAGATACGGCATAGGTAATTAGGGAAGAATCGAACATGAATATTATTGTACAATTGACTCTACATCAATTTCAACCTTTGTCGTATCAGGCAGGCTAGAAAGTTCTTACAAGAATAATTATGATATTTTTATTCAGGGAACCGAAAATGGAAAAATTATTTGATATTAATGTAAGAATTACTGGCTTTAATCAGGTTAAGACAGATTCGACTACAGTAAATTTTATTACTTTTGATGGAGATTGTAAGGCTCAGTTTTTTACAGGAAAAATTCTTGAGGGTGGCGTTGATACCCAGAAGTTCGAGAAAGGCAAGCCAGGTACATTAAGTGCCAGATATATTATCAAAGGCAAAGATAGTAAGGGTTGGGATACATCTCTCTTCATTGAAAATAATGGTTTTGTAAATGAAGAAGGCTCTATAGAAACTAGTCCTTTTATTCTTTGTGATAATGATGAACTGGCCCCTCTTTTTTCTAAAAAGCTGACAGGGCGCATAAAAAATGTGGATTGTCCGGAAAAGAACAGAATAATTATAGAGATTTATACAGAGTAAATTGTAAGAAAAATTGATAAATCTAAAACATTAAATTTTTTGTATTTGACCTTGAGGCACTTTCTGAACAAATTTTGATTTTTGTTCATTTTCTTACAAAGAAGATTTTTTGTTCTTAAAAATCCTGATTTCCCGCAATATAGTGATAACGAACAATGTGTTCGATATCAGACACCTTGTGTTATATTTTGCAGGAGATTGAACAATGTCAAATATTGTAGAATGGTACGAAAAACAGAGCGACAGGCTCAGGCTTATTTTTGTAATAATTTCGGGAGTGGCGCTTGCTACTTCTTTAACTTTCAGCTGGACCGGAAATGCAGACAAGATTGCTCTCTTTGATCCGGCCTGGATTGCAATTGTTTTATGCGGCCTTCCGATTGTCCTTGGGGCAATTGTTGGAGTCGTAAAAGACCACGACATTACTGCGGACGTGCTTGTTGCTCTGGCTTTAATTGGTTCTCTGATTCTCAAGGAATTTTTTGCGGCTGGTGAAGTTGCCTTTATCATGCAGATTGGTTCCATCCTGGAAGATTTTACTTCGGACCGGGCAAAAAAGGGAATCTCAAAGCTTATTAAGCTCAGCCCTAAAAAGGCAAATCTCTTTGTGGATGGGCAGATAAAAATCATTGAAGCTGATCAGGTAAAGCTTGGGGATATTCTGCAGATGAGGGCAGGGGAGTATATTCCTGTTGATGGAAAAATAATCGAAGGAAGCACAAGCATTGACCAGAGTGCAATGACAGGTGAATCGATTCCTGTAGAAAAAAATCCGGGCGAACTTGTGATGAGCGGAACTATAAATCAAAACGGAAGCATTTTGATTGAGGCCGTCAAAACTGCCGGGGACTCTTCCCTCCAGCGAATGATTAAGCTTGCAGAAGCCGCAGATGCACAGAAGGCAAAAATTGTTCGCAAGGCAAATGTCTGGGCTGCCTGGCTTGTCGTCATTTCTCTTACTACGGCAATTGTTGCAGGTTGCATAATCGGAAATGCACATAATGATTTCTGGCTGGGCTTTACCCGCACTGTAACTGTGCTTGTTGTTTTCTGCCCCTGCGCCTTTGTTCTTGCAACTCCAACTGCAATTTCTGCGGGAATTGGAAATGCCTCTAAGCATGGTCTTTTGATTCAGTCGGGTGAAGCGTTGGAAAGAATTGCTTCTTCTAACATTGCGGTTTTTGATAAAACAGGAACTCTTACAAAAGGAAAGCCTGCTGTTGTAAAAGTTCAAACTCTGTCCGATATCAGCGAGCAGGAGTTTGTAAAAATTGCTGCGTCAGGTGAGGCTCTTTCAACTCATCCGCTTGCAAAGGCGATTATGGATTATAACAAAAGCGGTCTTTATGAAATTAAAAATCACAAAACTCTTGCAGGCAGCGGAATTGAATTTGAAATCGACGGGAAAAAATATATGGTGGGAAAAGTAGAGGAGAATTTGGTGGGTGCCGAAAATGCCGTAGTCGCTGGAGCCAAAGAGTCGGCTTCCCTTGTCGGCCTTTACTGCGAGTCAAAACTTCTTGGCATAATCTTCATCCAGGATGCCCTCAAAGAAAATGCCCGCAAAATGGTGGAAAAGCTTAAGGCTCTGAAGGTCCGCACCGTTATGCTCACAGGCGACAACGAAAACTCTGCCCGTTATGTTGCAGTTCAAACCGGTCTTGATGATTTTAAGTCAAACTGTTCCCCGGAAGATAAAATGAATTACATCAAAAATCAGGAGGTCCGGGGAAATAAAGTTGCAATGTTCGGGGATGGGGTAAATGACTCTCTTGCTCTGCGCTCAGCCTTTGCAGGAATTGCCATGGGCGGAATCGGCAGCGACGTTGCAATCGAAAGCGCCGATGCAGTAATTGTTCACGACAACCTTGATGCAGTTCCTTATCTTTTCAAGATTTCCAGAAAAACTCAGGGACGAATCACATTTAATCTCTGCCTTTCTATGGTAATCAATTTTGCTGCAGTTGCACTTGCAATCTCTGGCATTTTGAATGCAGTCTGGGGAGCCCTTTTCCATAACTGCGGTTCTGTACTTGTAGTTATCAGCGCCTTCCTGCTGCTCTTTTATAAAGATAGAGATTAAGACTATTTCATACACTTTGTAAGATACTGAACAGTTAGTTTGATAAAACTATCATGTCGTGTTATGATGATTTTGGAGTAATAGAAAAATGGATAGACGCCAGCAGAAAACAAAAATCGCAATTCATCAGGCAATGACTACGCTTTTAAAAAAGAAAAAATTCGAAGCTCTCACAGTTCAGGATATTATTGATGAAGCAAACATTGGCCGCAGCACTTTTTATTCTCACTTTGAAACAAAGGAAGAATTGCTTGAAGAAATCTGCCGGGAAATGTTTGCTCATGTTTTTTCAAAAGACTTAGCTCCGGAAAAAAGCCACGATTTTTCAAAAGGGCGCAGGGGCTTTGCAAACCGCCTCACACATATTTTGTATCACCTGCAGGATCACAAGGAAAACATCAAGGCAATCATGTACGGCGAAACTGAAAAGCTTTTTACCTCATATTTTCGCGATTACCTTGAACAGACTTTTTGTGATGATTTAGTGGCTCATCCCGAAGTTCCAAAAGCCTTTGCTATACAATTTTTTACCGG
>CADCLG010000029.1 GCA_902802305.1 uncultured Spirochaetaceae bacterium
CAGTCTCGACTGCTAGACGCTGAAGTGCCTTGTAATTATATATTTTGCCGCTATAGCGGCAGCACTTCAGAGTCTTTTCGCAAAACCAATTTCACTCCTTTGTGATTGTTCTAACATAATCTTTTATAATGCGTTTGCCAGCATCTATATATCGGGTTTCCGCATTATAAATATTTAAAGTATAAATTGGCGTGAGGTTGTGAGTTTTGTGGCAAAAAGCCTCTGTTTGTGGCTGCCGCTATTTGCGGCAGGTCGATAGTTCCTTTACCACAAACAGCGTCTAGCGCATTAATGCGCGATTTTGCCACAAAACTCACGACCGGAAGCCATTTTGTAAATTGATTTATTTATAATGCGGAAACCCTGTATTTCTAAAAAGATACGTCTAATCCGCAGTCAAAAACAAATTTATTAGAGCTGAGCCATGATAATTGGGCGAAAATCATCATTTTGTTGGAATAGCTGGCCAATCCACCAATATTTGGTGTAAGTCCAAGGGAAGCTTTTAAAGAAAGATAGTAAGAATACTCCATTTCTGCGGATTTAATTCTGTCAAAATACTCATTCAAATGAAAAAGCTTCCAATTTTTTTCATACAAATCCTCTGGACAAGAAAAGCCGCCTGTATAAAGAAAGGAGCAATTAAAATCGTTTGCAAAAAGTGCCATTAAGCCAGGAATTGCCTTTTGAATATCATAGGCAAATAAAATACTTTCTGTCTGAAGATAAGCGGCATTATATGTTGGAAGATTTCTTGTAGAAAAATTGGAAACATTAAAGCTCAAATTGTTTTCGACCAAGGAATAAACTTTATTCTGTACTGAGAAGAGATAAAAACTTATTTTTGACGGCAAACTGAGGGTGTATCTGAATGGACTATCCACAGGAATCAGTTTTGGAATATATACCGAAGAATAAAAACCAGCCTGTCCTCCATTCTGATAGATTTCGCTGAAAGGAATTTCTTTTGCATTCAAAATATAGGAGCATAATACAGAAGCTTTTATTCCAATCTTTTCATAGCGATTTGAACCACTTTTATGAACATTCGTGTAAGTTATAGAAAAAGTATCATTTGCATATAAATACTTTGACAAATCATCAGAAGCCAAACAGCCAATACTAAATTTTTCATTTTCGCTTACTGCTTTATTTGAGCGGCCATAATGAATAAAAGCATCATTTGAAAAAACTATATAAGAAATTTTTCCAGCCTGAAGAACTGAATTAATAGTAAAATCAAGCGAAGACTGCTTCCAGAAATGACTGTCGAATTCTGCAGAAGCGGTTACTGCATAATTAAACAGGGAAGTATCAGTACCGCTTGAAAAGCTAGTTTCAACAGCCGCAGAGTTTGTATTAAATCCATACCCCGCAGAGAAATTCAACATACCTTTTGTCCATGGGTTTGCAGTTATATAGGTGATTCCCCAGGGAAGAGAATAAGAAGTCTCAGCTTCTGGGTTGAAAGACTGCGTTTTTACCAGCCCCAGAGGAATAAGCAGACCTCGTGAATAATAATCAAAAGGATTGTATTTTTGAGGAGTGAATTTCGGCTCTGCTGAATCAGTAATTTCATCAACTGCTTTTGCTACAGAGAGTTCCCCTACGATGCACGATTTGTCACATTCAATCTGTCCAGAAAAAAGTTTGTTCTGTCTGAAAAAAGAAGCAATATAAAAAAGTTCGTCCCCTGACTCTGCAAATGCAAGAGGCCAGAAAAGACCACCAGAAATATCATAATCCTGCAAAAGAAATAATCCCTTTCCAGTTTCCAAAGATGAATTGAAAAGAGAATCCAAAGATGTATTAAAAATCAAGCGGCCAAGTCTCGGCAAAGTAGATTTTTTTGTCCAGGAAAAAAGCAGTTCTTTACCATCAAAAGAAAGATGCCGCATTACCATCCCCTCTTCCGGTGCAGGATATTCCCTATAAATGTTTCCCTGTAAATCACAAAGGCAGATTGAATAATTCATTCCCTCTTTTTTTATAAAGGCAAAATTTCCGCCACCTATATCCGTAAAAGAATATGGAATTACATCCAGGGGAAAATCTTTTTTCAATAATTCTGAAGCAGAAATTACACGCCCGCTATTACTGCCATTTTTATCTAAATTGAGCTTAAATATCTTTATTGAATTAAACTGCGACACAAACTTCTGGCAGACCAAATAATAATTTCCATCCCAAAAGAGAATACAACCATCCTGAATACCATTTTCCTTCATCTGAAAGCAGCCGAAATTAGTTGGAGAAGAACTTGTAGAATCAAAAAAATAAATATCTATGCTCTTTTTTGCAACCGCTTTATTTTCTCTAACAAGGTCGGCAATTAAAAAGTTTCCATCCGCCGAAAACTTTATATCATTCAAATCAGGATTATAAAAAAGCTTTCTAATCTTTTTTTCGCCCTTCAAATCTTTTCTATCAATAAAATAAACCGAACTTGATTTTTTTTCTATAAAAGCAATTCCCCTTTCACTGGCCGTAAGCGAAGAATAAACAGCCCCGGAATTATTATCACAAACATCTTTCTGCTGAATCTCCCTCAGCTCAGGGACCTGATAGGCAGCTTCAAAATCAGCCCAAGCCTCATAAAGATTAAGACCGTAAGCCTTTTTAAAAATCCCATTTGCAGTTAAACCGCCAAAGTTCACACATAAATACCAGAAGCGGGCGTATTTTTCCATTCCATAAGTTTTCTGAAGATAATCTGCAAAAGCACCATTAAAATAATAAAAAGCTCCAAAAGGATATAAATCAGAAGCTCCCTGAATATCTGAATAATGAGGAAAAAGTCCTTCGATTTTTGCCTGCTTTACAATATGCATTGCATATTCATCGTTGAGTCGGCCTTCCCCATTTTTGCTTTCATTTGTTAAAGTCGCTCCTTCCGCCCAGCCGCTTGTAATTATAAGAGGAGCAGGATTTACAGGATCTCCAAAAATCTTGTCAACTTTCTGCAAAAAGGGAGAACGCAAATTATAAGTAACAGCATGAGTCAATTCATGGCGGAAAGTCGAAAGTAAAGTTTCGGAAAAAACCTTTAAATCATCTATCGCTCCCGTATCATAAATTACAATATGATTATAAGGATAGCTCGTCCAATAGGCATTAAAATCTTCCACTGCTGAAGTGATTACCAGCGGCATTCTAAACTGAGGCTCTATTCCATAATCAGAAGCAATATCTTGATAAAGTGAATCTGCCTTTTCAAAAAGAATCCCAGCCGCCCTTTCTGATGACTGCTGATAAATTATGTCGAACCATTGAGTCTTTACAACTGATAATTCTTCTTCACCAGTAAAAACCCCATCATAAGCAAAGAGAAAATTACTAAAAACAAAGGCAGTACAAGCCCAGAATAAAAATAAAAGCAATCTTTTCATATCACGCAAAAACTTGAGCACAAGCACTTCTAAATAATCCTATCACATTCTGTCGATTTTTTTTACCGCATATTTCCAGTAGCATAAGCCCAGTGGAATTGCAATCAAAATCAAAAACAGAATTAGTATAATCAGCCCGATATTATTCTTAGGAAACACAATAATTCCTAAAAGCAAAAATAATACAATCAAGCCCATTGTAAGAAAAATTGAAAAAATAGTATTAAGATTCTGTTTGAAGGCTGCAACAGGATTTTCCCATTCCAATTTAGGATGAAGGGTATCAATGAACATTTCAAAAAAAATCAATATTGAAGAAAAAAGGCTTTCGATTATAAAAATACTAAAAAAGATAAGAAGCTTTTCTTTAACAGAAAATGGGATTTGCAGATAGGCCGCAGCAAAAAGCATTTGAAGAGCTACAATAAAAAAAGCAATTATCGAATATAAAAATGCATGAATAAATTTTACAAAAATAATACTGTCTTTTTTGATTGGCATTGCTTTCAGGCAGTAAAATGCTTTTCCTTCCCTGGAAAAAGAGGTTGAAGCAACGTTGGTTGAATTTGCCAGAAATATAGCAGCTGCCGAACCGCCAAGAACAATAAAATATCTTACTTTTTCAAGCGTAATAAAATCCGCACTTAAAAAGAAGACAGATAACTTAAAACGTAAATCAGATAATTCCATACCGCCACTATTTCGTACTCCAAACCAAAATGAAATAAGAATAATTAAAGGCAATAAAACCAGAGCAAGGGGACCATTTGAAAAAAAAGTCGGCTCCCGAAATACCGTCCTTACATCCCTTAAAAACAAAGACTTTGTTACAGAGCCCGCTTTTGCATCCCTTTTCAAAATCTTTTCCGCCTGCACTTCAGATAATTTCTTTGTTTTTACATCTGTAAATCCATTCAAAGTCCTTACATAAAGAGTCGCAGTCAAAGGAATAAAAACAAAAGTTACAAGGATAAAAGTAACAGTCAGCATAAGAATTGCCGTCCAGTCTCCAATCAAAGCAGAAGAAAGCCATTTTATAAAAGGAAGAGTATTAACAAGGCGTCTTGCAAGATTGGCCAGCAATACAGCATTCTTCATATTCTGCTCGGAATTAGAAGCAAAATCCACCCTTGTAGATAAAAAGGAATAAATGGAAACAAAAATTAATACAGAAAATATAGCCAACCAGTTAAGAAGAGACTTTTTACGCAAGGCCGGTATAAAAAATAAAACGAGCACAAGCAAAAGATAAATAATATACACAAGAGTGATGGAAACAGTAAGAACAGAAATCATCAGCCCCACATAAAAAGAAGGATTTGAAAGCAGTCCTTCATTATAACCAAAAGTTACACCACCAGTCGCCAGAATCAACATTCCCAGAATAGAATCTGTGATAAAAGACACGCCAATTTTTGCCCCAAAAATCTCTACCGGCTTTAAAGGCATACTCAATAATTCTTCTTCACCCTTTCCCGTAAAATAATTGTTTGCCACAGACAAAAAACCGATTACAAAAACAAGAACCGAAGCCATCACAAAGCAGATAACCGGCATCAACTCAGTTTGCCCTGTGATTTTAAGATTTTTGTAGGTCGTAATCATCGTATAAATGTACATAGCCCCGTAAATAACAGCAATGTAAAGAAAAGTAATACCAATAAGTACAGCCCTTAAAATTGTTTTTGATTTTTTTTCAGATTCTGACAGAAGCCCGTTAAAAGAAAAAATATTCGAAGCAAAGATTTTAAAAACCTTAAAAAGCATCTTAATCAGCACCTCCAAAAACAGAACTACCAACAAGCTTAAGAAAAATATTCTCCAGAGACTCTCCACTTTCTCCGTGCTGAGATTTTAATTCCTCAAGACTGCCTGTAAAAATCAATTTTCCCTGATTAATGATTCCTATTTTATTGCAAAGCTTTTCTGCAACTTCCATCACATGAGTAGAAAAAAATACCGTTTTACCAGCCGAAGCTCTTTCCCGCATAATTTCTTTGACAGTAAAGGCAGCTTCCGGGTCAAGACCGACCATAGGCTCGTCAAGAATCCAGTTTTTAGGATTTGTGATAAGACTTGCAATCAAGAAAAGCTTCTGCTTCATTCCATGACTGAATGAAGATATTTTATTGCTTAAAACTTCCTTTAATCCAAAACGTGAACAGTAAAAATCAATCTGCCTTATTCTTTCTTCTTTTGAAACCTTATAAACATCTGCAATAAAGTTAAGATATTCAATTGCCTTTAATCTGGAAAAGGTTTCGGGATTATCTGGAACAAAGGCAAATGTACGCTTTGCTTCTATAGGCTCTTTTATAATCGAAAAACCATCCAGCAGCAAATCTCCTTCATCAGGAGCAAGAATACCGGTAAGCATTTTAATTGCAGTGGTTTTACCAGCTCCGTTGGGACCTAAAAAGCCAAAAATATCACCATCATTTACAGTCAGAGATAAGGAATCAACAGCTTTCTGACCGCTGCCTTTATTATAATTTTTTGAGACCTTCTGGATTTCAAACATTCTAAACTCCTGACAGTCTGCATTCCATCTTCCCTATCAAAAAAAGGAAAGCTGTTAATATACTGTCTATATAAGGAGTTTATTAGATTAAACCAAGTTTCGCAACCAAATATACAAAAGGTGAGTTCCAGTAAATTGCAATTTCATTGGTACTGTAACTGCCCGTCATATCTATAAAACACTGCAAAGGAGCTTTTCCCTGCAAATATTTTTTTGCCACTTCATCTACCAGACCGGCACAAGGACCACCAGACAACATTCCAGGCATACATTTTCCAAGTGCCCCAGAAGGACGATGATGAGGATTAACTACAGGATTAGCACCATTCCCCGTAAGATAGCAGACATCCAGTGGATTACAGCCCATAAGATAATTGAACTGAGACAAAGCTGCTTCATAATACTTTTTCTCACCGCTAATATCATAAGCAAGCAAAAGAATATGGGCTAAATCACAGACATGACCATTGCTTCCCCAGAAAACAAGAGTTAGGCCAGTTTCAAAAGAAGCATTTTTAACAGTCTGATAAATTGATTCGGCCTCGGTCAGAATGTTATTTTTCAGTTCTAGAACAATTTTTTTGTCTTCAATTATATTTTCATTTTTTATAAGGATTTCACTTCCATATCCGGCAACACAACCCCAGCCAAAACTTTCGCTCCAATTCTTTTTCCATGGACAGCTGGCATCAAGAGGAAGTTCCATTGCACGTTTTTTTATTTCAAAAGCAGCATTAAGATATTTTTTATCACCGGTAGCTGCAAAAAGAGAAGTTAAAGCAAAATATCTTTCATCATAAACATTCCAGTCGCCGTAACCGCCGGTAGTAATTTCAGGAGGATTTTTATAAAGTTCATCTTCATGGCAGTCCAGATACTCCTGTGCTTTTAAAGCTGCTGCCAGTAATTTATCTGCAAAAGCAGAATCTACTGTTTTAAAAAATCCGTATGCATAAGCCAGACAGCCTGCAAAATCAGCAGTTGCAGAAGTAGAAACTGGAGCAATGACAAGCTGGTCTTTTTCTTCTTGAGGAAGGATAAAAGGACAGAAATGGTAGCAGGAGATTTTGTGATAGACACCACCGTCTTCACGCTGCATAGCAAGCATCCATTCAAGTTCAAAACGAACTTCAGCTAAAATGTCAAAGCCTGTATAATTTTTATTCTGAGCTTCATAGGCCAAAAGCAAATCCATTACAGCCTTGCTTGCGGCAACCACATATCGACCATAATCGCCAGCATCATGCCAGCCGCCCTGAACATTCTTTGTTAATTCTGTACCATAGATTTTTGCTATTCCAGTATGACAGGCTGGATGTCCCCATTCTTCGTCTTCAATGTTCTGTCCACAGCGTGAAAGATAAAAATAATTCAATGCAGAAAAATACATATCATCAAAAATGCCTTTTCCTATTTTAAAAGCGGCACTTTTTGTCTGTGAGCTCTGACTTTCATCCGTAAAAATACAATAACTGCCTTCAGATTTAAAATCACTGAAATCGGCACAGCAAACTGCCTCTCCAGCCAGTTTATCCTGAACAGGAGCCTTTAATTTGCCCTTATAAACAATTTTTTCAGGATTATCAGCCTCGGCAATAAAAAAAGAATCTCCTTCAACAGCATTTTTTACAAATGCTTTTTTTGTGCTGTCAGTTTTGTATCCAATCTGATTAACGAAAATAAATCTATCCTTCATAGTTTGAAGTATAAGAGAAATACCTTACAAATTGTTGAACAAAAATGCTAATGAATTGAATAAATAAATGTCAGTAGAATAAGCACTTTTATAAAAATTACCTGAGAGTTAATGTTTCATTAAGAGTAAGCAATTTAACCATAGGAATCACATGAAGAGAGCTTTTTCCGTCCGGTAAGGTCAGGGTAATATTAAAAGAACTTTCTGCAATTTCATCTGCCGCCGCCTGTCCATAAAAGGCAGCAATTGTTTCTATATATTCTGTCTCAGATAATTGCTCATCATTAAAAACAGGAGCAAGCAGCAAGTCTAAAAAAGAAACAATTTCTTCATCAGAGGAATTATAAAAATCCAGCAGTTTTTTTGCAGACAAGGTTGCAGTGATTGAAGTTTTATCGCTTTTAAGAACATCAGACTTATAAAGAGAAGAGCTTTTTGTTTTATCACTCATAAAAATATCCAGGTCCGTTCCGCTTTTTGAACTAACCCTGACATTTGAAAAGCCATTCTTCCCAAGCTCGTATTCTATTTCATTTGTATTGAAGACAACATCACCATCTTTCACACCGGAAGCAGTTTTGATTAAAGTTTCAAAGGCAAGTCCGGAACTTCCACTGAACTGAACGTCAATTGAACCGTCCTTATTCAGCGTAATATTGATTTTTGAAGTACAGCTGGTTGCTAAAAAACATACTGCTGCAGCAAGTCCAATTATTCCAGCTGTAAAGATTCTGCCAAGAAGATTTTTTTTCATTTTCCTCGTCCAAAAATAGAAACCGGGAATGCAAGCCTTATTCCAGTATACATTACAAGCCCGGCAGCCAGACTTTCCGTAAAGGATAAAGTCGAACCGTCTAAATTATTATAAATTGTGTAACTTACATCCTGCACACCTTGCAAAGAAAAGCTTCCTATTTCTATAGCTGGTGTCATAAAAGAAACTCCGACCAGACCAGGAAAGACAGATGGCTTAATTTCTTTGTCAGTATCAATAAGAAGAGCATTCTTAAAAGAAATGACAGGTCCCGCATAAGCCCTTATGTAATCATTAAAGGTAATAGTGAAAACTAAAGGCATTTGTACAGTGTTAAGGCCATAATTATATCTAAAGCCCAATCCAAATCCAGGCTCCAGAGTCCAGGCGGAATATCTAACGTGTGCAAGCGCATCAATTCCTCTGTAACGGAAAACAAACTGTCTTGGAGAAAGTAACGACCAGTCAAAAAATAAAGAAGCATCTATTACAATACTATCCGCCGTATATCCACTTACTTCATCTTTTTCCTTGATAAGACTCTTACCTGATTTTTTTGTTTTTTTATCTGATGAAGTAGATTTTTTTACAACCGTCTGTTCTGTTGCTTCCGAATCATCCTGTAAATCTTCAGCTTCATTCTTGCTTTCAACAGCTTTACCAGAAGGTAGAAACTGTCCAACTCCTGCATATTTTTCTTTCCAATAGCTGCTATTCAATTGAGAATAAGCAACTCCCTGCCCGTCTTCATCAAGGGAATCACTTAAAGCAGAAATAAACTTATTGTCACCAATATAAACGCCAACATGAGAAATTGTGGCAGATCCCATTGTCCTGAAAAACAAAAGATCTCCAACTTCCTTTTTTTCATCCGGGATAATTCGTACTTCATTGTAAATTGCTTTGGCAGTTCTTGGAAGTTTTACATTTATGCTTTCCTTTGCAACATAATAAATCAAACCTGAACAGTCAAAAGAATCCGGTCCGGCAGCTCCATATTCATAAGGCATTCCAAGATGCTTTTTCATTCCTTCAACAAACTTTTCTCTTGCAACCTGAGCTTCGGCGGCAGTCATTGCAGTCATTGATTGAGCAAATAAAGCGATTGAATTAACAAATACAAAACAAAAACAAAAAAACTTTCTAATAAATTTCCCCTTCATAAGCTAAAAGTATATTCCATTTTGAATATACTTGCAATTATTGTATTTTTCTTATATTTTATTATAACCATTATGAAAAGTGTTTGTTCATTACTAGGAGCGAATAAATGGGATTAAAAAAATCTTTTTCTAAAGATAAAACAAAATGCACTGTAACTTTCACTGTATCAGCAGAAGCTGCACAGGGAGCAAAAACAATAAATATAGCTGGCGATTTTAATAGTTGGAGCAGCACAGACACTCCAATGAAAAAAGCCAAAGACGGTTCTTTTTCTGCAAAAATTGAATTAGATGCTGGAAAAGAATATCAGTTCCGCTATCTGCTCGATAATTCTAAATGGGAAAACGACTGGAATGCTGATAAATACATTCCTGCCCCATATTCAAATGCAGATAATTCAGTTGTTGTAACTTCAAAATAAACAACTGTTTGCATATCACATCTTACATTCCGTCGAGTTATCCAAATTGCAGAACGGAATGGGGATTGCCTCTTGCATTTTTCATCAGGCAGCCCCTAAATCTTGCTAAAAAGGAGGTCCATCATGGACGCTATCAAAAACAAAAATCATTATTTATTTACATCAGAATCAGTTGGAGAAGGTCACCCGGATAAGCTTTGTGATCAGGTATCAGATGCCGTATTGGATTATTGTCTGAGTCTTGACCCGGATGCTCATGTTGCCTGTGAATCCTTTGCCACTACCAATTTTCTTTTAGTTGGTGGAGAAATCGGTTTTCAAAAACAGGATATCAATATTGATGACTTTAATAAAAATGTCGAAAAGATTGCACGCCAGGTAGCCGTTGATATTGGTTATACATCTGATGATGTGGGTTTGGACGGTAGAAACTGCACTTTCCTCAACAGACTTCATGCTCAGTCAGCAGATATAAATCAGGGGGTTGTAGGCCGCGGGCTTGATGAATATGAAGGCCAGCAGGGAGCAGGAGATCAGGGAATGATGTTCGGATTTGCCTGCAATGAAACACCTACTTTAATGCCAGCTCCAGTTTATTATTCACATCAGCTGCTTTTGAAAGCACATGAACTTCGCCACAATGGTACAATTTCCTGGCTTAGACCGGATGCAAAATCTCAGGTAACAGTTGAATATGATGAAAACTACAAGCCTGCAAGAATTGACGCAGTTGTTCTGTCACATCAGCATAATCCAAATGTTTTTGACAAGGACGATAAAAAAGACCACAAACAGATAAAAAAGGCTATCATCGAACAAATCATAAAGCCTGTTTTAGAGCCGACTGGACTTTTAGATGAAAATACAAAGTTCTATGTAAACCCGACTGGACGCTTTGTAACTGGTGGTCCTGATGGCGATTCTGGTCTTACTGGAAGAAAGATTATCGTTGATACTTACGGCGGAATGGGTCGTCACGGTGGTGGTGCCTTCAGTGGAAAAGATCCTTCAAAAGTAGACCGTTCTGCAGCTTACATGGCAAGATACATTGCAAAAAATATTGTAGCCGCAAAGCTTGCTGACCGTGTTGAAGTTGAACTTGCTTATGCAATTGGTGTTCCGGAGCCGGTTTCTATTATGGTTGATACCTTTGGTACAGAAAAAGTTGAGCGAGCAAAAATCGAAGCCGCTGTAGAAAAGATTTTTGACTGTACCCCAGCCGGAATAATCAAAACTTTAAAGCTCAAGCAACCAATTTACCGAAAAACTGCAAGTTACGGACATTTTGGTCGCACAGGCTTCCCTTGGGAAGAAACTGACAAAGTTAATGAACTTCTGGCAGAAATAAAATAAGCTCTCGCTTTCTGACCTGGCACTGGAGTTAAAATGGATTTACTGTCTCAATCAGAAATGAAAGAAGTTTTTTCTCGCTGGCAAAAAAATAATCCTGAGCCGGTTTCTGAATTGGAATATGTAAATCCCTTTACTCTTTTAGTGGCAGTGGTTTTATCAGCACAGGCAACCGACAAAAGCGTAAATAAAGCAACAAAAGCTTTATTTGCAGTGGCCGATACTCCGCAAAAAATGCTTGCTTTGGATATGGATGGTCTGGTTCCCTATATCAAATCGATTGGACTTTATCAGACAAAAGCCCGTCATGTTATTGAACTTTCACAAAAGCTTATTGAGCAGTTTGATTCTCTTGTACCAAACACACGCGAAGAACTGATGACTCTGCCTGGTGTTGGTAGAAAAACTGCAAATGTAGTTTTAAATGTAATCTTTCATCAGCCGACAATTCCTGTAGATACACATCTTCTTAGAGTCTGCCCAAAAATAGGACTTGCAGAAGGAACTACTCCTGAACAGGTTGAAGCAAGCCTTTTGAAACGAGTACCGCAAGAATTTTTGTATGGGGCTCATCACTGGATTTTACTCCACGGACGATATGTGTGTACGGCACGCTCACCAAAATGCCAGGAATGTCTTATCAGTGATATCTGCAAAAAGAATGAAAACCATAAGAATGGCGAACAAAAGTGTGAGGGAAAATAAACTTAAATGAACTACTTTGATAAATACGACTGGCCGACTATGATGAGCCTTAATCCCATTGCAGAAAAAAGCGAATACGATATAAAAAAATATCATAACATTCTTGAACCCCAGCCACCGGAATTTTTGAATAAGTATTATGAGCTTCCTATGCTGCAGCGGCTCAAAAACGTGGGATTGTTGTGCGGTACAGATTGGACTCCTCTTTATAAAAATCGTTTTTATTATTCGCGCTTTGATCATTCTGTTGGTGTTGCCCTTATAATCTGGCACTTTACTCACGATAAAGCTCAGACAATTTCGGGACTGCTGCATGATGTTTCTACACCAGTTTTTTCTCATGTCTCTGATTTTAGAAAGGGCGATGCACTCACACAGACCGAAACAGAAGGTACAAATGAAAGTTTAATCCGAAGTGACAGGAATTTAGACGCTCTGCTGGCGGTGGACGGGCTTGGGGTTGAACAGGTTGAAGATTATCACAAATATCCGATTGCCGACAATGAAATTCCACAATTGAGTTCTGATAGGCTGGAATACATGTTTCCATCGGGAATGGCTTTGGATGGCAGTTGGGATTTGCCGTCGGTAAGAAGGGCGTATGAAGATTTGGAAGTGCTGAGGAATGAGGAGGGATTACCCGAATTAGGCTTTAAGACTCTGGAAATTGCAGAAGATTATACCCGTCGTTTTTGTATGATTGGTCATATTCTTCAGTTGAATGAAAATAAACTCACGCTGCATTTGCTTGGACAGATAATGAATAAGGCTGTGCACACCGGTATCCTTGCTGAAAATGATTTTATGGAAAAATCCGAAGCCGAAATTATGGGAATTTTGGATAAAGAATTATGCAGCGAGGATTTTCAATTGGTTCAAGGGTACGATTTTTCATCCGAACAAATATTGAATCACGAACGGTCAGAACTGGCAAGCTTATACAAAACCTTCCGCACAATGACAAAAATCGAACATACTCAAACTCCGCTTGATGAAAATGAATACTTTTGCATAAATCTTAAAGTCAAGCAGCGTTATATAAATCCTCTTGTAAAAACAGCCAACTCCTGCACCCGTATAAGCGAAACTTCTTCACAAGCTAAAAAAATTATAGAAGATTTTCTACTTTATAATGATACTCCCTTTGGCTGCGTAAAACTGATTAATGCATAAGGTAGATTTTCTTTGAAATAAGAAAAATAAATCTGCCCTATTAGACTTCCAGTGTAATTTTTCTACCTGTTGGTTTGTAACATTCAAACTTTACACCAGCAGCAGTCATAAGTTTTTTTGAAGCTTCAACAGATGGAGTACCGTCGTATTTATTATCAGCGTAAATTACAGTTTTAATACCAGCCTGAATAATTGCCTTAGCACATTCATTACAAGGGAAAAGAGTAACATAGATTTTGCAGCCTTCCAGTGAACCGCCGCGATAATTCAAAATTGCATTCAATTCACTGTGAGTAACATAAGCATATTTTGTGTTTAGAGTATCTCCTTCCCTAGCCCACGGAAACTCATCATCAGAGCAGCCAATAGGAAATCCGTTGTATCCCATAGATAAAATCTTATTTTCTGGATTTACAATACATGCACCAACCTGGGAGTTAGGATCCTTTGAGCGCAAGCTTGCAAGCTTTGCAACTCCCATAAAATATTCATCCCAATTAATATAATCCTGTCGTTTAAAAGTCATAACAATAATTATATACGCTTTTTTTCATTATTGCATTATTTTAAATTGGAAAAGTAAAGATTTTTGGTTTACACTAAAGATAATGGGAAATACAGAATCAGAAAAAAATCTGTCAGGTATAAAATTTCTTGTATCAGAATCAGTTTTTAATCTCATAGAAAGTCTGGGCGGCTATATCACCCTTACAAAAAACGCCGAAGAAGCCCTTAAAATCTTCACAAAATCAGGAACAGAAACCTACGATGCCATTATCCTAGCCTCAGAAGAAGCAGAGAGTGTTAAAAATATCCCTCTTGAAAATAAAATTGATTCAGAAAGACTTCCCATAATAGCAATAAAAAATAAAAATCCTGATAAAGATGAACTGACCATAAGCATACTCAAGAATCTTTATAAGTTTTCTTCCCTCCGCATAAAAAGGCTGAAACATGCCTTGGACTGCATAAATAAAGACGGACTGACTGGCGTCAACAACAGGATGTCATTTGAAAACTTTGAAGATAAAATCACACAAGAAATTGTCGACAACAAAATATCTTCCTTTGCAATCATTATTTTTGATATTAATAACCTCAAAAATACAAATGACCTTCTTGGACACGATGCAGGTGACCAGCTGATAATTGATGGCTGCAAAATCATTTGTGATACATTCAAACATAGTCCAGTTTTTAGACTTGGTGGTGATGAGTTTGTAGCATTTTTACAGGGAGAAGATTTTAAAAACAGAAAATGCCTCTTGTCAGGCTTTCAAAAAAAGATGAACAAAGAATACTTTATTTCTGGAGCAGTTTCCATTGCCAGCGGAATGTCGGACTTTATTCCTCAAAAAGATATAAATGTCTTAGATGTCTTTAAACGGGCTGATGAGGCCATGTACAAAACAAAAGCTAAGATGAAAAAGCAGCGGGTCTAAACTAAAAACTTAGCTTTAATTGCTTCTGTTTCTTCAGAAGTAAAATTAAGTTTTTTTATAAAAAATGCTTCAAGGGAACCGTAATTTTCTTCCAGTTTTCCAAGTGAAGATTCAATAAAGGATTGCTTAGCCATCAGGGAATTTTTAACCTTTTTTGCAAACTTGTGACTGAACTTTATCAAAAGGCAGGCAAAATATACGAATCTGGCCTTTGCAACAGTAAATCTGTTTGAATAAACATAATCCTGAATAATAATATTTCTATCTACACCTAAAAAAGCAAGAATCAAGGCAGCAATAATTCCAGTTCTGTCTTTTCCAACCGTGCAATGAAACAAAACTGAATAATCGTCATTTGGCAAAGTCAAAATTGTTCTTAAGATTTCAATCAGATTATCAAGACAATCATCAGTAACCATTTTTACATACATGTCTTCCATCGTCGGCATCATAACCAGCGATTTTATACTGTGAATCTTTTTTTCGTGACTTATCCCGGCAACCGCTTCGTTAAAAAGCGGCATGTGAAAATATTTAACACCATCAACCACAGCATCCGGCTTTTCCAGAGATTCTTTTTTAGTGCGTAAATCTATAACAGTTTTGAGTTTATAATCATCTTTTAGCTTTTTTATATCATCATCAGAAAGCTTAAAAAGCGTTGTTCCTCTTATAAGCATACGGGAACGGACTGTTTTTCCATCTTTTGTCTTAATTCCGCCCAAATCCCTAAAATTTTTAACATGCTTCAGTTTGATAAGTTCCATGATAGCAAATTATATCACAAATCAAAGCCTATGGATTAAAAAAAACTATAATTTTTTTGAACAAAATAATAATCGTGCTATAATTTTTATAATTATAATAAATTAATAAATCAAGAAAATTATAAAAAACGGAGAAAACATGCGAAATCACGAAGTTGTAAATGAACAAAAACTCTTGGACGAAAAGGGAAACATAAGAGAACCTGGCTGGGCTCGAAAACTTATCTGGAAATATGATAGAAAAGACATTAAAGCTCCAAGATTCAGAATTAAGGAATGGGATTATTACATCGTAATTCACGACGGTAAAAAAGACGGAACAGAAAGCTTTGCAGCCGCATTTACAATTTCTGATGACGGATATGTTGGATTGCAATCAGTTTCCCTTCTTCATCTGGACAAGGAAAATCCAAGTGAACGCACCCAGACAATATTAAATGTATTTCCTATGGGAAAATTAAAGCTTCCTCCTTCTTCAGATAAGGGAAATGTCACTTACAAAGACAAAAAATTGAACATGCAGTTTATAAAGACTGAGGAACAAAGACAGATAAAGTGTGCATATACAGATTTCAGCAAGGGAAAACTGCTTACAGCCGATATAACCTTGCAGCAGCCGGATATGGACACAATGGTAATTGCAACCCCATGGGAGGAAAATGCTCACTTCTATTACAATCAGAAAATTAACTGCATGAAAGCCAGCGGCACCGTATTTTATGATGGAAAAACCTATTCATTTAATCCTGAATATGATTTTGGAACTTTAGACTGGGGACGTGGAGTCTGGACTTATGACAATACCTGGTACTGGGGCAATGGAAATGCAGTTGTAGATGGACATACAGTCGGCTTTAATATCGGTTACGGCTTTGGAAATACATCAGCGGCAAGTGAAAATATTCTTATTGTCGATGGAATTGCCCATAAGCTTGATGATGTCGATTTTGGTATTCCGAATGACCCAGATCCTAAAGCAATGGATGGACCAGAATATAATTCAACCTGGAAAATGACTTCTTCTGACGGACGTTTTGAAGTAACCTTTGAACCAATTCTAGACCGCTTTGCAAAAATGGATTTTAAGGTCATCGTAAGTGACCAGCATCAGGTTTTTGGTCGCATGAATGGTAAAATTACACTGGATGACGGAAAAGTTTTACAATTGGATGATGTCCTCTGCTTTGCGGAAAAGGTGCATAACAGGTATTAGTTTTTCTGTTTTTGAAAATATTCGGTTTTTGAAACTATTCCTTTCTCGAATTAAACGAATACACACAGCCGCAGTATTGCTGACGATACAAGCCGTACTCAGCACTGAGTTCAAGACTGCGTTTGAAGCCGTTATTTTTTTTGAAATCTGATGGGAGCCATTTTGGACAATGCAGAGAAGATTCCTTAGAGGTTGAAACAATGGATTTTTGATATTCTTCCACTATTTCATTTCCAAGAGTATTGATTTTTTCTGCATCCTTAAAGGGGCTTATTGAAAGTGTAGTACAGTAATAATCAAAATCATGAGTAACTGCATATTCGTAGGCACGTTCAAGGCGGAACTTGTAACAGAGACGACAGCGCTCGCCTTTTTCGGGTTCATTGGCACGCTCCGGGTGTTCGTGGATTTGAATAGCCTTGTAAAAATCATCAGGATTATAAGTTTCTTCTATTACGCTAACTCCAGCAGCTGGCGCAAACTTTATGTAAAAAGCTTTAAGTTCATTAAGACGGCGATGGTATTCCTGCTCCGGATAAATATTTGGATTATAATAAAAAACCGTAATATCAAAATGTTGCGAAAGATATTCCAGAACATAAGAAGAACAAGGACCGCAACAGGCATGAAGAAGAAGAGATGGTTTTACAAAAGAAGCTGTATCTGAAGATTGCTTCTGCTCCAGTAAATTAAGAAAATCATCTAACTGTTTCTGATATAAAGACTGTGCCATGCTTTAATGATTATAACTGTTTCAAGTTATCTATTCCAGCAGAGAATTGTGAAGTGCAGTGTCTACACAGGAAATAAAAACCAGACTTGCAAGTTCTTCGCCCTTAATAGCAGGAACGACGGTTTTATTTTCTTTAATCATAGTCTGCAAAATTGGCGCGACTTTTTGCCCCTGAGAACCTTTGTTTTCTATTATATTGATAGTTTGCAGGGTGTGATTTTTAACGGTAACTTCCAGCTGAACATGCATAAAACTTGTGTAAGTCTTTCCAAGATAAGTGCCGTCTTCTACCTGCTCAAGCGAAACATTATAAAAAGGAAGATTGCGGGCTTCGGTAATTTGATTTTTGTGACGAAGAATGAGATAACCGCAAAACATTACAAAGATAATTGCAAAATACGAGAGGAGTTTTGCGGTAGAGACGGATTTTATATTTTTTGCCCTGCTTGTTTGCCTTGCCATATTTGGTATTTTGTGCTGCAATTTGGAGTTACTATTTAGCATTGCTGTTTGAAGCAGATTCTATTTCGAGCAAATCATTGTCACCAACCGGGGTGTAAATTGTGTCATTAGAGTAGATGTATTTTGTGGTATAAGCAACTGCCGCAGATGAATCGTCTGCCAGATTGAATGATACATAGGCTCTGGCAAAATAGGTCGGATTTTGTGAGAGTCTGCTGTTCAACTGGGAAGAAGTAATTCCAAAGGAAGAAGCAATCGAAATAATATCATATCCTTCCGTGAGCTTTTTAAGGTCGCTGACATTTACAAGTGGTGTTGAAAATGTTCCGATGTAATTTGCTTCGATTTCATCGGTATTATAATGCTTGCCTGAAAAAATATCGACGTTAACATTTGAATAAGCCAGGTTTGTCGCTCCTAAAACTGAAAGAAGGGCTTCTTTTGAAGTATTGAGCTTTACTGTTCTTTTTGAACCACTTGCGATGAGAACAAGTTTGGAATTAAGGTATTCATCGTTATATTTTGTAATAGTTGTACTTACACTGTCGGTTTTGAAAGAAACTGTTTCTTTTGATTTTGAACGGTCTCCTCTGAGGTATGCATTGAGTGTATAAGATTTTCCCGATTCAGCAAATGGCCATAAAAAGCTTACAGAAGTATTTTCTGACATATCAATTGTTGCACCGTTACCATTTTCTGCATCACTCAGCTGTATAGTTTTGATATCTTCGGATTTTTCTTTATGTGCAAGAATGTAAACTCCCATGTTTGTCTGCTGAACTGTTATGTGCTTGGAAGATTTAGAAGACAGCACTTTTGGCTTTGATGCACAGCCTGTAAATACTGATGTGATTATTGAAATAATTACCACAGTTGAGATGAGTAATTTAGGATTTTTTACAGTGTTTTTCATACGAAACCTCTTTTCCCTTAGTATTACCTTGATTTTATCCTAATTTGATATAGTATGCTATTTTAATAAACTGTCTTAATTAATTATTGCCATATTATTCTGATTGTCAAGAAAAATAGGGGATTTTTTATATAATAGGCAGATTAATTAGGGTACATTTTGCTATACTTTTGCAAATAAAAGGAAGCTCCAAATGAATATTTACGTTGATTTTGATGACTGTTTATGCGAAACCGCTCGTTATTTTTCTGGCCTTGTAAAAGAAATGTTTGGCATCACTTGTCCCTACGAAAAAATCAGATATTTTAATCTGCAAAAATCTTTTTCTCTAACTGATGAAGATTATGACAGAATGATGATTTATGCCCACCAACCTCGGGTGCTTTTATCTTATGAAGAAACACCGGGAGCAGTTGCCACAATTAACGAATGGCTGAATAAGGGGTACGATGTAAAAATAATCACAGGTCGACCAGCCAGTGCCTTTGAAGCTTCCCGCCAATGGCTGAACGAACATGGACTTGAGCGACTTCCCCTATACTGTCTGAACAAATACGGGCGCGACAATTTTATCAAAGGCAGTTCCTTCAATCTTGAACTGGAAGATTACTATAAAATGCATTTTGATTACGCCGTAGAAGATTCTCCTCATGCCTTTAAGTTTTTTGAACATCTGCCAAAGCTTAAGGTTATGGTATTCGACCGTCCCTGGAATCGGGAATGTGACTTTCCAAATCAAAATTACAAAAGGTGTTTGGACTGGAAGGAGATAAAATTGCAGACTATGCAAATCTGACGCTTTCACTTTAATCTAAAACAAATCCAGCATTGCATCCAGATAGATTGCTTCCCTTACTTCAATTTGATGTTCAGGCTTTGTCATATAGTATAAAATGAACTCCAGAAGCAGGGCGGAACCAAGACCTCTTCCTTCAATTTTAAAATTTGAAAAACCAAGCGGAAGATAAGTTTCTTGAATATTCTGCAGGCTGATAAATGCAGGATTTTTCATTGCAAGAGAAAACCGATAACCTTTTTCTCCAGCCGGCTGCCTGCATTTATGGTCAGGAATATTTTCACCAAGATTTTTGCGACTAACATTTTCGTAACAGGCTTTGCGGTCGGGACAATTGATATTGCAACATTCATTACATAAAAACTCAACTTTATCTTTTTCATTTTGGGGCAATTGCGAAAGATAATCAAAAGCTTTGTTTAAGCGAAAATCAGGAACTACATATTTAAAATCACTTCTCTGTAATTCTGCTGAAAAATCAGAAAAGTCTGTCAGAACCTTTGTAGTTGACGACACAAGATAAAGAGAGGGATAGTTTGTCTTTAAATAATCAGCAAGTAAATCTGAATGAACAATCACGCCGCTTGCAACTTTTGTCTTTTCAAAAGCATTACAGAGCTGATTACATTTTTTATCAGAAAGATGCTCTTCCCGAAGAAGTGAATTGCTAAAAGTCAGTCGTGCAGAAAGCTCATATTTATTCATTAAGGCAATAACATCAGCAGTAGCAGCTTGTCCAAAAGAAGTCCGTCCACCGCTCCAAAGACAGTCTCCTGGTGCACCGTAAATTGAAGCAATTTCACACCAGTCATAAAACCAGTCAGGATGTTCCCGCCAAAGAGGAAGAAAAACTTTGTAAAAATCATAAAACTCAAAAAGCCCAGGAAGGTGGTAATACGCAGTCATTATTTTGCCTTTCTACTGCACAATTCCAAAGCTAATTACAGCCCAAAATCAATTTCAAGTAAAATTGGAGTATGATCCTGACGCGGGCCTGAATCTATCATCTCTGATTTTATGATTTTGTCTTTAAGGCGGTCGCTTACGAGGAAATAATCAATCCGCCAGCCCGAGTTATTGATTTTGCTGGTTTTGATTCTCTGACCCCACCAGGAATAAACGTCTTTTACATCGCCGTGAATGTGGCGGAAACTGTCTGTAAAACCGCGGGCAAGAAGCTTTGTAAAGCCTTCGCGTTCTTCGTCGGTGAAGCCGGCAGAAAAATGATTACTTGCCGGATTTGCAAGGTCAATCTCCTTGTGAGCAACGTTGAAGTCGCCGCAGGCAATAACAGGTTTTTTGGTGTCCAGGGCAGCCAGATAGTCGGCGTAAAGGGCATCCCACTGCTGGCGTTGAGCAAGGCGTTTAAGCTCGTCGCCGGAGTTTGGAGTATAAACGTTGGCGAAATAAAAATTGTCAAACTCAAGAACCAGCAGGCGGCCTTCGTCATCCATTGTATCTGGGGCTCCAAGGCGAGGCACTTCTCGTTTTGCAGTTAAACCGTCTTTGTACAAAATCATCGTACCCGCATAACCTTTTTTGGCTGGCGGAACAGAAGAAAGCCATTCTACCTTATAGCCCGGAAAATATTCCGCAAGCAACTCCAGGTGCTTTGGACTTGGTCCTTCCGCCGGCAGCTTTGTTTCCTGAATTGCAATTATATCAGCCTTGTAGCCGCTCAGCTTTTTCAGCACTGCCTTAGACAGCTGTGCCCTATCCGAAGTTGAAGTTAGGGCTGCGTTTAAAGAATCTATGTTCCATGAGATTAATGTCATTGTTCAACATCTCCAATTTTGATTATTATGGTATATCAAATCTTGCAAACCAATTTAATTATAGCGTACTTTCTGAAAAAAAACATAAAGTATAAATAAATTTTCAACTCCTGTAACTGTTATTCGCGGTGTTCAGTTGATATTACAAATAATAATTATCCACAAAAATCAAATTCTATGCTATATTATAAGTATCTTGAATGATAGGAGGCAAAATATGGCAGCAATGGCATTAAAACAAAAAGTCATCAATTATATTGATACCTTAGATGATGAACAGACTCTCAGTGTTATCATGTTTATAGAATCTATGCCTCGAAAAAACGAACTTCTTCAAAACTCAAAAACTCCAGAACAACGAGCAAAGGCAAAACAAGCTTTAGACGAGCTTTTTGCAATGGGACGACCTTCAAAATATGAAATTAGCTTAAATGGCCGAAAAGAAACAGCTCAGGCAATACGGAGAAAATATGAAAGTCTTAATTGATACAAATATTCTGCTCGATGTAATTCTACTCCGCGAACCATATCTGGAACTTTCTAAATGTGTTCTTCAATGTTGCCAGTCGCTTGTTGACGGTTATATTGCGGTTCATACTTTCTCAAATATGTTTTATATTCTTCACGAAACCGAAGGCTTTTCAATTGAAGATTGCCGTAATACTTTTAATAAGCTACTTTATGTTTTTGATGTTGCATCTTTGAATAAATCAGATTTGATTACCGCAATAAATAATGAAGCTTTTGATGATTTGGAAGATGCTATGCAAAATGAAGCCTCGGTTTCCTCTAAAATAGATTTTATTGTTACTAGAAATTGCAAGGATTTTGAGAAATCAACAGTTCCAGCGGTTACTCCGGAGGATTTCTTGACGTTAGTTCATGCTGATTTATAATAGAGTACACAATTTTTCGATTCACAATCTGTAGAAACGCCAGCCCCAACTGGAACTGGCGTTATTACAGATTGTCGGGTCAAGTCCGACAATGACAACTTCTATTATTTAATCATACTGTGGTATTCCTGCAGAGACTTAACTCCGCCTTCACCACCGTTTCCATTCTTAACACTCTGAATACCTTTTACAGCAGCCAGCGCACCAGCCAGTGTCGTAATATAAGGAACCTTGTACTTCAAACATGCTTTACGTATAGTCTTTCGGTCTTCAGCATAGTTTCTCTGAGCTTTAGGAGTATTGATTACCAGACAAACATCCTTGTTCATAATCAAATCTACAACATCAGGACGGCCACCGCCAATTTTGTTTACAACGTCGCACTTGATTCCGCAGGCATTGTAGAAATCGGCTGTGCCCTGGGTACCAATAAGTGTAAAGCCCAAATCCTTCAAAGTCTTACCAATTGTGATTACCTGGTCCTTCAAGTTCTCCTTGTTGCTAAGGCTGATAAGAACCTTCTTGTTTTCCCAGGCAGCCGGAGCGTGTGGAAGCTCATCACCGGCAGCTTCTTCGGCCTTGTAGAAAGCCAATGGGAAGTCCTGAGCCAAACCAAGAACCTCACCGGTAGAACGCATTTCTGGTCCAAGAATAGGGTCAACTCCAGGGAAGCGTGCCCAAGGTAATACAGCTTCTTTTGCACCGTAGTAAGGAATCACCTTATCCTTCAAGCCCAAAGACTTCAAGGATTCACCAAGCATCATTCTTGTTGCAAGGCGGGCCATCTGAGTGTCACAAACTTTCGATACAAGCGGAACAGTTCGGCTGGCACGAGGGTTAGCTTCAATTACATAAACCTTTCCGTCTTCGATAGCATACTGCATGTTCATCAAACCGCAAACGTGCAAAGCTTCTGCAATCTTCTTTGTATATTCTTTAATTGTTTCCTGGCAATTTGCAGGGATAGATACCGGCGGGATAACACAGGCAGAGTCACCAGAGTGGATTCCGGCAAGCTCAACGTGCTCCATAATTGCAGGGATGTAAACGTGTTCGCTGTCTGCCAGAGCATCTGATTCACATTCCAAAGCATTTTTAAGGAAGCGGTCAATCAAAAGCGGTCTGTCTGGAGTTACACCAACAGCCTTTTCAACGTATTCCTTCAAAGTAGCTTCATCATAAATTACTTCCATTCCGCGTCCGCCAAGAACGAATGAAGGACGAATCATAATAGGATAGCCAATTTTATCTGCTATAGCCTTAGCCTCATCAAAGTCAACAGCCATTCCGCTTTCTGGCATTGGGATTTCAAGCTTTTCCATCATGTGGCGGAAGAGGTCGCGGTCTTCGGCGATGTCGATAGAGTCGATAGATGTTCCCAAAATGTTTACGCCGTTTTCCTGGAGTTCGCGTGCAATATTAAGTGGAGTCTGTCCACCAAACTGAACGATTACTCCGAATGGCTTTTCTTTTTCATAAATCTGAAGAACATCCTCAGTTGTAACTGGCTCAAAGTAGAGTTTATCAGAAGTATCGTAGTCGGTAGAAACAGTTTCCGGGTTACAGTTTACGATGATTGTTTCGTAGCCCATTTCTTTAAGCTGCATTGCGGCATGACAGCAGCAGTAATCAAACTCAATACCCTGACCAATTCTGTTAGGACCACCACCAAGAATCATAATCTTCTTTTTGTTGTTTGTAGCAACAGAAGTGTCTTTTTCGGCATTGTAGGTTGAATAGTAATAGCAGGCATTTTCAACACCGCTTACAGGAACGCGGAGCCAGGCTTCTTTAATACCAAGCTCCTTGCGGCGGTTGCGGATATCCTTTTCGGAAACCTTCAAAATCTTTGAAAGGTACTTGTCGCTGAATCCGTCTTTCTTAGCCTGAATAAGAAGCTTGTCTTCCGGAACACGTCCAGGATTCTTGAGCATTTCCTCTTCCAAATCAACCAGTTCTTTCATCTGCTGCAGGAAGAACTCCTTAACATAAGTGATTTCTGACAATTTTGCCAGAGAACACCCTTACGGATTGCCTCGTAAAGCTGGAAGTTAAAATATATATAGGAGAGGAAAGCCTTCCCCTCGCTCCAATACCACTCACTACGCGGAAATGCCCAAGCAAGCTTGGTCATTTCCTCTCCGTTCGGGTTTTCCGCTACCCCTTCTCCTAGGGCTTCGCCCTAAAACCCGCATGGTAAATTGCTGTCGCAATTTGCTATTATAATTTCATTCAGATTTTCAATAGTCTTATAAAAGAACCTATACTTTTATTTTTTCGAAAATTCTAGTTCCACCATCTGATATTAAAACTAACTTAAATTTCATTTTATTAGCAAGTATTATTCCTTCTGTTGATTTTGATAAACACCTAATGCGCATTCTTGTATTAGGGGGTACGAGAGTTTCTAGTTTTTTTTGAAATATACATCCAAAACCTCTCCTTCTGAATTCTCTTGAAATATGAATATACATAATTTCTATATAATCAGGAAAGCAGTATATCATAGAACAGCCTATGCTTTTCTTACGCTTTTTCAATACATATATATAAACTAACGCAATATTTTTTTCATCTGTTGAAGTCTGAAAAGGACCATTCTTAATAAAGTTATCAACAAATAACTCATAAATACTTGTATTCCCTACTATATGATTATTTTTTATATCTTCACTTACAGAATCCAAAAAGAAATCTTTATCTTCTTGAGATAATACAGATAAATAAGGTTTACCATCAATAAGACTTGTAATTTGTTTCAAAATTTCAAAAATAATCAACTTCAATCCTTCAATTACAAAAGTTTAAGAATTATTGTTTACTTCAACAATAACGAAGTATATTTAAGAAAAACGCATATATTAATTTTATAGAATCTATTTTAGACTTCCTAGTAATAATTTTACTTTCTTTTTAGCTATATGCATAACTCTAGTCAATATAGAGAATCAAATTATCCTTTAAGCTTTTCTACTAACTCAAAAACCAAAGTAACTGGATTCTGTTCTGAAAGAGGTTGAGTATATTGTTTTAGATACAGTTTCCTTGCATTTTTTATCGCAATATTTGTTTTGGCTTTAAGGAGATTGTACATGTTATCGCTATTTTTAGTGTATGGTTGTTTCAATAATTGTGATAATTTTTCGAAGTAGTCAGTACGATGCATTCCAGTATCATAATAATTAAAATGAAGTAAATACCATAATTCAAAACACTCTATAGAATATGCGCAATTAATCCTGTTTTCTGCTGCAAGTTTTATTGCTTTCTCAAAATTTTCTTGAGGGAAATCATCTTTATCAAAAACTACCCATGCTTCAATATATGGTTCTCCATCTTTTTCAGCTTTATCTCGTAGTTCAATAGCCTTATTAACAACAAAGATTGTGTTATTTCCAATTCCTTTTACATCAAGAATGTCAAAAACTTCAGGTTTTTCTGGGAATTTTTTAAAATATGCCGGTTCCGTTTTCTCACCCTCACAAACAATTAGAATTTTTCTAATATGGCGTTTGCGTTTTGGTATACGGACTAAATCTACGCTTCGTAAACTTCGAGACATTTATTTCTCCATTTGTAAACGAATAACATCAATATTTGGAACAGCTCCATATTTTCCTGCAAGATAATTCTTATTGAAATTCGCATCTTTTCGAACTAAATCTTCAAAATCCATTAGTGAATAAATTTCTGATGCGCCGTACCTGTCTTTTTCACAAAGCCAAATCTGATCACGACGAAATAATTTATTTGTCATCAATGATACAGACTGACAAGACACTATAAGCTGTGCATTATTTCTATTAAATCTCTTGTCATTGAAAAGCTTTATGATATTTTCAACAATTAAAGGATGCAAGGAAGAATCAAATTCATCTATAAAAAGAACTCCTCCGTTATCAAGTACTGGAAGAATAAGTCCAGCATAATTAAAAAGCTTTCGAGTTCCTAAAGATTCAAACTCTTCTGTAAAATACCAAACCCCAGTTTTTTCTTCTCCATTGTATAAATTGTGTGCATATGAAATTTGATCATTTTCTGCATTAGGAAATTTCTTTTTAAAAAATTCTGCTAAATCTGGATCTGGAATATCAAAAGTTACAGGAGTACGCTGTTTCTTTAAACCTTGTACTTGAATATCAGCAAATTGCAAGAATTTTGTAATTCTATTTAGATTTTCACCACGATTAATTCTCTCCATTGTTATAAATGGAGGAGTATCAATACCTGAAGTAACTGCAATTTTCTGAAAATATTTAATTATTTTTCCTGAAATTTCACCATTATTTTGAGCACATACTGAAAGATAACTAGCATTATCGCGAACAATTTTGGTATTAAAAGTCTCAGATTCAGGAAAATATGTTTTATTTGGAATTATAGATTGCTCTGCCCTGTCAAAAAGATTTACTTCTTTAATTTTGTTAACTGCAAATAAATATTCCTCAATTACATGTTTTCTATCAAGCTTTATTCCATATCGATAACGAACCGGAGCAGAATCTTTATCATTATTTAGCATGAATAGTATTTCAAAAAAGATAGGTTCATTTTGATTGTTTACGTCAAGCATAAAAGGTGAAATATCTATTGCATCCCCTTTTTGGCTTCTTGGTCCAGATAATACAGAAAAATTCAATAATGAAATTAATGCCATAAACAATGTGGATTTTCCACTTGCATTAGCACCATAAACTATTGCAGTTTTTAAAAGATTATATTTATTTGCATGGAATGTATTTTGTTCCAGTAGCTCCTTGTCTTTTGAAGCTAAGAGAGAAAAAGTTTGTCTTTTTTTAAAAGATCTAAAATTTTCAACAGTAAATTCTATAAGCATGGAAAATCTCCTATACTATTTTTAATATATAATATATCGACAATTTTTACAAGAAATATTACTGAATATTCACATATTTTAACACTATTATCAAAACTTTTTATATAATTATTATATTTTTTGTATATTTTTCACAAATTTACTTGCCTTTTTGGAAAAACTTTATTAAATTTGGAATATAGTTATTCCGCCGTTGGCATTAGAATAACAAAAGGCAGCCTCTACCATCAATAGAAACTGCCTTGAAAATCTGCTCCATCGGAACAAATAATTGATATTTAAAATTAACAGAAGCCTTAAATTCTGTCAATTGCCCGGTGGAGCTTCGAAAAGGAGCTCTATATGAGCACAAATTCAAAAGTAACCTCTAAAAGGGTTTCAACAATTGCTGCTAAAATACTAAACAGTAATTCATCGTCTCAAACTGCAAAAAAACTTGCAGGTTCTGCATTATCACAAGTTCAGAAAGGAAGTCAAACAGGAAGTCAGATTGAAGATTTGGCTTCAAAAGTATTATCTAGTCCGAAATATAGCCATGAAACAAAAATTATGGCAGGATCGGTTTTATCGCAAGCAAATAAAGAAAGATAATTTCGCGGGAGGATAAAATGACTTTACCTAGTATTGGTTGGAAAAACAAAAATGGAACCTCTGAAAGAAGTTGCAAATGTGGTAGTTGGAAAGCACACTGGGAAAAAAATTCATCGAAACCATGGCCTCTAAGTTGTTGCGCTTCTGATTGTAATGAAATAGCAGTGGTTGGTGCACATGTTATTAATTCAGCTTGTAGTGGGGAATGGATTGTTCCTTTGTGTAAGGCCTGCAACAATAGAACAGATACATTTTCATTAAAAGGTGAAACAACTTTAGTTCCAGCAAATAAAAAATTATCTGGATGTTAGAATTATGGAGAGGATTTTTATAAAAATCATCTCCATTTACTTCTATTTATGGGTTCGTGAGCCCATAACTCAAAAAAAACGAGGCCGTAAGAAAACTTACGACCTCCGTATAACACTCGCGATTAAAGGCGCGATTTCCTTATGTTTTGTATATAAACTAGAGTAAGCTTAAAGTCAAACATTTCTTGCTATCGTGTAATTTTTTTACATTTTCTTCTTTCGAATAAAATCAATCAAATTAGTTACAATAGACAATTCATCTTTATCAAACCCTTCCATTTTCTGAGCGATTTTGAAAACTTCTAATGAAAAAGGACTTTTTTGCTGAATTGAGGATTCTGTTTTTGATTCAAAACCGTTAACTAAAAAATCTACACTAACATCTAAAACTTTCGCAAGTTTAAGAGCTTTGTCCACAGGTGGCATAGAATTCTTTGTTTTTAAGTAACTGCTGATAGTTCCAGAATTAATATCTGTTAATGCTGCAAGTTGAACAGTTGTGAGATTTTTGCAATACATTGCTTCTTTCAAGTTTTCTTTGAAACTCATGCATATATTTTATAAAGATTTTACTAATTACCTTTTAGAATTTGTAATATTTGATAGTTTGGTTTATAATTAGGAGATTTGATAGTTGATTATTTAACAAGTAATTTTTTACTAATAATATGGAGTTACATAAATGGGATTCGAAAAAGGGAAAAGAACTGGTAAAAATTGGGAAGATATTCTATTTATCGATTCATTAATCAAAAATTCTGATAAAAAAACTAATGGCAGCATTATGAATATAACAGGAAAGGAAGAGAAAGACTTTGAACTTCGTTTTTCATCTCTTCTTGATGCTAATAAAGTTAAACTTAACGGGAATCTAATTTCTCAGCAAAACAAAGATACAACAGTAAAACAAATTTATTGTTTTGGGAAAAAGCATCGACCTGATATGACAATAAATGATGACGGCATAGCCATTGAAATCAAATACATAAACGACAATTTCGATGGTGTAAAAATGGCACTCGGACAGAGCTTTATGTATCGGCTTCGCTATAAATTTGTAATAAATGTCATAGTTATTTCAGAAAAAAATAAAGATGTATATGAAAAAGCTCTTAATGGAGAAGAAAAAGACTTAGAAGATATTCTGAAATACCTTGCAGATGACATGAATGTTTTTACTTACATCGTGCCAGCATTTTCACTTAAAAACAATCAGAAGCGTGTTTTTGAAGTAAATGGGTTAGCAAAACTAGCTGAAAAGGCTGAATAAATATTAGAGGAGACCTGTATGAGAAGAAAATTTTTTTTACTTTTGATTTTTGTTGCTTTCGGTATTGTTTCTTGCAAAACTGATAATCCGGATTCGGAAAATATTTTGCAAAAATTTTCAGTAACATTTGATTCGGATGGTGGAAGTAAGGTTAAAGGTCAAGTAATTGAAAGCGGTAAAACCGCAACGAAGCCTGAGGATCCTAAAAAAACAGGCTATACTTTTATAGACTGGTATAAGGATGATACGCCTTTTGATTTTACAAAAACCATAACATCAGGAATTACTCTCACAGCTAAATGGAAGCCAAACAAATATACAATTATATTTGATAAAACAAATGGCTCGGGCCAAGATATGCAAGAGCTAACATTGTTCTATGATGAGGAGAAATCTCTACCTGATAATACTTATGAAGCACCTATCGGAATGATATTTGCAGGATGGGCTACTGATAGTGTATCTTCATCAGTAAGCTATCTAGATAAACAAAAAGTTAAGAACCTAACATCTGAAAATAATTCTATAATTACATTATACGCCGTTTGGATAGAAAAAGATGCTCATTCAATAAGCTATTGGAACATAAATTTCACAGGAGAAACAATAGATAATTCAGAAAATCCTACTATATATTTAGAAAGCCAAAACGTTCAATTAAAAAATATAGAACGAACTGGATATAGTTTCGGTGGCTGGTTTACAGACAGTAACTATTCTGATAACAGTAAAATTACAGGTTGGTCTGCAGGAGAGAAAACTTCTGATTTACTTCTTTTTGCAAAATGGACACCAATTAATTACACCATAACCTATGAAGGATTAGAAGGAGCTGAAAATCCAAATCCAGCAACATATACAATTGAAGATAAATGGCTTATACAACCTCTTAAAAAGACAGGGTATTCTTTCAATGGATGGAAAATATGTGACAAGAAAATATCATATATTAATGAAGCAGGAGGTGGAAATATTACTTTGGTAGCTCAATGGGAATTAGCTACCTATGGAATTGATTATAATCTAATCACACCTGATGGTATAAAGCATATATGGGGTGGAGGAGTCTTTACAATTGAGCAAGATGTGACACTGGAAAGTAATCCAGCAAACAAGGACTACTTTAAAGAAATGTATAGAACCTTATATGGATATAATTTCTTAGGATGGTATGAAAACTCATCCTATTCTGGAACTCCTATATCTGGTTGGAAAAAGGGAGAAAAGACGAAGTCCATCAGTGTATATGGCAAATTTGAACCAAAAACTTGTACTGTATCTTTTGATTCTTGTGGTGGAACAAATACTATTCCAGATCAAATTGCAACCTTTAATAATACATATGTGATTCAACCGGCCACTCCTGTTTATAACGATTATACTTTTATGGGATGGTATTACGATGAAGAAAAAACAAAACCATTTGATTTTTCAAAGAAGTTCATGGACACAGAGAATATTACACTATATGGAAAATGGGGAATGTTTGTTTATGTTGAAGGAGCAACTGTCGAGAAAAATTTACCGATTTCTACAAATAAAGAAAGCTGGTTTACAGGTGGGGGAACCATAACTATACCTAGCTTATATGTATCCGATCATGAAACAACTCAGGCAGAATATACCAAATACTGCAAATATAGTGGTAAAAAACCTTCTGAAGACTCATATAAACCTGTTTCCTATGTATCCTGGTATGATGCAATTATTTACTGTAATCTGCGGAGTATTGCAGAAGGATTAACTCCTGTATATATATATGAGCCAGATTATTATACTCCTGCAACTTGGACAAGAAATCCTTTGGAATGGCCATTTATAATAGGAGATGACGAATCAAAATACTGTGGGACAAATAGTGGACTTAGGACCAATATAGTTGCAGATATCACAGCAAATGGTTATCGACTTCCAACGGAAGTAGAATGGGAATATATCGCGAGAGAAGGATGTTCTTTATCAACTTACAAATATAGTGGTAGTAATAATTTTTCAGAGGTTGGTTGTGATTCTATATATTATGGAAAATGCAAGAAGCCAAATTCTCTTGGTGTTTATGATATGTCTGGAAATATAAACGAACTGTGTTGGGCAAGTCATAAAGGAAGTGGTTCATCTTGTTTTACTGAAAATAATTATGCAGCAATTCATAGCGGGGTTGAAATAGGTGGTACATTAGATGCTTTTTATCGAGAATGGAAAAAGCCTTATGAAATTAGTGAATCGGTTGGTTTCCGAGTTGTAAGAACGACCACAGAATAATTTTTTAACTCACAAAATAGGAATATATTATGGCAAGAATGAATATCGATAAAAATAATTATGATGACGAAGAAACTCTATGTTCTGAAAAAGTTAGAGATGAATTGATTCAACTATTTATATCTTCAAAAATGCTATTAATTGATGATTGCTTAAAACTGTCAGTTTTTCAAAGGAAGTGTAATAATTCCTTTTGGCTAAAAGGCGGTGTAAACAACTCTAAAGTTGCAAAAGAACTTGAAAATATGAAAAACGAAGGTCTAATTGATTGGGCTGAAAAAGATGTCAAATCTCCAGCTTGCTTAATCAAATTTACTGAAAAAGGTAAATTGAATTTTTTTGGCTGAAAAATTATTTGAAGAAACAGAAAAATTAATAAATAGAATCTAAGGAGGATTTTATGGCTTCTATTTATGTAGCAGATCGAGAAAATCATGCTGATATTAATGTTTGGATTGCAGATAAAGAGTATCATGCAGATTTATTAGTTTATACTACAGATCGCTCCCCACATGCAAAGGGTGAAGATGCAATTTGGGAATTTGTTGACAGAGAAAATCATGCAACAACAAAAATTTTCTATGTAGACAAAGAACGGTATGCAGATTTGAAAGTCTTTTTTGTAGATAAAGAATATCATGCAAAATGGAATGTTTCTAGTCACAAATTGATGGGACAACTTTAAGTTGTGTCCTAAAAAGCTAATTTCATAGAAGAAAAATAAAATGACTGAAAATAAATCTTTCCTCAAAAAGCTTCGCCGATTTGTAGATGGCGAAGCTGATACTCCTTTTGAGTATTTTATGCTTATTGTTGTTATTGTGAATACTGTTGTTTTGGGATTGGAAACATCTCCGGAACTTGCGGCTCATTATGGAAGAGTTTTCTTTGTTATCGACCAGGTTTGTCTTTGGATTTTTATTGCAGAACTTTTTCTAAAGGCTGTAGCTTACAATAAGCAGTTTTTGGGTGAATACAGAGGAACGGGCGAATATAAGTCCTTTCATATTAACAAATGGAATATTTTTGATTTGTTCATTGTGCTTGTTTCTGTATTTGCTTCATTACCGTTTTTTGCAGTATTCCGTGTACTCAGACTTTTTAAATCGGTAAAAATCATTAAAGGAATAAAGTCGCTGCGTGTTGTAAAAACACTCAAACTTGTAAACGGAATAACAAAACTGCGAATTATTGTAAAGGCTGTTATAAAAGCAATTCCAAGCGTTTTATGGACCTTTTTTCTGCTGATAATTTTTGCATATGTTTATGCAATTATCGGTGTTAATATTTTTGGAACAGATTTTCCAGAAGATTTTGGAAGTTTAGGTTCAGCTCTCTTAGCTCTTTTCAACCTTTCTTCTTTTGATTCCAGTGAAGTCATAAAGCGTTTTTCCTGGTCATGGGTTTACTTTATTTCTTATAACTTTTTTGAAGCCTCCATCATAATGAATGTAATAGTCGGTGTGATTGTAGATTCCGTAAACACAAGCCGAATAGAAATTGAAGAAGAAGATAAAGAAAACTCTAATAATAAAAAAGTTACACTAGAAAGTATTTCAGCTCAAATTTCAGATTTACAAAATTCAATTCTAGAAATAAAAAAGAGTCAAAAAAACGGCTACCCAAATTTGGATAGCCGTTTTAAAGATTCTGAAACAAGGTTAGAATGATATCTGTCAGGAATTGCATTAGCAATTCCGAATTCCTCTGACAACTATTTAATCAGTGAATGATATTCCTGGAGGCTCTTTACTCCACCTTCTCCACCGTTGCCATTCTTTACAGACTCAATTCCCTTTACAGCTGCAAGTGCACCGGCAAGAGTTGTGATGTAGCTTACCTTGTACTTGAGACAGGCCTTGCGGATTGTCTTGCGGTCTTCGGCGTAGTTGCGTTTGGCTTTTGGAGTGTTGATTACCAGGCAAACGTCCTTGTTCATAATCAGGTCTACTACGTCTGGGCGGCCGGCACCAATCTTGTTTACAACGTCGCACTTGATTCCGTTTGCGTTGTAGAAGTCTGCGGTGCCCTGTGTTCCAACCAGTGTAAAGCCGAGGTTCTTCAAAGTTTTTCCGATTTCGAGAACCTGGTCCTTCTGGCCTTCCTTGTTGCTGAGGGAAATAAGAACCTTCTTGTTTTCCCATGCGGCTGGGGCATGAGGCAACTCGCTTCCGGCAGCTTCCTGTGACTTATAGAATGCCAATGGAAAGTTTTCTGCAAGACCAAGAACTTCACCAGTAGAACGCATTTCAGGTCCCAAAATCGGGTCTACTCCAGGAAAGCGAGCCCATGGCAATACGGCCTCTTTTGCTCCGTAGTAAGGAATCTTCTTGTCTTTGAGGCCGAGTGATTCAAGTGATTCACCAAGCATCATTCTTGTTGCAAGGCGGGCCATCTGTGTGTCACAAACCTTTGAAACAAGAGGAACGGTGCGGCTTGCACGAGGGTTAGCTTCGATTACATAAACCTTTCCGTTTTCAATTGCATACTGCATGTTCATCAAACCACAGACATGAAGGCTTTCTGCAATCTTCTTTGTATATTCCTTGATTGTGGCTAGGTTGTCAGCAGGAATTGAAACCGGAGGAATTACACAAGCTGAGTCACCAGAGTGAATACCTGCAAGCTCAACATGTTCCATAACAGCAGGAATGTAAACGTGAGTTGAATCAGCCAGAGCATCAGCCTCACATTCAAGTGCATTCTTAAGGAAGCGGTCAATCAAATGTGGGCGGTCAGGAGTTACACCAACAGCCTTTTCAACATATTCGCGCAGATTCTTTTCATCATAAATAACTTCCATACCACGGCCACCAAGTACGAACG
>CADCLG010000030.1:0-31918 GCA_902802305.1 uncultured Spirochaetaceae bacterium
ATTTCTGTACGTACAAACTTTCCAAGCAACATAAAAATAATGTAAATTGCATTCTGGAAGTTTTGTTCTGTAACATAATCTGTAACATTTCCTGTAGGATAAGGAAGATTTGCAAAAATTGACTTGAACCGCTCCATAAACTCGTTCGGGCGGCCATTATCTACATCAAGGCCAAAGCTGCGGATATCAAGCGGACTGGTGTTTTTGGTGTTCAGATATTCCGGTGCAAGACAGTTGATAAAACCGTATTTTACTTCCGCATTCGGATAGCCTAGGCAGTAGCTTTCATATTTTTCATCATAGCCTTTGATTGTAAGGTAACCTGTCTGATAAAACAGAGGAATTATATCCGGATTATCCGGACGGTAATCGCTGATTGCACTTGCTGTTGCGTAAAGGTTGTCATCAGAAAACTTTTTTATATCAAAATCTATTTCACGGAGTTTTTTTACAAGGAAGGTTGGAGTTCCGCTTTCAAACCAGTAGTTGCCAAAAGAATTATTTGAAAAAGCATTAAGCAGACTAAAGGGATTATAAATATCTGTCATATTCTCGCTGAAATGGTAACCGTCATAACGTCTTTTTAATTCTGCAATACATTCTTCTTTTATATATTTGTACTTTTCTGCAAGCTTATCTATCTCTGGAGCAAAAACCTTTTCTAATTCAGCTTGTGTTATACCGCAGATTTTTTCGTAATTTGCAGTAAGCGAAATATCCTGCAGCTGATTCAAATCACTAAAAATGCTGACCTTACTGAACTTGGTAACGCCGGTAAAAAGGACAAATTGTAGGTATTCATCCATTCTTTTCAACTGACCGAACAAGCCTTTAAAAACAGCGCGGTTACTTTCATTCAAATCAGAATACATGGATTCTAAAAGTGATTTATCATATTCATCAACCAGAACTACAACCTTTTGACCCGTTCTTTTATTTGCAGCTTCAATTACCTTTGCAAAACGAAGCCCAAGAGAATCAAAATCATCGTCACTTTGGCAACCATATTTCTCTTCCCAGGAACGAAGATGCATATCTATAACTTTATTCAGGCTTTTTTCAAAAGAATAATTTTGTCCGTTAAAATCAAAATGCAGCACCGGGCAAGGCTTCCACGCATCAGGATTATCCTTTTCCAGTTCAACAATCTTAAGACCTTCAAAAAGTTCCTTTTTTCCTTGGAAATAGGCTTCTAGAGTAGAAATTAAAAGGCTTTTTCCAAATCGGCGCGGACGGAAGAGAAAGTAAGATTTTCCTGAATGAACAAAATTAAAAATATCTTCAGTCTTATCAACATAAAGAAACTTATCTGTTCTGAGCTTTTCAAAACTTTGAATGCCAATTGGAAGCTTGCGTGAAAAATCCATAGAGAAATTATAACATGTAAAGCATTAGTTTTCTATAGAATATTTATTAAATGTCTCCACTCTACCCCATCCCCGCTTTTTACATCACAGGTGAGTTCTGCCCCAATTACAGTTTGCAAAAACTCAGGTCCCAGTCCTGGAGTTAAAACCTTTTCGGTTCTCAGCAGGCCAATATCTGCGGCACTAATTACCTGGCCTTTTTTCATATCGCGCATAAAGTGAAGACTGCGGTTTGTTCTGCCGTAATTTGCTTTTTCGGCTGCGGCAAGAGCTTTTACTCCGCTGCCAAGCACCTTTTCAACCTTATCGCCAAACTGCTCAATAATCTGCTCTTTTATGCGCCCCACACCTTCAAGCTCTCCATAATGACGGAGCACTGCTTCTGACTGATGCACAACATGAACCATCATTGCAAACTGTTCGGGTTCAAGCGCAACCGGATCATCAAGGCCCATTGTCTGGCGGCTCAAGGTTATGTGCTTTTCTATGATTGTGCCTCCACAGGCAACAGATAAGGCTGGGACGAGAATCGGGTCAAGGCTATGGTCGCTGACTCCACATTCCACACCAAAAATATTTTTAAGGTTTGTGATTAAACGTAAATTATATTCTTCTTCTGGAGCCGGATAACTTGTGATGCAATGCAACAAGCTTACATTTTCCCTACCAAGAATCTCAAGGGCTTTTTCAATATCCTTTAATTTTGAAACACCGGTAGAAACAATCACAGGCACAGAAAGTGAATCAGTCTTATTGCAATTGTCTTGCTCAGCTTCTTTTTGCAGCCTTCTATACTCCGCCAGTCTTTCCAGCATAGGAAAATGATTAAGCTCCGGCGAAGCAATTTTTACATAATCAGGCTTGATTTCCAGCAGCTCTTCCAAACTTCGCAAACCAAAGGGAGAACAACAGAAAGTACAGCCTTTTGAATGAACGTAATCAAGCATTTCTTTATAAAAGGATTTATCACACTCCAGCTGTTTGAACCTTTCATACAAGGGAATCTTACCTGTAGGAAGTTCTACAAAGCCGGTATCAGGATGAAGAATCTCGTCCGCATAAACCCACTGAAACTTTATACAATCAGCCCCTGCTCCAGCTGCCGCATCAACAAGCTGCCTGGCCTTTTCTATAGAGCCTTCATGCGATGTTCCGATTTCTGCAATAATAAGTGACATATTAATTTCCTATATCAGATTGTCGGGTCAAGCCCGACAATGACATTTTTCATTTTTTTAGCTGTCCGGCAGCAGTCTGAGCTTTAAATCTGTTACTGTAAATAGAAAGACAGGAAGCCGGAAGCCAGCCCTGCTCAAAAAGATACCATTTTTCTTTTTCAGAATCTGTTGCCATTCCCATAACCTGAAGGATTTCTCCACTTCTGCTGTGACCTGTAGTTTCTGAATCCCAGCCTATTTCTTTTTTGTATGCAACATAAGGGTCAGTTATCAAAGCCCATGAAACATCAGGATATAAAGCCAGAGGATGAACTTCGTCAAAAACAATCACTTCTTCTTTTTTCTGATTACATGAAAATAATAAAAAAGTCAGAAAAAATACAGACAAGAAATTAAAAACCAGAGCTTTCAAGTTTTTTCCACTAAAATTAATTTTTTTGCCGTATATTGCTTTATCATTCATTTCTTTAACTATCATAATTCGCCCGAATCAATTTTTGAAATAATCTGTTTGTAAAGTAAAATATCCGAATCCACAAAATTAAGGGAAGGAATATCTTTTATATTGCACCACTTATATTCAGTATGTTCTGTCAAAACAAAAGGCTTTGCAATTCCGTCTCCTGCAAAAGTAACAAAAAAAGCATAAACCTTACACTTTTTTCCATTGTGTTCAAAGTCGGCTTCTGCAATACGTTCCCCTACTGATACATCTACATTAAACTCTTCGCGGATTTCTCTTTTTATTGCGGCAGCAAAATCCTCGCCTTCTTCAAGCTTACCACCAGGAAACTCCCATCTGCCCCCCATTGCACCTTTATTCACGCGCTTTGCAATAAAAACCTTGCCCTTTCTATAATCTATACAGGCAACAGATACACTCATCGTCACTCCAAAAAATCAAAAAAAATACTATCGTTTTACGTTTGCCGAAAGTTCCTTTTTTACACCGTCCGTTTCTACAATAGCATCTACTCTTATTATATCATAATCATGGCATTTTGTCCGTAAGTATTCTTCTCCTGATTCATATACCAGAGAAAGGGAATCTTTATCCGAAACTTCTTTGTCAGAATTGATTATAAAAAAATCAGCAGTAATTTTTTGCGGTGAAGAAGCTTTCGATTTTTTTTTATTCACAATTTTAAGACTTGAATAAACTTCCTCATCATAAACAAAAGCCTGAAGCTCAAAGCTTAGATCATTAATTTTTGCATAACTTCTGGTATTGTTGAGACCAGTATAAATCCAGGCAGCTGCAATAAAAAAAATCAGCGCCATAAATACAAAGCGGTTCGATTTATTCGCAAATAAAACCTTCAATCCGCGCACTGGTCTTAATCCGCCTGCATAATATTCCTGTACTATTTTAGGGGCTTTTTCTATTCTTTCTTCGCGATTATATCTGTAAACGACAGGCTCTTCACCATCAGCATGTCCTTCTTCAACATCTTCAAACATAAATTGCTGACCTTCCTCTATCTGCCTTTTAGAATTGAATCAATAAGACTGTCCGTTCTATACCAGACAACTCTTGCCTTTTCTTTATCCATATAAAGAGCGGTGATTATTCCATCCAGAGAAAGCGACATAGTATAATACAAATTATCATTATGATTCAAAGCAAAGTGCCTTCTTAAAAGCTTTTGATTTTCATTTTGAATCATTTCTATATTAAAACCATCGTCTGTTTTGATAATAAAATATTTCCATCCGCTTTTTGTTACGCCAAGAAAATCATAAGGAATCTTATAAGTAAGTCGGCTGTAATCAACAGTTACAGACTCTTCATAAGGAGGAATAGAAATTGAATCTTCAAAAAGGCCGCTTTCTACATCAAGGGTATAAAGCATAGTCTGCAAATAATTTATACCGGACTGTACTTTTGATTCTTCATCAACATAGGAAGAATAGTAATCAATTTTTACATAAAGTTTATAAGCAGAAGGATCAGGAACAACATTTTCAACTGTAAGATAAACTTCTGAATTAACTGAGTTTTCTTTTATTCCCGGAACATTTTTTGTACTGACTGGAATCATGTATTTTAAGAAGCCGTCATATCCAAACCAATAAACTATAAGTCCGTCATTTGAATCACAAACTACAATAAGTTCATCTTTGTCGGTTGTATAAAGATTTTTTATATAAGGAAAAGGAGTTCCACCCGGCCCCTGCTGACCAATATAATCAACAGAAGAACCATCCCTGGTAAATCTGAGAATTGCCTGGCTGAATAAAATGCCACCTTCCCCCTGCTCCTGTCGGTTTTTAGGAATTGTACAAACTGCATAAATGCATTTTTTGGAATCGACAGTAATAATTCCAGGATAATCAAAAGGAAATGATATTTCCCTGTGAACACTCTGAGGCGATCTTTTTGATTTTTCCAGCAGAGTTTTTATCTGTGAATCTTCATTATAAAAAAGAGAAAGCAAATCTCCATAGGAATTAAGCTCCATAGTTTTGCGGGCTTCACCATCAACAATATAGAAAAAACCATCCCGCATGGTAATTCCAATCCGTACGCCACCGACATTATTCAAATCTGCGACACTCAGCTGCTCTTCAAAATTACCGTAATCAAGGGTAAAAAGTTCGTTTTCATTAATAGACTGGATTATATTTTTTTTGCTGCAGCCCGTAAAAAGACTTAGGGCAAGACTTACACTCAGAAAAAATGCAGCAACTTCAATTACAAAAGAAAGTGAAAAACCATTATTTTTTTTCATATCCGTTATTATACAAAAGACACGTCTAATTCTCAACTTTTTTCTTGCCTTTAATGGAATAAAACTAGTATTTTTTAAATAGATAAACTATAATTATCTATTAAATTTTAGAAACATATACAGTTTGTATGTGAATACTTAAAAGGAAAATTAAATGTTAGATAAAGTTTTAACCTTCTTTTTTGGCTCTCAGAATGAAAGAGATTTAAAAGCCATACAACCAATACTGGCAGCAGTAAATGCTAAAGAGGAATGGGCACAGTCCTTAAAGCCAGAAGAATTCCCAGAACAGACAAAACGATTTAAAGAGGAACTTGCAAACGGAAAAACTCTTGATGACATACTTCCAGAAGCTTTTGCTTTAGTTCGTGAAGCAGCAAAACGTGTCCGCGGCGAAAGATATTTTGACGTTCAGATTCTTGGTGCTATTGTTTTACATACCGGTCGAATTACAGAAATGAAAACTGGTGAAGGTAAAACCCTTGTTGCCGTTGCTCCAGCTTATTTGAACAGTCTTACTGGTAAAGGCGTTCATGTTGTAACTGTAAACGATTATCTTGCAGAACGCGATGCAAACACAATGCGCCCGGTTTATTCATACCTTGGTCAGACCGTTGGTGCAATCCTTTCTAATATGGATAACGATGCCCGTCGCGAAGCCTATAACTGCGATATCACTTATGGTACAAATAATGAGTTTGGTTTTGATTATCTTCGCGATAACATGAAGATTGAACTTAAACAGAAAGTACAGCGCGGATTTAATTATTGTATTGTCGACGAAATTGACTCTATTTTGATTGATGAAGCAAGAACTCCTCTTATTATTTCTGGTGCCGGCGAAGATGATACCTATAAATATCACGAAGTTGATAAATACGTTGGCGAGCTTACCGAAGTTCCAAAGGATCCAAAAACAGGTGAATATCCAGACGAAACCTTTATGACTCCAGAAGAACGTGCAGCAATTCCGGGTGACTACACTGTTGATGAAAAATCTAAACATGTATCCTTCACCGATAAAGGTATGAGCCACATCAACGAGATTCTCCACAAGCACAATCTTATCCGTGGTGAACTTGAAGACGAAGAAAACTTTGAATACACCCACTATTTTACCCAGGCCTTAAAAGCGCATCTTCTTTTTAAGATTGATGTTGATTACCTTGTAAAAGACGGACAGGTTCAGATTATTGATGAATTCACTGGTCGTGTTCTTGAAGGCCGACGTTATTCAGATGGATTACATCAGGCTATCGAAGCAAAAGAGCATATTCGAATTGCCCAGAGAAACAGAACAATGGCTACCATCACCTTCCAGAATTACTTCCGTATGTACAACAAGCTTTCTGGTATGACAGGTACAGCCGCAACTGAAGCTGTTGAATTTAATAAAATCTATAAGCTTGATGTAGTTTCAATTCCGACAAATCTTCCTGTTGCCCGTAAAGATGAAAACGACGAAGTTTATCTTAATGAAGCAGACAAGTGGGAAGCAATTGCAAAAGAAATTAAAGAAGCTCACGATAAAGGACAGCCGGTTCTTGTTGGTACAGTTTCTGTAGATAAATCAGAAAGACTTTCTGCCCTTCTTACTAAAAAAGGAATCAGACATGAAGTTTTGAATGCTAAAAACCATGCACGCGAAGCCATGATTATTGCCGAAGCTGGTGCAAAAGGCGCCGTTACAATTGCTACAAACATGGCCGGTCGTGGTACCGATATTAAACTTGGTGGAAATCCAGAATTTAGAGCAAGAAAACGTGCCGGTACAAATGCAACCGAAGAACAGTACAAGGCAGCCCTTGCAATAGAAAAAGAAAACTGGAAAAAGGATTACGAAGAAGTTCGTGCCGCAGGCGGTTTGTATGTAATTGGTACAGAGCGCCATGAATCACGCCGTATTGATAACCAGTTGCGAGGTCGTTCTGGTCGACAGGGAGACCCTGGACGTTCAAAATTCTATATTTCTATGGATGATGACTTAATGCGTTTGTTCGGTGGCGAACGAATGAAGGTTATGATGACCAGAATCGGTATGCAACCGGGAGAACCAATTGATCACCCATGGCTTAACAAAGGAATTCAAAAAGCACAAGAAAAAGTTGAAGACCGCAACTTTGAAATCCGAAAACATTTGCTTGATTATGATGATGTATTGAATGAACAGCGTGGAATTATCTACGGTCAGAGAGATGAAATCCTTGCTGATGAAAATCTTTCTACCCGCGTTATGAACAATGCAAAAGATCTTCTTGAAGATATTTTCTATGAATACAACTACAACGCAAAACATAACAAAAAAGATAATTCAGCACTTCAGGAATTGAATGAAAAAATCAGAACAACCTTTGGTTTACAGTTGCCAGCAGAAAGACTTAGCCAGGAAGCAGTTGAAGCAGAACTCCAGAATGATATTACAGAAAAAGAAGCTCTTGCTGGAAAAGAAAACTTCAATATGTTTATCCGCTATCAGTATGTTCAGATTATTGATAAAAAATGGCTGGATCAGCTTGAAACCCTCGAAGGTTTGCGTGAAGCAGTAAGCCTTCGTTCTTACGGTTCTAAGAATCCATTGACAGAATACAAGATTGACGGTTTCAATATTTTTGACAAGATGTTGGCAGAAATTAAAAATACCGTTTTGACCCGTGTATTCAAGGCAAGAATCCAGCTTTCTCCAGAAGCAGCAGAAAGACGAAGACAAATGCTTGAAGCTCAGAGCAAACAGATGAACGCACAGCATTCAGACTCACAGGCTTTTGGAGCTGCCAGCAATGTTGACAATGTAACTGCAAGAAATGCTTCTACAACCTTCAGCGGAGACCAGGCAAGAAGACAGGCAGCTTCGGGCGCAATGCAGACAAGAACACAAAGTGCAAATGCTACTGTAAGACGCACAATGCCAAAGGTTGGACGAAATGATCCATGTCCATGTGGCAGTGGTAAAAAATACAAACAGTGCTGCGGTAGATGAAAGCTACTGTTTGATTTTTAACCGTCAGTTCATTTTGCTTTCATCTCAAGTTTTGCTAAGCAAAACTTGTACATTGCAACTTTTTTTGATTAGTTTATAAATAAAAAAGGCTGAACATTTGAAAAAAAAAATTCAATGTTCAACCTTTTTTTATTCATTTATCAGTTTTTATTGAATCTTCATAGGGCGGTCAATTGGCCAGAAGCGGAACATAGTTTTACCGATAATAAGTTTTTTGTTTATATATTTTGGTTCCATAATCGACAGATATTCTACAGAAGAAGAATCATATTTAGAAAGAAGCGCATTTTCGTAATCAATTGAATGTCTTAAATCAAGAGAATTAAAGCGGTTATCTCCCATCATAAAATAGCAGTTATCAGGAATATACTGAGGATTTCCATTTGAATCATTGGCCGGGAATACAGGCATATTTCTTGAATCAAGCAGGTACTGAATATACCATACCAGAGTTGAAGCAAGCTCCATATTTTCTTCAAGAACAGCATCAGATTTCCATAGAGAAGAAGAAACATTATCATTTAGAAGCTTTGCATATCTTACTGCAAGATTTCCAAAACAGATTTTTGACATAACATTAAGTTTGAAATTTGATTCAGAATACAAATCCTTAGCAGAAGATTTATTATCTATCCAGGAAGTCATAATCTTTTCAAACCAGTCAATTCCACCTTTTTTAGAAAGAATATCAACAGTGATAGACTGAACATTTGAAAAAAGATTGTAAACTTCCATATTTGGTTGCTCAAAAACGCCTGAGACTTTTTCTTCATCAACAAGAAGCTTTAATTCAGATACCAGCCGTCGGGCTTCAAACTCTGCAACAAACAAATCGTAATTACGGCGTTTTTCTTCAAAATCAAGCATTACCTGATACTGTTCAGAAGCAGAAGAAATAACCTTGCCTAGATTTGAACGCCTGCTGTCAAACTCAATTTGAGATAAAGGATATCTTTCAACTCTTGAATAAAGCTTTTTATTGATTTTTGACAAATCCCAACAGGCGTACTTTTCATCCGCTTTAACTGGTGTAAAAGTATCATTATCCTTTGTGCGCGAATACAAAACTCCATCCTGCATTACAAGCTGCTCTCCTGCAATACCGGCAATTCGTTTTACAAGAGGATCTGCTTTAAGTTCACCATTTTCATCCCGGTTAAGATTAACCTTTGTAAAGGTAAGCATATACAGCAGCTGGGAAGTTACAGTTTTTACTTCTGATTTTCTGTCAATCATATAATGAGGATTACGTAAAACTACAATATCACCGCGCTCATATTTTGTTAAATCAGGAAGTCCAACATCAGTAAGAGGAAATTTTGGGCCGCAATTTAATTTTGAAACAGCAACTCTATCTTTTATTAAAAAAGTAGGTACCATAGATTCAGACGGAATCACATAAAGCTGAAGAATAAAAATCTGAAGAAGCAGAACCATAAAGACAGCCTGAACAAAAGCATCTATCCAGTCAACAATTTCAAAAATAAGCTTTTCAATACCAATCAGCTTCATTTTTTTGGGAGGAATCACCCAGTTTACTTCAAGTCTGTCAATTCTCTTATCATTCATACAATATGAAAGAATCATGGAAAAAACAAAGATTATACACCATAAAAGAACCGAAATAAGGTCATACCAGAAGGCGGTCGGCTGCTTTCCCACACGTCTTACAATAAAAGCAAGAAGAAGGACAAAGGGCAGATATTGAATTATTTTCAATACCCCGAATACTCTGGAACCATCCCCTTTTTTCAACATAAGAAAATATGCAAAATAAACAGCCAAAGCTGTAAAACTTAATGCAATAGGAAAAGAAATCAGAGAGGCATCTGCATGAAAACTGATTGAAAATAAAGAAAAAAGAATTGAGCTTATCAACTCAATGTACATAAAAATCTTAAAGTTTTTTATCGATTTTATATTCTGTGGCTTTGTATTTTTTTTATTCATAATGTAATAATAACAAATATAAAAAACTTTGGATACATATTATCGCTTTAAAAACTATTATTCAAATATGAAATTACATGGGTTCATAATAAATAATTCAGAATAATTATCACTTAATGTCTGACAGAATATATCAAAATCGGTAAGATCAGAACGCAAAATAAAAGCCGCATGATAAACTGCTTCTATTTCATTATTATAAGTACATTTTTCACCTTTTAAATATTGAAAAGGAGCATCCGTTTCGCAAAGTAAGGCATATAGTGGAAGCTCTTTCATGCACATAATAACCTTTTTATTTTTATTAAAAAGCTGTTTTCCAAAACTGAAATATCCGTTTATTCCGCGCTTTAACAAAGACATGGCTTCGAGAGGACTTCCCATAAAAGAATGAAAGAGAACTGCCGGAAGCTTTTTAATTTTTTTGGAATATTCAAATAATTTATGATTTGCCTTTCTACAGTGAATTACCAGCGGAACCTTGTATTCTGTGGCAAGTTCAAGCTGAATATTCCACATTTCTTCCTGAATCTTTTCAAACTGAATAAAGTCTTTCGAAAAATAATCAAAGCCAGCCTCTCCTATTGCAGACAACTTTTTTTCCTGCAAAAGCTTTTCCAAAAAATCTGCATTTTTCTGTACGTCAATGAAGCCTGCACTCTGAGGATGAAGACCAAAAGCAGGGATTATTGAGGATTTCAAATTATCTTTTGTTTTTTCCCATAGCTCCCATTCTTCCAGACTGTGAAAGCAGGAACAGCCGGAAAAAGCAGCTGAATCTTCAAAACAAGCCTTTTCCAGACATACAGAATAGTGAAAATGAGCATCAAAATATGAAAATTGCAGATTATTTATATTTTTTTCTAACATATTTTTTATTATAACCGAAAATATGATTAGTGTAACATATTTACATTACACGTTTAAAATCATTTTTCAAGGGGATAAAAATGAAAAGCTACACTTTAAAAAGTATTGGAAAAAACACAGACTATATGACAATCGTTCGTGAAATGGAAGACGGATTTGTTGTAAAAATTGTACGCGATTTAGACGGTTACGAAGATATTAAAACAGATTACATCAGCAGAGAATTATTTGACAGCTGCATTCGCACTGGATACTTAACAGAAATTAAAGAAAAGGTTGCTGTTGCTGCAAACTAAAGATTTTTATAGCCTGGCTAAGACGTTCTTCTTTTGAAGCAGCATCAAGCCAGGTAATCTTTACGCCTTTCTTTTCCATCATTCTGAACCAGGTTTCCTGTCTTTTTGCAAACTGGCGGATTGCAATAAAAAGTTTATCAAACAAGTCCTGTTCTGAAGCAATCTTACCTTGTAAAAACAAAGAACAATAACGGTATTCCAAACCTAATTTTTCAAGTCTTTCCCAGGAAATGCCGCTGTCATGAATAGCCTTAACTTCATCAAGCATGCCTTCTTCGAGACGCTCTTTTAATCGTATAGAAATATTTTGCCATAATTGAGGGCGTGGTAAAGTTGTTCCAAAAATCAAAGGCTTTATCTCAGGACGGGAAGCCGAAGTTGTATCATAACCTGCTTTCTTTGCTTCAATAATTTCAAGCGCTTTTATAACCCGGTCTTTTTCCTGTAAGTCTGCCATTACGTGTAAATCTGGCTGAAGCTTTAATAAACGTGCGGCGAGCTCTTCCAGAGGGGTATTTTCCAGCTGCTCATGTAATTCTTTATTTTCTGGAAGATTTACCAGCTGATAATCACGGATAATTGCATCCAGATACATGCCGGTTCCACCAATAACAACAGGAAGTCTGTCTCTATTTTGAATCTCTTTAAATGCTTTGTAAAAATCCTGCTGATAATTATAAACTGTGTATTCTGCCGGTAAATCAATAATATCAATCAGATGATAAGGGATTTTTTTGCCATTAATTGTATATTCAGATAAATCTTTTCCTGAACCTATATCCAGATGTCTGTATGTCTGTCTGGAATCAGCAGAAATAACTTCACCATTAAAATGATGGGCAAAGCCAACTCCAATTGAAGTTTTACCAACTGCGGTAGGTCCTAAAAAAACTACACAATTATAATTATCAGACATTATATGTTTCCTACTAGAAAAAAGAATAGTCTACTCTGCAAATTACGCATTTTAGATATTCAGATTTAGGATAACCAAGAAGAACAGGATGATCAAAGCCGGCTCCCCTCTTTTCGAGAATCTGAACACGCTTATGACTGTCAACAGCAGCATGCATAAGCATATCGCAGAACATATTTGCTTCCATAAAATATGAACAGGAACAGGTAACAAGGATTCCACCTTTATTAAGTAAACGCATGGCACGAAGATTGATTTCCTTGTATCCACCATAGGCTTTTTCAATCATTTTTGCAGATTTTGTGAAGGCTGGCGGGTCAAGTATAATTACATCAAACTTCTTATCTTCTGATTCATATTTTTTTAATAAATCAAAAACATCGGCACAAACTGCGGTCATTTTTTTGTCTGCCCCGTTGAGCTTTATGTTTTTATTTACAATTTCAACTGCTTCTGGAGAAATATCCACAGAAACAACAGAATCTGCACCTGCTTTAAAAGCATTAAGACCAAAGGCACCTGTATGAGTAAAGGTGTCTAAAACAGCTTTTCCTTTACAATATTTTGCAATTTCGCGGCGGTTGAACTTCTGATCAAGGAAGTAGCCGGTTTTCTGTCCATTTACAATATCAACGCAAAGTTTTATTCCATTTTCTACAATAATAATTGAATCTTTTACGTCAGTTTTTTTAGAAATATCGAACTCCTCTGAAGATAAATCAAGCCAGCCGGCTCTTAAAGGCAGCCCTTCCTTATCGCGTACACTTGCATCAGAACGCTCGTAAATGCCATCCGGCTTGCATAATTTTATTAAAGCAGATAAAAGCTCCTTTCTAAAAACTTCACAGCTTAAGGATAAAAACTGAACTACAAGATAAACTTTATTTTCTTCTGTACAGAAACGCTCGCAGATAAAGCCCGGCACAAAATCAGCTTCTGCAAAAATAAGGCGGTAGGAATCATTTGGGGCAAAATGCATCTTCCTAAGTTCAAAAGCAGAACGAACAATATTTTCCCAGTAGAGATTTATATTTTCATATATTTTATCAGCATGTTCAAAACCAATAATTCTTACTGTGATTTTTGATTTTTTATTAAAAATACCAGTTGCAAGAAAACCGCCTGCGTTAGTATAGACTTCTACAGCAGAACCATCCTGCAAGGAAGTATTTTTCAGACTTTCATTTTTCCATTCGTCTGTAGGATTATCGCGGTGCTTTATATAAGAGATTTCGTTATCAAAAACCCAGGGAAAGCCCTGTTTTATTTCATCTTCTTCTTTTTTATTCAAAAAAACACGGGGAAAATTATTCTTACTCATAATGAATCAGATTTTATCAGATTTATGAAAATATATAAAGTTATTTTTTACAAGAGATTTTTTACAAGCAATATTGCTTCCAGACTTCAGACACTTCTTCTGCACTTTTGAACTGGATGGCATTTATTCCAAGTTCTCTGGCAGTTTTTATATTTACAGATTTATCATCAGTAAAAAAAGTGTTTTTAGGCTCATAACCTTCTGCTTCCATAATCAATCTATAAAAATCAGGATTAGGTTTAATCGCTCCAATTTTATTGGAAGCATAAGTGCGGTCAAAATAAGAATAATCACCACGCTCCATGTGACTTTCCCAGTGAGTATCTATTGTATTTGTACCGCAGACCACCCTATGATTTTTACGTAAGGTCTTTATAAGCTCAACAGTTTTTGGATTGATTTCTGGATGAAAGGTTAATTTGAATAAATCATGATTAATTGAAGGAATTGCGATTTTTGATATCCTTGCATTTTCTTCAAATTTCTTCCAAAAATCAGGAACGGATATTTTTCCAAGATTCAGAAGATTAAAGTAATCAATTTTTTCTGATTCTCCATACCACTTTATAAAAGATGGATTATTAAAATCGATACAGTCATCAGCATGACCGCAAAGGAAGAAAAACTGTTCTTTTGTAATATTCAACCAATCAGAACACTTTTTTTTGCATAAATCATTGGTTACTACTCCACCCATATCAAAAATAAAAAGCACAGTTTTCCTCCCGTGTAATAGAAATAAAAAAATTATTCTCCGTAACTTACAGAGTAAGATTTTACATTGAGAACAGTTTCACCATCAATCTGGAGAGCGCAAGGCTTGTCAAACTCTACCTGAATTGAATGACCTGTTCTAAAGTCGATAATATCTGTAAACTTTGTGTGTGCTCCCTTAAAAATATTAGGAAACATCATAAGAATCTTAAGTTTTCGGCCTTTATGGCAGACAACGTTTGTCAAAGTTTTTTCTTTATTTAATCTGTCCTGAGCAGGAGCAACCATCATTCCGCCACCGTAGAAACGGCCAAGCATGGAAGGAGCCAGCCAGACACGTTTGTAAGTTCTTGTTTCACCATCAACTGTAACAGTAGCATTACGAGGCTTGTATTTTCCTAAAAGACCTTTGATTGCAATTGAAGTATAATTTACAGGCTTATCAGAAGTAGCACGAACTTTATCACCTTCTTCGCAGCAATAACCGTCAATTCCATAACCAATTCCGTTGATAAAATATCGGGTCATACCATTTACTGTTACCTTTGGTAAAGATTTCATGAACTCATTTAATGGGATTAATTTATTCTGAATGGAAACTCTGTCTTTTACATCATTCATAAAGTCATTACCGCTTCCGCAGAAATATAATGAGATTTTTTGAGAAAGCTTCATTTCATAAACATCATTAACAAAATGTGTAAGGGTACCATCACCGCCGGCAACGATAATTTCATCATCAGCACCTACCTGCTTACAGATTTCGGCAGCACTTTCATATTTTGTTACATCAAAAAACGACAGTTCTTTGCCTGTAAAAAGTTCCCTTAATTCAGCTTCTGCCAAACCGCCCTTTCCATTATTTGAAAGAGGATTGATTAAAACATAAATCATAATAACTCCTGCAAAAGTCGCCAGACTTTTAAATATTTTTTTTAATCTCCCCAAATATCTCTAATCTTATTTTGATTTTGTTTGTTATTGTTTTCTACTTTCCAAGCTTTTCAAGCATAAGTTTTCGGATATCATCAGAAACATCAACTGTAGAAATATCAACAAACTCTTGTGGTTGAATAACTTTTATTACGTCAAAATAAACATCTGTTCTCTTCCAGAAAAAGTTTTTAGAAATACTTTCGCTTCCCTGTACTGTACAAACTACGATAGGACATTCTGATTTTTCGGCAACTTTAAGGCAGCCAGGTTTGAAAGGCAAAAGTTCGCCATTTTTACTTCGTGTTCCTTCAGGAAAAACACCAATATTAATTAAACCACTGTTGATGTATTCTATTGATTTCATTATTGCTTTTAATGCATTTCTTACATTTTCGCGGTCAATAGAAATATACAAACCTCTTTTCATATAATTTCTGGCAAGAGGGATTTTGTAGTTTTCGGGTTTTGTAATATAGGAAATCTTCTGCCCAACCTTATCCAATGCAATTGTCATAATAAAGTTATCATAAGAAGAACGATGATTACAGACTGCTAAAAACTTTTTATCCTGAGGAATCTGTTCCAGTCCAGAAAAATGAAGCCTAGCATGAGCAAAAGAACATACGTATTTATACCAGAGGGTAAAAATATATGAATAAAACTTTGAGATTGAAGTGTATTCCTTTTTGTAGCTTATTGTAAGGGCAATAAGAATAAAGAATATCCAGATTAAAAGGAAAATGCAAATCCAGAGTCCCAGAAAGCATAAAAGGCCAAGGCCCAGACATTTTACAAAATCTATTCCGGTATAGGAACCGCCTGTTATAAAGAAATAGACTGTTCCAAAAATACCGCCAATAATACTAAGAAGCCAATTACAAATATTTAACAACATATTTAATTATACCACGAATTACAGAAAAAATACAATGTTTTGAACTTTTGTCTGGACTTTTGTACATTCTGGACTTCGCGGTAAATTAAAAACTATTTTGCATCTATCTGATCTAGATATTTCCTCTCCTGAGCGATTTCATTTTTTATATCATTTACCAGACGATAAGCTTTCTTTTCGTTAAACTTTAAAGCAAGCTCTTCTGCAAGGTCCAAAGCTTCATCAAATCTTGTCATAGATTCAAGAATCACAGCCGCATTATAACCAGCTTCAAAAAGATTTTCCTGTCTGTATATCTGCATGTATTTTTTATAGCTTTGTTCCAGCAAATCATTTTTTGCAAGCTCGTTTGCTCTTTCCATTTCAAGATGATTTTTTGGTCCGTCTAACAATGATAAATATCTTGTCATTTCATGCGGTGTAAAACCGTTTATAAGATTTTCTGCTTTTGATTGTAATTTGTAACGTGCCATTTCAAAAGGAGAAGGTAAATCACTTACGCGGCTTGCAGTAGCACTTTCTTCACTAAAATAAATTGTATCAGTATAAATTACCTTGTTGGTAGAGGATTCTACAACCTGATATCTTAAATCAAAAGAAACATTTCTCTTACAGCTGGTGAGAGTAATTATTTCATTTCCTTCTTTTTTCTGGAGAGATTTTTCATCAATATCATTTTTTAAGTTTCTGATTGAACCGATTATAAAAACATCAGAAGGGCATTTCTTTCCCCTTTCAAGATAACTTTCTGCAGAATTGGAATTGATTAAAATAAGGTCAGTAGAACGGGATATTTCTTTTTCCAGCATTCTCTGAAAACCATCAACAATTTGTCTTTCGTTCACATATTTGGATGCATTCAATATCTGTAAAAAATAATCAAAATATGAAAAATAATCATCTGTATAAAAACTGTCATTTCCAGTTCTGAACGGTAATACTGCAATTGAAGTTGCTCCATGCAAATCAATTTCGGCAGGCCGGGTTACCTTCATTCCTACAGAAGTTGCACAGCTTGTTAATAAAAGCATAAAAACAAATAAAAACGTATTACATATCTTTTTGAACATATTTTCTCCTATAAGAAAACAATTATAAGGTTCTGGAATAAATTTTCAATACCTTGTCTGCAGACTGCTTTTCTGAGTCTAAAGAAAAATCACATTTCTCAAAAAATCCTTTTGCATCAGTCATGGCATATATTTTTTTATATCCATCCTTTTTTGCAATCTCTGCTGCATGATTAATTAACAGTTTTGCATAGCCTTTTTTGCACTGTGATGGAAAAGTAAATAAAAAATTAATCCATGGCTTTTTTAAGAAAACTTTCGGCATATTTTTTTCGGAAAGAAGACAGAAGGCAAGCAGACTTTCACCATCAGCAAGAAGAAATAATTTTGCTCTTTTTCCATAAAGCTTCTTTAATTTATTTTCTTCCAAAAGCTTATAAAGCTCCTGAGCGCCAGCCCATTCTGCACGAACAATCTGACTGCGCCAGTATTCCTGATACTCATCTTCAAAATATTCCAGAATTTCACCTTCAAATTCTTCATAATCTTCAAATTCTTTTGATTCATCATTAAATTCGCTCATATACACCTCATTTTAGTGATTTATTTTTCTAAAAAACAGAATATCACTTTTATATTTCATAAGTTTTCATAATTCCCTTACCTTTTATGTTACATTCATTTTCAAGGCAGGAATTTATTGTATATTTTTGCTCAAGAATTGTTTTTACACTCTCAGTAATGCGGATTTTTCCCGGTGTACAGGTTGATTCCATGCGGCTTGCAACGTTCACCGTATCACCCCACATATCATAAATAAATTTATTTTTTCCAATTACACCGGCAATAACTGTACCAGAATTAATTCCTATGCGCATTTGGAATTTTATTCGGGCTGTTCGATTATAGTTTTCCAAATCCTTGTACATTCCCTTTGCAAAAGCAACGATTTTTTCAGCATGCCTTTCATCTGGAAGAGGAACACCACAAGCCGCCATATAGGCATCTCCAATTGTTTTGATTTTTTCAATGCCCATTTTTTCGGCGCGAATATCAAAACGGCTGATAAGATTGTTGAGGGAACTTACAATTTCTTCTGGATTTTCCCGACTTGTCATATCAGTAAAGCCAACCAAATCAGAAAATAAAACAGTTACATTTTCAAAGCGTTCAGCTATAGTTCTTCCATCTGGTCCGTTTACTGATTTTAACTGTTCTGCAATTGAAGCCGGAAGAATGTTTCGCAGCAGGCGGTCAGATTTATCTTTTTCTATTTCAAGGTCGACAGTTTTCATCTGAACCATTGTTTCAAGCTTGAGCTGCTGAACTTTATTTTTGCGTATAATTGAATAAATAATAAGATAGACAATCAAGACAAGAAGAATACCGACAATAATCCAAAAGCTTATCCTCTGATACAAAAAAGGCTTTTGAATCATAACAAAAGATTCCGGCAAATCACAGAATTTTCCGTCAGCATTCATTGCATTAACATAAAAAGTGTATTTTCCCGGTTTAAGGCGCGTAAAAGTAGCAATTTTTGAAGCACTCAATTCGTTATAATCAGAATCAAAACCTTCAAGATAATAAGTAAACCGCGTTCTTTCCGGAGCACTAAAACTCAAGGCTGTGTATTTTATTTCAACACGTTTAGTACCTGGAGCTAAAATAATCTGACCATCTGAAAAATCAACATTTTCATTATCAACTTTTACCGACTCAATATGAACTATAGGAAGTACATTATTTGAAGTTACCTTAACTGGATCATAGATTGCAAAACCGTCAACAAGGGTAAACCAGACTCTGCCGGAATGGTCAACCATGCTGAGGGCGGTAGAAGCAATTCCCTTTGTAATAAGTCCGTCATTCTGATTGTAATATTTTGCATCGACGTGGGTAATTTTTCCGTCTGCAAGACTGGTTAAATCTGAGGATGGAAGGGCGCAGATGCCGCGGTTGCTGAGCATCCATGCGGTGCCGCTGTAATCAAATAAAATCTGGAAAATAGAATCAGTTCCAAGTCCCTGTAAGGAAGTATAATTTGTTATTTTCAAGGAAGCATCATCACTGAAAGTTTTATTATCCTGCTTTTCAATTCTTGATACCCCTGAACCAGTACTAACCCAATAAATTCCCTTCTTATCACGGCAAATCTTGAATATAACGTTGCCGGCGAGCCCTTGTGCGCTAGTAAGCTTATCAACAACATTTCCATCCTTCATCAGAAAGATTCCGCCACCATCTGTTCCTACCCACACAAAACCATCAGAAGCCTCATAAAGCCACATTATAAACTCATTTTCTATTCCTTCGGCACGGTGATAATTTTTTATTTCTCCATCAGGATTTATTATAGAAAGACCAGTTGTTGTTCCAACATAAATTGAACCATCAGAAGATTCAATGGCGATACGGGTTTTATTGCCTGCAAGACCATTATCTGTATTGTAAACTTCAATTTTCTCTCCATCATAACGAATAAAACCTGGTTTTGTATAAGCATTTACAAAAATATCATTATTTTCTGCCAAGCCTACATGCCTAATTCTTAAGCCACTACAAAAATCGGTAAGCTCATTTTGAACAAAATCCCCATTCCAATAGCAGAGAAGACCGTCATCGCAAGCAATCCATACTTTTCCGTCAGGAGCCTCCATAATTGCATTTACAGTTGAATTAGTTTTTTGAGTTTGAAACTTTCCTAGACTTAATTTCTGTATTCCAGCAGTTGAAGTTGCAATCCAGATATTACCTTCCCTGTCTTCTATGATTTTATTAATTGAATTTTCTCCCAAGAGTTCATGACTTGTAAAATCAAAATATCTGCCTTCCCTAAATAAAACAAGACCTTTTTCTGTACCAAACCAGATGGAACCAGAAGAATCAGTAAAAATGCAGTTGGTTCTTGTGCTGTCAAGGAGAGTGTTTGTTGTTACCTTTTGCGCAACTCCATCAACAACCCTAACAATCTCGGGAGTATCAAGCCCAAACCAGAAGGAACCAGATTTATCCTGCCCGATTGCAGAAATCATATTTTCAGAATAATCATCAAGCTCTGAAAAAGAATAAAAATTTCCACCAGAATAATATTTTGCACCATACATTCCTTCTGCCATAAGCCAGATACGTCCGGCTGTATCACAATAAATGTTATTGATTAAAAGATTCTGTGACTGCCCATTTTCCAAGCCCTGTGGAGTATGAATTGTAAGATTTTCATCAAAATAAACAACACCGCCGGCTGTTCCAATCCAGACATTCTTGTTTTTATCTTCTATGATTGAACGGACAGAATTATTAGGCAAGCCATTTTTAGTTGTAAAAGTATAAGAGTCATTTTTATCAAGCATCTGAATGCCTTCATCATTAGAGCCAACCCATAATCGCCCGAGAGAATCTTCCATCACAGAACGAGCAGATAAGAACTTGTATTTTTCATCACTCGTCTTTGTAAATGTCGTAAAATCAAAACCATCAAACCTGACTAGTCCGTCGTAAGTTCCAATGTATATGTAACCTGATTGAGCTTGAATAATATCTGTGATGGAATTTCCTGTAAGTCCGTCAGAAGAATTCCACTGGCGAATAACATAATCACCTAAAAGAGACTTCTGTGCAAAAAGTCCAAACCCTATAATAAATGAAATAAAAATGCAGATGATTTTCTTCATATTATTAATTATAACATTATATCAGCCAAAAATAAAAATTTTTCAAACTTTTTTCTCAAGAAACTGCAGTTTTTTAAACGTTTGCGACTAATATATAGGTAGGAGATTTTAATATCTCTAGACATCAACCTATATAATCGGAGTGAAAATATGAATCCAGTAAATCTTAGTTCAGCCCAGAAATGGGAAAATGCAACATTGGCAAATAAGTTTCTTTTTTATAAAATCTTTACGCATAATCCTGATATGTGTAAACACCTTCTCGAAATCCTTCTTCATGTAGAAATTGAAAAGATTACGCCTCCTCAGGGAGAAGAAACTTTTGATGTTGATTTTGAAGCCCATGGAATCCGTCTTGATGTCTATGTCAAAAATGAAACTGAGGCTTATGATTTGGAAATGCAGACAGTAGATACAAAAGAACTACCTAAGCGTGCCAGATATTATCAGGGACTGATGGATGTTGATAATCTCAAAAAAGGTGAACCATACGACAGGCTTCCAAAATCCTATGTAATCTTTTTGTGTTTGGAAGACATCTTCGGAAAAGAAATGCCGGTCTATTCATTTCAGAATATTTGTGCAGAAAAAAGTGATTTAAAATTAGGTGATGAGACTTACAAAATCTTTTTTAATGCCCAAAAGTATGATAAAATGCTTTCAGAAGAAGAAAGAGATTTCTTTAAATATCTTACAGGCGCTGCTGTCAAATCGGATTTTACAGATAAGCTTGATAAACTCGTTTCCGAAGCAAAGCACAACGCACAATGGAGGCATCAGTTTATGACATGGGAACAGGAAGTGCAGATAAGTTACCGCAACGGTGTCGACGATGGCATTGAACAAGAAATACAAAAACTTGTTGAAGAAAAGGATTAAGACACAAAAAAAGCACTATGGATGAACCACAGTGCTTTTTTTATTACGGTAGCTTTTATATACAAAAGCACCGTAATATTGAAAAAAACAAGAAAGATTATTCTGCGTCTTCTTCAAAGAGACCGTTTGTCTTTGACTTGTCTGATTTGTAATTTACCACAACTTTTGTACCAGAACCAACTTTTTTATCTGCATCAAAAGTTTTTCCTACAGGAGTGTTAGCATAAACAGCTACTCCCCCCTGTGCAAATCCTGGATTCTTCTTTGCATCATCGGCAATCTTTACTTCACCATTGTATTCAGCAACTTTTGTTCCACCAATATAGATTTCATATAACCCAGCAGTATCCTGTTTTACTTCAACATTAACAGTTGCAGTTTTAGCTGTTTCATCAATAACAAGAGCATTAGCTGGCAAATCATACCAATCAGAATAAGTTGAAGGAACATCAGTATCTTTTTTATTTGTAATTTGTAAAATACCATTAGAATCTTTCTCAAAATTATAATAAGGTCCCATAGAAGAGTCACTTGAATCAAAACCTATAGATCCTAAATCTTCTGCATCATCAGCCATTGCATCTGCAGCAGTTGAAGCTTTCACTGAAGCTACATCAAAATATCGCTCAATATAGAACTTTTTAGTTTCAGGAGCAAATCCTACAAGAATAAAATCATATTTGGATTTATCTGTGCTAGTATGGAAATCAAAAGCAAGACCTACGACAGCATTTCCGCCACCTTTAACTGCATCATCTGTATGATAATCTGATTTTTCTGTATCTATAACAATATCCGTAGAAATATTTGTTACAGTTTCATTTGCTTTTGTTTCTTTTATAAAACGTCTGTAAGCATGTTGTGCAACACCGCTTTCATCATATAATTTTTTATCAGTGCCATCAACAGTCATTTTCTTATTCCATTTAAAACCTGTTGTTGTACCTTCACCTAATTTTCCCATAAGTGCGTCACATCCAGTAAAAGCAAATGCTGCTACAGCAATTGCTGCCAAAAAGATTTTCTTTGTCATTTTCATAAAAAAATCCCCTTTTATTTGTTTACCCCCTCGTTGTTTGATACGAGGATAATTAAATTTGCCGTAAGCAAAAAACTTACGGTTACAGTCCTTAATCAACGATTAGTAACTGTAATAAATAACATTTTTCTTTTTGTAATACTCTAACTTTACAACCAAAAAATAGATATTTCAAGTAAAAAACGTCTTTATAACATTTTTTTTTTCACAGTCTAACACCAAAATTGACAACTATAGAAAAATGGGCTAATTTTAATATAAAATACACCAGTGAATTACATGTACAAAAAATGGAATCTATTTATTCTACTTCTACTCTTTTCTCATTCAGCATTTTCTTTTGAAAAGATTATATCTTTTTTTCTGGATGTAAATACGGGAATTACATCAGGTTCTCTGGGTGAATACCTTTATACAAGTTCTAATGACAGAATAATAAGTTATCTGGAATATGAAGAAAAGCCTTTAATAAAAGTCAATCCAGAAGCAGGAATAGAAATAGGACATTTCGGCCTTCAATTTTCTGCTGATTATTTTCTGCCCCTACAATGTGGACATTTATATGATTCTGATTGGAAGGAAGAAAACATAAAAACAAATTATGGGATTTTTGAAAATTATGGGAAAAGTAACTATAGATTGTCATTCTCGCTGATGTATAATTTTTCGCTCACAGATAAAATGCAAATTTCTCCAGTTTTGTCAGCTGAATACAGATACAATTCTTTTTCAGCAAAAAATGGATACGGCTGGTATGGAGATTCTGAAAACAGTAAGACAGGAAAAAACACAGAATGGAATGATGAGGCAGCGGTTTATAAAAATCTTTCGGGAATTGAATATTTCAGAAGCAGTATTTTTATTTTAGCAGGATTAGTCCAGACATTTTCTTTTAATAAGCTTGATTTTTCACTATCTTTTTTGATTTCACCATATTCATACTTTTATTCACAAGACACTCACAGAGATGACTTTGCAGAAAATGATTTTGACTCCCAGGAATATTCTGTAATATATTTGCAAAATGGTATTTTTTCTTCTTTTAATTTTGATTTAAAATGTATATATAAAATAACGCAAAATCTAAGTTTATCTGCTTCGGTAAACGCTTTTTTTACACCAATCATACTAGGAAGAACTTTTACAAACTATTACAGTGGTGAAGCTTTTGGTGCATTTTCTGACAGGACAGAATGGATAGAATTAAAACAAAAATCTGGAATTGATTTTAAAGAAATCAGTTTTAATTTTGGAATAATTATAAAAAATTAAAAAAGCACTTCCAGAGGCTGATTGAAATCTTAATCCCCCCCCTGAAAATGCTTTAATATATGCTTAAATGATTGCTATTCTGCTATTGCAGAGTTTGTAAGGTCGGCAATTCTTACAACAGCATCTAATGTTGTCGGTGTATCCGTAGTTTTTGGCTTTGGATAAACATTTGCATAAACACCAACTTTTGCCTGTGCAGCAGTATCTTTTCCAAGCTTTGATGCCTCAAGAACAACAGGAGATGATGTAACAAGATATTCATCTTTATTGCTATTGAACTTCATGCCCTTTACATTATATGCATCAATTTTATAAAGATTTACAAGATATGAACCATCAGCATAAGCACCATCTGCATCATTTTTCTTATTGACTTCCTTTACATCAATAACAACAGTCATAGTATCATTTTCACTGTCAATCAGACTATAATCAAGTTTTTTATATGTCTGGAACTCAATTTCGTAAGGAGTGTAACACTCAGGATCATAAGCTGTCTTTGTAATATATTTATCTGTTTCGGAATTATAGGCACCAAAGTTGTTTCCTGTCATATTTTCTGCAGAAATATTTGCGTAATAGGAAACATAAAAATATGGCTGTGGTTTTGTGTCACCGTTTAAAGTATTTTTATAATATCTAACACCAGCAAGACAGAAATTATAAGTCTTATAGTTATCAAGTGTCTTATCTGTATTCTGGCTTACATTAAATGCGATTCCTACAACACCACCATCACTTCCTGTAATTTCTACAACACCTGCCATATCGGAGTGTTTAGTCTGTAAAAACTGCATTCCACGAATATATTCTGTCTCTGATTCATTTGTACCTTTTATTGTCCATTTTCCAAGACCATCTTCCTTATCATTATCTGAGTAAGTAAAAATCTTTTTATCACCAAACTTAGTCTGGAAAAGATCAGATAAAGATAAATCTGGTAAACAACTTGTAAATACAAATGCAAATGCTGAACAAGCAGCTGCAACCAATAATTTTTTTGTCATTTTCATAAGAAAACTCCTTGTTAATAAAGATATAAAAATATTAAACGTTTTTTATTGTATTTGCAACTTTTTTGATAATTTATTTTTAACTTCCTCAATTATTTTTGCAGGGGTTGAAGCGCCGGCTGTAATACCAACGGTATTGAGTTTGTAAAAGTCCTCTGGTATATCATCTGCTGTCTGAATATGTGCGGCAAACTTGCAATTTTCTTTTGCTGTCTGAAAAAGGCGTTTTGTATTTGCGGAGTTCTTGCCACCAATAACTAAAACTCCTTCTACCCTGTTGCACAATTCCAGCAAAGAATTCTGACGTTCTTTTGTCGCAGGACAAATTGTATTTTTTACAGTGAGTTTTTTTATCTTTTTCTGTAAAATTAACTGAATCTTTTCGAACTCATCAGGACTAAAAGTTGTCTGGCTCATCAAAACATATTCATCAGAATTATCACCACCCAAAGCAAAGTTTTCTGCTTCCTTGGTAGTTTGCAGCTGAATCAAAGGCTTTTTTGCAAAGCCCGCAATGCTTTTTACTTCTCCATGATTTTTATCACCAGATAAAATTACGTGTTTACCTTCGCCAGTATATTTTGAAACCATAGTCTGACTTGCTTTAACACGCGGACAGGTTGCATCCACGATTATGCATTTTTTTTCTTCAAGTTTAGAAATAATTGCAGGTCTAACACCGTGAGCACGGATAATTACAGCACTTCCCTCTTCTATCTCTTCTATATTGTTTTCATCACAAATCAAAAGTCCCTTTGAAGAAAGCTCCGATAAAAACTCTTCATTATGAATTAAAGGACCAAGAGAATAAACTTTTATATTTTTATATTCAGTGAGAGTTTTTTCTGCAATTTCTACTGCCCTCTCAACTCCAAAGCAAAAGCCCATTACAGAGGCAAAATAGATTTCCATGCGGATATATTAGCATATATACAAAAAAAATCCCATGCTTTTGTGCATGGGATTTTATAAGTATTAGACTGAATTAAGTTTCAAATCAAAAACTATTCTTCATCAGCCTTTACGTGCTTTAATGAATGATGTACACCATATTCTGGCTTCCAAGTCTTTCGGCAAGCAGAAATGAATCCACTTGAAATAAAGATTGAAGAGTACATACCACTAACAAGACCAACTATCATAGCAAGAGCAAAGTCTTTGATTGCACCAGTTGTAAATACATACAAAGCGATTACAGCAAACAAAGTTGTAGCTGTTGTCAAAATAGAACGCAATAATGTATCTGAAAGTGATTTGTTCAAGATTTCATTGAAAGTACGTACTTCCGGCATATACTTTAAGTTGTAGCGGATACGGTCAAGGATAACAACAGTTGCGTTGATAGAATAACCGATAATTGTGAGTACAGCGGCAAGAACAGTTGTTGAGAACTCAACCTGAGTCCAGATAATGAATGTAAGCATTATCAGAGCATCATGAAGTAAAGCAATAATTGAACCTAAAGCAAAATCCCAGTGGAAGCGGATTGTTGCATAAAGCCAGATAAGGAGAACAGTCAAAACAAGTACAATGATTGATTTGATTGTATTTGTTTTTGACATGCTTGAACCAATAAAGTCTGTCTTTACGATTGCTACGTTTTCTTTACCAAATGAAGTGTAAAGCTGAGTGTTGATAGATTCGAGAACTTCACTCTGAACAGCTTCTGCAGAAACTCCCATACGAATCTGATAACTTGCATCAGCACCTGAACCTAACTGTTTAATTGCTATTCCTTCAAGTCCGCTTACTGCATTACGAATATCATCTGTAGTAATTGTAGAAGTACCAGCAGGATAAATATATAAAACTGAATTAGTAAGCTGATTAGTTACAGCTGAGTTCAAGAAAAGCTTTGTGGTATCATAAGAGCCATTCAAAACCTTTACATTTACACCAGAAACTTCCTGCATTGCAGCAGCAAGTTTATCTACTGTGTCATACTGATTGAAATTGAAAGAACGAGTTTCGTTTACAGTACCAATACCTGTAATAATCAAATCCATCTGACCGGCAGACAAATCCATAGAGATATTTGCTGAACCACTGTAAGTAACTTCTGCAACTGGAGAAGCTACACGGATTTCTTCAATAAGACCAGGCTTAAAATCAATACCGAAGTTAATGCCTTTTACAAAGAATCCTACAATTCCAAAAACAATAATGGCACAGCTTAATATTGCGCTAGGAATAAATCCTTTATTAAAATTTAACGTCTTTTTCATTGTTTAATCCCCCAGCCAATGCTAACTTTTTTAGCATGCAAAACATCTGTGTCAAAGTCAAAAATCAAGCGGGAAACGAATAAGGCTGTAAATACAGATGAAACAACACCAATTGACAATGAAACTGCAAATCCCTGAATAGAACCAGAACCAAGCTGTGAAAGGAAGATAGCAGCGATGAATGTTGTAATGTTAGAGTCCATGATTGCCCAGAAAGCATTATCAAAACCCATTGAAATAGCAGCAGGTCGACTCTTTCCTTGTCTTAATTCTTCCTTAATTCTTTCAAAAATCAAAACGTTAGCATCTACAGCCATACCGATTGTAAGAATCATACCGGCAATGCTTGAAAGTGTAAGTGTAAGATTGAAAGCAGAAAGAACTGAGAACATAATGTACAAGTTCAAAATCTGAGCTACAACAGCGTTTATACCAGATGCTTTATAGAAAATAAGCATAAATACAAGAATCAAGCTCAAACCAAGGATAATAGCAAAGATACCCTGTTTGATTGCAGTATCTCCCAAAGAAGCACCAATAACCTGCTGGCTTTCTACAGAAAGAGGAACATCAAGCCAAGCTGACTGAAGAACCTTCTTAATGTTGTTTGCTTCATCTTGAGAGAAGGAACCTGTAAGAGAAACGCTTCCAGTATTGATTGCATCCTGGATTCTTGCATTTGATTTAACTTTATTATCGCTTACGATTGCAAGGAAGTCTCCAACATGAGCACCAGTGAACTCACCAAAAATTGTAGTTCCTTCGGCATCAAGATTAAATGCAACCTGAAGCTGTCCTGTATAAGGATCGTTTCTAACTTCTGCTGACTGAATATGTGAACCTTCAAGAGCGATGTCCTTCTTTACAACAAGCCAGTCGTAGCGTTCATCAAGGCCATATTCGTCTTTTGTATATACACCAAATACTTCGCAATCTTCTGGAATGATTGAAGGATCCATAAGTTCGCCTGCAGCATTGAATGTACTTGCCGGATTTTTTGCATAATACTCTTTGAAAGAGTTTGTTGCATCCATATCAGAAAGACGGAAGTTCAAGATACCTTTACCCATAATCAAAGTATTGATTGCATCTGCCTGAGCAGCACCAGGAATTTCGATATAGATTCTATCTTCACCCTGCTGACGGATAACAGGAGAAGTAAGACCAAAGCGGTCAATTCGGCTTGTAAGATTTTCGATAACATTTTCCATTGCTTCTTTTTTGTAAGTAGCAAAGTCTGTTTCTGTGACAGCATCGCCTTGAGCTTCGTATGCAGCATCCAAATCAGCTTTTACGATTACGTTCATACCACCAGAGAGGTCAAGACCAAGTTTTACAGAATTATCGTAATACTTTTTAGCCTTTAAGATTTCATCTCTGTATTTAGCAGAAATGACATTCATAAATTCAAGTTCACTGTCGTAAGCACCTAAAACATCGGCAACTGTCATGTTTGAAGGAGCTTTTTCGCCATAAGACTTATATTTTTTTGCAGCTTCTTTGTTAAGCCATGCATATTCAGCATCTAAAACTGATGTTGAATCATTTTTTGCTATATCCTTAATTGCCCGAACATCTTCTGCTGCTTTATTTTCAGCATAAGTCTTGATATTTTCCGTTGAACCTAAAGCAAGCTGTTGTACTTCCTTAGGAGTTCTTCCATACCAACTTATAGATGGCCAGAGGAAAACGAAACAAATAGCAAGAACAGCAATAAGAATAACCAATCGTGTTCGTTTGTTCATTTTGTATTAACCCCGAATATTATTTATTTTTCTTCAGAAACTGATTCTTTTTCATAATCAGAATCTTCTTTTTTAGATCCAAATTTCTTAGCTTTCTTTTCTTCTTTAGCGGCTTTTTTTGCAGCAGCTTCAGCTTCCAATTTAGCTTTTTCTTCGTCAGACAATTCAACAGAAGATACAGCGCTTCGGTTGAACTCGAGCTTTGTATTTTCGTCAACTTTGATGATTACTGTTTTTTCTTTTACAGAAGAAATAACACCGTGTATACCACCGATAGTGATAACCTTGTCACCTTTTTTTAATGCATTGAGCATTTTTTCGGTTTCTTTCTGCTTTTTATTCTGTGGTCGAATAAGAAAGAAGTAGAAAATAACAATAATTAAAATCATTGGAACCGCAGTTCCGAGGAGTCCTGCAGATCCAGCAACATTCTGTCCTGCGGCCTGTAAGAATGGAATAAAAGACATATTTTCCGTCCTAATTTTTAATTTTTTTTGATAATTATATCAATTTTACAAGAATACCACTAAAATGGTCTTCTGTCTATAGCGAGGGCTATTTTACAAGTTGGGTGAGGGCTTCGTTTAGCTTGCGGATTGAAGAATCGTTTGGATTTATGGCTACAACCTGGCGTAAATAATACTGGGCCTTGCGGTAATCTTCTTTTTCATAATAGATTTCGTAAAGACGGAAAAGTGAATCACTGTTACGTGGATTTGCAATAAGACTTGAACGTAAATCAGCAAGAGAAGCATCTTCGGTACGCTGTAAAAAACTCCTCTGATAATAAAGATAACTTTTCATTTTTGATGAGGAAGAAGAGATAAAACCGTTTATAAGAGCAAGCGCTTCCTCATTAGAATTAACTGAACAGCAGGCAATTACATAAGCCTGTATGATTGTTTCATTTTCAGGCTTGCGTCGGTAGGCATTGGTTGCAGTTTCCAATGCTTCAGTATATTTTTTTAATTGGGTACAGATTTTTACATGATTTAAGATTACATCTTCAGCAACTGTTTCATTCAAAATAAGCTGACTGCTGAGCTTGTAGGCTTCATTCCAGTTTTCCCGCTGAATAAGCCCCTTCATTGCATAAATAAGGGCTTCTTTATTATCTGGATTTGCTTTTAAAACATAAGAAGCAAGTTCATCAGCATATTTTCCTGCAACCGGAGAATCTGTAACAGAAGAGATTCTCGTAGCAAGCATTAATAATTCTTCGTTTTCCGGATAAAGCCGTAATGCCTTTTCTACAGTTTCTGTTGCCGCATTAGTATTTTTACTCCAGTCCAGCTGAACCTTTGCTCGTAGGACAAGATAATCCACATTTGTATCATTCTGACGGGCATACATATCCAGCAGAGAAACCGCATGAATATAATCTTTTTTTTCTATAAAGATTCTTGCGCGGAACAAAAGAAAATCCAAATCATTCGGCGTTTTCTGCAGAACTTTTGCAACATATTTTTCAGCAGAGGTATAGTCCATATTGGCAAAAGAAACTCTGGCTCTTTCTTTTAAAACAGCAATTTCCTCTTCATGCTCAGGAGGAATAGAAGCAATCACCTGAACAGCAAGGTCTGATTTTTTATTTAAAACTAAGACATCAGAATACTCAAGGATTACTTCGAGCACACTGACAGATTTTTCATAAGCCCGCTTCAAATAGTTTTCTGCATTCTGATAATCTTTTTTTTCTTTATAAAAAATACCGGCAAGATAATTGATTAACAAGGAATCTGGATTTAATTCAAGAGCAGCTTGCAGGGAAGGTTCACACTGTTCATAAACATTAGGGCTGATATTTGGAGTTAAAATAACAAGAAGAGGCAAGGTTGTACTTAAAAAATCAACATTTCCGGTACTTGAATCAAAAATACCATTTTTTGCTGAATTGATTGCACCTGTATAAGAATTATCTTCCAGTTGATCAAAAGAATCCCAGGTAACTTTCTCAGAAGGCCAGACTGTACGCATAATTTCTGAGGCAACATTTATCAAAACTTTTTCATTTTCTGCATATTCACCATCAGATTTTCTAAGCTTTGCGACTGCCTGCTTTATTGATTCTGGAGAACCGTCCTCTACCCCACCGACAATAGACTCATCTATTTTATAAAAATATGTTCTCTGTTTTGCACTTGAAGGAAGTTTTATTCCGTTTTCTGTATTTTCTGGAGATTCTTCAAGGGAAGTATCTGCTTTTTTATTTTTTGCCTTAGCTTTCTTTTTGGGCGCAGAAAAAGCATAATTCTGTATAAGGAGAAAAAGAGAAAGTAGAAATGTAAGTTTCCGTTTTATACCACCTGCTTTATACAATTCATTCACCAGATTTTTCTACTGTCAATTCATCATCATCAAAAGAATCAGAAGAATCATCTTTTACAACAAGATTTTTGTATTTTTGCTGCACTAAAAGAAGTGCCACAAGAAAAATACATACTAAAATCATAAACAAGGGAGCACCAATTAAAGCAACAGTTGTAAAAGAGATTTTTACGATTTTAAATGAAAAAAGAGACAGCCACAATCCGAATAAAAAAATTGAGAGGGAAGGAATCGCATAACCGATTTTAATTTTCTTGTATTTATACTTCCCTGCAAAAAAAGAAGAAAAACCTACTAAAACGCCTAAAAGCGGCCACCACTGATATATTGTCCAGGAAACTATATTTTTTAAACAAAGAAAAACAAATATGCTGCCTAAAATAAGGAAAAGTCCCAGAAAAAGATGATATGCCTTGTGAGAATAAACAAAAGTAAATACAAGAGAAATAATTCCTAAAACAAAAGCAAGAACAGGCATAAAGGAAATAATATTAATGTACTTTGGATCTGAAACAAAAATGGAAAAAATAAAAGCACATAAAAAAAAGCCGGAACCTAAC
>CADCLG010000030.1:31944-42129 GCA_902802305.1 uncultured Spirochaetaceae bacterium
CTAAATAGGCTGCAATATCCAATAAAATGAGCTTTGTTTTATTCACGGAAACCTCTCAAAAATCCAAGTTATTATTATCATTTTATATGTAAAAATTAATCTTTACAATAACAAATCAACATGCTAGATTAAAAAATATGATTATTCTTAAAAAGAACATTCTGTTATGCTTATTGCTTTGCTGCTTTTGTTTATCTGCATGTAAAAACGTTAAGACAGAAAACACACAGGAAGAATTAAAAGAGATTCTCCTTACACATAAGCTTGAACCAAAACAAAGATATGCCATTATTAATCAGATGGCAAATAATCTGCTTTCAAAGGAAGATTTTCAGGGAGTAATTCTTCTGCTTACAAATTGGGTCGAAGAAAATCCTGATGATATGTATAATTCCTACTGGCGTTTAATGACTGCATATTCTTATCTTTCGCTGAATGCAGAACCTGTAGCTGAATATTATTTTGACCGCATTCTGCAAACCTGCCCGGATTTATTATACAAAGACACATCAATTCATTTTATGTGCTTACAGAATCTTATCCAGATAAGTAAAACGCCTTCGCATAAAATTAAATATTTTAACGAGCTTATTAACAGATTTCCTGACAATATAAATACAACTGAGCTTTACCTGCGTCTTGCCCTTGAATACGAAAAGGATAATCAGTGGGATCAGGCACTGAAAACTTATACCCTCTTTCTTCAGCAGCCGGATGCAACAACAATTCAGATTCCAGGTGAACCGGATGCTTATAAAAAAGCAAGACATCTGATTGATTTTAATAATTCTTCTAAAGACTGGACTTTTGAAAGTCTGCCGGCCCTTGAAGCAGCGGTAAAAAAAGCCATCAGAAATTACGACTGGAGGGCACTTGACCGTTACAAAGCCAAGGTTAATTTCTTTTCTATGTCCTGGAAGCAGGACGAAATGGATGCCAACTCTCAGGAAGTTTTTTCCATGCATGACTGGATGCACGGTAATAAAATCCGTTACAGCGAAAATCTTGATGAAACATCAACCCCGACGGAAGCATATTTAAAAACCTGGGGCTGGGTTAACTTTACTGCTGTTAATGTATGGTATTTTTATTTTAGAAAAATTGATTTTCCTCTTGCTCCTGATATTAACGGAAACTGGGAATGGGCAGGGATTTATATAGGAAACAAACTGTGAAAAAAAGATTTTTATGCATTTTTTTTCTTTGTTTCATCTGTTTGGACTTTTATGCTGAGGATATCGAAGAAATCAGTCCTGTAGAAAGTGATATTGTTACAGAAAATGAGACTGCTACAGAGGCCGATATTGCTACAGAAGAAGACATTTCTACAGAAGTCCTTGCAACTGTTCCACTGGCAATACCAGTCATAGAAAAAAAAGAACTCACACTTCCCGGCAGCGAGAGAAAAGAAGTTGACCGCTTCCGCAAAATTTATCTTGAAAAAAAGGGCGAAAAACAGTTACAGGACGCACTTGAAAACGCGGTCGATTACAGGTTGTACGTGAGGCGCATGTTACAGGAAAAAGACCTGCCGCCAGAGCTTGAATATCTTCCTGTAGTTGAATCTAATTACAAGGCATCAGCAAAATCAAGATCAGGGGCAATCGGCTTGTGGCAGTTTATGTCCAACAGCGTAAAACCATTTCTGGAATTAAATGACTATGTTGATGAACGCTATGATCCCTGGAAATCTACAGAAGCCGCACTCAGAAAGCTTACGGATAATTACAGATTTTTTAATGACTGGCTGCTTGCAATCGCCGCCTACAACTGCGGAATGGGAGCTTTGAACAAAGCCCTGTTAAAATCACCGGTAAAAGATTTCTGGTACCTTGCAGAACACAATTTAATTCCTCTACAGACAATTGAATATGTTCCAAAATTACTTGCCATTGCAGATATCGCTATAAACAGTGAATATTATAAGGTAGCAATTCCATCTCATGAAGAAGAATATGAAGCCTTGTATAACGAAAAACACGGACTTTTTGATTTTGTAACGGTGAACAAAGCCTATTCATTAAATCAGCTTGCCCAGGAAATGCGTATCGATGAAGATTTAATGAAGCAATTGAATCCTTCTTTTATAAGGGGATTTACACATCCTTCTCTTGAATCACAGGTAAGATTACCTCTGGGGACAAGACAACCAGCTGTAGAAGCACTGGCAAAATTAAAGCCAATGGATTTTCCTCTTAAATATAAGGTCGTTTCTGGTGATTCACTTTGGTCAATTTCAAGACGATATGGTACAAGCGTAAAAGCAATCTGTGAGCTTAATGGGATAAATGAAAATGATATCCTCAGAATAGGAAAAATTATTTATATTCCGTCAAAATAAGTCGATAATGAACTGATGAAAAAGAATCTGTATAAAATAATCAGTTTGGGCCTCTTTTTATTACTTTCACAATCCTTATATGGGGCAGAAACAAGTATAGAAGCAACAAGCGACATAAACTGGGTAAGCAGAAAGTTTACTTCCAGAATCTCTCTTGATACACAAAAGGCAAATCTCCAGATGCCATCGGGCAAAAAGAAGGCTTCTGCATTTATTAAGACAAAAATGCCACAACTTATTCAATCTTCTCTCCTCTCTCTTTATACTGATTCCAACAGAACTCTTTCTGACAACATCATCAATGAAGATTTATCACTGGATACAATCTACAATTTCATAATGGATGGCTACAAAACCCCTGATGTTTTTTCAACTGACATTCTTACTTTAAATACAACAAACACTCTGAATATTAATAAAATAGGACAGCATCTTGTAAAACATAAAAATCCTTATTCGCCGGAAGAGCCGATAGATACAGTTCCATCCCGCGCTTATTCTGGAATTATAATTGATGCAAGGGGAAAGTACCCTGTTCACGGTGAATATGTTTCCAGTAATGTTTCGGCCTGCTTTTTTCCAAAAATCTGGGACGAAAATATGAACGTAATTTTTGAAAAAAGCATGGAAAATCCTGAGGTAATCAAAAATGACGGTTTTGTAAGTTATGATTATTCTGACAATCCTGAGCGATATGTTAATAGAATTGGTTCAGATCCTCTTTATATAAAAGCAATTCAGGTTTTTGGAAGAAACAGGACAGACCCGATTATCAAACGTTCAGATGCTTTAAAGATTCTGACTGTTCCACAAAATGTTGAGCTTTTAAAAGATGGAAAGGTTGTAATTCTGCTGGATAAGGAAAATCTTATTTATAATATTGCAATTCCAGAAAAAGATGAATCATATTATGTTAAATATGAGGAAGTAAAACACTATTTCTATCAGAATAAGGTTTCTGATATTGAAATTGTTGATTCTATAGACGGTATTTTATTCTCGGTTAATCTTAATTTCTATCCTGATTCCCCTGATTTACTGCCTGGTGAAAATGAAAGAATCAGTGAAATTGCAAAACAGTTGAAGAATCTTTTGATTGATGACGGCTATACAATTCTTGTAGAAGGCCATACAGCTGATGTTGGAAAACCGGTTGGTCAGCTTAATCTTTCCATTGAACGCACTAGAACAGTAATGAATGCTTTGATTGATGAAGGTCTTGATGAAAAGCTCTTTACTTACAAGGGTTATGGCGGAACCATGCCGATTGCAACAAACCAGACAGAAGAAGGACGGGCTCAAAACAGACGTGTTGATATTACAGCTAGACCAAGAGCAACTTACATTCAGAGAGACTGGTAGCCTGTAAAGAACTAGTGTGAAAAACTAGATTGAATCACGTCGGGCTGCTTTTTCTTCCTGCAGGGCATCTTCAACTGATTTTAATAATTCATTCAAATCATAACTGGTATCAGAAGAAAACTCTACATAAACGACAGTACTTGAAATAAGGAAAAGTGAATTATTTTTTTCTACCCAGTTTATGCTGGCCTTGGAAATCAAATCCTTGATATTGAAAAAATCTTCAGGAGCAATATTTTTGCTTAAAATGACAAACTTATCTGCATTTATTCTGCCAATCAGTGAGTCATTTGTAAAAATGCTTTTTAAGATTTCTGAAAAGGCATTCAAGGCAGAATCCCCTGCTTCGTGACCAAAGTTTTCGTTGATTTTTTCAAACTCATTTAAATCACAGTAAATCAAAAGGCCTTTGTGCAAATCTTCTTTTGCTGTATCAAGAAAAGCATTTCCAAAATCAATTATTCCCCGGCGATTTAACAGGCCAGTAAGAGAATCCTGATGAACGTATTTATCAAACATAATCGGCTGTGCAGAAAAAGCTTCCTGCTTACGAAGCTTTTCCTGCTCTTCAAAGCGATTGAGTGATGACAGCATTTCTGAAACCGAATATCTTAAAGGCTCATAAACGGCAATATCAATATCCAGTTTTTCTATAAGCATGTAGCCCATCTGAGTAATTCCACTGAACAAGGACATTGCAAATATAGGCCGTTGATCGCTGGTTAAAAACTGCTCCGGTAACATACATTCATTTGGATTAAAATAAACGGGCGAATCATAAAGGTTGAGTATTTCATCCTTCTGTGGATTAGAAGCACATATAACCTTTGCCCTGTCTGGTAGATGAAAATAATCAAAAGGAAAAGGTGTATCAATTGGATGTTCAAAAGCAACAAGAGCAACATAGGAAATACCGAAGGCATGAAAATTATAGGTCATCTGATAAAGGATATCTTCCTTGCAGAGACCAGCCTGTATTTCAAGAAATAATTTTGTCATTCTGAACATTTGGGTACGGTTCTGATACCATTCATATACCATTGAAGATGAAGAAACACCGGCAATTGCAGCCCTGTCAATTTCAAGAAACTTATTATTGCGTACTTTATAAAAGAATCTTTGGGCACCAGTGGACTGGCGAAGAATTGCTTTTGCTTCAATTTCCTGAACAGAAGGAACTTTTTTACCTACCAGCATATCATACAAGGTTCTGGCTGCTACATAGCCCTGCTGAAAAACCCGCTGGTCTACGGTAGAAAGAGAGGGAATGCTGTAATTAGATTTTCTTAGATTGTCAAAGCCGGTAATTACAAGATTTTCAGGCACCTTGATGCCGCGTTTTTTTACATATTCCAGCACAGCCAATGCAGTATCATCGTTAAGACAGATAATTGCATCGTAATCAAACTTGTCATTTTGATTTTCTTTTTTAGTTAATTCATACATTGCAGATGAATAACTTAAAGTTGCCTTCCAGACTTTTACAGACTGAGGAGAAATATTATGTTCTTTAATTACCTGCCAGAATATTTTTTCACGTAAAGTAATTTCATCTGATTTACTTACAGCCGACATAAAAGCAATTTTTCTGGCTCCTATATCGCGGACAACATGCTCTACCAGAGAACGGAAGGCAAGTTCATAATTAACAACGATTGAAGGAATACCAAGAATCTCCGTAGAAATATTAACAACAGGAATAGGTGCATAAGATTTTAAATATGAAACAAAAGATTCCAGGCTTTTATTATGGGTTTGAGTTGTTGAAGTAGCAATGATTCCGTCAATATTATTTTTGGAAATAAGGGATGTAATGGCAACACACTGGTAGTCAAAGTTTTTTGACAGAGACCTCAACTGCCCCATCTGAAAAATGTAAAAATCTGCATTCATTTTTTTACAGGATGCACTTACACCTTCAATTAAAAACTCCGAATACTCTGAAACTAAGAAATCTACAAGTAAACCTATTCTCAATCGTCTTTCCATAATTCTGACCTTATTTTTTGTTTTTCTTTGCCTGTTTTTCTATATAAAGAGATGAATCTGCTTGGGCAAGAAGCGCTTTTAAATCATAGCCTGTTTCACTAGAAGGATATTCTGCATATCCCATGCTTACAGACAGTGTATAGGGAACTTTTTCTTCTAAAGCCCAGGTTTTGCAGTCGGCAGAGATTTTATCTTTTATGGTTAAAAAATGTTCTACAGAAAGAGTTGGGCTTAAAATGGCAAACTCGTCTCCTGAAAGATGAGCAACAATATCATTTTCCCTGAAATTTTTCTTTATGATTACAGCCATGGATTTTATAGCTGTATCTCCAGATTCGTGCCCAAAATTATCATTTATTTTTTTAAGTCCGTCCATGTCACAATAAATAATAAGTCCTCTCTGGGATATTGACTGGGCCAGATTCATAAAAGAGCTTCCAAACTCTATAAAACCCCGTCTGTTTCTTAAACCGGTAAGGTAATCTGTATGGACTATAATATCCATTTTTTGATATTTATCTGTAATTTTAGATTTTTCGTCAACAATGTTTTTGTAAGAAAAACAGGCCGCTATCTGGTTTCCGATTGCCTTAAAAATAAGACTATAAACTCCCAAATCAAAATTATCACGGCGGATTACAAGATAGCCGTATTGAAAATGATTATGAAAAAGGGAAGAAACGATAAAGCCATCAGGAGTATATTTTAAGAATCCGTCTGGAACAAGCTTTTTTTTGGGATAAAAAAACTGAGGTAAAAAAGGATAATTTGTATTAAAGCCAGTTTGATAATCAAAACCACCTATAAGAATAGCATTATCGGGTAATTCAAAAGAGGTAAAGGGACCGGACATTTCTATTGGCTTTTCATAGATTACGATTGCAACAGAATGAAAGCCATAATTTTTTAATTCTCTTGTAAGCAGTTCTCCTATATTCTTTATATCTGTGTCATAATTTAATTCTGAATAAAAATATGCAGCCTGGAAAATCTGCTCACGTTTTTTATACCATTCAAATACGGTAAAACGGTCATTTGCCTGATAATGAGTTTCTATCGAAGCAGTTTTAAGATAATCTGGGAAGTTTTCCAGAGGATATTTTTGTGAGGACTGGCGGATAATGGCTTTTCCTTCGATTGTTTGAAGCATTGGTACACTCTCACCATCCAGCATTTTACAAAGTGTTTTTGCGGCTATGTAAGCCTGTTCTGAGATTCTCTGATTTACAGAAGTCAGTGTAGGCTGGGAAATTGAAGAACGCCTTATGTCATCAAAACCTGTAACAATTAAATCTTCGGGGATTTTGAGTTTAAGCTGATTCTGGCAAAAATCAATACAGGCAAAAGCCATGTCATCATTAAGGGAAACAATGGCATCAAAATCAAAATGACCATTTTTTTTGTACCAGTTTTCAATTGTATGATAAGAACCGGAATATTCAAAATTAGTGTTCCAGTAGACTACAGAATCAAGAGGAATATCATTACGGCTGAGAACATTATTAAAAATCTCAGTACGTTTTTTTACATCTGTAGAATTACTTGAAACTCCTATAAAAGCAAATTTTCTGCAATGCTGATATTCAATAAGATACTGAATCAGTGAATCAAAGCCCTGTTCATAATTTACGGAAACAGAAGGGATTCCAGGCAATTGAGCAGATATATTTACCATAGGTATTGATTTAAAATTATCCAGAAAAGCATCAAATCCTTCTCTGGAAGTTTTATGCATCTGCTGACTGGAAACTATTATAAGCCCATCTACATTTTCTTTTTTTATATGGGCAACCGCTGAAACAAACTGATAATTACAATCGTTGGTAGATATATTGTTTAATTCGCCTATTGGGAAAATAAATGGATTTATATCATGTTCTCTGCAATATGCAGAAACTCCATCCATGAGATTTTCAGAATATTCGGAAGTAAGGTAATCTACAACAAGGCCAATGCGCCGCTTTTTCTCGTCCATTTACAGTAAATTATAAAGGCAAATGTGCGATTTGTCATTTAATTTATTATGAAAAAAGTATTTATATGATGCAGAATATGCATACATGTTAAGCGCTAATCTTTGATTATCTGCAGGGATTTTGACTGATATTCCGGCAAAAAAGTTTTTGTTCCGCCTGAAAATCTAACTTCAATCTTGTATTCTTCGTCAACAAATCGTGCAGACTGAATTACACCATAACCATAATCATCATGGTAGATTTTTGTACCTTTGGTCCATTTTTCTGCAAGATAGGATTTATTTCCATAATTAGCGGCAAAAGAAGAGTATTTTCCGTAGCCGCTGGTAGCAAAAGAATATGGCTTTTTTCCTATTATTGAAAAAGCAGGGGCAGCTTCTGTCAAAAAAGGGCTTGGACGCATGAAAGCAAGGGAGCCGTACATGTAGCGTTTTGCAACAGAGGTTACATAAAGCTCATTTTTAGCACGGGTAATTCCAACATAAAAAAGCCTGCGTTCTTCTTCCAAATCTGCACCGGCTTTATCATTACGAGGGAAAATACCTTCCTCAAGGCCGGTAATAATTACTTTGTCATATTCCAAGCCTTTTGTATTATGCAGGGTAATCAAAGTAACAAAATCATTAGTATTTTCGTCGCTCTCAAGCTCAAGAGAACGGTCTAGATTTATTGTATCAAGAAAAGCAAGCAAGCCAGTTAATGAACATTCATAGGAAGCAGCACTGTTCACAAGCTCCTGCAGGTTTGCCAGCCGCTGGGTACCTTCAATTTCATCAGAAGCCTTATGGTATACATCAAGTCCGCTGTCTGTAACAAAACGGGCAATAAAATCCGAAAGCTTTTTTCCTTCTTTTTCTTCAAAAAACTTCTGCATATTCTGATAGATTTTACAGAAGCTTTCGGTACCTTCTCTTGCTTTTTTTGAAAGGTCAGAAAAAAGTGCTGTCATAGAATCCAGAAGATTGCAGTTATTTTGAACAGAATAATCCCGGATTTTATCCTGGCTTTTATCTCCTACTCCTCGGGAAGGTTTATTAACGATTCTTCTAAAAGAGATTTCATCACGATTGTTTGCAAATAAAGAAAGATAAGCGAGAATATCTTTGATTTCTTCACGTTCGTAAAACTTGAGGGAGCCTACAACTTTATAAGGAATATGCTTATGCAAAAAATCTTTTTCAAAAGAAAGAGACTGGGCATTAGTTCTGTACAAAATTGCCCAATCAGAATATTTGCAACCTTTTTTTACGGATTTTTCAATCAAACTGCTGCAAAAGGCGGCTTCTTCATCTGCATTTTCCAGAAAGGCAAGGACCGGCATTCCCCCCTCCCCTCTGGCTGCAATAATTTCTTTCTGCATTCTGTTTTTATTATTCTGGACAACAAGACTGGCGGCGTGAAGGATTTTTGCAGTTGAACGATAATTTTTTTCAAGGCGGATTATGTCTGTACCTGGAAAACGCTCGGGAAAAGTCAAAATATTCTGAACTTCTGCACCACGGAAATGATAGATTGACTGATCATCATCTCCAACGACGCATACGTAAGAAGAATTTCCTTCATTTACTCCAGACAATACCTGCAAAAGCTTGTACTGAGCTATGTTTGAATCCTGATACTCATCAACCATTATAACACTAAAACGATTATGAATGTAGTTAGCAATTGATGGTTCATCCTGCAATATTTTTACTGGAAGAAGAATTAAATCACCAAAATCTACATTGCCAGTGTCATGAAGACGGTTCTGGTACTTGGCATAAATGTCATTTAAATCAAACTCACTGCCTATAAAGGTTAAATCATCTTGTGGGAAAAGGCAGTAATCTTTTGCAAGAGAAATCTGACGGGCTGCAGTGTGGGCTTCTTTTGCAGACAATGAAGGAACTGCTTTTTTTACAAGGGTTGCCATATCTTCATCATCATAAACAGTAAAGGAGGATTCAACGCCTGCATATTCTGAATATTTTCTTAAAAACCAGGAACCGAAAGAATGAAAGGTACGGATTTGAGAATCCTCAGATTTTGGTTCGATGGCAATAGCACGTTCTTTCATTTCGTTGGCGGCTTTTTTGGTAAAAGTAACCGACAGAATTGAGTAGGGATTTACCTTCTTCTGATTTATGAGATATGCGATTTTTGTAGTAATTACTCTTGTTTTTCCTGAACCGGCACCTGAAAGTATTAATAAAGATTTTCCTTCATGGACTACGGCTTCTCTCTGCTGCTCATTTAGCAGGGAAAGATACTGCTCAAAATCATTGTTGTCCATGTTTTATTCTCTTTACTTTATAAAGTTCTTTATCTGCTTCTGTAAGCAATTTTTTTAATACAGTTGAGGTAGCTAAATCTGCATAACCAAAACTTATGGAAAGCTGGAAAGGAAGATTGTGCTTTTTTGAAAACTCTTTATTCGCTTTTTCGATTTTTTTGTGCACTTGTGGAATCATTTCTCTAGTCATTCCCAGAGCGACAACACCAAACTCATCTCCGCTGAGACGACCAACCACATCACTG
>CADCLG010000031.1 GCA_902802305.1 uncultured Spirochaetaceae bacterium
AAAGCTGAGTGCCCTACCTACATTTACGACGGTTCCCTTGTAATGGGAAATCTCATGAACGCTGCAGAGTCCCTGGGAATTGGCTCAATCTGGATTCACCGCGCAAAAGAAGAGTTTGAAAGTGACTTTGGAAAGAAGTTGCTGGCAGATTTGGGAGTCGATGGTGACTTTGAAGGAATTGGTCATGTTGCTCTGGGCTATGTTGATGAAGGTGGTGTGAAAGCCGCCGCTCCTCGCAAAGAGAATTATGTTTATTGGGTGAAATAGAGTAAATAGAGTCGGACTTAAGTATAAGACCTGCTATACAAATAACTGCAAAGCCTTTATTGACAGACTTATATAATGTTTAGTTGATTGACTTTTTACAGATATATGATATATTTAAATTAAAGGAACACCGCGGAGGTGTGGCTGTCTCCTTTGAGCTTTTGTTAAAAGCCTACTCGGTTTAGCGACACGCGGGTAGGCTTTATTTTTTGCTTTCTACAAGATTACTTGAAGAGAGCGAGTGCATTTACAAGCAAAGTCAGAACAGCAATAACAATGATTGCTTTTTCATAGTTTGTCATGTCTGCACAATCTCCCATCATATTAAGATTAGGAGACAGCCACCCTTTCTACGGTGTTCCAATAAATTAATTATACTATTATAAAATTGAGTAGTCAATTATTTTAGTATATGTATAGTAAAAGTCTGTTGATATGTTTACTTATTTAATAAGGAAATCTCTAATCATTGAACTGAATTCTTCCGGCAGTTGTATTTGTGGTGAATGGCCGCAGCCTTCAAGCAGCTCAAGTTTTACTTCCGGGGCTGTGAGACTCTTTACGTAATCTTTTACAAGTCCCACCGGACAGATCCAGTCGCAGGAGCCGGAAATCAGGAGAAGAGGCATCTGGTAATTGTCGGACGCTTCCAGTGCATTGAAGTTATTCATGTATTTTTCAAGTGGAGAAATCAGCTCTATAAAGCGGCTCATGTTAAAGAGCTGCATAAAGTACCAGCGCATGTCGTCAATTCCTGCAATAGGGCTTGTCAGGGCCGCGAAAACTGTATGGTCCTTCGTGATTGTCTGCGGATGATAAGGGCTGACAAACTGTCTCAGGGCAAAGAGATTTTGAAGGCTCATGTCTGCCATAAAGTTTTTGTAAGCGGCCTCGAGCGCTGTTGTGTCGTCGCCTCTGGTGCGGGCAATCTTTATGGCGTCTTCATAAGAATAAACTTCGCCGGCATAATTCTTTTCGTTTACGCACTGGCCAACGCCGATATAGGCCGAGACTTTTTCAGGGTAGGTGAGCGCATATCTGCTTCCAAGCATTGTGCCGTAAGAGTGGCCGAGAATTATTACCTGCTTTTGATTAAAGCGCTGGCAGAGATAATCTACAAGGGCATCCAGGTCTGCAAGCTGCCTGTCGAAGGTCAGACTTTTGTTGTCCGGGTCTTCTGCCGCATTCGGATAGTAAGAACGACCACCGCCTCTCTCATCCCAGCAGGCAATTGTAAAGTCATCTGTAAGCAATTCCTGCCAGTAGTAATCAACGTAAGTGGTTGGAGCTCCGGGGCCTCCGTGAAGCGAAATGATAATCGGGTTTTCTTTTGATTTGCCTGCGATTGTGATGTATTCTTTCTGGTCTGTCAGTTGAAGATAGAACTGTTCGTTTACACCATCTTTATAGCTGACAGCCCTCTTAATCTGATTGATGTTTCGGCCGGCAATGAAGAAGGTGAAGGCTCCGCAGATAATAACCGCAAGGACAATTCCAAGACCTTTCAAAATACCAAGAGTGATTCTTGCAACAGGCTGTCTTTTTGCGGGTGCCTCATAAACTTCTTTTTTGTGCTGAAGATGAATACCGATGTGACCGACACCGAGTATGTAAGAGCCGACTAACATCAAAATATTTCCACCGTAGATTCCAAGAAGGAAGAAAGCAATGACAGGCAGGGTAGCGCCGGCAACCGGGATGCCACAAATACCACGGTAAAAATCCTTCATAGTCTTTTCGCTTTTGAAATAGCGGATCCAGTAAATCTCATAGAGGACCATGCACAAAAAAGAAATCCCAAGCACTGCCAGCCAGAAGTTCCAGCCCTTGAAATTGAAATCAGAAAAAATAAGGGCGACAGGAGTTACAATAAATTCGCCGCTTCGCTCGAGAGCCAGCAAAACTTTATTTTCTTTTGCGGCATATTTTTCATAATCCTTTGGTTGATTTTTAGTCCAGATAAAGTTTGGAATCAGCAGCATAAGCAGCCAGATTAATCCGATGTAAGAAAAGCCGAAGGTCATTTGTATTCATCCTCTCTTTTTGATTTAGTACTGTAATACTATTATAACACATAATAGCGGTAAAAGTGTTATCAGCAAAAATGAATCACAGCTGCTTCCCTCTGATTTTAGCAACATTTCTATTCATCAACTTTCTGCCAAAGTGTACATATGCGAAGTTCTTTGGTTTGCTCCAGGTTTGCGGATGTTTTTCAAAAAATGAATCAGGATCATCAAATACTCCATAGTCCTTTACTACAGATTCATTTTGCACAAAGGTGTCGCTGCCTTTCCAGTTCAGGTCCAGGTTTTTGAGCTCAGGAACGGAAATTGCATATCTGGCAAAGGAGCCGTTTATATCACTATATTTTTCTTTAACAGATTTTAAATAAGCTTCATCAGTAATTACTCCTTCAAGAGCTATCCACTTGTCATTATACAATACTTCGACCCAGGTATGCACAACAGTTGCGGGTGCCAGAACCGAAATAATTCCAGATGTTGCTCCTCTTTGAAAAGCCTTGCTGACTTCCGAACCATGTAATCTGCAGGAAATACCGGTCGCTCGAAAAAGTGTCATAAGAAGTGTTGCCTTTGTATTACATTGTCCATAGCCATCGGTTAGAATTTCTTCTGCTGTTAATGTATCAGAGCGGTTATATCCGAATAAGATTTTATTTCTTACAAAATCATAAATGGCGCCGATTCTCTTATATTCATCTAATTCTTTCCACTTATGATTTTCAATAAGCTTCCTGATAGTGGCTGCATCATAATTAAGCATTCTTGTTTTTCTGGTAAATTTGTTTTCCATAATCAAACCTTCCTTTTTGCTAAGATGATTTGATTATACAAATGGACTGTTTAATAAACTTTCAAAAATTCGCTATTTTTTACAGTATTTCTTGCAGGCAGCCCCATCATTTTTTTTACTGTAAAAGCAAAGTGAGACGGTGAGTCAAAGTCTGCTTCCATTGCGGCGTCTGTTATACTTTCTCCTTTCAGGATGTTTTCAAAGGCTCTTTCAAGCTGATGAAGAGACAGATACTTTTTAAGCGGGATTCCAACCTCTTCTGAAAACAAATGTGAAAGCCGGCTTGGGGAGAGACAAAGCTTGTCTGCATATTCCTCTATAGAATGATCATCGCAGCTACAGTGAGCCAGCATATCAAGTAGCTTTACTATCCTGTCATCTAAGCTGTTTTTTGACTGGTTCCATCCCAGACATTCAGAAATTGCAGTCATAAGTTTTTCGTATGATTCTTTGGAAAAGTTTTCAATCATCGGAGCAAGGCATGTTCTTATCCGGACGGTCTGATTTTCTCCAGGAATATAATAATCTTTATCTCCAAGCAGAGTATTTAATGCTATTCCGAAGGATGAAACTGGCTCTATAACTGAAGTAAAGCAAATTTGATTTTCTGTATTAAATGAATGTTTTATATTTTTATTTACCAGTATACAGGAGGTTTCTATCTTTTTGCCTTTTACTTTAATATTTAATGAATCTTTTAGGCAGACAAAAAACTGCATCATCCCATGACTATGAGATGATGCGTCCATAGAATCAGTCAACATCGAAATCTTATCCAGGTCCCAGTATATTCGGTTCATTACTTCTTTCTTGAAGACTTTACTGAGGTCTTAGAGCTTGCCGGCTTTTTAGCAGACTTTGCTACAGTCTTCGGAGTGGCAGCTTTTTTCGCTGCCTTCTTCGCAACTACCTTCGGCTCAAACTCCTTGAGCATAAGCTCGCACTTATAGGCGGCCTTGGTTTTTGCAGCGGTCAGGAGCTTATTGAACTTCTGGATGTTTGCGAAGTCTGCGGCTTTTCCGGTCAGGGCAAGCAGTAAGATTGTCTTGTTCAAAGAGTCGTCGCTAAGCTCCTTGTTGAACCAGCGGATATTGTCAAAGCTGTTAGTTCCGGCTAAGAGTCCGCACCAGTGGCTCTGCATCAAAAGCTTTGTTACTTCGTAGGCTGCTGTCTTTGAATCCTTCTTGATTGCAGCAGGGCTTGTTGCGGTGGCCAGAACAAAGAGCTTTGTAAGATTCCATCTTTCCTCTTTGTCTGTAAGCTTTTCTTCACGAAGGTATTCGTTGAATTTGCGTCCAAAGGTGAACTCTAAAGCACAGCCTTTTTCTGCAAGACTTCCGCAGAGTGCCCAGCACAAAAGTTGTTTTTCGAGGCCGGAATCTGCGCCTTCCATAAGGCTTGCAAAGGCACTTGCGTCTGCTGCCTTGAGAAGAGCCTTCTGCAAATCAGCAGGCTGCTTTGCCTTTTTAAGATTATGGATTGCAACCAGCTTTTTGAGGCGGCTTGTAATTTCTGTTGCTTCTTTTGCGGCGTCGAGTTTTACGTCCTTGCCCGCAAACTTAGAAGCAGTCTTTATAAAGGCTGTCAGTTCTTTCTTTGCGGCGGTTATTATGTCTGTCACTTTTTTTGCGGTGAGGGTGGCCGGCTTTTTAGCAGCGGTTTTCGGTGATTTTGAAGACTTCTTTGATTGTGAAGTTTCTACCTCTGCAACAGCGGCACTTTCCGCCTCATTCTTATCCTTTATCTTCTCATAACCAAAGGCTTCAAAGAGAGGGGCCATCACCTTTCCGGCATAAGCATGTAAATCAGCATACAAATCCTTGTAAATCAATTCCTGCCAGGCTGTTTCAATGTCTTCGCAGCCGCGACCATTTAAGAAGTCGCACAAGATTCTATAGTGACCATCAGCTGCATCTGTAACCTGATGAACATTCAGATAAACCTGATACTCAAAGCCATTGAGCATTACAAACATACCTTTTTCGCAAATTTCACTGCTTTTTCGGATATACCAGAGACGACTCTTATGTTCCTGGAAAATACAGAATTTGTCATCTTCTGCTGTAAGATTAAGTCCTTCTGAAAGAGTACGCGTAATTAATTTGATTTCATCACCATTGCCAGTTTTTACTGCATAAGGATCAGACTGCTTAATCCAACCGTGAGCCTGATCATATTTGTTATTATAAAAAACAATAGCACGTTCAGAACCAGCTCCGTTTGAGTAGGCAAATACATTTTCATTAACGTGACCGTCTTCCCACAAATCATAAAGCAAAAAGTTTTCTACACCAGAGAAGAGATATCTCTTTTTCATTAGAGGGAAGATGTCGTGCCAGTGTCGGTCTACAAGATACTGACTTGGCTTTTCATCTTTATAAGCTTTTGTATATTCCATACCGTATTTTTCAGTAAAACCTTCAATCTGACCGTGACCAAACATAGGAAGACCCGGCATTGTAATCATAAGAGTACAGACACCAAAATATTTATCACCATCACCAAACTGAGCAATTGCAGTTTCTTCATCAGGGTTGTTCATAAAGTTTACGTAGCGCTTAAGAATCTGCGGGTCAAAGTTGATTGTATTTTTGATAGTTTCTCGATATTTTTGATTTTCTTCCTTTTTAAGCATGTTCATAAATGCTGAATTATAAACACGGTGCATTCCAAGAGTGCGGACAAAGTATCCTTCCATCATCCAGAAAGCTTCGGCAAGAAGAAGGGTATCGGGACATTCGCGGGCAACACGGTCTACAACTTCGCGCCAGAACTCATTTGGAATCGCATCATTAAACTGCTGGGTGGAAAGGCCTGTCTCCGATCTTGTTGCAATGTCTCCTCCGTGTCCTGGTTCCGGGTACCAGAGTCGACGAATTGATTTTTTTGCAAGAACCATTGCTGCATCAAAACGAATAATCGGGAAGTTTTGAGCAACATGCAAAATCTCCTGCATAACAGCTTCGCGGGCTTCTGGATTCAAAAAGTCGATTTGGGCTGTGTCATTCCATGGAAGCCCTGTACCGTCGTTTCCGTGATAGATATAGCGTACATCACCAGTCTGATTGTCTACGCGTTTGAATACAACGGCGCAATCATTCTTGGAATAATAATGGTCTTCAAGGTAAATACCAGTTCGCGGGTCTTGAGAAAGATTTTCGCCATTAAAAGTGTAATGAGGGAAAGGACAGTCTTTACGCTGGATGAATAAATCTGGACGATTCATAACCCAGTCGCCATCCATTCCTGTGTGGTTTGGAACCATATCAGAAGCAAGTCTGATTCCCCTTTGCCAGCAGCGTTGACGAAGATTGGCCAGTGCATCCCAACCACCAATATTCTGTGCAATGTTATAATCAAAAAGACTGTAAGCACTGGCAGCTGCTTCTGGATTTCCGCAAATCTGCTTAATTCTTTTACTTGCCTTAGAGCGTTCCCAAAGACCAATGAGCCATAATCCGGTAAAGCCTTCATCACGGAGACGGTCTAATTCTGCATCTGGAATCTGGTCAAGGCGGGTGATTGGGTATCCATACTGTTTTGTAAGCTGATCCAGCCAGACAAGAACAGTTTTTGCCATAAGAATTACTTTTGGCATCCAGTCAGAATCGGGACTGTAGCGCTCGTATTCGTTCATGAGATTTTCGTAAGAATAAGGAGCCATATCCGGCAAATCGCCACCACCAAAGCCCTGCCACATTGCCTTGTTTTCTTCGCTGATTGTATCCATTCCACTGAAAATACGTTTAATCCAGTCCAGACCAGATAAAAGTGTATCCCAGTATTTTTGAATGTATTCAAGCTGGCCTCGTAAATCATCTGGTGAAAAAAGCTGAGGTTCACGCAAAAGATTGATTAAATCGTGGTCAAAAGGGCCAAAAGCAGGCTGTTTCTGCGAATATTTTTGGATTGCTGCCCAGGTTTTTGAATAAAGCTTGTTTTTTGCAAGTTCAGAATCATCAAAAAGAAGTAAAAATGGCTTAAAAGCAGGATTTTCATTTGCAAGATGAAGGAGAATCAATTCTTCCAGGGTCTGTTCCCGATTAGTGCGTTCTTTATTTGTGCCGATATCAAGCGCAGTCCTGTTCAAATATTCCTGAGGCGTGCATTTTTGCTTGTAAACTTCTACCGGTGGAAACTCTTTTATAAAATCAAGAAGAAGCTTGTCTATTTCTTCTGCAGAAAAAGCTGCATTAAGTTCCTGGAGCATCCCGCTCATAAAGGTATCGAGCTTGTCGCGGCGGTAAATCATAGAAACGTAATGAAGAATTTCATCAATCAAGCCCATTGCATTAAGCTGTCCGGCACTGACTCTTTTCTTTTCATCACCGACAAGAGTATCTATATAATTATTATAAAGCAGTTGAAAATTGCGGACATTCTTCATGTTAGCAAAAACAACGTTTCCGCTGGATGCAAAAAGCCCTTCTTCAAAAGAACAAAGGTCTCGTACTTTTTTTGATATATGAAATTCGTTATATGATACTTTCATTATATACTCCCACTTTTAGTTCATAGTTTAGGAGGGGAAAGCCTTCCCCTCGCTTCAGCCCGCAAAGCGGTCTTCCGCTACCCCTTCCAGCGGGGACACCCCGCAACGCCCCGAATCGTTCTTATTCTTAATATTATAACACGAAAAAGAGCAAAATGATTAGAAAATATATAGATTTAAATAAATTTCTTTATCAAAACTTGAAATAAATGATATTTTTATGAAAGCTTCTTTATCTTTTGAATCAAATCTTTATTTGCTGCTACTTCTTCCACAGTACACGGCATTCTATAAGTCCAGTTAAAGGCAGTCACAGTGCCTGGGATATTTATGCGTTCGTCGGAAGCATTTTGCAGCCAGAGAGATTTATCCATATAGAGCAGGTCCTGTAGAGGCGGAATAAACCACTGACTTACAGATGAGGCGGAAACCCCCAGCACTTTTTCTGCAAGCTCCGGGGTAAAATCTGACAGTGCAAGAGTTTTTGCGGACTTTTCAATTTCGGCAGTATCTTTTCCCAAAATTTCACCTTCAACTTCGCTGGCAATTCCAAAGGCGCTGGCATTTGCTTTTATAAAGGCGGTAACGCTTTCTTTTTCATCATTCCACCATTGTCGCAAGGTTGAAGAATCGTGTACAGAACTTGTTGCCACGCTCAAAGGCTCGTAATCTTTAAATGGCACAAAAGGCTGTCCTTCTTCACTCCAGTTTCTGCACCAGCGAATTACACGCAAGCCAAGAATATCGTATTTTTTCATAACCTTTGGTACACATTTTATGTTTACGCCCAAATCTTCACCACAAGGAATCATTTTTGTAGATTTAATGATTGCTTCGAATATTTCTTCTGCCTGCTTTTGCCACAATTTTTCGTTTTTTTGATTGAGCTTATCAAAAAGGGCCAGCAAAAGATTTTTTTCCTTTTGATTGAGGCTATTCCAGGAAGTAGAATTGCCATAAGTCCACAGGGGAACAAAGTTATTTTTTGAAAGCTCCAGCAAAGTTCTGTTAGACCAGTATTGAACCAGCACCTGTTTGATTTTTTCTTCTGCTTCTTTTGTGCAAAGTCTGTCAAAGTCAGTTGAAAGTATTTGATTACTGCCTTTTACAGATTTTTTGAAAAGCCAGAGTTCTTCGTTTCCAATCTGCTCACAAAGCTTATTCAAAATTGAATGTGCCGCTTCGTGATTCCATGTAATATCTTCTATAACAGAAGTTGGAATATGAGGCTGACTGAGCCAGCGGATTCTATCATCGTCAAAGCCAGCTTCATAAAGAGCATCTTTTTTTATGGATGAATAGGGCTGAGTATGTCCATTCATAGCGTTGCAATCATCTTGAGGAATTGCCCAGATTCTAAAAAAGCCAAGAATGTGGTCAAGTCTGTAGGCGTCGTAGTAGGCTGAAGCTGTTTTAAGTCTTTCTTTCCACCAGGAATAATCATTATTTTTTAGATTTTTCCAGTTGTAGATTGGAAAGCCCCAGTTTTGTCCGCTTGGATTTTCTCCATCAGGAGGGGAGCCTGCCCTTAATTCTTGCATAAAATACTGAGGATAAGCCCAGGAATCACAGGAGTCTTCGTTCATTAAAATTGGCATGTCCCCTTTCAGATGAATTCCACATTCTTTTATTTCTTTTACCGCTTCCTTAAATTGATTTGCAGCAATCAGCTGGCACCAGGCATAAAAAAGATGTTCTTTTTTTAATTTTTTGTCATTCCAGCGTTCTTCAATTTCTGATGAGGACAGATTTTTATCTTTTGCTTTCCATTCCTTCCAGCTGGACTGCATGTACTTCCATTTTAAGTTTTTGTAAACACAATAGGCCTTGAGCCATTCATTTTTTTCAATGAATTTAGACAGTTCTTTTGTTGCTTTTCCTTCTTCTGCAATACTAGTTTTTTCGTACACTTGCTGAAGAAAATAAGTCTTTGAATTCAAAATTTCCTGATAATTATATCTTTGTTTTTTAGAATTTGCCTTTATAAAATTGCTGTAATCTGCTGCAATTTTTTTATCGTCAGCTAAAAGCTTTTCAAATTCTGGAATTTGCTTGAGGCTGATATAAATTGGATGAAGAGCAAAAGCCGAAAGGGCAGAATAAGGGGAACTTTGTGTTCCGGAATCATTTACAGGCAGCAGCTGGATTATTTTAATTCCACATTCTTTGCAGAACTTTGCAAAAGGAATTAAATCAGAATATTCGCCAATAACTGGATTATCTTTTGTATATAAGGCTCCCAGCGGAAGGGAAAGCCCGGTTACTTTTTTATCATTAGCCATAATAAAAAATTATATCATATTTATCTCCTTCTGACAGTATTTCTTTTATAATGCGTTTACTCTGATGTTATTTTTAACAGATTGACAGAAAGCTTTTATACTCTTAATCTGTATATATGAGTGAAATCCAAGCAAGTGACGAAGCAAAACCTTCGATTTATAAAAGACGATGGGGAGACAGAAAAGACGGACGCCTTTTGCGTTCTATAGAACCTATCGCAATTTTTTCCCTTTACATAATGAATACGCGAAATGACGCAAACAATTCTGTTTCAGATTGTGTGGAACTTTCTGCAATTGATAAATATGTCCACAAAAAACGTCAGCAGGGCTTTGAAGGTTTTAACGTAATGTATGTGCTGGTAGCCGCTTATGTAAGAACAGTAAGTCAGAAACCTGGAATAAACAGATTTATAAACGGTCACAGAATCTATGCCCGAAATAATATCGAAGTAAGCCTTATGGTAAAAAAGAAGCTGGCCCTTAATGCCCCGGAAACAATGTTTAAATTCTTTTTTAAGCCTGAATATACCATCAATGATGTTTATAAGGATATGCATGAAAAGATTTATTCCTATCAGAATGAACCTGATTCAGATGTTTCTGATGACCTTGATAACTTTTTAAATAGAATAATAAGATTTCCCCGCTGGATTTTACGGCTGGTTATGAGACTTTTGTACAAGCTGGATTATCACGGATTAATTCCTCAATCCCTCCTTGCCCTCAGCCCTTTCCACGGTTCCATGGTCCTTTCTTCAATGGGCTCGCTGGGGGTTCCTTCTGTTTTTCATCATCTATATAATTTTGGCAATGTGCCTATGTTTATAACCTTCAGCACAAACCGCCATGAAAATGAAGTAAAAGCTGATGGAAAGATCCACAAAAAGCATTATCTGGATTTTAATATCACTATGGATGACCGAATCTGTGATGGACAGTATTATTCAACAGCCTTGCATGAGTTTAAAAAATACATAAAAAATCCTGAATTGCTGGAACTTCCTCCAAAAGAAGTCATTGATGATATTCCTTAAGACCTTGAGATACAAGGCATCAGTGTTTCTTTAATTCAGAAATATATTTTTTAAGTTCCTGAAGTGTTTCTGCATATTGAGAATGCTTTATATGAGGGAAGGCACGTAAAAGTCTTTTTGTTCCCCATTTTGTTGAAGCAAAAGCTTCTGCATATTTTTTTGCCGCATTCTTTTTGTAATCTTCAAGATTATCTTTTAATTCGGCCTTTCCAAGAGCAGCCTGAACTTGAGCTTTTTCTACAGAAGTTGCAACCTTGAGCGTAGTCTCTGTAATAGTTTCGCTCATCTTATCTGAAGGCTTGCGAAGAATCTGTCGGAGCTCATCAATCTTTTTAAGTTCTTTGTTTAATCCGCGGACAGTAGCAATCGTTATTCCCAAGTCAATAAATACGACTGTGTAAAGAAACCCCAGAATCCACCAGCCAAAACGTGCAGGAATTATAACCGGCGAAAAGGAATTAACAAGAGGGTGAACAAATCTTACGGCAATCATAACTGAAATTCCCCAGATAATACTGAAGGCCAGACAGATGTAACCGTGAAGATTTAGGGGCATATCACTGTAATCCCACCATCGGGCATGAAAAAGCTTGTCCAGTGCCCAGCCGGCAATAAGCTCTACAATCGTTGTAAAAAGAGCACCAGAAATAAAGACAAGCCAGATGTTTACTTCAAGAGTTTTTTCGCTGACTGGTAAAAGGTGATTTATCATTAAAACAAGAAGCATCCCAAAGCCGTATACAGGGCAGATTGGTCCATTTAAAAAACCTCTGTTTACAACCTTTCCCAGAGTAACGGCATGAAAGGCAACTTCAATAATCCAACCAATAAAACTGTAAATTAAAAAATACCAGAATATTTGATAAGCAGTCATCCCAAAAAACATAAGTAACTCCTTACCAATAAATATATATCAATTTTTTATAAAAGGGTATAAAATAAGGTATGATAAAGAAGATTGAGTTGAAAAAGAAATGGAGCTGATCGGACTTGAACCGACTACCTCTACAATGCCATTGTAGCGCTCTAGCCAGGTGAGCTACAGCCCCAAATAATAATTGATTATATCAAATCAAAAACTTTTAGCCAATACGGTAACAGAAAATAACTTTAGAATTGTTAAATAAATATAGCAGGATTTAAGATGGAGGTTATTTAAACAAGAGCTATGCTTTTATATTATCAGATTGTCAGCGTTCTCTCCTTGCTTTTTACAGTAATTTATGTTTGTCGATGGAATAAAAGATATTCTACTTTTGCTTCAGTATTATTTGTTATCCTCCCAATAGCGTGTTATGGTTATCTTCTTATTGCACAAGCCCAGAGTCTGGAACTCGCTTATTTAGGAACTAAAATCTCTTATATAGGTGGTATTTTCGGAACCCTTTTTTTTGTTTTAAGTATTCTTGAATTGTGTAAGGTTTCTCTCCAGCAATGGATACGCATTCTTATGTTTATAGTCGGCTGTATCATCTTTGGATTTGTAATGACAATCGGAAGTAGCCCTCTCTTTTATAAATCTGTTCAGATAATTAATCAGAATGGAATTATGGTGCTTGAAAAAGAATATGGACCTCTGCACATAACTGCATACATTTATTCAACCATTCTTTATATCATCTGTTTTGTGATTGTCTGTCTGCGCATAAGAAAACGCTATGAGGTTTCAAAAAAGAGTGTAATCATCCTTCTTGTTATTCTGACCCTTTCCTTTGTTCTCTTTTTTGGCGGACGAAAAATCATAAATGGCGTGGAGCTGGTAACTATTGGTTATCTGCTGGCTCAGTTCAGTATGATTATCCTGCCGGAAAGATTCGCCCTCTATGATGTAAACGAAACTCTGGTTGATGTTGCTGTGGAGCGGGGGGATATTGCCGTTATTTCTTTTGATAAAAAGAATAATTTTTTGGGTTGCAATGATGTTGCCAAGGATTATTTCCCTATTATGTCTAATCTAAAAATTGATGATTCTGTGATTCTTCAGGATGACGACTTTCTGGAAAAGCTGCATTTCTGGATTAAAATGATTAATAAGAATAAGCAGAAATATACAGAAATATACGAAAGAGACGATAAATATTATCTGGTTGTTGGTGACTGCATCAGAAAGGGAAAGAGAATTAAAGGTCACAGCTTTATGATTACGGATAATACTGATGAAATTAAATATCAGAAAATCATAGAAGATTATAACAAGTCTCTGAAAGATGAGGTTGATAAAAAAACTCATGAAATCATGCATATAAATGATGTTTTTGGTAAAAATGTTTCGCCTCAAATCCGTGATTACCTGCTCAAGGGCAATGTAAAGCTGGGCGGTGAAAACTGTAATATCACTATTATGTTCTGTGATATCAGAAGCTTTACAACGCTTTCCGAAAATATGCCGAGTGAAAAAATAGTTAAAATGCTGAACTTTTATTTTACCCAGCTTGAAAGATGTATTTCTGCCCACAATGGTGTAATTAATAAGTATATGGGTGATGCAATCATGGCTTTGTTTGGCGCTCCTATGCCTTCAAAAACTCATCAGATGGATGCTTTTGCCGCTGCTCTTGATATGAGGCGCACTTTAAAAGAAATAAACAAGCAGTTTAAGGCAAAAGGCTATCCGGAACTTCAGTTTGGAATTGGTATTCATTCTGGTTCTGTTTTGGCTGGAAATATTGGGGCATTAAATAGAATGGAATATACCGTTATTGGGGATGCCGTTAATGCTGCAAGCCGAATTGAAGGACTCTGCAAAACTTACAAAAAGGACCTTCTGATGTCAGAAGACACTGCCCTTGAAATTATGACGGCAAATCCTCAGCTGGTTTTAGAGTTTGTTGATTTTACAGAGCTTCGCGGACGAAAAGAAAAGGTAAGGCTCTTTACAGATTAGTTTTTTACATTGAAACGCCAAGTCCAAAAAGCGAATAATCTGCGCGGCAAGGGTCCTCTGGAAAAACTTTTTTCATGCACTCTGTAAGCACAAGGTCTGTTTTATGGGATGGAGCTGCTTTTTCTGGCAGCAGTCCCATTTTTATTGCTTCCTGCATGACATGCACATCAAGGGGAATAAGAAGCTTTGATTGCGGATACCAGGACCAGAGTCCTAAATCTACAGGGGACTTTTGTCTTACCATCCATCGTAAAAACATGTGAATGCGCTTGTTTGCTGAGCTTTTTCCTTTGGGAACAATTTTTGATTTTGGGAAAGCGGCAGAAATAAGGTCATAAAGATTTCCCCCTTTATCCAGCCATTCTTTTTCAAAATAGTCTCCAAGGCTGGGAGCCGCCATTAAAATGTTTCTCAGTTCATCAAAAAAAACATGCATATCTTGGTAAGAATAAAAGCGATAAAACTTTTTTGACAAATCACAGGCAGAAGTTTGCGAGATAGAAGCTTGTGATACATCAGCTTGTGAAAATGTATTTGTAGGCAGAAAGTCTTTTTTATATTTTTCGGATTTTATCCAGCCTGTGATGTTAGAACTTTCTGTTTTTTCTTTACAGCTTGTCTTATCTGCAAGCTCCAGTATTTGTCTGATTTTTGGAATAAATTGGCTTCTATTCCCAAAAGCAAGCATGGCGGCAATAAAACTTGCAGTTTCAACATCTGCTGTTTGATTTAAAGGATACCATCTTAAAAACTGGCTTGGATCTGAATCGGCAAATGAGGGGCTTTCGTATTTATCAGCGAGGAAAATAAGTTTTTCCTTTAATTCCCGGGAAACTTCATAAGACATAGAAATATTTTAACAGGAGGAGGGGGCTTGTTCAATAAATTACATTTTTTTTATAACTTTTATGTGTTACAATATAAGCATGAGATTCAAAAGTTTTTTTCTAAAGTATCATCTGCTTTGTTACGGACTAATCTGTCTGCTTGCCAATCTACTTGCGGCTCTTTCCTCAAATATGGCTTCTTTTCCTATGCCAGAAACTACAACTATGGTTTTGTGGAAGTCATTTATGGAAGAACAACGTTTTCTGGTCAATTTTCTTGGCATTATAGTTTATGCAGTTCCAATTGTTTTTTGTGTTACTTATGGATTGAATTCTCATAAATACAGTAAAAATGACCGTGAGTATATAAAAATTATGGTTCATATCCCGGCGGCTTATGCTTTACGGGGCATTACCGGCTGGATTAGCAATTTTATTTTTGAACTTGCCTTTCTTATTTATTTTCATTTTGCCTTTGACGTTGACATTGCTTTTATCCTGATTTCTTCGATTACATCCTATGTTTTCCTGTCTGTTTTTTCTTTTACTCTGATTTATTTTACTCTCGAAACCTTAAACAGAAATATTGTTCTGCCAGTGCTTTATCCCGACGGAAATATTTCTGATACGGAAAGAACGTCATTGTCATCAATTAAAAATATCTTTCACTTTTACTTTTTTTCCGTTGCTCTTTTCCCTGCCTCTTTTTTAGGAATAAGACTTTTCTGCACAAAAAGATATCATGTTGAGATTTCCGGTTATTCTGATTTTATTGTATTTTTTGGACTTATGATTGTGGGATTTATTCTTACAAAACTGATTTCCGGCTATTTTCAAAAGCCTTTACAGAAGCTTACTGATAGTGCAAATCAGATTTCAGGTGGAAATTACGACTGTAAGACTGTAATCTGCTCCAATGATGAAATGGGCTTGCTTGGAGATTCTTTTAATGCCATGGCTAAATCCCTCAAAGAAAAGGAGTTTATGCGGGATACCTTCGGCAAGATTGTTACTCCACAGATTCGCGATTACCTTTTGAAAGGCAATGTTGCTTTAGGGGGAGAGACTATTGACGTTACTGTAATGTTCTGTGATATCCGTGGTTTTACAACTCTTTCTGAAAATATGGAGCCGGAGAAAATTGTTTCTTTTTTGAATGAGTATTTTACGGGGCTTGAAGAATGCATAGCAGCTCACGGTGGAATAATTAACAAGTATATTGGTGATGCTGTCATGGCTTTGTTTGGTGCTCCAATCAGGAGTCAAAATCATGCAGAAGAAGCCTATCTTGCTGCCTTGGATATGAGAAAAAAACTTGCCAAAATGAATGAAAGGTTTTCTAAGAATGGTCTGCCTGTGATTCGTTTTGGAATTGGGCTTCATTCAGGAGAAGTTCTTGCCGGTAATATTGGAGCTGCCAATCGTCTTGAATATACTGTGATTGGTGATACTGTAAATACTGCAAGCCGTATAGAAGGTCTCTGCAAGATTTATAAGAAGGATTTGCTTATTTCTGAAAATACTGTTGCCAAAATTAAAGAAAAAACAGATGAAAAAGCCTTTGTTTTTCTTGATGAAGCGGAAATCCGCGGTCGAAAAGAAAGGGTAAAGATTTACACGGACCTTTAATTTATAGAAGCTTTTTGTCCTCTTCTCCTTACTTTTATTTTTCTTGAAAAATTAAAAAAATGGTTTAGAATGTAGTAAAACGATATACTTAAAACGTTTTACTAAAAACGATTTGCCGATTTGACGTGGGGATTTATTATATGGAAAAAATGCCTGAAATTACAAGAAATGAACTTGGGGCTTTCTGGAAAAATACATTTAATTCTTTTGATGCCACTGTTTATGTACCTTATTCACACTTGCAGGGGGATATATTAAATTATGGTTTTATAGCCCCTTATATTCTTGTATTTGCAGAAAATCATTTTTCTTATGAAGAAGCTGCCGATTTTGCAGAAAAAAATGGACTTAAAAAACTGGCCTCTGATTTTGATTCCAGCGTCGTGTTTATATATCCTGTGACTGGCAGCTGGGAAAGCGCAAGCCCGGATATTTTGTCAGAAATTATTTCCAATTCAAGAATACATCAGCTTTATAAAGATGGCTTTGTTACCGCTTTTAATTTTTTTAAACAATGCATAGAAGGTTATTTTATCAGGGGAGCTATTTTCAGAACTCTTCTCTGCGGATATGGAGCTGGAGCAGATTATATCGCAAAAAACTGCATGAGACATTTTGAATGCGATGGACTTTGGGGACGCTCTGACCTGGCACCTGCAAGCTGCGTTTTGAATAAGCTTTCTCTTTCTGCTGATTTGCTTGAGTCTTCTATCCAGTCAGATGATATTCCTGTTATTTCTTATGGTAATTCTACAGAAATCAATGCTATTTTGAAAAAAAATTGTAAATATTTTATTTCCAGAGAGGCGGCTGATATTTTTTCTGATTATTATGGTTTTGCAAAACAGTTCAGACGAATGACAGGCCCATTACAAATTGATGAGGATTTGGAAAAAGATGGTCTTGTGATTGAACCAGGTATTGCTGAAGTCAGAACTTCTCTTGATAACTGCGGTCAGGACAGAAATACGGATTTTCACAAAATTGGTTATTTTGCTTTTTATAACAAGAATCTTTTTGATTCCCCAGATTCTTCTTCCCAACCTCTTCCTCTTGTTCTTGGCTTTCATGGCGGGGGAGACAGCTGCTTTTTCCTTTCAACCATGGCAGGCTGGGCAAAGATAACCCATCGTCATAATTTTTTATTTGTGGCAATAGAAAATCATCTGAACAGCACTGCTACAGAAATGGTTGAGTTTGTAGAGATTTTAAAGAAAAAATACAATATTGATTCTACCCGCATTTACGCCACCGGTTTTTCAATGGGCGGTTGCAAAACCTGGGATTTGATTCAGGAATACCCGGAACTTTTAGCGGCTGCGGCTCCTATGGATGCGACTTTTGATGTAGGCAGAAATATTTATGATCGTCTGGTAGAAACAGGCTTTAATACCGAAGTACCAGTCCCTGTTTTTTATGCAGGCGGCGAAGTTTCTCCTTTACCCGAGCTTCCTTATCAGGCACAAAAATGTCTTGACCGCATGGCTTATGTATTAAAGCTTAATAATGCTACGGCTGCTGACCGCTATTGTAAATCTGTTAATTTTGAAAACAAAGACAAGTGGGAAAATAAACTCTGGGGAATAAATGGTGATATTATCAATACTGATTATGATGCTTCCCGAAATGCGACTCTTACAATGCAGCTTTTTAAAAGTATTGAAAGTCCTGCTGCTAAGCTCGATTCTGTTGACCATGTAATGACTGTATTTGCAAGCATAAGCGAACAGGGACACGATTGCCGTGAGCATACCTGCGAACATGCATGGAACTTTATGAGCCATTTCCGCAGAGTTGATGGAAAAACTATAAGCAGATAGTAATTTTATACAGTGAAGCTATTTCCATAAAAGATAACCGCTAATAGAATAGTCTTTGAAAAGCTTTTTCTCTTCATTCCAATTATAGGAATAGGAACGTATGCAAAGGTCATGGTGATTATCCAGGGAATAAATAAGCAATTCATTTTGCTTGTTTTTTCCCGGGTCACTCAAAAGATAATCGGTGATATCATAAGTCTTGCCGTCAAAATCTATTTTTGCGCGGGGAAGTTGGTTTTTATATTCATCATATTCTTTATTGTTCCAACCCCAGGAAGAAGCGCTTTCATGGTATTCTTTCATTTTTGAATAAGATTGGATATCAATTTCGGGAAGCGGGTAAATATTATAAGTGTTTGAAACTACTTTATAGTTTGTATCGGGTTTTATGTCAAAAAGAAACTCAAAATCAGCTGCATGTCCATTTATGTCTATTGCCCATTCCGGCATTTTAAGATGACTTTTGAGTGCAAGATAGTTGTAGCTGGAAAGAAGCTTTTGCCTGTCATTATCGGAAATTGTTTGATTGATGATTTCGGCATTATATTTTGTAAGTTTTTTATTTTGAGAATCGTACATATCATATTTTTCAAGCACGCTTATCATTCTTTTAAGCTGATTATTATAAGCTGTTTTTATAATGTTAAAGGGACTGAGGGAGGCAAAAATAATTATTCCCGCGAGCAGGAGAATTGAATATTTTACAAGTCTTCCTTTTTTTATGAAGGTGAGAGCAATTGTAATGATTGAAAAAATTATAAAGAGAAGGCTCGAAAATCTCCAGCCTGTAAAACCATAAGCATTCATGCGTATGAAATAGGCTGGAATCTGAATGCAGATAAGGGGAATGAAGGCAAATGCTCCATATTTGTAAAAAAATCTCACTGGAGCAAGTTCCCGATATTCTGTAAGAATAAAATAAAAGAAAATATAAAAGCAGGAGGCAAAGGAAACAAACCAGTTTATCTGTCCGTTTGGAAGCTTAAGGGTAAAAAGAGCCTTGAAAAAATAGGCGTACAAAAGGGCAATCAGAAAAAAGAAGACAGGCAGGAGAATGTATAAAAAAATTATTTTAAAGGCTTTTCCTGAATCTTCCTCTTCCCGACGGTAAAAAAGATAATATACAAAAATATTAACGGCAAAAACCAGATAGCAGAAAGCGGCACAAGATCCATATAGTTCACTTTTTGAATCAAAATCAAAAATAAGGCTTTGGAAGGCAAATATCAAAAGACAGATCCCACCAAAAAGAACAGTTGCCATGAGGGCACTAAAAAGAAAATATTTTACAAGACCTGCAAAATAAGTTTTTTCTTTGTTTTTGGGAATGAAAATGAATACTGTTAGCAGTATGACAGCAAATACAATTCCCCAATAATAAAGGTCTTCATATACTATATTTCCAAAGCCACTGTGAGCAAAAAATCCTATCAAAGCACCTGTAATAAGTGCTGCTGTTTGAATTAAATATTTAGTAAGAGCTTTTAATTTTTGTGTCAGATATGCTGCGGGAATTGTAAAAATGCAGGACATAAAAAATGCAAAGAAAAACTCCAGAAAAAAAGTGTTGCTCAGTATTTTAAAGTTGCTGTCAGCCTCATAAATATGAAGGGTGAGGAATATAAAGCTTAAGAGACTGGCTGTAAAAATAATCCGCTCTTCTTTTAGAGATTGCAAGGCTCCCTTTGCCATAAGTTTAACTTTTGAAAAAAATTGGATTCTTTTTTGAGTATTATCTTTCATGTTGTCCTTAAAATCTGCTGAATGAATCTTGCTAAAGCAGTGTTTCTGCCGTAGATGAAGGAATAAGCTTTTTTGCTTCTTCTACAGGTATTGGGCGTCCCCAGATAAAGCCCTGAATATAATCACAGCCTATGCTTTTTAATGTTTCAAGCTGTTCTTTTGTTTCAACACCTTCAGAAATAACTCCCAGATTTAAAATATGCCCGATAGAAATGATTGATTCAACATATTTTTTTGAAGATTCGCTTGTTGTCATCAAATCAATAAAGGATTTATCTATTTTAAGCATATTGGCAGAAAACTTATTCAGATAGCTCAAGGAAGAATAACCGGTTCCAAAATCATCAATGGCAACTTTTATTCCCATATTTCGGATTTTGTTTATGCATTGCAGGGCTTTTTCTTCTGAGTCTATCATAATAGATTCGGTAATTTCGAATTCAAAGTGGTTTGTAGGAACTCCACTTGATTTAATTACCTCGCTTATTTCTTCAATAAAAGTATTTTTCATCAGATGTTTTACAGAAATATTACAGCTTATGATGATATTTGTATCCTGTGTTTTAAGAACATCTGCCAGGAAAAAGGCGGCTTTTTTTAGAACCAGAATATCAATCTGGTCAATTAGTCCAGTTTTTTCTGCAACTGGAATAAAACGGGTAGGGGGTATAAACATGCCTTCCGAATCTATTATTCTTGCAAGCGCTTCAAAGCCTCTAAGCTTGTGGGAAGAGTCATATTGAGGCTGCAGATGAATGAATACAGAATCACTTTCAAGGGCATTTCTAATTTTTCTTTCAATTTCAAGGAACTTCTCACTTTGAGCCATGTCAGAAGAGAAATGGAGGATTGTATTACTGCTGTTTAGTCTTTTTATTTCATGGAGGGCTGCATCGGCATAGGAAAAAAGTGTATTACTGCTGTCTGCATCCTGTGGGTACTGGGCATATCCAAAGCAGGCATTGATATAATAATCGCAGTTATTAACTGTTATTTTTTCTTCAAGTGATGATTTGTAAGTATTAATGGTGTTTATTACATCTTTATCAGAAGTGTAGCCGCGAATTACTAGAGCAAATTCGTCGCCACCAACTCTTGCAATAAAATCTTTAGTTCCTGTTTTACGGGAGGCGGCAAGGGCTTTCCATCGATTTGCAAGTTCTTTAAGGACAAAGTCTCCAACTTCATGTCCCATAGTATCGTTAATGCTTTTAAAATTATTTAAATCAACAGAAACGAGTGTAAATTTTGCCTGCTTTGAAATACGGTCATTCATCAGTTCACTACAAGCAAAGCGGTTTGGTAATTCTGTAAGCATGTCATTTAAAGCCTGGTGACGCAGTTTCTCCTGATATTTTCCCAGCTGCCGGTTATATAGGTAAATAATGCAGATTATGCCAATTGTAAAAAGAGTCATGAAAAATCCGGGAATGGTTGATGAGTCTTTACGGACGAATAATAGGAATAGAAGAAGAGGGAGCTGAAATCCGAGAAATGAGATTGAAGTAATAAAGCCAGGCTTTCTGAAAAAAAATACTATGCAGATTAGGCTGATATTTGCAAGTGAGTTAAAAACACCTGTTAAACGCCAGTATGGAGTAGGAATCCCCATCAGCATGATGACATCTGGCACACGGGAAACTCTGGTGACAAGAAAAGTTGCGAAAAAATAAAGTAAGAGAAGTATTACAAAAATGATTTTATGTGGTGTTTTGGATGTAAGTCTTTTAAGAAAAATCTCATCACTGCTTTCTGTTTCGGGTATCAACTTGAGTTTTTTCATAGGGAGGCTCCTTATGTGTAATTTCGTTGACTGTCAAAAATAATTATATCATACAAAAATAAATATGGGTAATAATAATTTTTTTTTATCTTTTTCTGGCTTTTAGGATTCGGTTCGGAACTGAAGATTATTTCACCTGAAAAAAATTAAAAATGTTGACAGCTATTTATTACCGTGTTATATTGTGTATATACAATATACACAATATAACACATAAAAGATTTGTAGAGGTGGCAAATGAATCTGATAGAAGTAAAGGATCTTTGTAAAAGCTTTGAAACATTTAAGCTTCAGAAAGTCAGCTTTTCTCTGGAGCAGGGGTTTATTATGGGATTTATTGGTCGTAACGGGGCTGGAAAGTCTACAACCCTAAAAACTATGTTGAATCTTATGAATAGTGATGGCGGTAGTGTAAAGCTTTGCGGTCTTTCTATGCCTGCTGACGAAATCGAAATTAAAAATCAGGTTGGATATGTTTTTGGTGGAGTGGATTTTTATCCTGAAGCGAAAATAAGTCGGATTACCGATGTTACAAAATCCTTTTATCGGGACTGGAATGAGGAGCTTTATAAAAATCTTTGTGAGCGCTTTGAAATTAATCCTGACAAAAAGTTTAAGCATCTCAGCGCCGGTATGAAGGTAAAATATTCAGTTGCAGTTGCAATGAGCCATAATCCTAAGCTTTTGATTCTGGATGAGCCAACTAGCGGTCTTGATCCAGCTGCCCGAGATGATTTGGTGCTTTTGTTCCAGGAGTTTATTGAGGACGGTGAACATTCAATTTTATTTTCAACTCATATCACAAGCGATCTTGAAAAATGTGCCGATTACATCACCTATATAAAACAGGGAAAGATTCTGGCAAGTACAGATAAAGATTCCTTCCAGAAATCTTATATCAGTGTAGCTGGAAAAAAAGAGCAGCTTTCTTCTGATTCTCAGTTGGAACAGAAAGTTATTGGACTGCATACTCATCAGCTTGGTTTTGAAGGCATTATGAAAGCCGAAGATACTTCTCTTGCTCATTCTCTTGGTTTGGAAATCGGACAGCCGACTTTGGAAGACATTATGATTCACATTGAGCGCAGATAATTTGGAGGAAAGAAATGAAAAATCAAACTTTTAACCTTTTGAAAAAAGAAATAAAACTTGGAAATACGGTTCAGTCAATGTGCTGGCTTATCTGCTGTTTTGGAATGTTTTTTATTCCTTCTTATCCATCTTATATTGGTCCCTTTTATCTTACCCTCTGCATTATGATGACTTTTGCTCTGAATCAGTCATCGCATGATATTCTTTATACAGTCCTTCTTCCTGTACGCAAAATTGATACGGTAAAGGCTCGTTTTCTTTATTGCGGACTGATTGAGATTTTTGCTCTTGTGCTTGCAATTATTCCTTTTGTGCTTCATAGACTTCTTCCTTTTCCTGAGAACAGGGCTGGTATTCCTTTGAATATTGCTTTCTTTGGACTTCAATTGATTGTTTTTGCTGTATTTAATTTTATTTTCCTTGGAAATGTTTATAAAAATCCTCTTAAGCCGGGCTTGCGTTTTATTTTGGCAGCAATAGGTTATTTTGCAACTTATGCTCTTTGTGAAGTTCCAGTGTGGGCATATTTTTCAATGAGTTCAAAGCTTAAAGCTGGAGAGATTATAGAACTTCCTGCCTTGGCTTTATTCGGTTCAAAACTTTATAACATGGATTCAGCTCTTGTAACTCAATTTGAAGTTTTGGTAATAGGAATCTTGATTTTTGCAGCAAGCTGGTTTATTACTTTCCGTCGTGCAGCCAGACAGTTTGAAAAGTACGATTTATAGAAAATGGACATAGTTTTGTCGCAAAAAACAGACAAGCCGATTTATACTCAGATTTATGAACAGATTGCCGCCCAAATTATGAATGGTGAACTTGCTCCTGGTGAAAAGCTTCCTCCAATCAGAACTGTTGCGGTTAATCTGCGCATAAGTGTTATTCCCGTAAAACAGGCCTGGGAACAGCTGGAAAGGGAAGGCTTTATTTCTACTGCAGCCGGACGGGGAACCTTTGTAAATGAACTTGCTCATCACGAAATCTCCAACAAGAGAAAGACAACAGCAGAAGAACTTCTTTCTAAGGGAATTGCAACTTGCCGTGAGATGGGACTTTCTCTTGAAGAGGTGCTGGAGATTATAAAAAAGCAGTGGACAGAAAAGAATTAATCAATCTTAATTAGAATCTGTGGACTTTTTCTTGATTCCAGAAATAAAGAGTCCGGTAATTGTAATAATTGTTCCCAATGCTCCCATCCAGGTGATTTTTTCGCCCAAAATGAAAAAAGCAAAAATGATTGTTACAACGGGAATCAGATAAAGTCCTTTTGATATTTTTACTGTGCCGATTTTTTGACAGGCCTTGTTCCAGACTGTAAAGCATAAACCGCTCGCAATCAATCCTAAAAATGCAAGATAAATGCAGTTCAAGGGGTTAGAAAAACGGAGGCGGTTTACTGCTGTAGAGAAATTAACTGCCATAGATGCCGCTGCTGAAGAAGTGTCTTGTAAAGAATAATTTATGCGAACTCCTGCAAGAATAAGGGGTATCATTATGATTACTGCAAAAAAGAAGATTCGGCGGGTAGCTGCAATTGAATTATAACATTTTTTATTCAGCAGGGAGACTGTCATTGAATAAAAGCCCCATGAAATTGCAGCGAGAAGGGCGAGTAAATCTCCTTTTGGATTTATGCTCAGGTTTGTATGACCGTTAAGACTGACAAAGGTTACTCCAATTATGCAGAAAAGAAAGCCTATTATAAAAAAGAAATTGATGTGTTTTTCTTTTAAGAAGATTTGCGAGGTTATTGCTGTAAAAAGCGGGGTTGTACTTACGATTACGCTTACATTTGAGGCTGTTGTAAAATTGATTGCGATGTTTTCGGTAAATTGATAGATTACAACGCCTGAAAGACCTGCAAGAGCAAAGAGAAGATTGTCTTTTAATTCAATTTTTTCCCATTTTGGATATATGAGCCATAATCCAATATAAGCAGTGATAAAGCGGAAAAATAAAATCTCTAGGGCTGAAAAATCATTAAGCAGGGTTTTTGTGCAGACAAAGGTTATTCCCCATACAAAAATTGCAAATCCCGCAAAGAAATAGCCAAGCAGCTTGTCGTTTTTCATAATGGAATAGATAATATCGAAAAGAAGGAGAAAATAAAAGCACTTTATGCTAAAATAGCCTTTACTGGAGAGCAAAAAATCTTTTTATGATTTTGAAAAAATTACGTATTCTTGATTACATTTTTATCATTATTTTTCTCTTTTTAGGCATTTTTTTGTCTGTCAGGGGGATGTCACGCCATGGTTCAAAAGTTGTGGTAAATGCCGCTGGAAAAGAATATGAATATCAGCTTAATCAAAATGCAACTTATGAAGTTGAAGGCCTGCTGGGTAAAACTGTTTTTGAAATTAAAGACGGAAGATGTCGTATTACTGATTCTCCCTGTCCGAATAAAAACTGTGTAAATCAAGGCTGGCATTCTCCACTTGTTTGCCTACCCAATGATGTAATTATTTCTATTCAGGATGATACTTCTGCTAAAAAAAGCAAGGGGGATTTTGATGCCATTTCTGAATAAAAGTCGTGAAAAATTAGCTTTTCTTACAGCCCTTACTCTTCTTTTTTCTTATATCGAAATGATTTTACCGCGTTTTCTCCCTTTTTTCAGGCTGGGACTTGCAAATGTCGTAATTCTTCTTTCTCTTGAATTGGATTTTACGGCTTTTATTCTTCTTGCTGTCTTAAAGTCAGTTTCTTCTTCCTTAATGGGGGGAACTCTTTTTTCACCTTTTTTTCTAATTTCATTTTTTCAGTCAATTTTGAGTGCCCTGGCAATGCGTACTGCTTACAAGTTGTTTTCAAAAAAAATAATCTCTCTTTATGGTTTGTCTGTTTTAGGAGCTGCTGTGAGTGCTCTTGTTCAGATTTTTCTTTCAAGTATTTATCTGGGGCAGGGGACTTTTGCTTTATTGGGTCCAATGCTGATTTTTAATGTTGTCAGCGGTCTTTTTGTGGCTTTTGTAGCACAGTCTCAAAAAGTGACTGATTATATAGAAAAAATGTATGATGTAGGGGGGAGGACTCTTGCTGAAAGTGAAAATGAGTCAGAGAATAAAAAACAGATGCTACAGAAAAAGCCGTTGCAGATAATATTTCTTTTTTTTCTAATAGGTTTTTCTGCTTCCTTATTTTTTATTAAAAGCATTGCTGTCCTTTCTGTGGCTTTTGTAGCTGGATTTATTCTCCAAAAAATCTGCGGGCGAAAAATCTTTATACTTCCTCATATTTCTTTGTGGATTTTTATTTTTATTGCGGCAATTTTTCTTCCCAATGGTCAGGTGCTTTTCAAAATATGGAGGATTTCTATAACCCGTGGTGCAATGCTGCTGGCCTTGAGAAAAGCTCTAACTTTATCGGCAGTCAGTGCTTTGAGCCAGTGTGCAGTCTGTGTTAAGCCTTCCCAAAAGAGTATTTTTGCCTTGATTTTACAATATTACGGCCTTATGAGTGATTCTTTCAGGAAATCATTTGCTCATAAATCTGCTTTATTATAGAAATTATACAATTCTTCTGTTGCCAAAGCCATTTTTGTGACCGAAAAATCACTTCCTTCAGGGTAAACGTAAAGAGTGTCATTGATTGTATTCAAATCAACGCAATCACCTTTTTTACCAAGATAATCATATTCAATATGAACGGAATATTGGGATTTTGCATCTATTTTTACGCAATAGGGCTTCTTGTCGCACTGGCAGGTTCCGCTAAGAGTAAAACCTGTCATATCGTGGGTAAGGGTAGATTTACCTATGTCGATATAACGTTTTGCATTTGGAAGCGCGTCTGTCTGGGCTGTAAGTGTTATTCCGTAAGTTCCTGCCTGAATCTCTTTACGTACCATTTTCCTTTCCCATTCATACCAGTCCGGAATATGGGAAAATTCTGTCGGACCGCTTTTTGCACTTAGTTCGCTTAGTTCAGACATTTCCCATTCTTTTCCGCAGGCATTGCAGCGCAGTGTAGTTCCATTTGAAGACATTTTGTATTCAGTCATACAGGATGGGCATTTATATAGAATTTTATGCAAGCCTTTTGCCCTTTCAGAATAAGTGATTTTAATTCCTTTTTCTTTTTGCCAGGTGTAATCATCATAAATAAATTCTTTTTCAATTGTATTCATGATGTCTTTGTAATCTGTTTTAGCAAGCTGATCTGCGGTAAAAATACATTTCATTGTGGCTTCGGTTCCTTTTACCTTGTGATCAGGAAGATTCCAGAAGGGAGAATTTACGTGATGGCCGTGACAGATTAGAGTGACTACCGGTACCTTAAGAATTTTTGCAAGTTTACCGAGAGATTCCGGCAGAACTGCATTTGTTCCACAGAGGGAATAGCGGGCTTCCGGGTAGATTGCGGCAATGTTTCCCCGGTCAGTAACTCGTTTAAGCTGGCGGACAAGGGAAACGTCATTTGTAAATTTTCGCTTGCAGATACAGCCGATAAGTCTCAGCAGCCATTCGCGTTTCCAGAAGCCGTCAATTGCAACTACATAATTTGCACGATGAGGAAAGATTGCTTTTGTTGCAACTTTAAAATCCATAAAAGCGTTGTGATTGCAGAGTAAAAGATATGGAGGTTTTATTCCTTCCATGTTGATTTTTGTAAGTTTATTTTTGTGAGAAAGAACTTCCGGAAAAGAGAGCAGCCAGATTAATGGAAGCAGGTGCTGCCTCATCGGTGGTTTTTTCATATCAAAACGTGGTGTATTGTCAAGCATTGTGATTCCTTTATTGGGTAGAATTATTCTATTATATCCCTTCTGTAACAGAGAATAAAGTTTTTTTTTCGTTATATTTCGCTTTTTAAATAGTGCAATATTTAATGTATAGTGATAAAATGAAGATGGACGTTTAGGAGATTTTTTTTGTTCATCATTGGAGGGCAAAAAATTAGTTAAACGTTTAAAATAGGAGTAAAAAAAATATGCGTATCAAATCAGTATTCAGTCACAGTTTTGAAAAGTATGGAAAGGTTCTTACAGGTTATGATGTAACAGATCTTCTTAAAAAACTGGACGACACTACAAAAAAGCCGGACAATGCAGTAATTTATGAACCAGGCGATGCTGGATTGGAAAGTCTTCCAATTGCTAAGGAATTTAGTGACAATGCTTACGGTGGAATGCCAATTCAGATTGGTTATTGCAACGGAAACAACACAAAACTCAACTGTCTTGAATGGCACCGTGGATCAGAACTCAACATTCCTTCAAACGACATTATTCTTCTTCTTGCATCTCTTCAGAGCGTAAAGAATGGAAAATTAAATACTTCTGCTGTAGAAGCTTTCTATGTTCCAAAGGGAACTGTTGTTCAGGTTTATGAAACAACTCTTCACTATGCACCTTGTACAGCAGTAAAAAATGGCGAAGTTTCTAAAGAAGGCTTCCGTGTAATTATCGTTCTTCCAAAGGACACAAACACAGAAAAACCAGCAATCAAAGAAATCGATTTTGAAGATAAATTACTCTGGGCCCGCAACAAGTGGCTTATTGCTCATCCAGATTCAAATGAAGCAAAACAGGGCGCTTTTGTTGGATTAACTGGAATTAATATTGATATTTCCAAGAGTAAATAGGGGGATTTCCCTCTTGACTTCTAATTTATTATTATTAGAATTTTATAACAATTTATAAAGATTATTTTTATAGGAGCAAAAAATGAATAAAAACGCACCAAAAATGAAAATTGGTATCGTAGCAGTTAGCCGCGATTGTTTCCCAGAGCCACTTTCAGTAAACAGAAGAAAAGCTCTCGTTGAAGCTTACACAAAAAAATATGGAGCAGACGATATTTACGAATGCCCAATCTGTATCGTTGAAAGCGAAATCCACATGGTACAGGCATTGGAAGATATTAAGAAGAACGGTTGTAACGCTCTTTGTGTTTATCTTGGAAACTTTGGTCCAGAGATTTCTGAAACTTTGCTTGCTAAGCACTTTGATGGTCCGAAGATGTTCTGTGCAGCTGCAGAAGAGTCTGGAAACAGCCTTATGGACGGCCGTGGAGATGCTTACTGTGGTATGCTCAACGCTTCTTACAACTTGCAGCTCCGCAACATTAAGGCTTATATCCCTGAATATCCAGTAGGTGATGCAGAAGATTGTGCTGATATGATTCACGACTTCCTGCCAGTTGCAAAGGCAGTTTATGCTTTGAATCACCTTAAGATTATTTCTTTCGGACCACGTCCACTCAACTTCCTTGCTTGTAACGCACCTATTAAACAGCTTTACAACAAGAGAACTCAGAGCTTGACCTCTTCGAAGCATTCAACAAACATGCTGGCGACGCTCGTATTCCAGAGGTTGTTGCTGACATGGAAAAAGAACTTGGAAAGGGTAACAAAAAACCTGAAATCCTTGCAAAGCTTGCTCAGTATGAGCTTACTCTTCTTGACTGGGTTGAAGCTCACAAGGGCTACCGCGAGTTTGTTGCAATTGCCGGAAAATGTTGGCCAGCATTCCAGACACAGTTCGGTTTCGTACCTTGCTATGTAAACAGCCGCCTTACAGGAAAGGGTATTCCAGTTTCTTGTGAAGTTGATATTTACGGATGTCTTTCTGAATTCATTGGTACTGTTGTTTCTGATGATATCGTTACATTGCTCGACATCAACAACTCTGTTCCAAAGGATATGTACAACTCAGAAATTAAGGGTAAGACAAATTATACTCTTCAGGATACATTCATGGGCTTCCACTGTGGAAACACATGTTCAAAGAAGCTTGCATTCTGCGAAATGAAGTATCAGAAGATTATGGCTCGTGCTCTTCCAATCGAAGTTACAAACGGAACTTTGGAAGGAGATATTGCTCCTGGTCCTATCACATTCTACCGTTTGCAGTCAACTGCTGATAATATCCTCCGCGCATACATTGCACAGGGTGAAGTTCTTCCAGTTGCTACACGCTCATTCGGATCAATTGGTGTATTCGCAATTCCAGAAATGGGCCGCTTCTACCGCCACTGGCTCATCGAAAAGGGCTTCCCACACCACGGTGCCGTTGCATTCGGCCACTTTGGAAAGGCTCTCTTCGAAGTATTCAAATACATCGGCGTAGACGTAAGTGAGATTGGATATAACCAGCCTAAGGGAGTTAGATACCCTACTGAGAATCCTTGGAGATAAGACTATAGATTGTCGGGTCATGCCCGATAATGATACTTATGTCATTCCCCGACTTGATCGGGGAATCTTTAAAAGACTGTCGGAAACGGCAGTCTTTTTTTGTTCAGGAAGTCTCCATGTTATATTTTGATTTAAATGATGGAAAAGGTGTTTTATTTACCGACTTAACTAGAATATTTGAACGTTTAGTCGGGGAAAAAACTGCATTTAGGGTACGTAGTAGTTGAAAATTTCCGACTAAACGAAGTTATTTTCTTGTTAAGTCGGAATTGTTACTGTTTTTTTGGGGATCAAAAGAGTTTTTTAAGTGAAAGACTCCGACTTAACAAGGATTTTTCCTAGGAAAGTCGGAACTTTTCATAAAACTGAGAACTTACTCAATCAGCCTGGGAATGTATAAAGTTTGTAGAAATAGAATCCAGAATCAGAATCATACTGATAGCCTAAGGTTCCATACAGATTTAATGTTTCAATTGAGAAAACTGTACCAAAATTATAGTTACTATCAAGTTTTTCGACCTTTTTAAAAGAATTTCCTCCATCGAAAGAAATAAACAATGAATTCGGTTGTGAATAATTATAGGCAGAAATAACACCTGCTGACTCCACTACATTTAAGGAATTTGCTCCTTGCCCAAAAGGAAGCGTAAGATGTGTCCAAGTCGTATCAAAATTCTTAGTAATCCAAAAATCTGAATTCTTTTTAATAAAAAATGCTCCAGGTGTCCTCCAGTTACCACATTTTGCATTTGTGTAATAATCTACATTTTCAACAGGAGTAATTCCAGAAATAGAATTCCATGTAAGATAATCTTCCGTATAATAATTTTCCTCCGAAGTTACAACAATAGCTTTCAAAGTGCCTTGCTTCCATATTGCCGTTGCAAGCACAGAGTCAACTCTGCTTAATGAGTTTTTTAAAGCGAGTGATTTTGTCGAAGTTTTAAAATCCTCCGTCAAAAAGATTTCACCCCATGTGTCTATAAATGCATAATAGCCACCAACCTTTCCTGCCATAAGTGAAGTAATTCTATAAGCATTATTATCAAAAAAATTAACTGATTCATTCCAGTCTTCTCCCTGCCTTGAATACACCCCATCCGTTGTCTGAACGCAACCTATCAAATTCAGAGCAAGCAGCCCACTTGCCAAAAAATTTGCGCGGTTATACTTTCTGTATACCAATTATCTATATTTTTTTTGGCGGCGCCTGAGCCGTTGGAAGGGGTAGCGACCAACGAAGTGGACGCGAGGGGAAGGCTTTCCCCTTTAAAATAATACTATAATAACACTTGCTATAATTTTAATAATAACTTATACTATGTATAGTTAATATCTTAAAATATGGCGAATAAAACTTACCTTGCAATCGACTTAAAATCTTTTTATGCCTCTGTAGAATGTAGGGAACGCTGTTTGGATCCTCTTACAACCAGGCTTGTAGTTGCAGATCCCAGTCGGACCAGTAAAACAATTTGTCTGGCAGTTACTCCGGCATTAAAGGCTTATGGGCTTTCTGGAAGGAGCCGTCTTTTTGAGGTAGAAGCCAAAGCCCGCGAGATTAAGCGTAAAACTGGTAAAGCGCTTGACTATATTACTGCTGTTCCTCGCATGGCACTCTATATAAAATATTCTGCAAGAATCTATAATATTTATTTAAAGTATTTTTCGCCTGAAGATATTCATGTTTATTCTATAGATGAAGTTTTTATTGACGCCACGGAATATCTTCCTTTTTATAAGCTGACTGCAAGGGAACTTGTATCAAAAGTAATCAACGATATTCTTGCAGAAACAGGAATTACAGCTACAGCGGGGATTGCTCCAAATCTTTATCTTTGCAAAATTGCAATGGATATTCAGGCAAAGCATTGTCCTGCTGATTGTAATGGTGTGAGAATTGCTGAACTGGATGAAATGACCTATCGCCGGGAGCTTTGGTCTCATACTCCTATTACAGATTTCTGGAGGGTAGGGCGTGGAATTGCTCACCGTCTTGAAAAGCATTTTATTTTTACTATGGGGGATATTGCACGAACTTCCCTTGAGTCACCGGCTCTTCTTTATAAGGAGTTTGGTATAGATGCTGAGATTCTGATTGACCATGCCTGGGGACGTGAAAGCGTCGGTATGAAGGAAATAAAAAATTATCATTCTGACGCAAAAAGTCTTGGCAGCGGGCAGGTTCTTCATTGTGCTTATTCCTATGATAAGGCACGCATTGTTGTCCGCGAAATGGCAGAAGCGCTTGCCCTTGATTTATTCAAAAAAAATCTTCTTGCTTCTTCAATAACCCTTCATGTCGGTTATGACATTGAAACTCTTAACTTAACTACTCCAGATTTTGACAGCGTATACAAGGGAGAAATCGTAAAGGATTTTTATGGACGCCTGGTTCCTAAGCCTGCACACGGAACTCTTTCCTTAAACGAAAGTCAAAATGAAAGCAATTCTCCTTCACAAATTGTAAATGCCGCTATGACGATTTATAAAAATACCGTAAATCCAAAATGTCTTGTGAGACGGATAAATATAACTGCAAATAATGTGATTCCTATGAGCGAGCGACAGCCTGGACTTTTTGATGAAATGCTTGATTCCGAAAAAGAATCCAATTTACAGGCAGCCCGACTTTCAATAATCGAAAAGTTTGGAAAAAACGCGCTTTTAAAAGGCATGGATTTTGAGGAAGGAGCAACGACCCGTGATAGGAATGCACAGATAGGCGGGCATAATGCGTGAGTGTATGAAAAAAAGTAAATATGATGACATTATAAATACAGTTTGGAATGAAACTTCTCTGAAAAACAGGATGCCACTAGGGCAGAGGGCAAAAATCTTCTTGCCCTTTTCAGCCCTTACAGGTTACGAAGAAGAACTTAGCAAAACGCTGGCAGAAGAAATCGAAAGCATGAAAGAGCGGACTGGCAACATAAAGTTTCTGGAAGACATGTAATCCCAGATATTGATACACAGATATTCACACCTAGATATTGACATGATTGTTAGTTGATACTAATATTAGTAACGACTAACAAAAGTGTTAGAAAAACCTAACATTCTCTTAGTCAGGGAGTGTAAAATGCCTTTGAGTATGGCAAATCTGGGCGAACAGTTCTTAATTAAAAAAATAAGTGGAAAAGAAGAAGTACGCCGCTTTCTTGAAAATCTTGGTTTTGTATCTGGCGCACAAGTCTCATTGGTTTCAAAAATCGCGGGCAACGTAATTGTTCAAATCAAAGAAAGTCGCATAGCAATCAGTTGTGAAATGGCTCAGAAAATAATTGTGTAATCAATTTAAAAAGAGGAGATTAAATATGACATTGAGAGAAGCAAAAACCGGTCAGACAGTGACGGTTGTTAAACTGAATGGCGAAGGTGCAGTAAAACGCCGCATTATGGACATGGGAATCACTAAGGGAGTAGAAATCTACGTAAGAAAAGTTGCTCCTTTGGGCGATCCTGTTGAAATCACAGTTCGCGGTTACGAACTTTCTGTCAGAAAGGCAGATGCAGAAATGGTCGAGGTAAAATAAAATGATAAAAATAGCACTTGCAGGAAACCCGAATGCGGGAAAAACAACATTATTTAATGCGCTTACAGGTTCAAATCAGTTTGTAGGAAACTGGCCTGGAGTAACTGTAGAAAAAAAGGAAGGAAAACTTAAAGGTCATAACGGCGATGTTATAATCATGGACTTGCCTGGTATTTATTCTCTTTCTCCTTATACTTTGGAAGAAGTCGTTTCCCGTGATTATCTGGTAAAGGAACGCCCTGATGCAATTTTGAACATTGTTGATGGAACTAACTTGGAACGAAACTTGTATCTTACAACTCAGCTTGCAGAACTTGGAATCCCAATGGTAGTTGCTGTAAACATGATGGATGTCGTAAAAAAGAACGGTGACAAGATTCATGTCGATGCAATGGAAAAAGAATTGGGCTGTCCGGTTGTAGAGATTTCTGCATTAAAGGGAACTGGCTGTATTGAAGCTGCTGAAATTGCTGTAAATAAAGCTAATGCTAAAAAGCCGATGATGTACAAGCATCGTTTTGACGGTAGTGTTGAACATACTCTTGCACACATTGAAGAAGCTATCGTTCATGATTTGCCCGAAGAACAGCACCGCTGGTATTCAGTAAAGCTTTTTGAAAGAGATCAGAAAGTAATTGAAGCTCTTGGTGTTAGTGCAGATAAACTTTCTCATATCGAAGAAGACATTAAAGCTTGTGAAGCAGAACTTGATGATGATTCTGAATCTATCATTACTGCTGAACGCTATAAATATATTGAATCAATTATTAAAAAGTGTGTTACAAAGAAGAATGCCCAGAAGCTCAGTACTTCAGATAAGATTGACCGTGTAGTTACAAACCGCTGGCTGGCACTTCCTATTTTTGCTCTTGTTATGTGGCTTGTTTACTATGTTTCTATGGTAACTGTTGGTGCCGCTGCTACAGACTGGGCAAACGACGGACTATTTGGTGACGGATATCATTTGTTTGGAATTGGAAGTAGTGCTTACGAAGAAGCTGCCGAAGAGTTTGGCGATTCAGCTGCAATTCTCGAAGCTGCAGAAGCCGGAGAAGTTACTTATGTTGTGGTTGATGATGAAACAATGGAAGTTTCTGAACCAATTGAAATCACCCCTGAAGCTTTGGAAGAAGCTTCTGTTATGGTAGAAAAATATGGCGAAGAAGGTCCTGATCCTGCTGATTACGGCGTATGGGTACCAGGTATTCCAGCTCTCATTGAAAGCGGCCTTGATGCTATCGGCTGTGCAGACTGGCTCAAAGGTTTGATTCTTGACGGTATTGTTGCCGGTGTTGGTGCAGTTCTTGGTTTTGTTCCTCAGATGCTGGTTCTCTTTATCTTCCTTGCCTTCCTTGAAGCTTGTGGATATATGGCTCGTATTGCCTTTATTCTTGACCGTATCTTCCGCCGTTTTGGCCTTTCAGGAAAATCCTTTATTCCTGTTCTTGTTGGAACTGGTTGTGGTGTACCTGGTATTATGGCCTGCCGTACAATTGAAAATGAACGTGACCGTCGTATGACAATTATGACAACAACCTTTATTCCTTGTGGAGCTAAGGTTCCTTTTATCGCTCTTGTAGCAGGTGCAATTTTTGATGGTTCTGCATGGGTTGCAACTTCAGCTTACTTTATCGGTATTGCAGCAATCATTACTTCGGGAATTATTCTTAAAAAGACAAAGCCATTTATGGGTGAAGTTGCTCCATTCGTTATGGAACTTCCTGCTTATCACTGGCCAACCTTTGGAAATGTAATGCGCTCTATGTGGGAACGCGGCTGGTCATTTATCAAAAAAGCAGGTACAATTATCTTGCTTTCAACAATCGTTATCTGGTTCCTTTCTTTCTTCGGATGGACAGAAAGTGGATTTGGAATGCTGGAAGAAGATCAGATGGATGCAAGTATACTTGCAAAACTTGGTGGACTGATTGCCTGGATTTTTGCTCCTGTAGGCTGGGGTAACTGGCAGGCAGCTGTTGCTTCAATCACTGGTCTTGTAGCAAAGGAAAATATTGTTGGTACAATGGGAATCCTTTATGGTGGAGAAGAAACCTGGGCAAATCTTGCTGCAGCCTTTACTCATCCAGCTGGACTTTCCTTCCTGATTTTCAACCTGCTTTGTGCTCCTTGTTTTGCTGCAATCGGTGCTATTAAGCGTGAGATGAACAGCAGAAAATGGACCTGGGCTGCAATTGGCTGGCAGTGTGGTTTTGCTTATGCAGTTTCCTTTGTTGTATATCAGCTTGGAAGTATGTTCACTGGTTCAGGTAACATTTTTGGATTTATTCTTGCAATTCTGGCAATAGGCTTTTTCGGATGGGCATTATTCCGCCGTCCTAAAGCTGTAAAATAATTAGTTAGAGGTAATAAATGATAGGGACAATTTTAATCACTATGATTCTCATTTCAATTGTTGCGGTCATTATTACCTCTATGATAAAAGAAAAACGTAAAGGCCACCATCCCTCCTGTGGTGGCAACTGCTCTTCCTGCGGACATGCTTGTAATGCCTTATATCCACATGCCGCATCTTTTTTGGAAGAGCAGAAAAAAATCTCAAAAAATAAAGAAATTAGCTCAGCAGATAATAACAATAAATTATCAGTTAGCAGAAAATAACAGTTGTCTATAAGGAACTCTTTTAGTATATTATATATAAGAGGTTTTATATGGTAATTAAAGAATCTGCAGAAATGTATCTTGAAACAATTCTTGTTCTTTCTAAAAATGGACCAGTTCGTTCAATCGATATTGCAAAAGAAATGAACTTTTCTCGTCCTTCAGTTAGCGTTGCTTTGCATAATCTTGAAAAAGAGCAGTATATTTCTATCGAAAGTGACCAGACTATAAAGCTTCTTTCCAAAGGTGAAGAAATTGCCAAAACAATTTATGAGCGCCATACAATTCTTACAGAGTTCTTTGAACAGATTGGCGTAAAATCTTCAATTGCCGCTGCTGATGCCTGCAAAATCGAACATGATATCAGCCCGGAATCTTTTAAGGCTATTAAAAAACTTGTAAAAAACAATAGAAACGAAAAAAAATAGATTAGCTGTTCAGTTTTTTTATTATGACGGTTCACAATTTATTCCCATCATGTGCATCATTCCATATCTGGTAAAGGCTTCAATATTTTCAATGTATTGAAAAGCTGCTTTTTTTGTCATTTTATGGGTGATGATTTCTACAAAGGCATTTATAACAGTTGATGCTATAAAGTGGACTGTCATCTTATCAATTTTTTTTGATGAAATCTGATTTTTATACATCCAGTTAAAGGTTTGCTGGCAATTTTTTGTATATAATTCACAGATTTCTTCCTGAAAATGCTCGTGTGTACTTCCTGATGCTTTTGTAAGAAGTAGGGTAAAAGCGTCAAAATTATCAAAAATATAGTTTAAAAGCTCATTCGTTGATTCTCTTTCTTCGTTGAAGTGCTTTTCAGAAACAAGATTATCTAAGTCAAGGTGATGAGAAGAATCTGCCAGCATGACAGTTTTTTCTGTAAAAGCGATAGCATCGTCAACTAAAGCACAGAAAAGGGCATCTTTATCTTTGAAATGGCGGTACATTGCGCCGGTAGTTACCCCTGCATTTGCTGCAATTGTACGCAACGAGGCATTAACAAATCCTTTTTCGAGAAACTCTGTTTTTGCACTTTCCAATATTTTTGCCTTAGTTTCGGCCGCTGATTCGCTCATAAGAATATTCTATAGCGGAAAATAATAAAAAGTCAATAAAAAGATAACAATGTTATCAAAAAATCCTAAAATCTATTGACAAGATAACAGTGTTATCTGTATTATCTTTTAACGATAACGCTGTTATCAAAAATATTAGTCAATACTAATTTAGGAGAAAAAAATTGAAAGTAACAAAAATTAACGACTGGTTTGAAAAGTTTGGTCGTTTTGAAGTAAAGCACCGCTGGGGATTTTTAATTGGTTTATTAATCCTGACAGTAGTTTGTAGTCTCGGACTTCCACGTCTTAAGTTGGATAATGGAGAAGAGGACTGGTTTGATGACTGGGAAACAACAAAGGTAAATCAGGATCATTTTGAAAGTATTTTTGGTTCTACCGACACTCTTCTTGCCCATATAAAAGCAAAAGATGTTTTTGCCCCGGAAGTTTTGAATATGATTGACGAGCTTGGAGATGAACTTTTGAATAATGTTCCTTATGCAGAAAGCATTACTTCCTTGATGGAACTTTCCCTTCCGATTGGTACAGAAGACGGTTTTGAAGTAACAAGTCCTTTTGAAGATGGCGTTCCAAGTGACGCTGCAGAGCTTGCCGAAAAAAAGGCTTTTATTATGAGCCGTGAATCAATCGTAAACAATCTTGTAAGTGATGACTGTACAGAAACCTGGCTTATCGTAAATCTTGAGCAATATTCTGAAGGTCTTGATGAAGCAATGAATAAAATTGCTCCACCTGCTATGGCAATCTTTAATGACCCGAAATATAAATCAGATAAATGGGAAATCCGCCCGGCTGGTCTTTCTTATACAGAATATGAAGAGGAAAAATCAATTGTAACCCAGTGTATAAGCAGAATCGCTTTAGGTTTTGTAGTAATGCTCCTTTTCCTTATCATCTTTATACGCTCATTACGAGGAGTTCTTGTTCCTTCCATTGCAACAATAGGCGCTCTTTGTACAACACTTGGTGCTTCTGCCTGGATGAACATAAAAGGAAACAACACAATGATTCTTGTAACCGTCCTCCTTTCAATGGCTCTTGCAGTAGGTTATGCAGTTCACTATATCAACAGCTTTAAGATGCACTTTAGAAAAACAGGACTGCGAAAAGAATCTGTTGTAATGGGTATACGAGATTCCGGTTGGGCTTTGTTTTTTACAGTAATCACTACAATGGCAGGTATGCTTTCTTTCCTTTCTGCAAATATCAGACCTATGCGTTGGGTTGGTGGAATTACAGCCGCTGCTGTTCTTGCAGTTTTCATTTTTGAAATGATCCTTCTTCCATGTCTTTACAGCTTTGGAAAAGATCAGGAACCAGATCCAGACTTTGTAAACACGGAAGGTTCTACAAAATCAGACCTTCGCGTAGAAGCAATGGGAAAATCAATTCTCAATAAAAAGTGGATTACCGTTGTAGTTGGTGCCGCAGTTATGGTTGCAGTAATTCCCGGTATGTTCAAAATCAAGGTAAATATGAATTATGCGGATATGATGGGGGAGAGAACACCTTACATTCACCGCCTTATGGAAATTACCCGCAGTCAGCTGGGAAGTCAGTATTCTTACGAAGTACTTGTAGAATATCAGGAAGAGGATGCCCTCAAAAATCCACATGTTCTTAAAAATATGGATGAGATGGCTGCACGAATCGGAACTTTGAGTTCGACAAAGGTTTCTAACGGAAAGCCTCGTGTTTCTTCTGTAACAAAAGTTGTTAAGGAAATGAACCGCACTCTCAACAGCGATGACCCTGCAGCCTATGTAATTCCAGACGATCAGGATTTAGTAAGTCAGGAAATGTTCCTTTATGAGATTTCTGGCGGCTCAGATTTGTATGATTATGTCAGCGAAGATTTTAAGGCCGGTTATCTTCACATTGAACTTAATGGCTACGATGGAGAAGAAATTGTCCGCAATCTTGAAGATGTAAAAAAATGGTGTGCTGAGCTTTTCCCTGATGCATCTAATGCCGGTGTTGTAGGTGAGGTTGTTCAGTATGCCCAGATGAACGGCAAGCTTGTGCGTGGTTCAATTCGTTCGATTGGAACTTCACTTATTGTAATTTTGATTTTACTGATTCTGGCCTTTACTTCTTTCCGCACAGGCTTTATTGCAATGATTCCAAACATTGCTCCAATCGCAATCATCGGTGGAATAATGGGATATGCCGGTGTAAACCTTGATATGATTACCGCCATGATTATGCCGATGATTCTTGGTATTGCGGTTGATGATACAATCCACTTTACAAACCATATTAAATACCACTTTGAACTTACGGGAAATTACCGTTCGGCAGTTTTGAACTCATACCGCGAAATCGGAAAAACAATGATAATGACAACAGTCATTCTCTGTGCCATGTTTGGAATCTTCCTTACAAGCACAATGACTGTTCTCGTAAATATCGGTTGGCTATCAATCGTAGGTCTTGGTTCTGCTCTGATTGCCGACTACACATTGACACCAGTTTTATTATATATAACTAAGCCATTTGGCAAGGAGACAAAATAAATGAAAAAAACTTTTACAACACTTTCGGTACTTTTACTTGCAGGAGCTCTCTACGCACAGAGTCTCACTGGTTACGACATTATGAAAAAAGCAGATGAGGTTGCTGAGCCTAAAACTTCTTCTTCAACTGCAACACTTACAATCCATTCAAAAAAGGGTTCTGACCGAATCCGCGAAGTAATTATGAAGAGCAAGGATTATGGAGATGTAGAAAAAAGCGTAATCGTTTTTACTACACCAAAGGATGTTGCAGGAACCGGCTACCTCACTTTTGATTACGAGGAAGAAGACAAAGATTCCGATAACTGGCTCTATATGCCTGCAATGAAAAAGACCCGTCGTATTGCTTCAAGTGGAAGCGAGAGTGAAGGTTCTTTTATGGGAACAGACTTCACTTATCAGGATATGGGCGACCGCAGCCTTAATAAGTACGATTATAATTTGTTAGGTGAGGCTGACGTTGATGGAGTTGCCTGTTACAAGGTTGAATGTATCAGCAAGGCTCACACAGAAAAAGACCCGCGCTATATCAGCTACATTGGTAAGGCAGATTACATTCTCCGCAAGTGTGAGTTTTATGACCGTCAGGATCAGCTTCACCGTGTGTTAACCTGTACTAACTTTACGACAATTAAGGGCTTTACAACTGCACAGGTTATGAAAATGGAAAATGTTCAGTCTGGTACCTGGTCGCTTATTGAATCAAAAAATATCGCGTATGATGAAGATGACATCGACGACTCGCTCTTTACTGTGGCTGCACTTGAGAAGGGAAGAATAAGATAATTCATAATGAATAATTTTGGAGTAAAAATGAAAAAAAATTTTATAAAAATAATCTTAGGGCTTGTTTCTGCTGCTTTTCTTTTTGCTCAAGGTGCCGAGTTCTCCGGTGATATCGAAAGTCTCTGGGGAGTTGGTGCTCCCTGGACAGACGAAGATATTGCGGCTGGAAAGTTTACTTTAGGAAATACATCTTTTACCGGTAAGCTGGATGCTTATTATGGAAACAGTTCTGCCTATGCCGACGCAACTTTGTCTTACGATGCTGTAAACGCAGACGGTAACCTTGGAAACGGCTTTAATCTTTCTCTTGGTGAACTCTGGCTGGATTATACTTCTTCCTTCTGGGGAATCCGTATTGGTCGCCAAAAAGCTGCCTGGGGTAAGGCTGATGGAATCGACATAACAAATGTTTTGTGCCCACAGAATATGAGCAGTCTTGCGGCAATGGTGGGGGAGAATTCAAAGCTTCCAATAGATGCAATCCGCCTGTCTTTAAGTGGTAATTCATTTACCGCCGATGCTTACTGGATTCCTTTTTTTACACCTACTGCACTTCCTCTTGATGAAGAAAACTCTTTGCGAAAATTCCTGCTGCCTGCAAGTATTGCGTTTCCAATTCCTGCAATGAATACGACCCTTTCGCTTCCTGTTTATTTAAATCAGTTTGAAAAATCAGAGCTTGCAATCTGGAATGGAGAATATGGCTTAAAAGTTTCAGGTTATTTTTCTGCTTTCGATGTTTCCTTGTATGGTTTTTATGGTTGGGATGACACACCCTTTTTGGATTATTCAATCAACTTTGGAGCCCCTGCCGACCCTTCAAATCCTGCAACTGCGATGCCTGAAAGTATAAATGTAGGCGGTAAATATGAATGTATGGCAATGATTGGTGCGGATGCTGCTCTTCCAATTGGAGCAACAGTTCTTCGTCTTGAAAGTGCATTCTTCCCTCAGCGTCATTTTCAGAAATCGGCAGAGGAAATTATAAAAAATCATTCTGAAGCTTCGGAAAAACACAATCAGCTTTCAGCGCTTGCCGGAATAGACTGGATGCCTTCAGGTTGGACTATAACGGCTCAGTATTATTGTGATGCAATTTTTGGTGAAATAGATGCACTGGACCGTAAAGATGCATATCAGCATGGTGCAACCTTGAGCATTTCAAAATCACTGGTAAACGAAACTCTGGAGCTTTCTTTTGCAGGAGTGCTTGGACTAAATGATTTTGACAGTATGTTAAATCCAGCTGTGAACTATAGCCTTTCTGATCAGATTAACCTTGGATTAAAAGCCTTCATCTTTATTCCTGGCCCAGATCGTGATGGAAAATATGGAGCATACAAAGATTTAAGTAGTCTTTGCTTGAATGCAAAATTCAGTTTTTAAGATTGATTAGAGGTTGAGACTGTTATGTATTTTACTTTTTCATTATTAGGTTTGATTGGCGGCCTGCTTTGTGCTACTGGTGACATACTTTTTGATTTAAAGGGAAAGGGGAATCAGAAGCTTGGCACTTCAAAAAATATCGACAGCAACTGGACAAAAATGGCAGACTGGAGATTCGGTTGGTCTATAGCTCTTGCGCTTATTGGCGATGCTCTTGTTTGTCTTGGCTTTTATTCCCTTGGAATGCAGATTGCAGAAGTTCGGCCGCTACTAGGTTATCTCACACTGGGCTTCGGTTATTTCGGTTCTTTTGCAGGAATCCTGATTCATTCTCTTTGCTGCCTTCAGGCTCTGATTTACAAAGGGGCGATGAAACGTGGAAGTCTGGAGATTGCCGATGATATTTTGGAAAAGATTTACAAACAGGTTGCTGTGCCATTTATTACCGGCTACATTAGTTTGCTGGCTCCAACAGTTACGGTGATTATTGCGATTGTGGCAGGGGTGCTTGATGTCCCGAAAATCTGCGTGATTTTGAATCCTCTTGTTTTCCTGATTTTTGGAATTACTTGTCGTAAAATAAACCCGGTAAAGTTTCAGAATTTACCGGGAATCATAATGCCGAGTCTTGGACTTGGAATGTTTGGACTGATTGGAATGCTGAATCTGTTTTAGGAAAAATATATGATTAAACCAATAATTGTCGCACTTGTTTTGTGTATTATTGAATTTTTAGTAATCGTATTAGCAAGTCCGCTTGCAAAGCCTTCGCTTGTATTGCCTTTTCAGCCTGACAAGAATCAGATAATCAGAATAATTGCATATACATTTCTTAGTATGCTTTTGTCCGGAGTTTTTATGCTAGTAAAATAATCTGGAGGTTTGTATGAGTAAAACAATTTGGGATAGATTTGCGCCGGTTTATTCACTGGCAATGAAGTCGCAGAAGAATATTTATGATTATATGTACAAGCATATTGCAGACGCTGTGATGGGGAAGAAGGTTCTTGAGCTTGCAACAGGACCTGGCCTTATTGCGAAGCATGTTGCCTGGGCTGTAGAAAGAATTGTTGCTACAGATTTTTCTCCGGAGATGATAGAGCAGGCAAAGAAGGGGAAGGTTCCTTCGAACGTCGTTTTTGAAATTGCTGATGCCAGCGACCTTCATTATGAAGACAAGTTCTTTGACGTTGTGATTATTGCAAACGCCCTTCACGTAGTTCCGAATCCGGAAAAAGTTCTGGCGGAAATTGACCGCGTGCTGGTGAACGATGGCCTGCTTATCTGCCCAACCTTCATTAACCGCTCTGCTGAAAAAAAAGAAAATCTCTGGGCAAAAATTTTAAAACTTGTTGGAATTCATTTTGCCCACCAGTGGACTGCCGAAGAATTCAAAACTTTCATCGAAAGCAAGGGCTGGAAAATCACCGCAAGTGAAATTGTTCCTGGACGAATAGATTTATTTTATGCAGAATGTGTGAGGAAATAAAAAATGACAAAAGCAGAAAAAATACTGGAAAGTAAGACCTTCCTGAAAAATGAAATCGAAAAAGAGATTCCTGGTAACAAGACTGCAAGAGTCTGGCAAAAGTCTAAGGAAAAACTTGATGCCATTTTCACAAGCTACGGAGAGCTTCCTAAAGGAATTGCTGCCCACACAGACAGTTTTATTTTTCCTTCCGCTGCAATTTACCTTTCGCTTAAGGAAGAAGCTCCTGATAAAGCCTTTGAAATCATGAAAAATTCAATGAAAGAAAAATCTATGAAAACCGGCGAAAGTCTTGCAAAAATGACTAGAATCCCTGGTTTCAAAAAATTCTTTCTGAAAATGTGGGATTCCTTAAGTCGGAAAATGTTTGGTGAAACAGCTGGTTTTAAGAATATATTTTATGATTGTCCGAAAGGTGAGTTCCGCATGGATATTACTCAATGTCCTTACAATAAATATCTTACAGAACTTGGCTGTCCGGAGCTTACACAACTTTTCTGTGACAATGATGTTTACACATACGGAAATCTGCCTGGCTTAAAATTCACAAGAACTAAGACTCTCGGTACCGGCGGCGACTGCTGCGATTTCAAGATGGAAATTATTAAGAAATAAAATTGTAGATAATTACTTCAAGTATAATGAGCTATTCCTTATTTTTGCAAGTTAGTGTATACTAACATGTATAAAGTTAGGCAAAGCTAACAAAATAAAAAAATAGGAGGCTCAAAATGAGCGAGTTTTTTAAGAATATTCCTGAGATTAAATTCGAAGGAAAAGATAGCAAAAATCCATGGGCATTCAAGTATTACAATCCTGAATTGACTAGCATGGGAAAAAAGATGAGCGAACATCTTCCTTTTGCAATGGCCTGGTGGCATAACCTTGGCGCAAACGGCGTTGATATGTTCGGTTCTGGCACTGCGGATAAGTCTTTCGGCCAGACTCCGGGAACTATGGAGCACGCAAAGGCAAAGGTTGATGCAGGTATCGAGTTTATGAAAAAGCTTGGTATCAAATACTACTGCTGGCATGATGTTGACCTTGTCCCGGAAGATCCAAATGACATCAATGTAACAAACAAACGTCTGGACGAAATTTCCGACTATATCCTTGAAAAAACAAAGGGAACAGACATTAAGTGTCTCTGGGGAACTGCGAACATGTTCGGCAACCCTCGCTTTATGAACGGAGCCGGCTCAACAAACTCCGCAGATGTTTACTGCTTTGCTGCTGCTCAGGTAAAGAAAGCTCTTGAAATTACTGTAAAGCTTGGTGGCCGCGGTTATGTATTCTGGGGTGGCCGCGAAGGTTATGAAACTCTTCTCAATACAGACGTAAAGCTTGAACAGGAAAATATCGCAAACCTTATGCACATGGCTGTTGATTATGGCCGCTCAATCGGTTTTAAGGGAGACTTTTATATAGAGCCTAAGCCAAAGGAGCCGATGAGCCATCAGTATGATTTTGATGCCGCAACTGCAATCGGCTTCCTCCGTCAGTATGGCCTTGATAAAGATTTTAAGCTGAATATCGAAGCAAACCACGCCTCACTTGCAAATCATACCTTCCAGCACGAGCTTTGCATCAGCCGCATAAACGGAATGCTTGGTTCTGTAGACGCAAACCAGGGAAATCCAATTCTTGGCTGGGATACAGATAACTTCCCTTGGAATGTTTACGACGCAACTCTGGCAATGTACGAAGTTCTCAAGGCCGGTGGTCTTACAGGTGGCTTCAACTTCGACTCAAAAAACCGCCGTCCTTCAAATACCTTCGAAGATATGTTCCACGCTTACATCATGGGAATGGATACTTTTGCCCTCGGTCTTATTAAGGCTGCAGAAATTATTGAAGACGGCAGAATTGACGGCTTTATCAAAGAAAAGTATTCAAGCTTTGAAAGTGGAATTGGTAAGAAGATTCGCGACAAGCAGACAACTTTAGAAGAGCTTGCTGCCCGTGCCGCAGAAATGAAAAAGCCATCTGATCCAGGTTCAGGCCGCGAGGAATACCTCGAAGGAGTTGTAAACAACATCCTCTTTCGCGGATAAATATCTGGATTAAAATAGGGAATGTGAACAGTTATGGATTTAGCAGAGATTGATGAGAGTGGAAAAGGCTTACAGTTTTTTGGAAAGACAAAGGTTGAGCGGCTGGAGAAAGTTGAAGGTCAGCCTAATGTTTATCTTTTACAAACAACGATAGAGCTTGAGCGGCCAAATCAGGCTGTTCCACAGCCCGGCCAGTTTTATCTTATTCGAAGTGCTAAATCAGCTGTTCACTATAACAGACCCATCAGCGTTTATCATTCCGAAGAGTGGACCAGCAACGAGGGGAAAAAGAAAGTTCTTGTTCAGTTTATGATTCTTGAAAAAGGTCGTGGAACCGGAGAACTTTGCCACATGACTCTTTGGGATGATATTTCTGTAATAGGGCCGCTAGGGAAGCCATGGCCTGTAGAAGAGTGCCGGGAACTTGCAGAGAAAAATAAGGGACATGCAAAAATTTGCATTGTGGGAGGAGGAATCGGAGTTGCTCCTGTTGCAAATCTTGCATCCAGTCTTCTAGACGGCTCTTATGATTTTTATGCTGCATTTAAGTCCGGCTCATACGGGCTGGAAAGAGTTCATGCAAAACGGCTTGAAATTACCACAGATGACGGTTCTTGCGGGCGTTGCGGTATGCTGCCCTGTGCCCTTACAAAAGAAGCTGTGCAGTCCGCCGGCTACGAGCTGATTCTTGCCTGCGGTCCAACTCCGGCTCTGGTCTATGTACAAAAGCTGGCCGCCGAGCTTGGAATTAAATGTTACATCAGCATGGAGCACAGAATGCTCTGTGGTCTTGGTGCCTGCCTTGGGTGTACTATTGAGACTACAAAAGGGCTTAAGCGCTGCTGTAAGGACGGTCCAGTCTTTGACGCCACCGAAGTTATGATATGCACCCAAAAAAGGTGACAGTTTTAAAAGTCACTGGTGTCGAATTGGTGACATTTTTTAAATTAAGATTTAGCTGTAACACAGCATATTTATTAACGTTTAAGTGACAGAATTTATTTTTCTGTTCCAGAACGGTTGCAGATTTTATCATTTCAAATATCCTTATTTCTGTCAATCTTTTATGACCATCAGATATGTTCCTTTTGGATTCTGTTCCCTAAATTGCACCGGTGACAATCCTCCAAGAGACTGCTTAGGTCTTTCATTGTTGTAATACTCAATGAATTGTTCAACTTCAACCACGACATCAGCGATGGGAATCTGTCTGTTCTTGAACTTTGACTTTCCGAACTTGTTGTAAAGGCATTCTTGCACTTTCCATTGCCGCATTGTCCCAGCAGACACCCCTTGCAGAGCAGCTCTGTTTCATTCCCAAAGCCTTAATCTTTTCCTTGAATTTTGGAGAAAGGTAAGTTGAGCCCTGGTCTGTATGAAAGACTGCTCCTTCAGGATTTCTTTCAGCTGCCAGAAACTCCAATGTATTCTCGCACAGTTCTTCATCAGGATGTTCAGAAATCTTCCACGCTACGATTTCTTCGTTGTACAAATCCTCTATCAGGCTTAAGTACTTCACACATTCCTTCCCGTAAAGATACGTGAGGTCTGAAACATACTTTTTATTGCTTTCCAGGGCGAAAAAATTGCGTTTCAGAAGGTTTTCAGGGACTTCTTCCCTGTTTTTCCTCATCCTGTTGTATTCTTCCGGCGTAAAGCGCTTTCTGCGTACTGTCGAAAGCAGAGCATTTTCTTTCATAAGCCTAAGAATTTTCTTTCCGCTTATTTCTATCCCGAACTTTTGACGAACCAAATTAGTCATCGGCCTATAGCCGATTCCGTAATTACGGCTGATCTGCTTTTCTTTTATGAATTCAAGAATTTCTTCATCTTCCGGTTCGTCAGTGTGTTTCAGGAAATCGTAGTAATTTTTTCGGTTTACGTTTGCTATCCTGCAGTAAACTGTCAGTTTTCCTCCTGATTTTTCTGCTGCACGCCTGATTGCACTGCATCGTTTTTTTTTGATACTTCATTTATTTTCAGACCGCATTCTTCTGCAAGGGCTTCATAATATGCAACTTTCTGCTTTAGGTATTTTACCTGTT
>CADCLG010000032.1 GCA_902802305.1 uncultured Spirochaetaceae bacterium
TATTCTTTTTTCAACCTTTTAATCCTTATATTTTTATGGAATTTGAATCTGATTATTTCCAGAAAAGATATGCAACGATTTCTAAGTTGCAGTTTTATAATTCAAATTATACAACTTTTTCAGCCTGGAAAAATTCATGTCTATTTGGTGTAAGGACTAATAATGGAAATTTGATTAAAATTGGTCCTTTTTTGAATATAAATTCAACTCCCTGGCGTACTCTTTTATTTGACCCCTTTTTTGATAATTATGCAAAAACTAATTTTCCTGACTTGCCTTTAAGTCATAATGATAAGCTTTCAAGTCAATGTTTTGGCCTTTTTGGAAATTATACTCTGGATACCCGAGACCGAAAGCTTTTTCCTCATAGGGGAATTTATACAAATTTTGCTGTAAAATTGCTTCTTCCTTTCAATTCCCATGAAATTAATTCTCTGTCAATTATTTCGACACTCAATTTTAATTCTACAATTCCTATAAATAAACATGTTTCTCTGACAGTGTCTCTTATGGGAGGAACCGACTGGACTCGTAAGCTTTTGAATAATGTCTCTCTCATACCGTCCGAGGGCTTTTCAAATTTTGACCGCTTTTACTTTCCGCAAATGCCTAATCAAACCCAGCATGGTATAAACAAAGTTTCTGCCGCCTTTATTTTTCAAGCGGAACCATTAAAAAAGCTTACCATTTTGGGTGGAGATTTGTTTTTCCGCTTTGGAGCAACTGCAGGAAACGTAACTTATGACTGGAGCAAGATAATTCCTCTTAATGAGCAGGATAATAAAGACTATCCTATTTTGTGGAGTACTTTTGCAGGTGCTGCCTTAAGATTGCGTGAAAGCTTTGGCGTAAATCTGCGGGTGGGAATTGGTTCAACAACAGAAAAAAAAGCAACTCCATTTTTTACCATAGATATTGGCTCGTTTGAGAATTGACAAATGACTTGTTAATGCTTTAAATTAAAATAATTAAAATTTTTAGAGTTAGACAAATTTTAATAAAAAAATATATTTGAGGGTTATTGTGATTATTCATTTTTGGGGAGTGCGAGGTTCATCACCAACTCCATTGACTCCGCAGCAGATAAAATCAAAAATAATGGCAGTAGTTCAAAGAATTACTCCGGATGATTTAAAATCAAATGATACAAAGGCAAGATTTTTAACGACTTTACCTGATTGGATTTATGGAACTACCGGTGGAAATACACCCTGTGTCGAAATTAAATCAGGAAATACAGAATTAGTTTTTGACGCAGGAACAGGAATCAGGGAATTCGGTAAATCTAAAAATATTCCAAAAGATAATCATTATAATCTGTTTTTTACGCATTTTCACTGGGATCATATTCATGGACTTCCTTTTTTTGGACCTGCTTATAATCCTGCTTCAAAAATTGATGTTTTTTCTCCTTTTGATAATACAAAACAATATCTTGTTGACCAGATGAAAGAGCCTTATTTCCCAGTTCCATTTGAAGCTTTTACAAAAAACTTTACATGGAATAAGGTGATTGGTGGAGAACAGATAAATCTGGAGAATGTAAAGATTACAGCCTGTAAAATGAATCATCCAGGCGATTCCTACAGTTATGCAATTTGTGAAGGAAATAAAAAGTTTGTCCTTGCAACAGATGTCGAATTGCGTGCAAAAGATTTTAAGAAAAGTCCCGAAGCAGAATTAGTTTTTAAAGAAGCTGATTGTATGGCTATAGATTCTCAGTATACGGTTGAAGAAGCCTATAAAAAGAAAAACTGGGGACATTCGGCCTTTTGTTACGCAGTTGATTTTGCAGTTTTCTGGAACATAAAAAAGATTTATCTTTTCCATCATGAACCTGCCTATGATGATAAAAAATTAAACTCGCTTTTACAGGCTGCCAGATGGTATGCTCAATATATTCATCATTCAGATATTGAAATTGAATTAGCCAAGGAAGATTTGGAAATAATTTTATAAGAGACAAAAGGAAAATTATGATAGGTGATTTAGAAGCAAAAAATGATTTTAAACTGACATATAATTTTACATCCAATGAAATCTCTGTACTTGCCAAGTTTTTAAGGGATAATCAGGCTGATTTACCTAAAGGCTTGGAAAACTTCTATAAATCTTTGGAAGATGCCGTTTATAATTCACTTTCACTTGAAGAGGTTAGAAACTTTTATTCATGAAAAAATCTGTAAAAATCTTTTTATCTTTTATTCTATTTTTCTTTATTATTCTTGCAGCCGCCTGCCTTTATTTATTTAACCAGATAAAACCTGTTTCTTCATCAAATACAGATGACATACGTCTTGAAATTGAATATGGAACATCTATCTATACAATTTCGCAGCTTCTGAAAGAAGAAAATCTCATCAGAAATCAGCAGCTTTTCTATTATGCTGTCAGGTATCCAAAAGTTTTAAAGTTCTTGTATCCTGCTGAATCTGTTACAGAAAATATTGAACTTAAGAGCGGAATCTATCATCTAAATCCTGGCATGAATTATGCTCAGATTGTAAAAGCCTTGTCATCTGGGCAGCAGGAATACATAAAGGTTTCGATTCCAGAAGGATTAACAATATCAAAAATAGGCGAGATTTTGGAAGAAAAGGGAATCTGCAATCAGAAGGATTTTAAATCTTTCTGCTACAATCAGCAGCTTCTTAACAAATATAATATCCCTGCTTCTTCTCTGGAAGGCTTTTTATTTCCAGATACATATTTTTTCACTTCAAATATGAAAATCGAGTCTGTAATCGATATGATGGTGTCTAATTTTTTCGACAAAATAAGTACAATAGATTCTCTTAAAGGTATTTCGATGGATGATTTATATTACAAAGTAAAACTGGCTTCCATAGTTGAACGCGAATACCGTATTGCAGACGAAGCCCCCCTGATTGCAAGTGTTTTTGTAAATCGTCTTAAATATAATATTGGACTTTATTCCTGTGCGACAGTTGAATATATACTTACCGAAATTGAAGGCCGCCCTCATCCAGAACGCATTTTGATTGAAGATACAAAAATAGACAGTCCTTATAATACATATAAATATGCAGGACTTCCGCCAACACCAATTTCAAATCCTGGAATGGTTGCCCTTAATGCCGCCGCTAATCCTGCAAAAACAAAGTATTATTTTTTTCAGATTGTAGATCCTCAGGAAGGCCGTCATGTTTTTACAACAACCTTTGACGAGCATGTAGAAAGTCATAATCTTTACACCAAAAAACGCTGATTTACCGGGGGCAAAGGGGATATGGCTGGTTTTATTTCAAAAGATACAATTGACGCAATTCACAATACTGTTGATATAGTTTCTGTAATTGGTGAATATACAAAACTTACAAAACGCGGAGCCATTGACTGGTGGGGGTGTTGTCCTTTTCACAGCGAAAAAACTCCTTCCTTTCGGGTAGATGCTGAAAAAAAAATGTATTACTGCTTTGGCTGTCATGCCGGTGGTGATGTAGTAAAGTTTGTAATGGAAATGGAAAAGCTTTCTTATCCAGAAGCCCTTACTCAACTTGCCCAGCAGTCTGGAATACCAGTCAGATATGAAGATGGAGTTAAGCCTGATTTAATAAAGCAGGATAATACAATTGAAAAATATATTGAGTTATATGAACGCACAGCATCTATGTTTCATTATCTTTTGATGGAAACCGACAGTGGTAAAAAAGCCCTTGAATATATTAAAAAACGCGGACTTACTGATGAAACCTTAAAAAAGTTCAAGCTTGGTTATGCGCCAGCCGACAGAAAATGGTTGAAGCAATTTTTACTGAAGAAGAACTTTAGTGAAGCTTTTTTGCGCCAATCCGGTTTATTCAGTCAGAAATATCCAGATTATGCATTTTTCTCTGACCGACTTATGTTTCCAATTTTTAACAGAAAAGGTCAGGTCGTTGCCTTTGGTGGCCGCGTTATTCCTCCTGCCGATGAAAGCCAGCGAAAATATTTAAACTCAGGTGAACTTCCACAGTTTAAAAAACGCGAAACTTTGTTCGGCTTTAATTTTGCAAAAGATTCAATCAGAAAAAATAAAAAAATAATTTTCTGTGAAGGAAATATGGATGTAATTGCCTATCATCAGTGCGGTCTGGATTTTGCGGTTGCAACTCTTGGTACAGCCTTAACAGAAGACCATATAAAAATGATTCAGGGCTTTGTCGCGGATGGCTTTGTCCTTCTTTCCTTTGATTCTGACGGAGCGGGGCAGGCAGCAACCTGGAAAGCAATAAATCTTTGTCGTCAACATTCTCTAACCGTAAAAATAATTTCCCTGCAAGGTGGAAAAGATCCTGCAGAAATTATGCTTAAATATGGAAAAGAAAACTTGACGAATCAGGTAAATAATGCTAAATTAGATGTTGACTATTTGCTGAATATTCTAGGGAAAAAATACCCTGTTGACACTCCTGAGGGAAAAACAAAAGCTTCGCTGGAATTTTTTTCTTACGTTGATTCTCTGCAATCAGATATCCAGAAAGAGTCCAGTCTGGATCAGTTGAGCCAGACTTTTAATCTAAAACCGGAGGCTGTAAAAAGGGACTTTTTAAATCGTAAGCAAGCCCAAGAACGAATATCAATCCGGCAAAATAATAATCAAACAGAAGAACAAACCCAATTGAATCTTAATGCAGAATTAAGAGGACTAATCGCTGTAACCGCCGATGTTAATCAATTTGAAAAGATTCGTTCAAATCTTGTGGAAAATGATTTTTTAAATCCTGACGCAAGAAGGTTATTTAGAGTATTAGAGGATTGTTTTAATGCAAAAACATTTTCAATACCAGACATTTTAACACGCTGTGATAACAAGGCTTTGGCTCAGGTTATTACAAATGAGATTTCTTCTGGTGTATATCAAAAAGATAACTTAGCTGCTATAGTTGACGATACTATACGCTTTATTCAAAAGAATAAAATTGATGAACAGAGAGAAGTCTTAATAAAAAGAATACGTGAATATGTCGTAGTTACTGAAGATGATAAAAAGCAGCTGGACAATCTGCTTATTCAAAAACTGGAGCTGGATAAAAAGGCTCAATCATTATTAAAGTAAGGTGAAAACTTTTATGGAAGAAACAAGCAACAATGCTGCTGTTCAAAAAGTTCTTGAATTTGCAAATGGTAAAAATTATATTACCTGGGATGAAGTAACCGATTTGCTTGGAGCGGATTTTGTAGCTTCATCAGCAATGGAAAAAATCATTCAGATTTTAAATGAAAAAAATATTCAGCTTGTAGAGACTGATATAATTTCTCAGGATTTTGATTCAAAAGAAGAAACTGGTCCTGAAGATGATGAAGTTCTTGCAGACGAAGAAGATGATGAAGATGACATTATGCTTGAACAGGATGATGATGATATCGTTCCTGATGCAGAAGTTGAAGAAATCGAAAATGCAGAAAAACTGGCATCTTCTAAAAACCGTCTGGTAATTGGTGATAAGGATTCTAATGTTGATGACCCAATCCGTCTTTATCTTCGCGATATTGGAAAGGAAAATCTTCTTACTGCCGAAGATGAAGTAAAGCTTTCTAAAACAATGGAAGACGGAAATAATATCATCAAAAATGTAATTAAAAACTCTGGAATTATGATTCCTGAATTCTTTACGATTGCTCAGAAAGCCTTTACAAAAATTGATTTACATGAACCTGGAAAAACCCGTAAAGAAATCAACGAAGAAATGGCAGATAAAAAGCGTCTTAAGGCAGCTTACGGTGAGCATATTAAACCTGTTCTTCCAGAGATGAAGCAATATATCGCCTTGAAAAAGCAGCTTTTTGAAGCAGAACAGACAAGTACAATCTTTGAAAATCCAAAATTAGTTGAACTCAGAAAAAAGATTTTGCCGGAACTTCAGAAGGTTGATATTCAGACAGAAGAACTTGATAAATTTACCCAGAAATACCGCGACGCAATCATCAAAATCGAGGAATATCATCAAAAGCAGGAAAAAAAGATGAAGGAACTCCGTATATCCAATGCTACTGAACTTAGAAGCTTGGGTAGAAAGATTTCCATTAAGTCTCAGGCTGTAAAACTTGAAGCAGAATTGAATATGACTGCCGATGAAATCCGCGATATTTATACTCAGATTCAGAAAATTGACAGAAAACTTCATAAGCTTGAATTTGAATTTGAAAACAGCGTAGAAGATATCATCAAAATGGCAAAAGATATTGAATTCGGCCGAAAAATGATGGAGCAGGCAAAGAATCGCCTTATTAATGCCAATCTTCGTCTCGTTGTTTCAATTGCAAAAAAATATACAAACCGTGGACTTCATTTCTTTGACCTTGTTCAGGAAGGAAATATTGGTTTGATTAAAGCAGTAGAAAAGTTCGAATACCGCAAGGGCTTTAAGTTTTCTACATACGCAACCTGGTGGATTCGTCAGGCAATTACCCGCTCAATTTCTGATCAGGCAAGAACAATTCGTGTTCCTGTTCACATGATTGAACAGATTAATAAGGTGGTCCGCGAAAGCCGTCAGCTTATGCAGAAGCTTGGACGTGAACCTACAGATGAAGAAATTGCACAGCAGTTAGGCTGGCCACTTTCCCGTGTAAAACAGGTTAAGAATGTTGCTCGTGAGCCTATTTCTCTTGAAACTCCAATTGGTGAAGAAGAAGATTCATTGCTCGGAGATTTTATTGAAGACAAGGAAGTTGAAAATCCAGCAACACAGACAGCCTTTACCTTGCTTCAGGAGCAATTACGTACAGTTTTGGGAACCTTGCCAACAAGAGAGCAGGAAGTTCTGAAGATGCGTTTTGGTCTGGAAGATGGATATTCCCTTACACTGGAAGAGGTTGGACTTTATTTCGACGTTACCCGTGAACGAATCCGTCAGATTGAAGCAAAAGCTCTCAGACGTTTACGCCATCCAAGACGTGCAAACGGTTTGAGAGATTACATTGAAATGTAGATTAATTTTTGCATTTATTATATTATTTTTAAGATATTTTTGATGAGGAACCTTTATGGCAACAGCAGATACTTTTGAAGAATTAAAGAAATTACAGGAAATTCTTGTAGAAAAATACCAATTGGATGCCAAAGTAGAAGAAGCACCAAAACAGTTGAGTGCCCAGGAAGAGCTTTTGGCAAGAATGAAAAAAGAGTTTATTGAAAAGAATACAGAATACGAAGCCGTAAAGGAAAGAGTTTCCAAATTAAAGTTTGATTTGGACGAAGCGGTTCGTGCCCGTGAAAACGGTGAAAAAGGAATGGATAACATCACAACTCACCGTGAATATGAAGCTTTGGAAAAACAGATTCTTGAAGCTACAGATCGTGAAAACGATATCCGCAAAGATTTGCAGAAAGAAGAAAAAATTCTTGAAGATATAAAAGAAACTCTTAAAATAAACGAAGAAATGATTAATTCTCAGGAAAGTGAGCTTACAGAAAGCCGCAATTCCTTGAATGAAGAATTAAAGCAGTATCATGAACATCTTGATGAACTTACTGCAAAAGAAAATGAAATCATTCCTTCTCTTGATAAGGAAATTCTCTTCAAGTTCCGCAGAATTATTCAGCGCAATTCAGAAGGTATTGTTGCAGTTAAGAACGGTGTTTGTACTGGATGTCACATGATTCTTCCTGCTCAGTTTGCAAATACAGTAAGAGAAGGTGACAGCATTTTGTTCTGTCCATACTGTAGCCGTATTCTTTTCTACGAAGAGTCAGAAGACGAAGATGAAGATATGTACTTCAGAATGGATGATGCAGGTAGCCTTGCTGATTTGAGCGACGAGTTCGATGAAGACGAGTACGATTCAGAAGATGAAGAAAAAGAAGATTCTTTCTATGATGATGAAAATGAATCTTACGATGACGAAGATTCTGATTCAGAAGATGAAGACGATGATTCTGATGATGAAGATGACGAAGAAGATCTTTCTGACGAAGACGAATTGAACTAATTTTTGTAAACTAAATTTTAGCAATTGTACAAATGGGATATAACCGCATGGTTATTTCTTGATGATAAGATTTAATTATGAGAGAAAGTCCGGGCTCCTTCGGAAAAAATGCCGGATAATAACCGGGCAATTCTTGGCAGCTGTAAATTTATTTGCATAGCCCAAGAATTGACAGAGAGTGCAACAGAAAATATACCGCCTCAATTTTCTGAGGTAAGGGTGAAAAGGTAGGGTAAGAGCCTACCGCTTTTATGGTAACATAAAGGGCTTGTAAACCTCATTTGGAGCAAAATCAAGCAGCAGTCAGGTTTTTCCGAGCTGCGACTGCGGGTAGATTGCTGGAATTATCTGGCAACAGATAATACAGATAGATGGTTATGGTTGTGGTTACACAATTATCAGAACCCGGCTTAATGTCCCATTTGTTTTTTTTTAGAAAATGAAGCAGAGACGAATAGAAAATAAAAACATCGCAAGAAAAAATCGTGTTTCCTGGAAAAAAATCTTCCTTGTAATTTTTATTATTCTCTTTGTTTCTGCCGCTGCTTTTTCAACTTTTGTTATCATTAAAAATCATAATAAAAATAAAGTCACAATCAACACTCTTAAGCAGAAATGGAGTCAATACGATTATTCAGGCCTTTATGAGGTTGGAAAAACTTTTCTGCAGGATAATCCTTACAACAACACAGCCCTTACATACTATTCTTACGCCTGTTACTATCTGGCAGTATCCCAGAATGATACCTATCTTGCCCAGGAATATCTTGACGAGTGTATAAACAATTTAAGAATGGCCCTTTACAATGCAAGCAAAGCTCTGCTTCCCCAGCTTCAGTATATGTTGGGAAAGGCATATTTTTATAAAAACACAATCTCTACATACTACTACGCCGATCTTGCTATAAAATATCTTAATCTTGCTAAAGAAAACGGTTATCAGGCTGATGATATTCCTGAGTATTTAGGCTTAAGCTATGCTTCACTGGGAATGACAATGGAAAGTATTTCAGCTTTTACAGAAGCCCTTCTTGTACGTGAATCTGATTCACTTTTGCTTTCAATTGCCGAACAGTATTACAAAATCAAACAGTATAATGCCGCAGAACAATATTTGTTCAGAGTTTCAAATACAAGTAAGAATGAAGATATTCTTATCCGTAGCAAAGTACTTATGGGTAATATTTATCTTGATAAAGAAGAATATGATGAGGCATTAAAAATCTTCAACGAAATTATCGCAGAAAATGATAATGTTGCCGATGCTCATTATGGAATTGGTTTAGTTTACGAAAAACAGAATAATATGGTAAAAGCCAGGGCAGAGTGGCGAAAAACTTTAAAAATCCAGGTAAATCATGCTGGAGCTTACAAAAAATTGTCCGAAAATTAATTTATAATTGAAATTATGATTTAATTTATAGATTTACTTTATTATTCTTAAAAAGTGATGTATAATATATTATCCAAAAAGTCATGGGAGGATTTTGATGGGATTTTTTGATAGATTTTCAACTGATATCGGAATTGATTTAGGTACCTGTAATACCCTTATATATGTTAAAGATAAAGGAATGGTTATTGATGAACCATCCGTAATTGCTGTTGAGCGAGGAACCAAAAGAATTGTTGCTGTAGGTTCAGAAGCTAAACGAATGCTCGACAAAACTCCTGGAAATATTATTGCTATCCGTCCTCTTGCTGATGGTGTAATTGCTGATATCGACAGTACAGAAAAAATGATTAAATATTTCATTCAAAAAATTGTACCTCGTCATCAAATGTTCAAATCTATCAGAATGAAAATTGGTATTCCGTCATGTGTAACTGATGTAGAACGTCGTGCTTTGATTGAAGCAGCTCTTAAATCTGGTGCAAAGGAAGTAGAAGTTATTGCAGAATCTCTTGCAGCAGCAATCGGTGCTAAAATCCCAATTTACGAACCAGCCGGACACATGATTTGTGATATCGGTGGTGGTACAACCGAAGTTTCTGTTATTTCTTTAGGAGGTATGGTTGTTACTCATTCAATCAGAATTGGTGGCGATAAGTTTGATGAAGCAATTGTAAAGCATGTTAGAAATGTTCACAGTCTTATAATTGGACAGCCAGCCGCAGAAAGACTTAAGATTCAGATTGGTAATGCAGCCCCAGAAAAAACAATTGAAAAAATGGAATTAAAAGGAACCGACGCAGTTACCGGTCTTCCTAAACGCCTTGAAATTGATAGTGTAGAAGTTCGTGAAGCTTTAAAAGAACCTGTAAATAGAATTGTAGAAGAAATTAAGACTGTTCTCAGTGAAACTCCTCCAGAGCTTGCTTCTGATATCATTGAACGTGGAATTGTAATGACTGGTGGTGGTTCTATGCTTAGAGAACTTCCTCGTCTTATTTCTAAGGAAACTCATGTTCCTGTAATTCTTGTAGAAAAACCTTTGGAATGTGTTGCTCTTGGAGCTGGTGAAGCCTTCGGTTTATTCAAGAACATGAACTCAGAACGTTCAATTTACGATAGTCTTAACGAATAGAAATTATGCAAAAAAAAAATCGTTTTAATTTTCAGTTAAGATTTCCTGAGTTTTTCTTAATAGGATTAATTCTCTTGTCTGGAGTATCTCTTGCCTTTAACTCCGGTGGATTTGTAATCAGCGTAAAGAAAATAGGTTTTTCAATTTTTTCTACAGTAGAGAAGGGCATTCATTTTGTAATAGATGGTGCAGTAAATACCGTACATTCTGTAAAAGAACTTTCTCAACTCAAAAAAGATTACAATGACCTTGTTATCAAGCTGGAAAATTATGAACAGATGCAGAGAACTAATGCTGATATCCGAAAAGAAAATGAACGTCTGCGTGAACAGCTTGATTTTTCTCTCTCAATGGACGAAAAAAATATTCCGGCACAAATTATTTCTCGGGATTTGGACAGTGCTTATTCATATCTGACAATTGATAAAGGAACAATAAACGGAATCAAAAAGAATATGCCTGTAGTTGCAATACAGCATGGAAATCGTGGCTTGGTTGGAAAAGTCGTTCAGGTAGGTACTTTTACAAGTCAAATTATGCCTATCTACAATATCGATAACATTGTTTCAGCAAGAATCCAAAATACAAGAGATTTAGGACTTGTAAACGGACTTGGAAGCCAGGATAAACCTTTGAATATGCAGTATATCAGAAAGCGGGTTCTTGATGATTTACATTACGGCGATATTATTGTTACTTCCGGCGAAAACGACAACTATATGCGCGATATTCCAATCGGTTCTATTTCAAAAATTACAGTTCTAGATTATAATTCTCAGCTTAATATCGAACTGATTCCTGTAATTGACTTTGCCCGTCTAGAAACCGTAATTGTTGTAAATCAGAAAGAATTAAATGACCGTACAAAAGTTGAATAATTTAAGGAGAAAGATATAAATGGCAAAATCATATTTTATAAGTTTTTTTATTACTCTTTGTGCCGTTTTAATTGAATCAACAATTTTATCAAATATTTCTTTTCTCCTTGTAATTCCTGATTTAGCCTTGATTTGCAGCATATATTTTGCAATTTTGAATGGAAGGTTATATGGTGAAGTTAATGGTTTAGCCTCTGGTTTGATGCTTGATTTTATGACAGGTGTTCCCTTAGGTTTTAACTGTTTGTACAGAACTTTAATCGGTTATTTATTTGGCCTTTTTACTAATTCAATTATTATTTCTGGAATGATTATTCCTATGCTTACCGTTGGAATTGGAACCTTAGCAAAACGCTTTATGATTATTTTGCTTTCCTTCTTTTATCCAAGAATTAATTTACAGATTTATGGATTTATTTCATATAATTTCCTTTTTGAGTTCATTATAAACATTTTACTTGCTCCCCTTATTTTTAAGTTTTTAAGTTTTTTCAACAAAAACTTATCAATAAAAGACACAAAGGATATGATTGATAATGTTCAATAATTCTGATTCTAAAAGCGTTAAAAATAGAAAATTATTTTTTCTCCTGGTGATTCTGATTATTCTCTATTTTATTTATGTTTTTCATCTCTTTTCAATGCAGATTATTCAGGGAGAACATTATAAAACTCAATCCAGAACAATTTCCAGTCAGGTAACTGTTATTTCGGCACAGAGAGGGGAAATATTTGACAGAAATGCAAATCTTCCTATGGTAATCAATACAGAAAGCTTTGCTGTAGAAGTTACACCTGGAGAAATTCCTGCTGAACGCTACGATACTGTAATTGCCAAGCTTGCAAATTATCTTGGCATGAAAAAAGAAGATATCGATAAAAAAATCCCAAAAAATGTAAGGCGTTCATATTCAACAATACAGATAAAAACAAACGTTCCCTTTAGTGATATTTCAAATATTGCAGAAAATAAGCATGACTTGCCTGGAGTTACCTGGGGAGCAAAACCTGTAAGAAATTATCTGCATACTGGTTCTTTGTCTCATATTGTTGGTTATGTTGGTGATATTACAAAAGAAGAAATGACGGTTTTGTATAATCAGGGATATACAAAAAACAGTATCGTTGGAAAAACCGGTATAGAAAAACAATATGATTCTCTTTTGCAGGGAAAACCCGGTCAAAAAATGTATACAGTTGATGTTCATGGACGAATTGTTTCTGATAATCCGATAATTGAACCACCTCAGATGGGAAAAAATCTTGTTTTAACAATTGATTCTGATATTCAAAAACTTGTCGAAGATGCCTTAGGAAAAAGGGTAGGAGCTTCTGTAGTTTTAAAGCCTTCTACCGGTGAAGTTCTTGCAATGGTTTCTTATCCTTATTTTGACTCAAATATTTTCAGTTCAAATAATGCCGGAAACCAGTATTCAAAATTGTTGAATGATTCTTCAAAACCTCTTATAAACCGGGCAATCCAGCTGTCTTATCCGCCGGCTTCAACATTTAAAATTATTATGTCTGCTGCAATGCTGCAGGAAAAGGCTTTTTCTTCAGCAAAACAGATTGAATGTAAGGGACAACTACTCTATGGTGGTAGAGTTTTCCATTGTCACTTACACAGTGGACACGGATATCTGGACTTAAAAAATGCAATGGCACAATCCTGTGACGTTTATTACTGGACAATTGGTCGAGATTATTTAGGAATTGAAACAATTGCCTCTTATGCAAAAGAGTTTGGTTTAGGAAAAAGCTCTCAAATTGATTTGCCTAGCCAGGTTTCTGGTCTTGTTCCTACCGCTGAATGGAAAGAGAAAAAATATCATGAAAAATGGGTCGGTGGTGATACAATGTCCTGTTCTATTGGTCAGGGCTTTATGGAAGCGACGCCTTTGCAGCTTGCAAATATGATTGCAATGGTTTCTAACGAAGGTGTAATTTACAAGCCTCATCTGTTAAAAGAAGTTCGTGAATCAGTTTCTAACGAAATTATTGATGAAGTAAAACCTACAGTTCTCACAGAATCTACAATTGATAAAGAAGTTTGGAAAGAAATACAGGAAGCTTTAAGATATACAGTTACAGACGGTACTCCACAATATCCTATGCATAATAAAACCGTACAAATTGCATGTAAAACCGGTACAGCTGAAGTTGATGGCTATAAAGACAGCTGGCATTCCTGGCTTGTTGCCTATGCACCTTATGATGCTCCTCCAGAAGAACGTATTTGTGTTGCGACGATTGTAGAAGCTTGCAATGTTTGGGAATGGTGGGCTCCTTATGCAACAAATATAATAATTCAAGGGATTTTTGCTAATCAAACTTATGAAGAAGCGGTTAAAGAACTTGGATTTGAATATCTGACAAAATCAAGAACGAGAATGGAGTAGAGTAGTGAAAAATAAGTTTTTTAACAGATTTGATTATTTCCTCATTCTTGATGTTTTGATTTTAGTAACAATTGGTATTTTGTTTATTTATTCTTCCAGTATTAACTCTGAAGGAGTTTCTGTAACAAATGAATATATAAAACAGATTATATGGGTGTCTATTGGTCTTGTAGTGATGATTCTTGTCACCCTTTATGATTACAGAAAGATTGAGAACTTTGCTTTCTGGCTTTATATTGCTTTAATTGCCATTTTGATTTATACACGTATTTTTGGACGCTATGTAAATGGAGCAAGAAGCTGGCTTGGAATAGGTGATTTTGGTGTTCAGCCTTCTGAGTTTGGCAAAGTTTTCTTTATTCTTTTTTTAGCCCGTTATCTGGATAACAGCAAGAACGAAGCTCCTTTTAAGCGTTTTGTTCTTTCACTTTTAATTTTAGTCGCACCCATGGGCTTGATTCTTATTCAACCTGATATGGGAACTGCGAGCGTTTATGTTCCAATTTTCTTATTAATGTGTTATTTTGCCAATATTCCTGCAATATACCTTATTTATATACTTTTGTACGGATCTTTTACAATATTTTTTGCAATTCTTCCTGTATGGAATAATGAAATTGCAAAGAATCCTCATCAATTCCTTACTTTATTCAGTAATTTTAAATTGATGACAATTTTAATATCTGCTCTTGGAATTATTACCTTGCTTGGTATTATTTTACGAAAATACTTTCATGCTCCAAAATATATTTTCTGGATTTCATATTTCTTTTCGATTCTTACACTTTCACTTGCGTCCTCTGTATTGTTACGAAATGTTTTGAAATATTATCAGATTAAACGATTGATTGTTTTTATGGATCCAAATACAGATGCTTTAGGTTCCGGCTGGAATATTATTCAGTCTATGATTGCAATTGGTGCCGGTGGTATTTTTGGTCAGGGATTTTTACACGGAACTCAAAGTCATTACCGCTTTTTACCACAGCAAAGTACCGACTTTATTTTTAGTATTCTGTCAGAAGAGTTTGGTTTTATTGGTGGCATTATCGTATTTACCTTGTATCTTTTTATTTTTATCCGCATTATTATTATAATCAGACGATGTTCAAAACATTACGGTGTTTATATAGCTTCCGGTATTCTTGGAATGTTTATTTTCCATTTCTTTATTAATGTTGGAATGGTTATGGGAATTATGCCTATTACTGGTATTCCTCTGCTTTTCTTATCTTATGGTGGTTCTTCCTTACTTACTGCAATGACTTGTATAGGTCTATTGATGAGTATAAACTCAAGAAGAGAATTGTATTAGTTGCGGAATAATAATACCAATGTACCAGTTTTGCGATGCAAAACTGGTAGTGAAAGCAGTAGTAACGTATATAAAAGAAAGTCAAAAGCTTTCATTAGTAGACAGAATACATATTATAGAAAGTTACGTAATTACAGCAGTTGCGATAATTTTTCTCTTATAAACTCAGATTTTTCCTTCAAGCCGATTTTTCCAAGTTTAATATAAATTGCCTGTTCACCAACTGGATTTATACGTATAGTTCCCGGGTTATCTTTTATAAGTTTTAAAATTTTATCGATAGCAATATTAGAAACCGAGCTGAAAATAATCTTAACTTCATTTTTCTGTTCTTTTATTCTTGTAATATTTAATCGGTGACAAATAATCCTTATTTCAGCCAGAGCCAGCAAGCTTGAAACTTCATCAGGTATTGGTCCGAATCTGTCGTTTAATTCTGATAGTACTCCATCAAACTCAGCTTGAGTTGTGATAGATGCAATCTTTTTATAGATTTCCATTTTAATCTGAGGATTTGAAACATAAGAATCAGGAATAAAGCCGGAATATTCCAATTCCATAAGAACTTCGTTTTCAGCTTTGTAATCCTTCTGATTCATAAGGCGGTTGACTGCATCATTCAAAAGTTTAACGTATAAATCAAAACCTACCGAACAAACATCTCCTGACTGATCTTTTCCTAAAAGATTACCTGCTCCTCGGATTTCCATATCCTTCATGGCGATTTTAAAACCGCTTCCTAATTCCGTAAAGTCACTGATAACTTGAAGTCTCTTCATCGCAACCTCAGATAAAGATTTGTTTTGCGGATAAAAAAGATATGCATAGGCCTGACGGTCGCTTCTTCCAACTCTTCCGCGTAACTGGTAAAGCTGGGAAACTCCGTACATGTCAGCTCTATCAATTATGATTGTATTTACGTTAGGAATATCAATACCGTTTTCTATGATTGTAGTTGCTATAAGTACATGGAAACCACCCATTTTAAATCTGTGGAAAATATCATCCAGCTCAGTGCTGGTCATTTGTCCATGGGCAGTATCAACAAGAACTTCCGGTACAATTTGTTCAACTTTTTTACGAACCTCCATTAAGGTTTCAATTCTATTGTGAAGATAAAATACCTGACCGTCTCGTTCAAGCTCTCGTCTGATTGCCTGTGCAATTTTTTCATCTGAATAATGATCAATTACTGTCTCAATTGGCTGGCGGTTTTGTGGCGGTGTCGTTAACAGACTCATATCTCTGATTTTAAGCAGACTCATGTGCAGCGTTCTAGGAATTGGAGTTGCAGAAAGCGTGAGACAGTCAATATTATTCTTGATTGTCTTTAATTTTTCCTTGTCTTTTACACCAAATCTCTGCTCTTCATCAATTATCATAAGTCCAAGGTTTTTAAACTTTACATCTTTCTGAATGATTCTGTGAGTTCCTACAAGAATATCCACCTCACCCATCATAAGCTTGAAAAGAATCTTTTTCTGTTCTGCTGGTGAAACAAAGCGTGATAATCTTGCAATTTTAACAGGGAAGTTTTTAAAGCGTTCGATACAGGTGTCATAATGCTGTTCGGCAAGAATTGTCGTTGGTGCAAGAAAAGCAACCTGTTTACCACCCATAACCGCTTTAAAAGCTGCTCGCATTGCAATTTCTGTTTTTCCATAACCAACATCACCACAAACAAGTCTGTCCATAGGAACTGGTTTTTCCATATCCGCTTTTACTTCTTCGGTTACAGTGATTTGATCTGGAGTGTCTTCGTAAGGGAATACGGCTTCAAAAGCTGACTGCCATTCAGTTTCTTTTGGAAAGGCAAATCCGGCAGAAGCTTTTCGGCGCGAATATAAGTCAATAAGTTTTTGAGCTAAGTCTTCAACTGCTTTTTGAACCTTGCTCTTTCTGTTTTCCCAGGCTTTACTTCCAATTCTGTCAAGCTTTGGTTTATCACCTTCGTTTCCAATATATCTTTGAACCAGGTTCACCTGCTCTATCGGTACCAGTGCGTATTCTTCATCGGCATATTCAAGTTTGATGTAATCTCGCTCGTTTCCCATTGCTTTTACGCGTTCAATTCCATGGAAAAGACCAATACCCCAGTTTACATGAACAACATAATCTCCAGGATTTAATTCAACAAAAGTATCAATAGGCTGGCTTTTTGATTTATTCAATGATTTTGGAATGTATTTTCTGCGTCCAAAGATTTCATTTTCTTGAATTACAAGGAGTTTGATTTCTGGAATAATAAAGCCGGCTGTAATTGCCTGCGGAATAAGTTTAAGTGGAATAATATTTTTGTCTTCTGGATTTGTATATTCCTTGAAAATCTCGTTGATTCTAAGTTTTTGATTTTCGTTATCGGCATAAATATAAACATTCCATTTGTCGGCCTTGAGCTTATCCAGCTCCTCTTTCATGAAGGTAAGGTTACCAAAAAAGCTTCTTGCAGGTTCCATATCAAGCTGGATTATAGAAGGATTTTGGTTGACAGAATTTTCGCTTTTTGGTGATTTTTCTTCATCATTGCTGTCTGAAATATCTGACACTGTATTTTCTTGTTCGATATTCGTATTTATTGTCTTAAAAAATATACTATCTAAGCATTGTTTTTGCAGATTTTCAAAATTAAACTTAATTAAATCTGGTGGAAGTACCGGCAATTCTTCCCTTGCCTTTCTGTACATTCCCATAAACTCGCGGTTGATTGCAATTTCAGAATTACACAGACGGTCATGATCAAAAAAGAGAAATAAGGTGTTATCAGAAAAATAATCCTTTACAGAATATTGCTTGTCCCAGATAAAATGATAAAATAATTCCTCGCCTTCTGAACTTCCTTTTGTTTTTAATTCTTCAAGCATTTGATTTTGATATGTTAAAGCTTGCTGGGTAAAAGGAAGATGTATGGATTTTGCAGAAAGTATAGTTGAAACTTCATAAGTGCTGTCAGAATCATCCTGCAAAATTGCACTTTCCTGGTATTCTGCGAGTTTTTTTTCTAGAGTGGATATTAAATCTTCATTCCAGATTACTTCTTTCATTGGATAAATAAAAATATTTTCTTTTGATTTTAAGGTTGTCTGGGAATCTACTTCAAACTCTTTGAATGATTCAATTTGATCAAAGTCAAAGGTGATTCGGGTCGGATTTTCATCAAGAGGAAGATAAATGTCAAGAACTTCACCGCGAAGACTAAACTCCCCTTTTGCAGCAACTTTAGAAACCCGAATATATCCCATCTGAATTAATTTTTGTGATATTTTTGTTGTATCAAAAATATCCTTTTTATTAAGCCTTAATGAAACGTTTTTTAAGCTGTCAGGTGCTGGAACTGGTGTTATAAAAGAGCGTTGTGTAAAAATAAATATCCTAAAGCTTTTGGTTGTTATAAGGTTTGTTTTATCAAGTATTTTTGCGAGTACACCTGCACGTTTTCCAAAGACAACCGAACCTGGTGCTGCTGCTCTGTATGGAATACTGCTGAAGGCTGGGAATATATAAATCTCTGTATTATCAAGAATTGTAATTAAATCATTATATAAATTACGGGCTTCAAGTTCTCCCGGAACAATGATTACCAGATCGTTTGAAAAAGTGTCCAGTTTTTCTTCCGTATATCTTTTTGCGTTATTGTATTGTATTGCCTGAAGATTGGTGTAATAAACTGTTTTTTCCAGTTCATTTAAAAAGAAAGAAAATGAACTTCCCTGCATTCCTTTTATTATTTTTGGAAAAGCTTTATTTCCGTCAGTAACAAAATTTACTGCGGCTTGCATTTGAGGCCAGGAATGAATTAAATCTTTTAATGAAGATGATAATGATTTCATTTAAAAATTCCGATAAAAATAATATAATTGTATAAATAATCAAGGAGATTACTTTGAAAAACTGTAAATTATTGGTAATTATATCAACTCTTTTAATCTTTGGACAGACTCTTTTTGCCCAGAGAAATAATTCTGATTTTTCAAATGCAAGCATTTCTATAAAATATTATAATAGAACTATTTATTATCCAGGGGATTCGGTTGATAATCCAGTTAATATTCATGTTACAGTAAAAAATAATGGACCAGAAACTTTGCGTTTCAAGCTGGCCGACGACAGAATGTTCAGTATTGATTTTCATGTATATACGGTAAAAAATAATCAGCTGCAGCTTACCAATCAGATTATTGAAAAAAGGACAACAAATCAGACAGTATATTTTAGAGAAATTGCGCTTGAACAGGGCGAGGAATATTCTTTTGTTGAAAATCTTAAAAATTATATTTCGATTACAGAACCATCGGTTTACTATGTTGAATTGTCTTTCTTCCCTGAACTTTATAAATCAAAGTATATTTCCCTTGAATCTAACAGACTTACATTGGAAGTCCGCCCTTCTCCATCTGCCGGTTCATCTTCTTTTATTCCTGTAAGTACCGAAAATATTCAGATTCTTAAACCTGAAGAGCTTGCACCGGATAAGGTTGTTGAACAGACAATCATAGCAAGACAGAAATCCTTATGGGATCAGTATTTCCTTTATATGGATGTAGAATCATTATTAAAACGCAATTCAAATCTTAAAAGAAAATATATGACAGTTTCTGCTCAGGAACGTGAAAGAATGTTGGAAAACTATAAGGGCGATTTAATGCAGTCAAGAATTGAAAATGACATCATCGCTGTTCCTGAAAAGTTCCAGATTGAAAAAACAACTTATACTCCTACAGAAGGAAATGTTGTTGTTACTGAATGGTTCAAATATCCTAATTATCACGAAAAAAAGAGCTATACCTATAAAGTACGCCAGAAGGAAGGAATCTGGATTATTTATGATTACACAGTAGTTAATTTGGGGACCGAATAAACCGATAATGCCTATAATCAGGATTAAAAAATGAAAGCATTGATAATAAATGAAGATAGTTTTGTTGCTGAAGAGCTCAATTTCATCTTAAAAGAAAAGAATATAGAAACAATTAATTATTCCTGGCTTTTAAAGGCTATGGACAATATTGAAGAGATTCAGCCGGATATCATAATTATAAATGCAAGTGAATATCCACGTCATTGGAAAATCCTTGCACAGTATATAAAAAGCGAAATTGTTGGAAAGAAGATTTTATTTTTTCTTTATACACCTTATGCTTTTTCAGATATTGAATTGAAAAAAGCAGAAGCTCTTGCTGTTGATTGCATTTTTTCTTCTTTTGATTCATTCGAAACTGAAAAATTATTCAAAACAATCCATGAGTTTAGAGATGATTTTATAATCGATTCTAAAAAAGAGCATTCATTTTCCAGAGCTTTTTCAGATAATGGGTATTCAGACAATGGTTATTCAGAAGAAAATGAAGATGAAATCTTTTCTGTAGACATGCTTTTGAATAACAATAAGGATAATGAAGTTCCTGCAAAAGGTTATTACATTCTTACAAATCCTCTTACAGGTCAGTTTGTTTCTGGAAAATATCTTGAATATGATGGTAAAAAAATTACCTGCCAGATAGATAATCCTGAAGATTTTGAAGGAATTGAAAAAAATACGAGCATAAAATATGTAACCTACTCTAATCAATTTGAATGTAAATCTTTTTCTGCAACAGTAAATGATTATCTTGAATTTCCTAATGAAAAGTTTGTAATTTTGAATATCTGTAACATGTATGAAGAAGAATAAAAAAATTGAAAAATACGAAAAAGCAAAGTTTTTCTGTGAAAGCTGTGGTGCTGAGGTTGCTCAAAACGCAAGAGTATGTACCAATTGCGGAAAGTTTTTTTCTGCGGTACGCTGTCCTCATTGCGGAAGAGTCGGAACCACAGAGGAGTTCATACATGGCTGTCCTGAATGTGGATATGCGGTTCCTCCTTCTCAGTCGATAATTGGTTCTGGTCTTGTTGGAGAAAGCGGTAAAAATCGAAAAAACAAAGGCAATAAAAAAGTAGGACAAAAGGATTTCTTTTCCTTTGCTGATATTTTTCGTAGTAAAAAAAATAAGGCAGTTTCTGAATCAAAACTTCCACTTTGGATTTATCTGGTTTGTATTCTGGCTCTGGTTTTTATTGTTATTGCCTTGTACAGTTGTTTAAAATAAAAAGAAGCTTTCATCGCAAAGGATAAAAGCCGTATTTATACCCGAAAGGAGACTTGAACTCCTACAGGATTGCTCCCACTAGGACCTGAACCTAGCGCGTCTACCAATTCCGCCATCCGGGCTTGAATAAAGATATAATATCAAAAATCTGAACTTTGGTCAAATATTTATAGTTCATATTTGTAGACTAAAGTCAAAGGCTTTTCCCTTATAAGTAAACTCTAATTTTGTTGCAGAAAACTTTATGGAGTCTTTTATTTGTGTATTGTCTGTAGTTTTTACGCTTGTTTTATAGTGCGCATTGTAAAGATTATCCCCTATTATAGGGAATCCCAGCCAGGCCAGATGACAGCGTACCTGATGCCTGTAGCCAGAATTGATTTTGCATTCCAGTGTAATACTAGACTTGTTATTTTGTATCTTTTTAATTTCTGTTGTATATTCAATCAATTTTCCAAGTTTTTTTAAGGCTGCTGCATTTGAATCTTTTGTTACAGGACGAACCTGGCTTCCTCCCTTTCCGTAATTTCTAAAAAAAGAACTTATGCTTATTGTTTTGCCCTTAATGATTGAAGTGTGAAGAGCCTGTAAATCTTTTGTCAGCGATGGAAATCCTTCTAATTCTTCTGGATTTTGTATAAAATCTTCACATTTTGCGCTGTAAGTTTTATAAAAATGTCCGGCTTTTTGTTCTTCAATTAAAAAATTATAAAAATCCTGGCTGGCCGCGATTAAAAGAAGACCCGAAGTTACATTGTCAATTCTGTGGATAAGTCCGTGTTCTATAGGTTTGCGGTCTGGAGAAGAAGAAACTTCAAGGATTTTGGGATATAATTTTGCTGCGTATGAAAAAGCATTGTCTTCATCATCTGCTTTAAGGGGAGCTGAAGGAATCCCGGAAGCTTTATAAATTACTATAAATGGTTTGTCTGAGCTTGGTTCACTTATAATCTTTATTTTTTCTGTATTCATTTTAACTTTCCTGAAAAGCAAACATTTGCTAAAGAATTGTTTTTGGGTATTTTGCCTTGAGTTTTTTTTCTACTTCTAAAAAGCGTTTTGGGGTTTTTGTTCGGAATGTTGAATATTCTTTTTGTCCAGGGAGCCTGATTTTTAATTTTTGTGAATGAAGGCACAAGCTTGCTTCTGGAAAGTTTGAATCAGGCTTATTGTAAATGGAATCTCCTAAAATCGGGCAACCCAGATATTTCATGTGTACTCTAATTTGATGAGTTCTACCAGTTTTTATTCGGACGCGAATAAGAGAATAGTTTCCATAGCAGGAAATACAATGATAAAGTGTTCTTGCGTATTTACCCTGATCTGTATTTTCAACAGCTTTGAATCTGTGCCTGTTTTTGGGGTCTCGAATTATCTGTGTACGAATATCTCCATAAGGAGCTGGCGGACGGCCCGTGGTGATAAGAATATATTCTTTCTGGAGACTTTTATCCTTGAATTGCGCTTGAAGCCATTCTTCGCTGTCACGATTTTTAGCAGTGATTATTATGCCTGAAGTTTCCTTGTCCAGTCGATGAACAATTCCCGGTCTGCGTTCTGCTAAAATCTCGCTTTCGCTTCCTTCTTTTGATAATTGAATTGAAGCCCGTTGCCAGTGGTATAAAAGGGCGTTTACCAGAGTTCCGTCCCAGTTTCCGCAAGCTGGATGAGTTACCATGCCCTGCTTTTTATTAACGACTGTGACATTTTCGTCTTCATAAATTATATCAAGGGGAATGTTTTGTGGTTCTATGTCATCGGGAATATTTTCTTCCCATTGGATGTCAATCTGATCTCCAGCCTTAATTTTTTGTGAAAGCTTTGATTTTTTACCGTTAATTAAGATTTCTGTCACACCACTTTTTAGTTTGGAGCGGTTCATGCCGTTTGGCAGAGATGCAATGTATTTGTCAAGGCGCTCCCCTTTTTCGTAATCCTGGGGAACTTTTGCACTGAAAAAAGGCATATTTTACTCTTGATTATCCAAAAATATAACTTCAGAATCATTTTCTTCTGTGATTTTAGGTGGCTTTGTAATCTTTGTCGCTTCAGGATCTTCTTCTATAGGCGTTATATTTATTGTATTTTGGTTACTTTGAAGTTTTATTTTATTTCTGCGGATTATATTGAAAATTAAATCATTTAATCCGATTCCAATGCAGATTCCTACAGATGTGATTATGATTGCTTTCATTTCATCGGTATTGTATTCTCCGCTGTTTTTAAAAGGATTTGGAAAAGCGTAGCTGCTGTTGCCCTTGATTAAGCGGTTGTCGACAAATTGAAAGATTGAATAACCTAAAGTAACGTCCAGAGTGATGAATGGTAAGGCACCAAGGGTAATTATTTCAAAGCGGCGGAAATCAAGAATGCCCTGAGGAATTGAATTTTCTGTGGAATTATTTGTTTTTCCATTATTTGTTGTATTATTTTGTGCACAGAGAGGTGTAATCAAACTTAAAAATAATAAGGAAATAATTATCGTTTTTGCTGTATGATTGAGTTTATGAAAATGTTTGAAATTGAATCTAAAAATTAAGTCAATCACTTTCATTCTAATAATTCCTCTCTCCAAAAATTGCCGTTCCAATTCTAACAATGGTTGAACCTTCTTGGATTGCAATTTCAAAATCATTGGACATTCCCATTGAAAGTTCATTTAATTCTAAGGTGGTATAATTTTTTTTACATTTTTCCTGTAAATTGCGTAAAGTTTCAAAGGATTTGTGTATAAGCTTTTCATCAGAAGTAAAAGGAGCCATTGTCATAAAGCCTTTTGCATTGATATGTGGATATTTATTCTCTGCAAGTAAATCAAGTGCTGAATAAAGCTCTTCTTCTGTATAAAATCCGCTCTTGCTTTCTTCTCCTGTGTGGACTTCCAGCAGAATATTTATTTTTTTATCTTGAAGTGTACATTGTTTTTCAATAAGGTCCAGTAAAGGGAGCCTATCAACAGATTCAATACAATCTGCGATTTTTACAGCATTTTTTACCTTGTTTGATTGCAGTTGTCCAATTAAGTGGAGACTTATGTCAGAATGATTCTGGTAGATTTCGGAAAATTTTTTATCTGCTTCTTGAACTCGGTTCTCGCCAAAAAGTTTTTGTCCTGCCTTTATTGCTTCAATGACACTTTCTGCGGGATGAAACTTGCTGACTGCCAGTAATTTGATTTTATCATCTTTTCGGCCTGCTTTAATCATGGCTTTTTCTATTTTTGAGTTAATGATTTCAAGATTTTTTTTGATATTTTGATTGTCCTGCAATTTTCAACCTCTTGTAGCTTCTCTTAAAGACTGAATTGTGTCTGATAAATGTAACATCTGTTCAATTGTCAGCACTTCTGCGCGTTTCATCGGATCTATACCGGCTGTGTTTAAAACTGCAAGAGTTAATTCATTATTATTCAAAAATCCTGAAAGGTTATTTCTAACAGTTTTTCTTCTTGATGAAAATAAAGCCCTCTGCATTTTTATAAAGGATTGAGGATTCTTGCAATTTGGAAAAGCTTCTTTTTTGGTAAATAAAACTGCTCTTGAATCTACATTAGGTTTTGGCCAGAAATTTGAGCCTGATAAATCGAATAAAGGTTTAATATCATAAGCCCACTGACATAAAACAGAGAAAGAAGAATAATCGGCACTTCCCGGTTTTGCGGTCATTCTCAAAGCAACTTCTTTTTGAACTGTGAAAACACATTTTTCAAATCGGATGTTTTGCTCGATTGTATCTGCAATTAAGGTTGCCGCAATATTATATGGCAGATTTCCAAAAAAACGTTCTGGAACAGCTGATTCTTTTGCCTGGATTTTCCAGTTTTTAACAGCATCGCCTTCAATCAGAGTAAAGTTTTTAGCCTGAATATAGTCGGAAAAATATTCTTTTAAAAGCTGAATAAATCCCTTATCAATTTCAAAGGCTGTAACATTACACTTTTTTTCCAGCAGCTCGCTTGTCATTGATCCAAGTCCTGGACCGATTTCCCAGACTGATGTATTTTCTTTAACATCAAGAGCCTGTATTATTTTTGAGCGTGCATCCGGATTGATTAAAAAATTTTGTCCGAATTTTTTTTGCATTGAAAAGCCCTTGGATTCCAGTACTTTTTTTAACTCTACCGGAGAATTATAATCAGGATGCTTCAAAATATTTTCCTTAAAAAAAATTAAATTGAAATTATCGGGAATTTTGAAAAAAATGAAACCAATAATTTTATAATAGTATACAGAAAATTTACAAAAATTCCACTAGGTTTTACTAAAAAGGGAAAAATCATACATATAATTATTAAAGCAAGTCCTGAGTAAATAAAAATACTTATAAATGGTGTAACGCTTGTTGTTGCAATTATACCAATAGGTGCAAAAGTTCCAAATGTCTTTAGAGAATAAGGTGCTGTAAAGATTTGTGCAGAAGTTGAAGCTGATAATGATGCACTTAAATAGCCGGGTAAAAATCTGATAAGATATTTTCTGAAAAATTTATTAAAGCATAGGATTCCTGCCAAAGCTCCATAAGATAAAATAAAACCTGTATTATTATAGCTTTCCGGACTTATAATCAATTGTATTAAAAAACTGAACGCCAAAATCATAAGCATGTCAGGCTCTTTTACGTTTGCAATTGCTGCAAAAAGCATAAGCATACTGCATATAAAGGCTCTTAATAAAGAAGGTGAAAAACCGGCAAACCAGACAAAAATAATCAGTGCAATAATTCTGATTATAAAAGTCAGCTTTTTTCTTCCGATTTTTTTTCCTGCAAACATGGCTATTCCAGAAAACATAGATAAATGCATTCCTGATAAAGCGAGAATATGTGATAAGCCTGCTTTTTTAAAAGCTTCAGCAAGATTATTTTCTGTATATTCTTTTGCACCTGAAAGAAGAGCCAAAAGTAAGCCACCTGCACTTCCCCAGGCATACATCAATCTTTTGAACTGCAAGCGTGCAAGAGCCCGATAATAATCCAATTTTTCAAAAAAAGAATTTCCGAAATAGTTTTTTTCACAGGAGGAAACAATAAAATAATTACCATATATTTTACCTTTTATACTGTAATATCCACCAGCCTCCCACAAAAATGAACCTTTCGATTTTGACGGCGTATACATTTTTCCCGGATAAAAGGCTTCAACCATTTCTTTTGGAATTAGTAGTGTAATATTTCCCCAGGCTGTTGAGCTGTAAGCTTTCTCATTTTTTACTTTTTGTGCCCGAAAGTTTGCAGAATAATTCTTATTATTTGAGGTTTTTAATGGAGATGATAAAAGTTGTCCTTCCAGAAAAGTTATGCTCGAATTATCAAGAAGGGAAAAAAATGACTTTCTGTTTCTTACCTTTACAAGTCCTGAGTAAATACAAACTATGCAGATAAAAGCCGCAATAAAAATTGAATTGTTTGAATATTTCCTTACCATCGCAGTCCTGCCAGTGCTTTTCGGGCCGCTGACAGAACAGATTCAGAATAATCCAAATAAGTAACTGATAGCAATGTATCAAATGCAGACTTATCACCGATAGCACCAAGAGTGTTAATTACAGATAGGGCAACATTTTGAGAAACCTCAATATTGTTTTCTACCTGTGAATTCAATTCTCCAAGATACTTAATCAATGGTGATACAGAATCAATCGGTGCAATATTCATTAATGATGAAATAACCTGAACAAAATGCTCTTCTTTCATCAGTTTTTCCTTGAATTCTTTTTTTGCAAGTTCAAAGAAAGCAAGAACTGTTTTAGAAGCCCTAGTCCATTTATTGTCATTAAGAATCTGCAGGGCATAAATCTGCAAATTTACCAATTCATTTTTATCAGAAGAATTGTCTATCATTAATATAGTTTCATTTAAAACATTTTCTGCAACTTCTGACAAAAAATTTTGAGAAATTTGTGAATTTTTTTGAATTAATGCTAAAATTTTATTTATTTTGCTGATATCCTTGCTTCTTACAATCTGAAGTACTTCATTTCGTGAATTAGGAATCAGTTTGATTATTGAATTTTCAAGTTCGCCCGTGTAGTTTGCAAAACGTCTGTCATAAAGTGAATTGTATAAAATTGTGAATGAAATATTGTTGCCAATTTCACCGACAGCAGAAATTACCGTATTCAAAATACTTGAATCTGCATTCTGGGGCTGAACTTCAATCAGATAATTATTGAGAATTGCCAGAAAAGAAGCAGTCGGCAGATATTTGTCCAGACTTACAATTTTAGAAATAACTGCAATTTGAACGTTATTGCTTTCGCTGTAAGCATTGAAAACTTTAATAAGATTATTTATAAGGTTTTCTTTTTCATTTGAATTCAGAGGAAGAATATAATCAGGGGTGATTGAAAGCACTGTCGCAACCGCAAGTGCAGCCAAATCCCGGTCATTTTCCAGATATTCCTTATTTTTCAGAATAAAAGACATTGCTTCTTCTGTAAGCCACTTTCCATCCTGCCCACTGCCTTCCCTTACAGCGGCTGTTTTTTCTGTAATATTCCCCTTTAAAAACTGTACCTTCAAATCCTGAGAAAAAGAATTCATCAGCATTCCTCAAGCATCAAAAATCTTCAAGACCGATAATTTCAGAATCAGTCTTAACTTCTGTATTTTTTATATCATTCTCTTCTTTTTTGTCAATATTATCTGTTTTTTCAGCCTCTCCTGTATGTTCAGAAGAAGCTGAAGCTGTATCCGATGCAGCTTCTTTATTTTCTTCTGCTGCTTCCTTTTCGTCCTGACTGGTCATCTTAATAGCTTCATAAACTTCTTTTTCGCGTTCCGGCAGCATGTTGTAAACAAAGCTTAAAACCTCATTTCTCATACTTGGTTCTATACTGGTACATTCAAAATGCAGCAGGGATTCATTCAGCTGGGCATTATATTCTACTGTCCTTACAACCCCAACCATTATAATCAGAATACTCTGGATATTAAACTGTAATTTAAGCATGATGTTCTGCTGTCCTTTTCCAGCTATATGAATCAAGGCGCCTGATTCAGAAATATCCTCAAGAATACATTTGTAACCAGTCTGAGTTTCAACAGAAGATGTATTTGTATGTTCATGGGTAAGAACATAAAGATTTGCCGGAATATTGCATTTTGCCCTTACAGCCTTGCGGTTCTGTGTTCTGACCAGATTATTTGAATGTTTTATAGAAATTGAAGGCTGACCAATAAATAAACCATGATTTATTACCGTTGTATCAAATACATATCTGGCATCATTTGCCCGCCATAAATAAACGCTGATAAGCTTACCCATCCAGTTTTCAGCTGGAATAGGAATCATCTCTTTTTTTCGTGGAACAGATATAATAATTTCCTTACCGTTATTAAGAATTGTCGAAGTAAAAACTCCCTGTCCCGGAAGAATTATTCTTAATTTCTGTCCTTTATCCAGATAAAGAGTTGAATCCAATCCTTTTTTACTGTCAGTTTCATTTTGAAGCTTAGTGCGGTAATCAAAAAGCTTTGAAATCAGTTTTTGCGTTTTTTCTTCATTTTCTTTATTGTTCTGGGCAGCATCTGAAGTAATATGAGCCATACATTTGGTAAGAGACTGCATGGACCAGAATAAGGATGTAGGCTGTTCGAGCTCACAAATCTGTGAAACGTTCCACAAAAGTTTTAAATCTGAAAAAGTAAACTTTGAATCTAATCCAGTTATAAAAAACTCTATCTTTTTGCTGAATACCGTATATAATGCACCAAGTGACAAAAGAAGAATTAAAATAACTATAATCGCAACAAGAAAGTACACAAAAACCTCTTTTTCTATTATAATAGCATAAATTACATGAAAAAACATTCTTTTATTGTAGAAATTACAATTTTTTTGCTTATTTTTCTTTTTTTTGCACTGCCGCCCCTCTTTTATCCTCTGAATAATGAGCTTTCTCTCTTTTTTTCATGGACTTTTCCCTGGCAGAATATGATTTTATGCCTTTTTGCAGGCTTTATTTATTTTTACTACAATGAAGCTTCCTTTTCTTTTTCAAAATTGCTCCCACTTCCTTTTACTCTGGGACTTCTCTTTTTTTTCTCTCTTATTTTTAAAGCTTTTGAGTTTATTTTTCTGAAAAATGAAAGCGGCTTAAATGTTGATTTACCTCAAAACTTTACAGCCTGGCTTTTTTGTATTCTGGGATTTATTTTCTCTGCCTTTTATGAAGAAGTTTTGTACCGTTTTTATCTTTGTGAAAGTATAATTAAGTTTATTGAAACAAAGGCTTCTGAAAAAACTCTTAATTTTAAACGCAATATCGGTCTTTTTTTTGAAATTGTCATTGCCCTGCTTTTTGCTTTTTCCCATTTGTATTTAGGATGGCTTTCTGTAGTGAATGCCTTTGCCGCTCATATAATTCTTAGAATTACTTATAAAAAATCAGGAGCAATATGGGCAGGTTTTATAGCCCATTTTATTTATAACATTATTTCCTTGATTTTATTGTAGGTCCATAAACTGATTTGAGAATTGCAGGTAAAAATCTGATTGCTTGCATTCAAATAGTATTGAGCTTGAACCTGATATTGTCCTGTATTTTCAGAAGAACTGTTTTCATCAGGTGATATAATAATTTTTATACTGTTTTTATTTCCAAGTTCAAGTGAGAGAATCATTTCTGCCTGATTTTTTTCAAAATCTGAATCTGTGCCAGTTCCTGTATTTCCATTTTTATTCAGCTCCTTAAAACCGCCGTGCCTTAAATCAAGAAGCTTAGAGCAATTTGTTTTCCAGTTTTCAGATTGTGAATCCTTTATAATTTCCCGGTTATCATAATTAATTTTGATTTTCATAATCATATCACTGTCAATTTTTCCTGGAATAATATGAGAAATCATATATGGTTCACACCAGATTTGTTTTGAAAGTGTAAGATATGGTTCAAGAGAATTATCAACTTCATATATAGCTGTAGATTTTGAAGTCATTAGATATCTGGAAGTTTGAGAAAAATCATTTTTGCCAAAAATTAAATCCATAAAATCACTTTCATTGTAAAAATATCTGATGGTAAAGCTGTCTTTTTTATCAAATCCATAAGATTCAATAATTGTTTCCTGAGCTTTTGATGTATGCACCTTTGATTTTATTTCCTGGATTTTATATAAAGTTCTGATTTTTGTAAGATTTTTAAGAAAATTATTTACACGTTCCGAATCAGCCGGAAAATCCCCTGCAAACCAGATTCCATCCTTTTTTGTAAGTTCCAGTAAACCTTGAACATTAGAAAGCTGAAACTTATAAATTGAATCCTGATATTTAGAATTAATTAGCGCCGTGTTTACAGCTTTTCGCTTATCAGTCTTTTTCACAAAAGAAAGCAGGTATAAAAGTGCAAGAATTAAGACAAGTGCGTATAAAAATATGAGATTTTTATCTTGCTTTATATTTATTTTTTTCATTTTAATTCCTGCTCCTAACTTCACTTTCATTTTCACTTTCGCTTTCGTCTTCAGTCAGCAAAAGTTCATCAATTTTTTTAGCAGTTTTGATTTTATTTAAAATAAAGATTCCGATTCCACAAAGCAGAATTATAATCGGAATTAAAGCGAATAAAATCAGATAAGAAATAAAGGTATATTTATAAAAAATCTGCTGGTCATTTATTTTATAAAGTGAAGCATCATTTTTATTTTTTCCCTGTAACTGGGCAAGTTCACTTTCACCATTTAATTGCAAAAGTGAATTAGTCAAAAAATCAAAATTACGATAATCTCCGTAGTTTCCACCGTTATAGCCAATCATAAGACTGTTTACAAAATATGGATCTGATACAACAATTATATTTGAATCTTTGCAGGTAATTGCATTAAATAATCCGTTTAATGGGCCTGTAATTTTTGCGCCAAGGATTTTGGTTTCCTTAATCTTATCTGAATTATCCATCTGTTCAAACATAAAAGGATTAGTTTCAATCATTCTTTCCGGCGTATTTTTATCAGTTGGAATTGAATATGCATAAGGACTGGAAACAAGATAAGCTTGAGCATTTTGTGAAAGTTTAAGTGAAACTGGCCAGAATAAAGTCATTCCGCCCTTACAGTTTTCCTGAGGAAGAAGATTTATCCAGAAAGGATAATTTAATACCTGGGTATAGGTGCTGGCTTGTGTAAATGAATTATCATCCTGATTCTGGCTGTACAAAGTAATTTTTGAACAGGAAATGTCTGCTGCAATTTCTGGCAGAAAGGTCACTCCCCAGTTTTCAAGTACTTCTACGAGATTTGTATATTTATTTTGTGTTAGTGACCAGTCTCCTTCAATATCAACTGAATAAGGGCTGATTGCGAAAAAGGCGTTTCCTTTTTGTGAAAGAATGTAATTTTCTATGGCAATTGCATTTTCAATATTTATTTTGCTGTCACCAAAAACTACAAGTGGTCCTGTACACAAATCCAGCGTAGATGTAAAAGATGGATCATCAATATACAACAGGTTACAGACAAATCCCTGAGAATTAAGCCAGGGAACAAGGTAATCATAATCCTGGTAAAAAGACATTCCATTACCAAGAATTAAATTAACAATGCGCTCTTTTCCTGTCAAAAGATGCAAAATCCTTCCGTCTAAATCATATTCCAGGCTTTGTGCAGACATAGTAAAGGGAATAGTTTCAATGTTTCCCTGATACTCAAGCACTACAGCAGAATAAACATTCGTATATTCTGTTGAATTGCTGTTTATATTCTGCAGCTGCTGGCTGGTAATGCCGTAGTTTTCAAGAACTGATTTTAAGTTTTCGTCATTATCTGGGTTTTTGATGAGATATGAAATGCTCTTATTTTTTGAAGAATATTCATTCAGAAAATCTGCTACATCCCTAATTTGTGGATACAATCTTGAAAGACTTTGGGAACGATAATAAGTGATTTTTAGCGGAGCTTGAAGTTTTGCTAACAGCTGAGAACTATAATCAGAAATCGAAAAAATCTTGTCTTTTGAAAAATCAATTTTTGTATACCAGCGTGACGAGTTTAAAAGCAGTAGAATCAAAATTAAAAAATATTGTCTTATTTTTTGCTTTTCTATTTTTTGATATTTTTTCCCGGCTTTAATTTCCATTACATAGGCTGTAAGTAAAAGAAAAAGCAAGGAAGTCAAAATAAAAAATGAAAAATCTCTTGTATCAAGAATACCTTTAGCCGCTGAATCAAAATGCCAGGCAAAGCTGATTATTTTGAAAAAAGAGCTTAAAAGCTTTTCAGAAGGAATATATACGGTAAATAAGTGTGAAGTATGAAAAATTGAAAGCAAAATTGCAGAAATAATTGTTGAAATTATTTTGGAAGAAATGATTTCATTTATGAAAATACAAAGCGAAATCGTACTTTCCCCATAAAAAAGAAGGCATAAAAGGCTTATAAAAATCTTGCCAAAATCAATCTGCCCGAATAAGTTTACTATCAGACATGAAGGAATTAAAAGAAGAAGTAATACTGTATATAAAATCATTACTTCAAGAAAATGAGCAAGGATTTTCTGGGATTTTTTTAATGGTATAAAGGCATCGTAAATTGATTCATTTTTTTTATAGCAGAGTGCCGGAATTACAATGATGCAGATATAGGGAATTACTGAAAAAAATAAGATTAAATCGGCACTTCCCTTTCCTGAAAAAAACTGCTGACGAATAAAATAATTTATATTAACGAATAAGGTAAAAATCAGCGCAATCAAATAAAAAAGCGGATGAGAAAAGGAAAATAAAAGCTGTTTTTTTAAGTAGATTCCTAATTCGGATTTTTTCTTCATCTTATAATTCACCTTTTGTTAATTTAAAAAAAGCTTCTTCGAGTGTAGAAAGACCAGTTTTTTCTTTTATCTGATTTTCGCTACCGTTAATTAAAAGCTTTCCTTCAGAAAGAATATAAATATCTGAACACAATTGTGAAACTTCCTGAAGAATATGTGTAGAAATTAAAACTGCCTTTGACTGGGACATTTTTTTTATAAGATTACGCATCTGAATGATTTGTGCCGGATCTAGTCCCGAAATCGGTTCATCAAAAATAAGGTTTGGAGGGTTATGAATTATTGCCTGGGCAAAAGAAAGTCTCTGTTTATAGCCTTTTGATAGAGTTTTGATTTTTTTAGAAAGTACTTTCTGCAGTGAACATTCTTCAACAGTATTTTTGATGGCGGATTTTATTTTTTCGCCTTCAAAACCATGAAGAGCGGCTGCATACTCAAGAAAATTATAGACTGTCATTTCAGATGGAAGAACTGATTGTTCTGGAAGATAGCCTATAAGATTTGCAGCTTCTTGCGGTGATTGACTTATATCAATTTTATTTCCTTTTTCATCAGTAACAAAAAGCTTGCCCTCTGAAGGATAATGCTGGCCACAAATTGCCTTGATTATTGTTGATTTTCCAGAGCCGTTTGGTCCCAAAAGTCCTGTGATTTTTCCTTCCGGTATTTTCATTGAAATGCCTTTTACAGAAAAAGTTACTTTCTTACGGGGAAAATCATAATAATCTTTTGAAAAATCAACCAGTTCAATCATCTTTCGTTTTTATAAACCAATGTTTTATCAGCTAATGCTTATCAGTCAATATAAGGAATGTCAATCTGCATTCTATCTCTTGAAAGCTCTGCCTGTGGCCATACTGCCTGGGCTTCTTCTAGTAAAACACTTAATTCCCTGTCTGTGTAACGCGGACTATAGTGAATCATGCACATTCTTCTTACGTTGGCATCTCTTGCAATTATTGCTGCCTGTTCTGCAGTCATGTGCTTTTTTTCTTTTGCCTGATCTATTAAATCTTTTTCGAACATCCCTTCGCAAATCAATAAATCAGAACCGCGAACTTCGTTTGCAATTGATGGTTTGTAGAGAGTGTCGGTTACAAAACTGAACTTTCTTCCACTTCTTTTGCTGCCCAAAACCTGCTCTGGCTTTACTACCGAACCATCTGCAAGGGTAACTTCAAAGCCTGACTGCAACTGTGACCACATAGGTCCACAAGGAACCTTCAATTCCATTGCTTTTTCTGGGAAAAACTCGCCTGGTCTGTCTAATTCTTCCAGAGTATAACCTACGCAGGTTTTTGTATGTTCAAGAGGAAAGGCTCTTATATAAAAATCTTTTCCTGAATGAACTACACAGGGAGCCGTAATTTCTTTTATCACGATTGGATAATTTATGTACATATCAAGAACTTTACGACTGGTTTCTACGTATTCTTTGATTTTTGGAGGACCGTAGATATAAAGCGGTTCCTTACGTTCAACCTGAGAAGAAAGCATAAGAATGCCGGGAAGTCCGGTTATATGATCTGCATGTGTATGTGAAATAAAAATTGCATCTATTTTTTTCCATTTAAGATTCAGACGTCGCAAAGAAACCTGTGTTCCTTCTCCACAATCAAATAAAAATAAATCTCCGTCGCGTCTTAATAAAACGGATGTAAGGTGCCGGTAAGGAAGCGGCATCATTCCTCCGCAACCTAAAACAAAAGCTTCCATATTCATAAAAAAGATAATACAAAAAAATTAAAAAAAAATAAATGTATTTTAAAGAAACATATTCATATTCCTGAGGGAAGCTGGAGCGTAAAAAATCAGGATTTTTTTAGAATCTTTTTGTAGCAAATTAAATGAGCAATATAGGTAATTGTCCACGACAGCGGATAAGAAAGGAAGATTACCAGTGGTGTGTGGAAGGCTGGAATCTGGAAAAAGGTAAAAAGCCAGATCAGACGGAAAATGCAGGCTCCGAAAATAGTTACTATTACAGGCATGAGGGAGTGTCCCATTCCGCGGATTGAGTTAGCCATAGAATCCATAATTCCGCAGAGATAATAGGTCGTAAAAATCACTTTACATCTTAATAAGCCTGCTTCTATGACTTCAGGACTTTTTGTGTAAATGCCTAAAAGCTGATGGCCAAAAAGCAAAAATAATCCGCTCATGGTTGCCCCAAGAACAATAATTGAAAGCTGTGAAATCCAGACAATCTTCTTTATGCGGTCTATTTTTCTTGCTCCCATGTTTTGTGAACAGAAAGTCAGAGCTCCCTGAGAAAAGCCGTTCATGGATGTATAAATAAATCCTTCAAGATTACAGGCTGCTGAATTACCGGCAATAAGAACAGAACCAAAAGAATTGACGAAGGACTGGATTATTACGTTTGAAAAAGAAAACATAATTCCCTGAAATCCAGCTGGAATGCCGACTTTTACTATTTTTGTAAAAATATGCATGTTGATTTTGAGGTTTTTTATTTCAAGAGAATATTCTTCATTTTCTTTTAATAAAATTATAACAACCAGAATAGCAGAAATTGTCTGGGAAATTACGGTTGCCCAGGCTACTCCAGCTACATCAAGATGAAAAATAATTACGAAAATAAGATTAAGGATTACGTTTATTATTCCTGCAAGAAAAAGTATGTATAGCGGACGCTGGGTATCACCTACTGCTCTAAGCAAGGCGCTTCCGAAATTGTAAATCATTGTTGCAGTTATTCCGCCAAAATAGATTTTGAGATAGACGGAGGCAAGCGAAAGAACTTCGTGAGGAGCCTGCATCAATTTTAAAATAGGAACTGCAAAGGTTACCCCTATGGCGGTCATTATTATTCCGCTATAAATTGACAGAAGCATTGCGGTGTGGACAGTTTCTTTTAATTCTGATTTTCTGTTGGCACCAAAATAATGAGCGGCTACAACGTTTGTACCGATTGAAAGTCCCTGGAAAAGATTTACAAGAAGATTGATTAGTGAACCGGTTGAACCAACAGCGGCAAGTGCATTGTCACCGGAAAAGCGTCCTACTACGACAATATCTGCTGCATTAAAAAGCAATTGCAGGAGGCTTGAAAAAATTAAAGGTATAGAAAACTTTAAGAGCTTGGAAAGAATCGGCCCTTCAGTCATATTTATCTGTATTGATTTAACCATAATTATTATCTGCTAAAAGTTCGGCTTTTCTGCCTGAATTAAAAAATATCAATCATTTCTCTGAAAAAATGATTTTCGATTTTTGCGTCATTCCATAATTCACCAAAAGATTTATATTTTTTTTCTTCGTACAAAAGACCGAACCTGATGTATTCGCCGTCGGAATCCTTATCATATAAAAGGCTGTAGGTTTTTCCCTTGTATTCGAACTCTTTTGTAGTTTTTGTTTGAATAAGAAAATATAAATCATCTTTGGTCATATCGACATTGTAGTTTAAATCAAAAAAAAAAGATAGAATAAAATTATGAATAATGTAAATGAAGTTTCTGAAAAAATCTTAAATGCTGTAAAAGAAGTCTTTAAAGGAAAAGAGCAAATTATAGAGATGATTCTTGCCGGCCTTTTTGCAGGTGGACATGTTCTTCTGGAAGATGTACCTGGAACCGGTAAAACTGTTCTTGCTAAAGCGCTGGCAAAGGCAAGTGGACTTGATTTTGCCAGAATCCAGTGTACGCCGGACTTAATGCCATCTGATGTAACCGGAAGTTCTGTTTGGCTTCCTTCTTCTCAAACTTTTGAATTTAGACCTGGTCCCGTACTTAATTCTCTGGTTCTTGTTGATGAGTTGAATCGTGCTACTCCAAGAACTCAGTCGGCTCTTCTGGAAGCTATGGCAGAAAGTCAGGTAAGTGTTGATGGAATAATTCATAAAATCGAAAAACCATTTTTTGTTATAGCAACTGAAAATCCTGTTGAATCAGAAGGAACTTTTCCTTTACCTGAGGCTCAAAAAGACCGTTTCATGCTGACACTTTCAATCGGTTATCCAAGTGAAGCAGAAGAAGCTGAAATCATAACTTCTCAAAGGACTACAGTTCATCCTGTGGAAAATGTAGTGGCTGTAACAAGCCGAGAAGAGATTCTGCAGTGCATGGAAAAGGCTGTTCAGACTTATGTTGATGATTCTGTCGTTCAGTATCTGATTGAACTGGTAAGGCATACAAGAAATGATGACCGCGTTCTGGCTGGTATTTCTCCTCGTGGTTCTATTGCTATTTATAAGGCTGTTCAAAGTTATGCTCTAATAAAGGGGCGTGATTATGTAACTCCAGAAGATGTCAAGCTCTTTGCCCTGCCGGTTTTCAGAAAGCGTTTGATTCTAAAAGGTGAAGCTTTGGTCAAAGGGTATTCTGCAGAAGGTATAATCCGTGAGATTATAGAAAAAGTTCCTGTTCCTGCTTTTAAGGCACATGTGTAATTTGTATGTAATTTGTAAATGATAAAAAATGATTAAATCATCTGCGTCAGTAAAAATAGTTTTTATCTTCAGCCTGCTGCTTTTTTTTCTTATCCCCTTTAAGGTAAGTCAAATAATTTGCTTTACTGTCTTTATTTCTATTGTTTTTTCTTACATTTATATAAAAATTATAGACCGATGTCTGCTTATTGAGAGAAATCTGGAAGTAATTAAACTTGCCTGTACAGAACAAAGCGATATTCAGCTTTCTATAAAGAATTATTCCTGGCTTCCTGTTTTTGTCTGCTATATTTATGATGATGTTTCATATATTTATGTTTTCCGTAATGAGAACAGAGATATCATCAGGCTGAGACCTAAAGAAATTAAGATTATGACTTACCGCATTCAGGTTCAGGAAAGAGGTGAATTTTTTGCAGGTCCAGTGACTGTAAAAATTAATGATTTTCTTCATCTTTTTACGCTGGAAAAGGAAATAGCAGTGAAGATGAAGATAATGGTTCGTCCGGCAAGAATAAAACTGAATGCAGTGGCACTTCCGGGGCTGCCTATGGGAAATATTGGAATTAAAAACATTTGCTATGAAGATATTACAATGCGACGTTCTATTCGTGATTATAAAAATGGAGATGAATTGAAAAGAATCAACTGGCGGGCAAGTGCAAAATACAATGAGCTTTTTACAAATGAATATCAGGATACCTTTGATGTTCCTTTTTTTGTTTTTGTTAATCTTGCTGAGGATGATTACAGATTGGATCAGCGAAAATACAAAATGGAGAGGGCTTTAGAAATTGCCGCTGCAATAATTGAAAAATCAGCTGTACTAAAACAGCGATGCGGATTTGCCGCTTATGCTAGTGATTTTCCTTATCTCAAACCTGCTATGAATCAAACAGACTGTATTCTTGATATTATTTCTGTGATAAAGCCTGTCAGTGGAAAATTAGATTATGAACCTGTGCAGAAATTTAGACAACAATTGCCTTATGGTACCCTCTTTTTTCTTGTAGGACCGAAAGAGGTTGATTTTTATGATGATAAATTTATGGCAGAAAAAACAGATATGGATACGGAAAACTTAGGAATTTCGAGGAAATTATGGAAATAAAATTTGAATCCAAACTCTATGAACGCTTCCTTCTTTTTATAACAAATACTTCTTTTTTTCTGATGGTGCTTTCTGTAATCAGTGATTTTCTAAATTCATTTGGAAAAAATAACCCAGTTAATTTTTTACATTATATTTTTATTTTTGGAATCAGCCTTGCCTATTTTTTGTTTTTTTTGAACTCTTTTTCAAGTAAATCAAAGGGGGCAAATCAGATACGTTTTTTTATTTTCTTTATTCTTTTTATAGGATTTTTATGTTTTATATTTAGAGCTATAATAAACGGCTTTATCATGCTTCCCCTTTCTTCTGCAATGTTCTTTACTTACAGTACTTTTTTTGAAACCTTTTTTTATCATGATGATTTTGAGGAACAGTGTGAAAACAAACCGGGGGATAAACTACAAGTTGAGCTTTTTAATGAAAAATTCATTGGTGAAGATTGCTTAAAATCGATTAAATCCTTAAAAAATTTTCTTTTCATAGTGAATATTATTTTTATCCTTTTTTTGTGTATGCTTCCTTTTGTTTCATATAAATATTCATTTTTTACTTTTATTTTTTCTTTTATCTTTTTAGCTTCAAGCTTTTCAAATATTCTTTTATTAACTGTTTTTCAAAAAGAAATTTATTATGCTTTTATGGGCTTTGAAAAACAATGGTCACATAGAAAATATATAATTATTTTATCTGCTATTCTTGTTACAGCCGCTCTTCTTTTAGGAATTATTTTTTCTTCTGGAAAAGCGTTGATTTCTTTAGATGGATTTAAAAGTCTCTTTAAACCAAAGCCAATTCAAATTGAAAAAAAAGAACCTTTACAGAATTTTGGTGATTTTCCAAAGATTGATTTATCCGAGGATTTTCCTCTGATGGAATTGCCGGATATAAAACCAAATAAGGCTGCAGAAATTATTCTTTTGATTGTGGAAATAATTCTTGCAGGACTGGCTTCTTTTTTAGTTATCTATTTTCTTGTAAAACCTTTTTTGTCAAAGGATTTTTTTCATCATCTAACAAAAAACAATCTGAAATCTTCATTTAGAAACTTTATTGAAAAATTCAAGGAGTTTTTGAGAAAGGTATTTAATTTTAGATTTAAGAAGGTTGTATATTCTACGACAGATTCCTCACTCTTTAAAAAAAATATAAATGATTTTTTAAAATCAACAAAAAAATCAAAAGAAAAAAAAGCTGAATTGGACCGGTTGACCAGTATTTTTGTAAAATTGATTGCCTGGGGAAGCCGCAATAATATTCCATATACTAAAAATCTTGCTCCTGCTGAATATACTGACAGAATTGTTGATTATTTTAGAAAAAGTGAGCAGCTCAATAATGTTATTTTTGCAAATAAAGCCGGCTTGATTTTTGAAAAGGCTCTTTATTCAAAAGACTTGCTTTCAAAAAATGAGGAAAACGATTTTAAAGATTCGGTTAATTCTATTATTTCAGGGCTCTTAGTTTATAATTAGTCTATAAATAATAAGTTTTCATCATTCCCTTGCCCTTTACATCAATTTCTGTATTTTCGCTGTATTGGAAGAGGTCTGATGTCTGAGCTTTTGTCGTTTCTGTAACATGTATTTTCATCGGAAGTCCTGTGCTTTCCATTCTGCTTGCTACATTGACAGTATCGCCCCAGATATCATAAATGAATTTTGTTTTCCCGATTACACCAGCTACAAGGGCTCCAGAATTTATTCCAAGGCGGATTTGCAGTTTGATAGGAGAAGTTTCGTTGAATAAGCGGACATCGTTTAATAGTCCTTGAGCAAATCGAATCATTTTGCTTGCTCCATCGTTTTCTTTCTCCTGCGTAAGACCACTCGCTGCCATGTAAGCATCTCCAATCGTTTTTATTTTTTCAATTCCTTCACGCTGGGCTCGTTCATCAAATAAGGTAAACATCTTATTCAGCATAGTAACAACCTCTTCTGCCGTCATTTCGCCACTGATTTTTGTAAAGCCAACGATATCGGTAAAAAGAACAGTTACATTCGGATATTCCTTAGCTAGAGTTTTGTCCGGATGTTCAGTCAGTTCCCGGGCAATTTCTTTTGGAAGTATGTTCAATAAAAGACTTTCTGAACGGTTCTTTTCTGCTTCAAGCTCTTTTGTTCTTTCCTTAACAGTACTTTCAAGTTTTTTATTTTCTTCCTCAACGCGGATAAGTTTTCCTACAAAAAGCATAATTGTAGTAGCGATAATGAAAATGACAAAAAGCAGTGAAAGAAAAATATCAAAAATTATATTTGTGAGAGGCTTTAAAATACTTGAGTAAGTAAATATGATTTTTTCTGAAAGCGGCTGATAATCATGAGGCGTATACATGATACAGCCAAAACCCAGTGTTTTTAGCGGTGTTATAGTATAAAAATCCTCACCATGAATATTTTCTTTATCGCCTGCATGTGGTTTTTTGACATTCAGTTTATTGTCAGAAAGTGTAAAGGTTCCGTTCCATGGGCCTGGGTCAACAGAACAATTGTCTGGAACAAAAATTGAAAATTCCCAGTCTGTGATGATTGTGCTTTTCATATTATTAAAAATAACTCCATCAAATTGAGCACCAGTCCTATCTGGATCACCTTCATCAACCCAATGCTTTTCTGCATTTCTTGCAAAAGTTACGCAAACTGCTTTTGAAGAATCATTTTCTGTATAAGGCTTATCGATTATCAATGTTTTTTCTGGAAGAGAAATGCCTTTGAGGGAAATTATTAAAAGAACCACAAGAATTCCGGCCAGACTTATAGAAAGTGTCTGCCAGAAATGATTTCTTACTACCCTTTTTTCTTTTTGATAAAAAAGATGTAAGGCACCCAGTCCCAGTGAAACATTTATCCATGAAAAGCCATAGGAAAGAAGAATCAATACAACGCCAATCAAAGGGAGGATAAAATAAATTATAAGAGAAATAAAGACATTATTTGAAAGCTTCTTTTTATTTTGAATAAGCATTGTTAATGTAATAAGTCCCGGCAGCAAACCTAAAACGACACTTACTGGATAAAAAGTGCTCCTGTGATAAATATTATTTTCATCAAAAAAATAGAAAAGATTTGTAATCTGGCTGATTATAGTCAGAATTATACCGGCAAGACATAAAAAAAGAACAATAAAAAGCTGAAGAGGAATGCCATCTTTTATGGCAGCTTTGGGCGTTGCCCCGGTAAAAATAAGCAAGGGCATCTGAAAGAAGAAGAAAGCCTGTAAAAAATTCAATAAAAATGAGTGTTCTTCTGGCATTTTTCTTTAATTTATGTCCGGAAAAAAGAAAAATTCCCACCTGAAAGCAAAAAAAAGATAAAAATGCAAGTGTTGAAATGCTGAGAATTCTTGTAAAATCTGTCATTAAATAATTCCTCTATAAAATAATATGTTCTATTCTAAATCAAATTGCTGTCAATTAATTCCCAGATTACAGTTTTTTCAGGAGTATAAATTGTAGGACCTCCAATATCACGGCTAAGCTCTTTTGCCGGAACCCATCCCGTCTGTCCATTTACAGTAACTTCGACCCACTTATAATCAGCAGTAATTGCACTTGCTTTAAAATAGCTGTCCCCTTCTTTATGTGTGATTTCATGCAGGCTTTTTGCTTTTTCCCATGGAAGCTCTTTTATAAATGTACCTTCGCTGATGATAAAACTTCCGCTGAATTTTAAAATTTCAATTTTATCGGCCTCAAGAGAAAGTGTTTCCTTGTGCGAGAAGTTTCCATCTTTATATGGATTTTTCATACTTATAAATCCATAAGTCCCATTAGAAAGTTCTACTTCCACACAAGAGTTCCCGCTTGCAAGTACATTTATAAATCTGGTGATTTTTACTTCATCTCCCTTTTTAAGTGTATAAGTCGCTTTGTTTAAATCTGGAGAATCATAAACCTGTGTGTTCCAGCCATCATAATCAAAGCTAAGAAACATATTAAGGTCATGGACTTCATATCTGGAAGAATCTGATAAATCAATTTTTTCTTTTTTGCTGCCCTCAAAATAACCGCCAAAAATCCAACCGAATTGGATTGCATCAGGAGCAGGAATTGAAATGTAATACCAGCAGGCTGTGACACCATCTATTGTTTCATATTTATCAGTTCTTGCATAAGTTGTAACTGATTCACCTTTTTTAATGACAGCTGTTTTTTCATCTGGGGTACCATAATATTTTTCTTCATAGAGCCAGATATTTTGTGTATCTGAATTTAAAGAAGGTTTTGTCCTGAACTTAACATTATCAGAAAGTGTTTTTTTTGATTTTTTTGTAATTACATATTTTCCATCAACAAGAGCAGAAGAAGCATCTTTTTTAAAAGCTCCTTCCGGGAAAAAACTTATTCCCTGTAAATTAGACTTAGAATTATTTGGTTTATTCAAAACAAGCTCGTGCTCATAAAACAAATTATCACTTTTTGTATTTAAGCCACAGTAAACTTCATCTTTTATAAAAATCTTTTTGCAAAGCTCAACATTACTGTTATAGTCATAGGAATAAAGCACAAGCCTACCGTTGTCAATTTTATATTTGCCAAAAGCAAAAGGATCTGCGTGTCTGCCACCTATAACAAAATAATCATCAGAGTAAAAAAGAAGAATGTATGCTTCATTGGGGTCCATAACCCAGAAAGTAGACATAAGCTTTTCTTTTGTCAAAAGCGTTTTGCTGCAATCATATTTTTGTTCACGCTTTTTCCAGCTCATTCCATCTTTTGAGTTTTTGCGGTAATTGATTCTTAAAATATCTTCAGACTGATAGCCCAGAGCACTAAGGCTTGCATTAAAGCGATAAGCTTCTTTTTGAGAATCATTATAATGCAGAAGCTTGTTGTTATTCTGAGAAAAAAGAAATCCAATACTTCCTAAAAGCGTAAGAAAAAATAAAAACGATTTTTTCATTTTTTACATCCTTATTTATCTGATATATATTTTATAATAATGGTTGATATAAAACTTTTCTACTCTCTTGGTCTTTTTTACAAAAATTATTAAAATATTTTCATTCAGATTTTTTGAGGTTACAGAATGCGAATTGTTTTTTACAGTACTAACTCCAACATTTTTGATGAAGAAAACTTTAAGATTAAGGTTATGCCTTCCAATGCCAGTGCTTTTGAAACTTTCTGTAAGCTCCATCCTCATGATGATTTTTTCTGTGTAACTCAAAAACCCGGAATATTTCTTCCTGAATCAGGGCAATCTTCATTGAAAAAAATAATTGAATATCTACCTCAAGAATCATCTGCCGCTTCTTTTGCTGATTTTATTTCCTCCCTTAATCCAGACCTCGCAATTGCAATGACATTTTGGATTGAACCTTATGACTGGCTTCCAGTTAGTGATGCCCTCGTAGCGGAATATCTGAATGAAAAAGGAATAAAGACAATCTGTCACTCAAGTGAAACAGCCCTTAATTGCTTTGATAAATGGCGTACTCATAATCAACTGATTCAACTGGGTTTTAAAATTCCTTCAGCAGTATTTGAAGACCATGACCTTTATTTTTGTGCAGGCAGTAAACTCGAAGTTGTCCGCAATGTCTACAAAGAAAGCTTGCTTGCCCAAATAAAAAAGCTTCGTCTTCCCTTGATTATAAAAGATACAACAGGTCTTAGTTCTTATGGAATGACAGTCGTTCATACTTATGGAGAAGCTGCCGGTTACTTAAATTCAAAACGAAATAATTCCAACCGTCTGATAGAAGAGTTTATTAAGGGACGTCAGTTTGGTCTTGAAATTTATGGAGTGCCGGGTGCCTATACTGTGCTGCCGCCTTTTGAGTTCAGTGTGAATCAGTATGGAATTACAAGTCCAAAGCAGAGTGTGAAATATGGACCTTGTGAGCTGACTGATGATTTGCGTGAGATGATGTTGAAGCTGGCTGATGGTCTTGGGCTTTGCGGCGCGGCTCAGGTTGATTTGATTCTGGATGATAAAGGTGACTGGCATATCATAGAGATAAATCCAAGACTCAGTGGCATGACTTTTACTTATGCGACTGCCTGTGGTTTTTCTGTATTTGAAATGATCTACAGGGCCTGCGTAGAAAAAAAGCCACTGCCTCAGCCCGCTCCTTATGTTATGAGTTTGAAGCTTCCTTTGATGTCTGAAAATAAGATGAAAGAAATTCTATCTCTTGAAGGAGTCCGTCTCTTGAATCAGACCAACGACCTTGCCGCAAAACAGGAACGCGAAAAAGGTTTCTGTGAATGCATTCTTGCTGCTCAGAAAAAAGAGATTTTGCAGAAGGCTGTCGCCAGGTTCGAAAAGCTCTTCCCTGGCGACGCAATCATTCTTCAGGCAAGAAAAATGATTGCTTAAAAATCATCCTGCAAAATCAGCTTACCACCACTCAAAGAAGATTCCCGCAAGCGGCGAAAGAACAATCATTATCACAGAGAAAGTAAAGGACTCAATTGAGATAAGGGTTGCCCGCTGCTCAGAAGGAAACATATCCTGCAGCATGGTGTTTGTACGAACCTGCAGGGCGTCATCAGCAAGAGCCGTAAGAAAACCACCGAGCGTCATAAGCACATAAAGCCCTGAATGCTCAATCGCAATTCCTCCAAGTACCACAAGCGTTGCAATTACAAAAATTGTTCTGTATCTTACCTTCTTTGCATGCAGAATAATTCTTGCTCCAAGCACACCACCCGTCTGCATAATCAGAAGCGCAAGCCCTAATGCCCACTTTGGAATGCCTGCTTCGGGAAGCTTTGCCTGTAAGAAAAACAAGAGAAGAACATCAAAGGCGCCAACCAGAGAATTTGTGAACATAAGAATAACTGCCTTTGTTTCAACTTTAAGGAAGCGGAAGCTTTCTGCAAATACTTTTTTTATTTCTGCAAAAATAGAACGATGCGGAGAAACTTCGCCAACTCTGATTTCTGTAAGACTGCAGGTTACTACAAGCTGTGGTATAGCAAAACCAATGCTGACGAGATAAGAAATCTTATAACCAAGCGCGAGTGAGAGACCTGCTGCAAGTGTTGAAAGGCCTTCGCAAACACGATAGATAATCAGCTGATTGGAAGCGTACTTCTCAAAGTAATCTTCTTTCCCAACTGATTTCATAGAATCATAAGCCAGGGCATCATCAGATCCAGAAGCAAAATTATAGTTGAGGGCACAAAAGCCTATTGAAATACAGACCATAGTAAAATTATTTGAAGCAACCATAATTGCATTAGAAATGATTCGCATGATGACGGAAAGAACAAGTGTTTTCTTCCGGCCAATAACATCTGCCAGAGCTCCTGAAGGAATTTCAAAAAGCAGACTTACAATATGAAAAACAGTTTCCGCAAAGCCAATCTGCGCTAGACTAAAGCCACGGGAAGCAAGAATTGCAACCCAGGCACCGGAAAGGGAAAGAATTCCCAGAATAGAAGATGTATATAATTTTCGAATTTGTTTATTTATGTTGAACATTTTATGTCGTCCGTAATTGAATTTATGAGACACTACGTGTCGTAAAACTGTGGGGCATTAAAAATGTATGGATTTTATTTCAGATAGGCAGAATGTATAAAGACTGCAGTTTTTTGAAAAAGACCCACTACCCCTAACGAACGGTAGTATAGGCTCCTCTTGCTGTCCATAAAACTGGTGTCTTCCACATAATAAAATTATCATAGTTGAAAATATTAAACTTTTCAACTATGAATTATGATTTAATTGGATTTTTTTAGTTCTTTTCTGTCCACTTCAAATAGCCCGTGCCGGTTACAGTAAGCAAAAAGCTTTCTTACCCGGCTGATTTTAAAGCGTGCTTGAGCATTACCTTCCGGATAGAGTTTTACCAGTTGCATTCTATCATCTGAAATTGCCGCAAGAAATGAAATATAATGCTCCTTTGTCATAGGATGATTCATAGTTACATAGTATTCATCTTCTACAATTTCAACATTCAGAGCGTGTTCGACGTCGGAATTGTCCGGGGTTTCAGCTTCCAGAGGTGGCAAAGTAATTCCGCAGCAGGAGATAACAGCTTCTCCTGTGGTTTGAATCACATTTCCGCAAATCGGGCAGACATAAAACTTTCCCTTTGACATATTGCAGGCTTTATTAAGGTTTGTGATATCCTCGCCGGAAAGAAGCTCTATTACAGAAACATCCAGTGCTTTTCCCAGTGATTCCAGTAAACCGACATCCGGAAAGCCCTTCCCTGTTTCCCATTTGCTTACGGCCTTGCTGGTTACAAAAATCTTCTGAGCAAGTTCTTCCTGAGTCATCTTCTTGTTTTCGCGGAGCCTTTTGATAACTGCTCCAGTTACATAGTTGTCCATTTTTATTCTCCTGAATAAGAGCCTGCCGGCCTGGGCTCAATTTGTGATTTCAGATTATCACAGCAAAGTGTCGGATACAACCTACGCTTCGTAGGATTAAAAAATCAGATTGACTTGACTTAGTTTTTGTTTTTCTGTATGTTCAAAACATTATGTTTAATTTCGTGACTCCAGATACACGTTCTCTTACAACAACCACCAATAATGATGATGGCAAGAGATGCGTATGCCCGGGGTACAAAGTGCGATAGATTGAACATTTTTTAATCTGATTAATCGGCCACTTGCCTTGAGGTAAGTGGCCTTTTTTTTTGCTCGCAGGGCCCGCAGCAGAAAATGCAAAGGAGGAAAAAGTATGGACTTGCATGACTATAAAGATGTAGCCGAGAACTACGACAGATATCTTGATGTAATGTACAATCAGGAGTTCGACAAGCATGAAGGTTTTCAGGAGTTTTATCTTGAACTGGCAAAAAAGTATGGCAAAGATGGAGTGATTGACGTTGCCTGTGGAACCGGCGCGGTTTTGCTTTACCTTGCTGAGCATGGAGTGAAAGCTAATGGCACTGATCTGTCTGAAGAAATGTGTCGTGTCTGTTCAGAAAAAGCAGCGGCAAAAAAACTGGACTTGAGAATCTTTCCCGGTAATATGACTGATTTTAATGCGGGCACAAAATACTCACTTGCCATTATTGCAAGAAGCGGTTTTATGCACTTGCCGGATCAGAAGTCTCAGATAGCGGCTTTGAGAAATCTTGGGCGACATCTTGTTCCTGGCGGCATTCTGACACTAAATACTTTTGATCCCTGGCCGGCTGTACAGGCCCAGCAGATAAATACAAAGCCCGATGACTACTCTTTCCGCCTGGAATATGTGAACAGCGAAGGAAAACGTGAAAAAATCTACAATGCTATTTCTTATAATCCCTGGACTCAGATTATGAGCGGTAACTGGAAGTTTGAAACTTATGATGATGAGGGAAAGGTAATTGGAGAGCGGATCCGTCCGCTCAAAATGCGGCAGACTTACCGCTGGGAAATGTTTCTGCTTGCAGAGCTTTGCGGCTTTGAGGTAGTTGATATTTACCGCGGCTACAAAGGCGACAAGGAAGATTTGAATGACCCTATGAGTGCTGCTAAGTATCAGAGTAATCTGATCTGGATTTTACGTAAGAAATAGACATTTGTCATTGTCCGGCGGCTCCTCAGCTAAGTTGAAGGGTTGCCGGACAATCTAGAGACTGGAGTAAAAAATGATTAGACGAATAGAAAAAGAAGAACTTCCCCTCTGCCTGGATTTTATCCATCTGTGCTTTTCAACAGTTGCAGAAAAGTTTGGTTTTACAAAAGAAAATGCTCCGGGACATAATGCCTTTATGCCTTTGGAAAAGCTTGAAAATTTCTGGAACTGGGGCTTTTTGATGTACGGACTTTTTGAGAAAAATCAAAATGGAGAAAAGGAGCTGGTCGGATATTTTTCAATCAGCAAGGATCCGGAAAAAGAAGAAACTTATGTTCTTCATAATCTATGTGTAAAGCCTCAGATGAGAAATCAAGGTTATGGCAAACGTCTTCTGGATTTTGCAAAAGAAAAAGTTCGCGAGCTTGGCGGTAAAATACTTTTCCTTGATTTTATAAATGATTATACAGAATTGAAGGAATGGTATTTTAAGAATGGATTTGAATTTAAGGGAAGTGTAAAATATGAGCACCTGCCCTTCACTGTTGGATTTGCAGAATGTAAATTATAAAAAAAAAGGACTGAGCATGGAAAAACATAAAATCGTATTACCGGATTATAAAAACTGTATTGCAAACTTGCCTAACTCAATTTTAAAAAAGTTTGGATTGCCGACCAATGGAGATACCCTTCCTCTTCTGGATAAATATCTTCAAAAGGATTACAAGAACATAGTTGTAATTCTTTTGGACGGAATGGGAAAAGCAATTCTTGAGCGGCACCTTAAGGCAGATGGAAGTTTCAGGTCTCATCTTGCGGGAATCTATTTTTCTACGTTTCTTTCAACTACGGTTGCGGCTACAACTTCTGTTATGTCTGGCTTACAGCCTTGCGAGCATGCCTGGCTTGGCTGGGACTGTTATTATCCTCAGGTTGGTGAAAACGTAACTGTTTTTCTCAATAAGATTCAGGGAACAGAAAAGCCTGCTGCTGATTACAATGTTGCCTGAACTTTGACTCCTTATGAAAATGTAACTGATAAAATCAAAAAGGCTGGAAAAGAGGCTTATCTTGTTGCTCCCTTTCTGGATTCTGCAATCGACAGCTTTGAAAAGATTTGCCAGCATATAAAAAATATATGTAAACAAAATGATGCGGGGACTGGCCAATCAAAGAGCCCGAGATACATTTACGCTTACTGGAATCAGCCGGATGGACTTTTGCACACCTATGGCTGTGGTTCTAAGGAAGCTCATGAGTGTATTGTTAGTCTTGAGCAACAGGTTGCTGAACTCGCAGCCGAACTTGAAGATAGTCTTATCGTCGTAACCGCAGACCACGGACACATCGATACAAATTATGTTTACATTCAGGATTACCCGGAGCTTTTTAATTGCCTTGTTCGTAAGCCTTCTCTTGAGCCTCGGGTTTTGAATCTCTTTATCAAAGATGGAAAGATGGATTTTTTTTCGAGAAGGAGTTTGATAAGCTGTTTGGTGAGAAATTCATTCTAATGCCGGTTGAAGAAGTGATTGCAAAAAATCTGATGGGGACTGGTAAACATCATAGTATGTTCAGGGCTATGCT
>CADCLG010000033.1:0-6991 GCA_902802305.1 uncultured Spirochaetaceae bacterium
AGAATTAGGAATTGATATATTGTCTAATGAAGTACAATCACAGAAAGCAATAGCTTCTATAGCTTTTACAGAATCAGGAATGACTATATTGTTTAATTTGTGACAATGCCAGAAAGCCGAAATTTTTATTTTTTTAACATTTTTGGGAATATCAATATTTTCGAGTGAAGCACAGTTACTAAAAAGTCCCATTGATATTTCCTTTAATTTTTTTGGAAGTTTTACCTCTGTTAAAGAAGTACAAGAAGAAAAAGCACGAGGTTCTATTTTCGTAACACTTTTGGGTATCAAAATTTTTTTTAATGATTTACAGCAAAGAAAAGCAGAGTCTCCTATTGTTTTAAGAGCAATATTTTTGCTATATGAATAACCTATATTTACTTCTTCCAATGATTCGCAATGCCAAAAAGCATTTTTACCTATTTTTATAACTGTATCTGAAATTGTTATACTTTTTAAAGATTTGCAATATTCAAAAAGATTTGCTTTAATTTCTTGCAAACCTCTTGGAATCTCTATTTTTTCAAGTGATTTATCATTATAAAAAGCACTTTCACCTATCTTTTCTATCCTACTTGGAATATCAATACTCTTCAAATTAGGACAGTCACTAAATGCTTTTCTTCCTATTTTTCTAACTGTTTCAGGAATAATCACATTTTTTAAATATTTACAATTACTAAAAGCATTATTAGCAATAGCAATTACTTTATAATTCTTTCCATTATATTCATAAGTTGCAGGAATATCAAGAGAAGTTACTCTTTTTTTATTCTTGTAAATACTAAAATATTCGCCTTTTTTCTCTATTTGATAGTCCAATTGCTTTAAATGTTTATTGCTAAAAGATATTTCAATTGGTCAAGTTCCATTTATTTTCCTTGCTCCCCAAGGTGAGCCTTCTGCATTTCCATTGTAATTTACATTTGGAACATCGAGAAAAGCATCTTTGCCTATTTCCTTTACAGAATCAGGAATAGTTAAATTTAGAGATTTACAATAAGCAAAAGCTGACACTCCTACTTTTTTGATAGAAGCAGGGAGTTTCACATTCTGCAACTGTTTACAATCAGAGAAAGCATAATTTCCGATTGAAGTAACAGAATCTGGAATTATCAATGTTTCAATTGCTGTATTCGCAAATGCGCCATTTCCGATAGACTTAATAGAATCTGATAATTCAATTGATTTCAACTTAGGGCAGCTTGAGAAAAGATTTTCTGGAATTGCCTTTACAGATTTTCCAAACTTTATAGCTTCAAGATTTTCACATTCTGCAAAACAACTGTCATAAGTACTAGATTCCAGAACTGTAACTGAATCTGGAATAGTTATTTCTTTTATAGATGAACAACCTTTGAAAGTCGCCATCTGAATACTTTTTAATGAATTACCAAGCTTTACAGTTTTCAAGTTTACACAACTTGCAAAAGCCTGTTTTCCTAAAACTTTTACAGAATCAGGAATTTCAATAGATTCCAAATTCTTACATCCACTAAAAGCACTATCACCAATAGTTTCAAGCCCTTTAGATAAACGAATATTTCTAAGTTTCTTTGCATCCTTAAATGCAAGCTTTCCAATCGTCTTTACAGAGTCTGGCATTTCAAAGCTTTCTAGCGGATAATTCTGAAAAGCGCTTTCACCAATGCTAACTGTTTTCTTTCCTAAGTCTACTGACACAAGACTTAAACAATTAAAAGCATTCTTCCCAATTTCAACAGGTGCGTCCTGAATTGTTATTTCAAGTAAAGTTTTACATTTAAATGCTGCCGAGCCTATAGTCTTTACAGAAGAAGGAATGACAATTCCAGTTAAGCTACAATCAGAAAATGCTTTATTTCCAATTGTCACCAAAGACTTAGAAAGTTTTATTTCCGTCAAAGAACGACAGCCATCAAAAGCTTCCTGGTCAATAATAGTAATTGTATCTGGAAGATTTACTTCAACCAGATTTTTACAAGCTGAAAAAGCACTCTTGAAAATCTTAGTTACAGTCTTTCCTTCAATAGTTGCAGGAACAGTAATAGAAGTTAATTCTTCTTTACTCTCTGTAGTTCCAACAATAGACATTTCACCATTACGGAGCAGCCATTTCAAATTACCTGCTTCACCTCTAACATCTGTTGCAAAAGCAGTGCATCCAATTACTAATGCAAATAAACCCAATAAAAACTTCTTCATTTCGAAGCCTCCTTAATTTTTGTAGGTTTATTATAATTTGTCATGTATGGCAAAACATGATAGACCTAATAGATTTTTCACAATTTTCTAATTTTAGGTATATAATATAAAGAAGGAGTACCCCATGGCACAAAAGCGAAAAGAAATTACAACTCACAGAGAAATTGAACGAGTAGTAAAAATTCACGAGTTAATATCTGCTGAAAGATACCCAAATACCACAATGCTGGCTGAACTTCTTGAATGTAGTACTTCAACAATCAGCAGAGACCTCGAATTTCTTCGTGACCGCTGTTATGCCCCTTATGAGTATGATTCTTCTAAAAGAGGCTATTACTATACAGACCCAAATTTTCAGCTTAAATTTGAAGTTGTAAAAAGTGCAATGGATGCAGAAATTGCTGATGGCATGAAAAGCTTTTCTGAATATTGCAATATTTCCATGGCTGCGCTTGATAAAGCAGAAGAATTAACAAATCTTAATCTTCCAGACCAAACAGAGTTTATAGCAAATCTTTCGTGTAAATTTATTGGGCGTAATTATTTTGCAGGAGGAGAAGTCTGGATTGGCCTAAAGGTTTTTGACTATATCGATGTTCCTTTACTCACAATTGCATTTTTCGAAGACTATAATAATGAGCAAAAAGAAATTAGTTATAAGCTTCAGGGAACAAAATTAAATTATCTTTCTGAATATGCTGCTTATGATAACGGTTACTGGCATTACATCATAGTTGACCAGAAGCTATTCGATACTAAAGTTGAAGTTGCAAGAATGGAAATAAAAAATCTTATTGAGTTTACTCGTGGAGCTGTATAATTTTATCATTCATCCCAATAAAGATTAGTTTCCGGATTCAAAAATCCATAGTTAATATCAAATTCTCTGCAAGTTTCATTGTATCGACTTTTCGTGCCTAATTGGAAAGCATCACCAGTTTTATAATACTCATCCCAATATTTTCTTATTCCACCATTAAAAACCCGTGACCATAACAAATACAAAGCGCATCCAAAACATAATGCTGCATTGTTAGGAACAGAATGAGCAATTAATTCTTCATCACGCCATGTGTCAATTCTGTCAGGAAAATCTCCTTGATAGTAATTTCTGCATCTTTCACAAATCCACATCATAATCTCATTCCATTAGAAAGATTTATTTTTTTATTTTCACACCAGGTATTAATCATATTCAATTCTTCTTGCTTAGGAATCGTTTTTTGTATTCCACAATAGAAATCTAAAAAATATGAATTATCATTTTTCTTGACTAAAATCAGGATTTTATATTCATCATCTTTTATTACATAAACAGGGATAATCTGGTTTGATAGTATTAAATCCATCCGAGCGCGAATAACAGAAATCTGCATAGAATTATCAATTTCTAAAAGCTGTTCAACATACTCAGGCAGCTGAAAACTATACTCCTGAAACTGCCATTCAAGTTTCTTTTCTTCTGGGGTGTAATTTAATACATTATCCATTTCATTATTCCTCCAGATAATTTGTGTAAATTCTTTTTTCGGTATGATAAGTAAGTGGAATATAAAGATTTACTCCATGTGAATTTTTGCCCATAATTAGATTTGCTTCGCAAGTTTTTCTGTCATCTTTAATTCGTTCTCTGTATAAAAAGTAAACTTCATCTACAGTTCTTGGAATCGCCATATTTTCCTTAAAATCAGCAATAGAAGGTTCATCATCATTTCTTATAGGTAATTCCATAAGAACTATAATTGGAATGTTCAATTCTCTAGCTTTTTCTTTGTATTTATTTAATAATGTTGAATGTAAATATAAAATATCTTCATCATCTGCTTGTACAATTTCTTGAAGGTATTCATAACTATCAATAATAATTAATTCAACTCCAATTTTATTAACCATTAAATCCACAGCCAATTTAAATTCTTCGTACATTATATTAGGAGTGTCATTTATATAGATTTTTGAGTCATATAAATTTCCAGATTCTTTAGAGATTTTTTTAACATCTTCTACTTTTAAATATCCTCGTAAAATTTTGCTTAAAGGAATTCCTGTTCGTATAGAAATAAGTTGTTTACAAATAGAAGATGCATCTCTATCTCCGCAAGAAAAACATCCAACAGGTTTCTTGTTTTTCATAGCTACATTATTAACAATACTCATGGCAAAAGAAAATCTTCCTAAACAAGGTCGTGATGCTAGTATTATAAGATCTCCTTTTCTAAGGTTAAATTTCTCAAATCCTGTTTGTAGATATTGCTCAGGGTCACTAAAGTTGTTTTTATAGTAATCTTCAATATCTGCAACTGTCTTTTCTAATTCTGCTTCTATTCGCGTGAAAAATGAATAACCTGGTTCTTCTTTGTTTTCTTCATTCATAACGAGAATTATAAAACAGTAGGTCTATCATATGATGGTAGAGAAAAGTTTTTATGGATAATTTATACTTTACATAATACTAACTATACTGTATAGTATAAAACGGCATTTGTAATCAATGGCGGTCTTGTCTCTGAAATCTGACCATCTGAAAAGATGGATTTTGATATTAGGAGGCAGCTATGAATTCGTATGAAATCTGCGACCTGCTCTTAAGAGCGGCCGAACTTATCATCGATATTATCATGCGCCTTCTCCGTAGACGGAAAAAAGGTAAACAGATAAAAAAATAGCCCGCCAAGTGTTTGGACCACATGACGGGCAAAATGTCTGAGAAATCAGACTACCACCATGAGGCAAGACGCTAGATTACGAATGCCTCTTTATTTAATATACCATACATTCTCATACTAGGCAAGAATTATATTTGCCTGGTAAAAAAATTATCTCCCCTTCAGTTTCTTTATAACCTTCTTATGCCAGAAAGCTCGGAGTTTTTCTGCGGCGCTGTATGGGCGGTAAATTGCCTTGAGCGGAATGTCCCAGCTGCCGGTTCGGTGAATGTTCTTTCCACCAAAGTTTGCCTTGAACATGTAAAGGCCGTGCATAGGATGACTTTCGTCCTTACCTTCCGGTGGCATTCCGTACATATCATAATATTTGCTGCCGTAGGCCTTTGCATCTTTCATAGCTGTCCACTGTAAAAGATGATTTGGCATAAGGTTTCGCTTGTTATTGCTGCTGGCTCCGTAAAGATAGATTGCTTCGTCGTGACTGAAAAGTGTCATGATTGAAGCGATTTCCTCACCTTCGTGCTCTGCAATGTAAAGACTGATTACAGGAATATCTCGCCCCTTACTGATTTCTTCTGCAGAAGATTTAATGAGATCTGCATAATATGCCTTTGCGTGGCTTGCGTTTCCGTCGCGGGCATTTGTAATCTTTGTGAGTTCATAAAACTTGTCGATTTTTTCAGACAAGTTAATATCATTTCCTAAGTAACGGTGGATTGTCACACCCTTTCTTTCGCTGAGGCGGATATTGTAACGCCACTTGGAATGCATCTTCTCGAGGATTTCTTCTTCTGTGCCGGTGAGATCTACAAGAGTGCTGTCGGGCGGTTGGATGTCTACCGAGTTCTTACGGAGCTTAAGACGGTCAGCATAAGACACCATTTTCATTCCGTAATTAAAGAGGTCGCGGTCTTCTGGGCTGCTGAAGCTTACATCCGGGTCAAAGCGAATTGCGATTGTGTTTTTTGGAAGCTCAGGTTTTAGGGCTGCAGCGAGCTCGCTTAAAAAGTGTGCGAACTCGATTGTCTGAGTTTCCGGAGTTATGATTTCCTGATTTATGAGGACAGAGTTCGTAGTGGTTTCGGTCCCTTCGAGAGCCTCAGGAACCGATGATTCATTGTCATCACTAAATGCCTTGTCTAACAGCTCTTCCGGAGTGCATTCATAAGGCAGCTTTGGAAAAAGCGGGATGTAGGCGATTGAGAACATACCTTTTGCAAAGCTGCGGTTGAGTACGGCGAGCTCAGTTTTAACGGTGGTTTCGAGGGCCTCAACCACCGTAGACTTCTCACAGCCCTCTTCTACATTCAACGGCGGTAATGTATATTCAATTTCAAAACGGCGGTAGGTCCAGCCGTGGCGGGCCTTGAACTCGCACCAGAAAGGAGTCTGTAAAAATGTTCCGTCGTTTTCGTGGGCGGATTTTTCTATTTTGTGGATTTTAATATTAAACATAAGTTCCTTATTTATATTTGCATTAAGTGTCATTCCTGACTTAATATATTGTCATTCCCTGGCTTGACCAGGGAATCTGTAAAACACTGTCCTTTATAGATTGTCGGGTCAAGCCCGACAATGACATATTTACAAGCAAAAGAATGCCAATTTCTAGTTATTTTCTAATCGACGGTAGAAAACATGGAAGATTCAACAACTTTTTCTTAAAAGCCATTCCGTCGATTCTTTTTTTGATTATTTCAACTTTTCCTGCATCCATACCATCAGTCTTTCCTTCGGCAACGGCGCGCAAATCAGCATAGGTAAAGCCGAGGTTGTCTTCATCAGTTTTGCCTGACATACCGTCGCTTGGAGCCTTGTCACAAAGTTCTGCAGGAAGTCCCAGTGATTTTCCCAGCTCCACTACTTCATCAACATAAAGATTTGCAAGTGGTGCAAAATCACCTGCTCCGTCTCCCCACAAAGTGAAGTAGCCTGCAAGACGCTCGCTCAAATTTCCGTTATTTGAAACGCGGGCATTTCCTTCCAGGGCTGCAATTCCGTAAAGAGTTGCCAGGCGAAGGCGTGCCGGTGTGTTTGTTATATACTGAGGAGGAACTTCATCAGCTCCGACAGAATCTTTTATTGCACGGGTAAGACCATTGTAAGCATCAGCAATATTTACTGTGTAATTTTTAATTCCA